>CALWHT010000038.1 GCA_944380515.1 uncultured Roseburia sp.
CCGGAAAGTTTCCCTTCCGGAGATTTTCCCTAACCTTAGAACAGAAAAATAAACTGAAACTAAACAGCCTGCAAATAAAAAGTCAAGGCTAAATTGATGAACATTGAAAATTTTATACAGGTTGAAAAATAGGTATCACAATAAGACCACCACACTTATGCTGGCCTGAAAAAGCGTTGTGGAATTATTCGGATTCTGGAAGCGATGAAAGATATTCTTTCACTCGACCATAGTAGATCCGCAAAAATTTATTGGCTCCGGCAGTCATATAGACATAATAAGCCTTACCTTGGGCTCGTTTCTTATCGAGGAATTGATAAACAGGATCATCCTGGGGCTTGGTTTTGATTAAAACATCCATTACCTGAAACAGGGTCTTGCGGAGATCTGCAGAGCCTCGTTTGGAAGTTGGAACACTCTTTTGCTCATAAGAGCCAGATTCATTCACGCCGGGATCCACGCCAGCAAAAGCTGTGAGCGCGCCTTTGTGAGTGAAACGGGTCACATCGCCAACCTCAGCCATGAGTTGTGGACCAAGTGATGGACCTACGCCTTTCATCTGCATGACGATAGGATATTCTGGGAGTTTAGAGGCTGTTTCGTTCATAAGGGAACGCAATTCTTCCACAGTTACAGAGGCATTGTTCAGTTGGTCAATCGCCTGTTTGATAATGAGCTTCGTTACATCATCCTTTGGAAGTATAGGAACAAGTTCCTTTGCTTTTCCATAGATTTCCTCAGCTTTTGGCTGGCTGAAGTTGTACTTCTTTCTTTTGCACCACTTCTGATAGTGGTCAATGAAGGCATTTAAGGACATCTTACGAACACAGTCCACATGCCAGTAAGTGGATGCAAAATCAACCCATTTCTGGCTGCCGTCATTTCGTGCAGGACTGTCAAAGTAGTAATTGACGCCAGGATAGGTTTGATCAAGGATGCCGATGAGGTTGTTCTTCATAGCCGTCTTGTGCTTCATGTAAAAGCTGAACTGACGGTTCATGGTTTTGAGCTGATTGCGTAATTCATCCATAACACTATACTGTTTGAGATTTTGCCACTTGTCAAGTGCATATCGGGCGATTTTGACGGCATCCGCTTTATCGGACTTAACCTTACGAAGGGAATCATTGTCAAAGTCCTTGATAAGCTTTGGGTTGACGGCGCTGACGAATAAGTTGGCCTCGGAAAGTTGATGAGCAAGGACTTCATAATAACGTCCGGTATGCTCCATGACAATACGGGATTCCCCCTTAACGGAATGGATAAGTTTAACAAGAGACTTAATGTCACTGGCTGTGTGTTTGACCTCGAAAGGCGAAGCAACAATCTCGCCAAAAGGACGCATGATAGCAACCATACTTTTACCCTTAGAAACATCGATACCTACTGCGTTCATAAATTTGTCACTCCTTAAGAATTAATAATGCAATGGATAAGCACCAGTTTTACTCATTGCCTATTCAATCTACTGTGGTGTGACACGAATGCGCCTAAGACGATTCAACCTGCATAAAACGAACGCTGCGAATGAGGAGCTGGTTATCAGTCTATTTTACGGACGCGAAGTCCAAGAAAGGAAGACGACATACCTATTGCTCCATCATTATACAGCTTAAGCAACAAGATGGGTAATTCCTTACTGGCTGTAAGGGATATTAACCATAAATATATTGTAGTAGGGAGGAATACAGATGGAGGAGAAAATGATTTTATGTTGCAAAACATGCGGTAATTATTTCTATTCAGGAGAGAGCACCGCAAAGTGTGATTATTGCGGAGGGAATACAGAGGTTCTCTTTACAGAGCAGGAAGTATCTTCCATTGATAAGTTGGAATTGGATGAGCTGATTTGGATATCGCGTGAGAAATATAAATTTGATAATGCTGAATACAGCGAAGAATTATGGAAAAGCAGGGAATATAAAGAGAGCGTGAACAAAAAAGAGGGACTGAAAATCAAAGAAATGGTACATATGCTGACTACCGGGTATAATTTTGAGGGTTATAATATCGTGGCTTATAGAAAGGTTATCACCGGAGAGGTAGTACTTGGAACGGGATTTCTTTCAGAATTTGCAGCGTCCTTTTCGGATTTTTTTGGTGTGGAATCAAATACATTTTCTGATAAAATGGAGAAGGCTAAAGAAGCGGCGTTGGATAAAATGATAAAAAACTCTGTCGAAGCGGGCGGAAATGCCATTATTGGCGTAGACTTTGATTATATCACATTTGCATACAACATGATAGGAGTTGTGGCGAGCGGAACATCGGTAGTTATTGAAAAAATACAGGCTTAAACCTCTGGATATATACTCAGGAGCTTATTGTTTCTTCAATTAAAACGTGCATCCTTCTATAATGGCAGTCAGGAATGGATGCCGAAAGAGTATATGCGAAGGGCTATTCCGGAGGCGGGGAAACACTCCTTAATTCTTGTGGGACACATGAGTAAATGGGCGGTGGAAGGTCAGATAAACAGTTTTTTTACCTGAGTCAGCTTTTCCCTGAGACAGACGGTGTAATAGGTCACACTTGCCTCTGGATCCAGAATCGGGACAATCACACGGTTTTCCGGTTTTCCCTCTGTACGAATCGTGACGTCTGATACGAAGCAGGGCAGGGTTGAGGAAGCGACAAGCTCTTCCAGGTCAAATCGTTCATTCTGTACCAGAAAACGGGAGTGAGGCATTTTCTGTGCGGGCAGGCTGTGCCAGAAACCGATATTCGCATACAGGAGCATATTTTCTCCGTCCATATCCTTCATATAGAGCCCGTCCCGGTCTGCAAAGGGATGGGTTGGAGGAAGGGCGAAGCAGAGTGCCTCCGTTCCCGATTCCCTGCAATAGAAGGTATCGTCATTTGGTTGATAAGGAAGGATAATGATCTGATAGAGTCCGGTTTTTAACCCTTCCAGCAGGGGAGTGCAGTCTTTGAGCTCGGAGGAAACGGTCATGTCAGGATAGAGCCGCGCGGCATTTTGAACCGCCGTCACCAGGGGCATTGGAGCACATGCGCCAATCGAAATCGTATGGCTGGCGCGATCCAGCGCCCGGACTCCGTCGAGCATATCCTGTGTCAGTTCCAGTATCCTTTTGGCATACTCCGCGGCCAGTTTTCCGTTTTCATGAAATGCCAGTTTGTTTTTGGAGCGGGCAAACAGGGGAACACCGAATTCAGATTCCAGTTTTTGCATGGAACGGGTGAGTGTAGGCTGGGACATATGAAGCACTTCGGCAGCCCTGGATAAAGTTCCGTATTCCGCGAAAGCGGAAAGCTGTTCCAGTTGGGATAATTCGGGCATTGTTCTCTCTCCTTTGCGATTCAGTATTCATATTAAGTATAGCACATTGCAGAATTCATATTGTACTTTTTTTTTGACGTTTTCTTATAATAAGGGCAGAAAAAGAAAACAAGGAGGACAAAAGCATGGAATATGTAACCTTAAATAACGGAGTAAAAATGCCGATGGAGGGCTTTGGAGTTTATCAGGTGCCGGACCAGGCACAGTGTGAGCAGGCGGTTCTTGACGCTATCGCAAGCGGCTACCGGCTGATCGATACGGCGGCTGCTTATATGAACGAGGAGGCGGTAGGCAAAGCCATCGCAAAGTGTGGTGTTCCCCGTGAGGAATTATTCATTACCACAAAGCTGTGGGTGCAGGACGCAAGCTATGAGGCTGCGAAAAAAGCGATTCAGCTCTCCCTTGGCAAACTGGGACTGGATTATCTGGATTTGTATCTGATCCATCAGCCCATGGGTGATTACATCGGTGCATATCGGGCAATGGAGGAAGCATGCAGGGAAGGAAAGCTTCGCGCGATCGGCGTATGCAACTGCTATCCTCATGTGCTTGCTGATATTTGCGAGACGGTGGATATTGTACCGGCAGTAAATCAGGTAGAGCTGCATCCCTTCTTCCAGCAGGAGAATGCACTTGCACTGATGAAGGAATACGGAGTACAGCCGGAGGCATGGGGCCCGTTTGCAGAAGGAAACCACGGAATCTTTACACACCCCGTATTGACCGAAATCGGAAAGAAATACGGAAAGAGCGCCGCTCAGGTCGCACTTCGGTGGAATATACAGCGCGGCGTGGTAGTCATTCCGAAATCCGTTCACAAAGAGCGTATGGAGCAGAATATGGATATCTGGGATTTCAGCCTTACCGAAGATGAAATGAAGAAAATTTCCGAGATGGATTTGGGACACAGTGAGATTGTCAACCACTTCGCACCGGAGTTTGTAAGAATGCTGCACGGCTTGAAGGTCCATGACTAAGCGGTAAGGAGGCCTGTTTTCGATGGTTTTCTATTTTACCGGAACCGGAAACATGGAACTTCATATCATAGATGCCGGTGATTGATACCGGAAAAAGAAAAAGCCCAAGGGGAAAGAAAACCCCATCGGGCTTTTCTTTTTTACTGAATTGAAAATCTCTATAGGGTATGATAGAATTGAAAAGAATTTAATCAAGCTTTTCCTGATTTTGCCAGGAAAGGGAAAAGGCGTAAAAAGCCGACAAATACGGAGGTTTAGTGAAGGATGGAAAGCTACAAGCAGGAATTTATTGAATTTATGGTGGAGAGCAACGTGCTCAAATTCGGCGAGTTTACCTTAAAGAGCGGCAGAAAGTCCCCGTTTTTTATGAATGCGGGAGCTTATGTGACGGGCTCGCAGCTCATGCGGCTCGGGGAATATTACGCGAAGGCAATTCACGAGCATTACGGGGATGATTTTGACGTTTTATTCGGGCCGGCATACAAGGGAATTCCGCTTTCGGTTGCGACGACGATTGCTTATTCCAAATTATACGGAAAGGAAATCCGTTACTGCTCCAACCGCAAGGAGGTAAAGGATCACGGGGACACGGGCATTTTGCTTGGCAGCAAAATCAATGACGGCGATAAAGTGGTGATTATCGAGGACGTTACGACCTCCGGAAAATCTATCGAGGAGACCTATCCCATTGTAAAGGCGCAGGGAGATGTCGAAATTATCGGACTGATGGTTTCGTTAAACCGCATGGAAAAAGGACTCGGCGGAAGCATGAGCGCACTCGACGAAATCCGGGAAAAGTACGGATTTGAGGCAAACGCCATTGTTACGATGGAGGAAGTCGTGGAGCATCTTTACAACAGAGAATGTCAGGGAAAAATTGTGATTAATGATGAAATAAAGACTGCAATTGACGCATACTATGAACAGTATGGATGCAGATAATACGATGACAATTGGCAGAAAAAAGACCCGCCTGGCGGCGGTTATATTGTTTATACTCTATTTTGTGGTTCTGTTCTATTTCCTCTTTTTTTCCGAGGAAATGGGACGAACCTACAGTGAACGGACGTATCATTATAACCTGATTCCCTTTCGGGAGATCAGAAGATTTATTCACTACCGGAATGTTCTGGGGTTTGAAGCGGTGTTTTTGAATCTGGCGGGAAATATTGCAGCGTTCGTTCCTTTTGGGACGTTCCTTCCGCTGTTTTACCAAAGATGCAGGAAATGGGGTTACACCGCGCTCTACAGCTTCGAGCTGAGTCTTCTGGTGGAACTGCTGCAGTTGATTTTTAAGGTTGGCAGCTTTGATGTGGATGATTTGTTATTGAATACAATCGGAGGAATACTTGGCTTTTTCATATATGTTGCGGTCAGGTATCTTGGGAGAAAAAAGTATGGCGGCAAAAAGGCATAGAAGAAGTTACAAGTTTACAGATAAAACGCAGTCGAAGCGGGGGATGCTTTCCCTCGCTTTGGCTGTCGTATCATTGGCGGTATTTGTGGCGGTAGTCGCCGCGTCGTTTTCGACGGGCGGCAATGGCAGCATGTATTTGGGCAGCGCGGGGGTGGCCTCCATGCTGCTTAGTTTTGTTGCGCTGATACTTGCAATCGTAAGCCTGAGGGAGGAAAATTCCTATCGGCTGTTTCCCTATCTTGGGACGGTATTTTCCTTTCTGGCCGCAGGCATCTGGGTCGCAATGTACGTGGCGGGCTTTCTGCTATAGAAAGGCACGGAGGGAAAAGAGATGACGGATTTTGAAAAACAGATTTCCTTTATCCTTGAACTGGATAAAATAAAAAAGATTACCAGGCAGACCTATTTAAGCGACGGCAGCAGAAAAGAAAACGACGCGGAGCATTCCTGGCATCTGGCGCTTATGGCGTTTGTGCTCGCGGATTATGCCAACGAGCCAATTGACGTTTTAAAGACCATGAAAATGGTTCTGCTTCACGATGTCATTGAGATTGACGCCGGGGACACCTACGCCTATGACACGGAGGGAAACAAGACGAAGCGTGAACGCGAATTAAAGGCGGCGGACCGGATTTTCGGGTTATTGCCGGAAAAACAAAAGGCAGAGTACCGTGCACTCTGGGATGAGTTTGAGGCGATGGAAACGGCGGAAGCGAAGTTCGCCAATATGCTCGATAAGGTGCAGCCGCTGCTGTTAAACGATGCTTCGGGCGGCAAATCCTGGGAGGAACATGGCGTAAAGAAAGCCCAGGTGCTTGCAAGAAACGAGAGAACCCATGAGGGTTCGGAAACGCTCTGGTCTTATGCACAGAGCCTGATTGAAAAGAATGCCCAAAAAGGCAAACTGCAATGATGTGAGCGGAGGTATGAAACGGATTGAATTACAGGACATTATATCAGGAAACAAATGAACAGGCGTCAGAGCGCTTCGCGCTTGTGAAGGAGCGCGTCAGAGGAATCGCTGCAAAACCGCAGACACCGGAGCCGTTTGCGGAGTATTTTGCCCAGACGGCTGAATTTTTGTTAAGGCTTGTGGAAATATACGAAAAGCAGGAGCGCGGTGTGCTCGCCGCGGATGACATGTCGCAATGTGAGCTCGAGAACCTGGCGCTTTATGCGGGAATTATGCCGGGAGCGTATGAGAGCAGCTATGCAAACCCGGCGTATGCGGTGCGCATGCTGGGGGAGGAGTTCGGGCTGCTTTTGGCGCTTTATGCGGGCTATGTCCGAAAGGAGATCCGCGCGGCGTTTGCGGGGGATTTGCTGCAGCTGACGATTGAAATGGAGCTGTTTGTGGAAATCTATAACCGCTTCGAGCGGAGGGAGGAAGCGGATGGGCCGGATGCCGCGGGGCTTTTGCAGGATATTTACTCGTATTTTCACGACTACAGCGAGATTTTCTATGAAAAAAGCTTAAGACGCCTCATTGACCCGACGGAGGATTTTGAGACGGGGATAGTGATGGATTCCGATTTGGAGGATTTGCGCTATCTGTATCGTTACGGCGCTTATATCGGGCGGAACGAACGGGAAATCGCGGCATTTTTAAATACGATGCCGGAGGAAGAAATACAGGCCATGGCGGATACCTATACGGAGGGGTACCGCATCGGCTTTGAGGTGACGGGTAAGGATTTAAGCAAAAAACAGACTGTGCAGCTTCGTTATCCGATTGGCTTTGAGCGCGTGGTGCGCGCGGCAGTGCGAAACTTTGAAAAAATGAATTTAAAGCCGACGATGCTGGCGTCCTCGATTTCGCCGAACCGGCAGTTTGATTACGACCACAGGGAGGCGCGGGCGCTTTATATGGATAAGGCATATGTGGAGCGCTGTCTGGAAGCACGGAAAAATTACCTTGAGTCGGAGAAGCAGCTTGCCGCGGGACACGCGGGACCGGCGGTGATCGAGGTGTTCGGGGAGGAGCCGTTTTCCCCGGAAAACAAAAAGGAAGCGCCGAAATACAGCGAAAAACAGCAGCAGCTCTGCGTCTATGAGATGAACATGGCAGGACAGATGTTAAACCGTTACATCAAAGGGGAGGAGCGGAGCTTTACGATTATCGCTTATCCGGTGCCGGCCATTGGGGAAAATTTCCGTGAGATTTTTGCGGAAACCGTAAAAATCAATACGCTTGATTATCAGCTTTACCGGGATATACAGCAGAAAATCATCGACGTGCTCGATACGGCGGACAGGGTGCACATCACCGGAAAGGGCGAAAACAAAACGGATTTGTATGTGAATATCTGGAAGCTTACGGACGCGGCAAAGGAGACCGCCTTTGAGAACTGCGTTGCGGATGTCAATATTCCGGTGGGCGAGGTATTTACCTCTCCGGTATTAGAGGGGACGAATGGAAAGCTGTTTGTGGGGCAGGTATATTTAAACGGGTTGAATTACCGGAATCTGGAAATTGATTTTAAGGACGGAATGATTTCCTCCTATACCTGTACCAACTTTGCGGACGAAGCGGAAAATAAGAAATATATCCGGGACAATGTACTGATGCACCACGATACCCTCCCCATGGGAGAGTTTGCTATCGGGACGAATACCACGGCGTACCGTATGGCGAGGGATTATGATATTGCCGATAAGCTTCCAATTCTGATTGCGGAAAAAACAGGCCCTCATTTTGCGGTGGGGGACACCTGCTACAGCCACGAGGAGGACAATCTTTCCTATAATCCGGACGGAAAGGCGATCGTGGCGCGGGAAAATGAGATTTCCGCGCGGAGAAATGAGGAGGACGGTATGGAAAAGGCGTATTTTAACTGTCATACCGATATCACGATTCCCTATGATGAGCTTGATAAGATTACAGCCATCCGAAAGGACGGCTCGGCTGTGGATATTATTTCGGACGGCCGTTTTGTGCTCGCCGGGACCAAGGAGCTCAACCGGCCGCTGGATCAGGCATAGCCGGCAGAATGATATATTAGTATAAATAATAAATCAAATAACAAAGATTAATTAGACTTCTAAAACGACAGCGGTTACAATAAAGGCAGAACGGCGGCGCAGGGCAGCATATTCCCGTAAGAACGGCGGCGTCCGGAAATGGATTCAGAGAAAAGGAGAGTTGACATGGCAAAAGTAGGAATTGTAATGGGCAGTGATTCGGATATGCCGGTAATGGCAAAAGCGGCGGATATGCTGGAAAAGCTCGGGGTTGATTATGAGATGACGATCATTTCCGCACACCGCGAGCCGGATGTATTTTTCGAGTATGCAAAAAGCGCCGAGGAAAAGGGCTTTAAGGTGATCATCGCGGGTGCCGGCATGGCGGCGCATCTTCCGGGCATGTGCGCGGCAATCTTCCCGATGCCGGTCATCGGAATCCCGATGCACACCACATCCCTCGGAGGACAGGATTCTTTGTATTCCATCGTACAGATGCCCTCGGGCATTCCGGTTGCGACCGTCGCAATCAACGGCGGTGCAAATGCGGGGATTTTGGCTGCGAAAATCCTTGCGACCTCTGATGAAGCGCTTTTGCAGAGATTAAAGGATTATTCGAAGGAACTTAAGGAACAGGTGCAGGCGAAGGATGCAAGGCTGCAGGAAGCAGGCTATAAAAACTATTAGGAGGAAAAGGCGATGGATTATAAGAATTCCGGTGTTGATATTGAAGCGGGCTACAAATCGGTAGAATTGATGAAAAAATATGTGCAGGGAACCATGCGCCCGGAGGTGCTTTCGGGGCTTGGCGGATTTTCCGGCGCATTTTCGATGAAAGCGTTTCAGGGCATGGAGAACCCGACGCTCGTATCCGGTACGGACGGCGTGGGAACGAAGCTGAAGCTGGCGTTTTTGCTGGATAAGCATGACACTATCGGCATTGACTGCGTTGCCATGTGTGTCAACGATATTGCCTGCGCGGGCGCGGAACCGCTGTTTTTCCTGGATTACATCGCATGCGGCAAGAATCATCCGGAGAAAATCGCAACAATCGTCAGCGGTGTCGCGGAGGGCTGCAAGCAGTCAGGCGCGGCGTTGATCGGCGGCGAGACCGCGGAGCATCCGGGACTGATGCCGGAGGACGAATACGACCTTGCCGGTTTTGCGGTTGGCGTTGTGGACGAGAAGGACATCATCACGGGAGCGGATTTAAAGGCCGGGGACGTATTGATCGGAATGGCTTCCTCCGGCGTACATTCCAACGGCTTTTCCCTCGTGCGGAAAATCTTCCCGATGACGAAGGAAAGCCTGGAAACCTACTATGACGAGCTGGGCAAAACCCTCGGCGAGGCACTGCTTGCGCCGACGAAAATATATGTCCGCGCGCTGCGCGGCATCCGCGAGGCGGGCGTCCGCGTAAAAGCGTGCAGCCATATCACGGGCGGCGGCTTTTATGAGAATGTTCCGAGAATGCTGCCGGAGGGCAGACATGCGGTGATCCGCAAGGACAGCTATGAGGTTCCGGCAATCTTCCGCATGATGGCAAGAGAGGGACAGGTCGAAGAAAAAATCATGTACAATACCTACAATATGGGAATCGGCATGGTGCTGGCGGTGGACGCGGCAGATGTGGATAAGACGCTTGCGGCAATCGGCAGTGCAAAGGAGAGCGCCTATGTAATCGGTGAGATAAAGGACGGCGAAAAAGGAGTAACCTTATGCTAAAACTGGCAGTGCTTGTATCGGGAGGGGGAACGAACCTCCAGGCAATTATCGACGCGATTGACAGCGGAAGCATCACAAATGCCGGGATTTCCGTTGTCATCAGCAACAATCCGAACGCCTATGCGCTGGAGCGCGCAAAAAAGCACGGGATTACGGCACTGTGCATTTCCCCGAAGCAGTTTGAGAGCAGAGAGGCGTTTAATCAGGCATTTTTGGAGCAGCTGAACGCCTGTCAGGTGGATTTAGTGGTGCTGGCCGGCTTTTTGGTGGTGCTTCCGGAGCAGATGATAAAAGAATACCGCAACCGCATTATCAATATTCATCCGTCCCTGATTCCGTCCTTCTGCGGAAAAGGCTTTTACGGGTTAAAGGTACATGAGGCGGCGCTTGCCCGCGGCGTAAAGCTGACGGGGGCGACCGTACATTTTGTGGATGAAGGGACCGACACCGGACCGATTATTTTGCAGAAGGCGGTGGAAGTGGCGCCGGACGATACTCCCGAGACGCTGCAGCGCCGGGTGATGGAGCAGGCGGAGTGGGTGATTATGCCGAAGGCCATTGATTTGATCGCAAACGGCAAGGTGTCTGTGACAGACGGACGTGTCAGAATCGAGGAAGGGAGAAACAGCGAATCATGAAAGTACTGGTAGTAGGAAGCGGCGGTCGTGAACACGCGATTGTGACAAGCGTGGCCAAAAGCCCGCGTGTGGATAAAATTTACTGTGCTCCGGGAAATGCCGGGATTGCGGCGCTGGCTGAGTGCGTGCCGATTGGGGCGATGGAGTTTGAAAAGCTTGCGGCGTTTGCGAAAGAGAACGCCGTCGACTTTACGATTGTCGGAATGGATGACCCGCTGGTGGGCGGTATCGTGGATGTGTTTGAGGCGGAGGGCTTAAAGGTGTTCGGTCCGCGGAAAAATGCAGCCATTCTCGAAGGTTCCAAGGCTTTTTCCAAGGATTTGATGAAAAAATACGGGATTCCGACCGCGGCATATGAAAATTTTACTTCCCCCGAGGAAGCGCTCCGCTATCTTGAGACGGCAAAAATGCCGATTGTGTTAAAGGCGGACGGGCTTGCGCTCGGAAAGGGCGTTCTCATCTGCAATACGCTTGAGGAAGCAAAGGCCGGTGTGAAAGAAATCATGGAGGACAAAAAGTTCGGGGCTGCCGGAAATACGATGGTAGTCGAGGAATTTATGACCGGGCGGGAAGTTTCCGTGCTTTCGTTTGTGGACGGAAAGACCATTAAAATTATGTCCTCCGCGCAGGACCATAAGCGTGCGCAGGACGGAGATCAGGGCTTAAATACCGGCGGTATGGGTACGTTTTCTCCGAGTCCGTTCTACACAAAGGAAGTGGACGAATTCTGTCGGAAATATATTTACCAGGCGACGGTCGACGCTATGGCGGCGGAGGGAAGACCGTTTGCCGGAGTTATTTTCTTTGGACTGATGCTGACGGAGGACGGGCCGAAGGTGCTTGAATATAATGCGCGCTTTGGAGACCCGGAGGCGCAGGTGGTTCTTCCGCGGATGAAAAACGATATTATCGATGTGATGGAAGCCTGTGTAGACGGCAGACTCGATGAGATTGATCTGCAGTTTGAGGATAACGCGGCGGTCTGTGTAGTGCTTGCGTCCGACGGATATCCCGTTTCCTACGAGAAAGGGCTGCCGATTACCGGAATGGAGCGCTTTGCCGGGAAGGATGATTATTTCTGCTTCCATGCGGGAACAAAGTTTGACGAGGAAGGGCGGATTGTCACCAACGGCGGGCGCGTGCTCGGTATCACCGCAACCGGAGCGGACTTAAAGGAGGCGCGCAGAAAGGCATACGAGGCCACGGAGTGGGTTGAGTTTGCCAACAAATACATGCGCCATGACATCGGAAAGGCCATCGACGAAGCAGAGTGAGGATAAGGGGTATTTGATTGGGAAAATCCCGATGAAGAACCCGGCATCATTTCCGGTAAATACACTGCTGATAAAATCGGGAGCATTTTTTACGGCTTTTGTGTATGTCGTCGCGAGCGCGGGACTTGGAATCCTTGCGGTCATGGCAGGGCAGTGTGCTGTGAAATAGAAGTATCATGTGAAAAAAGAGGGGAACGGCAGTAATATTTCAGCTGTCGTTCCCCTCTTTTTCTTCCGCTGCCGGTTCTATGGCATTATTTTCGTGCAACCAGCAGAAAGCGATGTATCTGTCCGCAGATGCAGCCGTCTTTTTCTAACATATGCTGGGCATGCAATAACCTGTCTTTGCAGGCTTCCACGGAAAATCCGGGAAATTCCCATTCGATAATCCGGGCGAACCACACAAGTGCTCCCACATCGAAGAATTTGATTGGACGGAAGCATTCCTCCGCCTCCAAAATCTCAAAACCGGACGCACGGAAGGACAGGAATGCTTTTTCCAGATACTGTTCGGGAAATGGTAGCCTGGTTTTGCCCAGCAAAAGCTCTACGAGCTCCCGGTCATTTTCCGTGCCCACCTGCTCTGTGATAAAGATTCCGCCGTCTTTTAAAATACGGTGAATTTCCGCGGCGTTAAAATCGCCGTGCCGGTTGATTATCAGGTCGAATGTTCCATCCTCGAACGGAAGGTGCTTTTTCCCGTCCGCTTCCCGGAAATCGATTCCCAGCGGCAGCAGGGTTTCCCTGCAGAGCTTAACGTTGGGCGGAAATGCCTCGGTGGCACTCGTGTTTGCAAAAGGGTGCCCGAGTGACAGTAAAAATTCTCCGCCGCCGGTATCCACATCCAGCATTTTTTGCTCTGCATGTAAATACTGCAGAACGGCAGCCCGATAATCCCAGGGTAAATCCGTTTCTTCGGTATATCTGCCTGCGATGTGAGAAAAATCCCAGCCGCGGATATGTGCAGCGTTTTCCTCAGATTTCCAGAAACGAATGAGTGTATTTGTATTCATGGTAACTACTCCTTTTTCATATTTGATATATATTTGAAAAAAGTGCAGTCTACTGACAACATTATTTAAAATACTCGATGCAATCTGCTGCCAGATTTACAACTGCACCGAGCAGCTACCTCGCATACGCTTCATTGTTTGGAATCATCCTCCTTTTATGCCGTATAAGTTGTTCTTTTCACGAAACAGTGTAATCTATGCCGTTATTTTTGTAAAGTGCCCACTGCTCATTGAAACCGTCTCGATGGATAGTTATACTGTAACCGGGTTTTAAGAAGGAAGAAGCAGGTTTAAGTTCGCGGCGAGTTTTCCTTTGCGGTTTTCGGAAAAACTTTCACCTGAAATACCGGTCTGACGTCTGCAAAATTCCGTTACCCTGCTGCGATACTCATCATTATAGTCAAGCCACATTTCCGTATGTGCGCTGTCAGGCACAGTCCACAGCTCTTTGTCGTTGCTGCTCAGATTATCATAAAGATTTCTGCCCATAAAATATGGGGTTATTTCGTCTTTTTCGCTGTTAATAATCAGTGTAGGAATCTGAATATTTTTTGCCGCCTCCGTAGAATCCGCGTCCTTATAGGAGAATCCGAGCTGAATATGATTGACGGTGCTTCCGCACCATGTCATATAGGATACTGGGATGCCGAGTCCCATCTTTCTTATTTCTTCTTGTATCATCCATTCCATGCTGCTTACCGGGCAGTCCAGAATCAGGAAAGCGAGACGCTCCTGTGTATTTTCATATGCGACCGCCTGTACGGCTGTTGCACCTCCGAAAGAAGCACCCCAGATACCGATGTGATTCCCCCCGGCCTGCTGCTCTGCAAAATTAATGCAGTCGATTAAATCATATTTTTCCCAATAGCCGAAGGTCGTTTTTTCGGCTGTATTTTCGTTGGTACTTCTCTGGTCATAGGTGATTACATTGTATCCGTTCTCAAGGAACAGTTCGGCGACCGGATAATTGGAGTAGCGGTTTCCGCCGAGGCCATGTACCATAATCACGGTAGCGTTGCTTTTTTCGTCACAATAAATAAATTCTCCCGGAATGGTATGTCCGTCAAAAGAAGAAGTCAGGCTGATTTTTTCTATGGTATACTTCCGGCGGAAATCTTCATAATCTATGCCGTATTTTTGCCAAAACGTGTCCGATACACCGGTTGTCTCTTCGTTCGTCACTAATTGCGTGGAGGCAGCCACTACCTGTGAACCAAGAAAATAGGACAATCCAGCAAACATTACGGCGCATACTGTTAGGATGGCGGCCAGAATTTTTATAACCCTTTTTCGCATTTTTCTTCTCCTTCAGTGCTCCTTTCTACGCCCCGACAAGCTCTTTCACAGCCGCCAGGACATCCGCGAGAGGTACCTTCTTCTGGAACGTTTTGTCCCTGCTTGCGATTTCACAGCAGCCTTCCTTTAGATTGCGCGGGCTTACGATAACGCGGAAGGGTACGCCGAGCAGATCCGCGTCCGAAAACATCACGCCGGCGCTGACAATGCGGTCGTCATAAATTACTTCGATGTGGGTCTCCGTAAATTCACGGTACAGGTTGTCCGCGAAGGCGCGCACGTCCTCGTTGTCTGCCCGGATGGCGCAGAGGTGTACCTGCCATGGCGCAATTGAGAGAGGCCAAATCGGGCCGTAGTCGTCGTGATGCGCTTCACAGACCGAAGCGGCAAGGCGTCCGACGCCGATGCCGTAGCAGCCCATAATCGGGGTGTGGGCCGCTCCCTCGCTGTCGGTATATTCCATGTGCATGGCTTTGGTGTATTTGTCGCCGAGCTGGAAAATATTCCCGACTTCAATTCCGCGGGAAAGACGGATTGTTTTTTTGCCGCAATGCGGGCAGATGCCGCCGTCCGTTATTTTGGTAAAATCGTGATATTCCGTTTGATTTAAGTCGCGGGAGACATCCAGTCCGGTGTAGTGATAGCCGGTACGGTTGGCGCCGCAGATGAGATTGTTTTCCTCCTTTAAGGAGAGGTCCATAAGCACCGTAAACGCTCCTTTTAGTCCGTAGGGGCCGATGAATCCGGCGCACAGCCCGCAGTCCTCCGTGATGGCGGCAGGGCGGATTTCACAGCCGAGATAATTCGTCAGCTTTGTCTCATTGACCTCCAAATCCCCGCGCAGGAACACGATGATATAGCGGTCATCGTCACAGCGCTGGTACACCACAGCCTTGCAGCTTTTTTCGGGCGTCCCGCCCAAAAAGGCGCAGACCTCATCAATCGTGTGCGCATCCGGTGTCTCGACCATGGAGAGCGGAGCGGAAACCGCGTCCCGCCGCGGCGTTGTGATGTTTTCTGCCGCTTCGACATTGGCGTGATAATCGCAGCTGTCACAGAGCGCGATTGTGTCCTCGCCGGCGGGTGTTAAGAGCATAAATTCATGGGAAAGGCTGCCGCCCATCATGCCGGAATCGGATGCGACGGAGATGACCTCCGGGATTCCAACGCGGGCAAAAATACGCTCGTACGCCTTGTGGCAGCGCTCGTAGTAAGCTTCCAGATCCTCCTGGCTGGTGTGAAACGAGTAAGCGTCCTTCATGGTAAATTCGCGGACGCGGATTAAGCCTGCCCTCGGACGCGCCTCGTCCCGAAACTTCGTCTGAATCTGGTATATCATAAACGGGTATTTGCTGTAGGTCTGACCGTATTCCCGTACAAGCTGTACGGCGGCTTCCTCGTGCGTCATGCCAAGCACCATGGGGCTGCCGTTCCGGTCCGTAAAGCGCAGCAGCTCTTTCCCAACAGAAGCATACCGCCCCGATTCCTCCCAGAGAGAGGCCGGAAGCGCTACCGGAAACTGCACCTCCTGTCCGTCAATGGCATCCATTTCCTCCCGGATAATCTGCTCGATTTTGCGTGTGATTTTTCGCAGCGGAAGGTAGGACGAATAAATGCCTCCTGCCACATATTTGATATAACCGCCCCGCACCATCAGGGCGTGGCTGTCAATCACGCAGTCAGCCGGACGTTCTTTAAATCTGTCTCCTACAAGCTTTGCTAATTTCATAAATAACCTCCATCTTTATATTTTCCAAACAATACTTATTTCATAGGAAGTCGGAAGACCTTTCCTGTGAAACAAAAAAGCCCTAAGCCGAAAATCATCGGCTTAGGGCGAACCTGACGGGTCCGTGGTACCACCTAAATTTGGAATAGCTCCACACTCGAAGGATACGGGAGCGCGCTCCGATATCCGCCTCTGTAACGGGAGTTCCCGGTGAAATCTACTGCGCCTGTCAAAGCGGGGCGGTTCGATTTACGGCTCAAAGACCGGTTCGGTATCGGAAGCAGGAAAGCTCACACCAGCCGCTTTCTCTCTGGACTGTTCCAAATACGTACTATTTCTTATCAACGCCTTTGTGTTTGAAATTGCAGCTATTGTAGCATTGAAATGAGGTTCTGTCAAACTTTTTTTGTGCCTGATAGAATGTAAGAACCGTTCAGCCCGCCCCATCTGCAAAATGTACTTGACATAGAACCTTGTTAGTGATATGGTTAATTACACAAGTAATTAACTAAATAACCAAGTGAAAGTTTAGATGAGCAAAAAAGTATGTGCCGTGTGTAAGGACCGCGGACGCGGCACGGAAAGGAGTGCACTATGTATGAATGAAATATTGACTCAGGAAAAATCCATTTACCTTCAGATCAGTGAGATGATAGAGAATGATATTCTGCGGGGAATCCTGCTGGAGGAGGAGCGGGTGCCGAGTACCAACGAACTGGCAAAGCTTTATGCCATCAACCCGGCGACAGCGGCGAAGGGCGTCAACATCCTGGTGGAGCAGGGAATCCTGTACAAGAAAAGGGGAATCGGTATGTTTGTGGCAGAGGGAGCAAAGGAAATGATTTTAAAGAGCAGGCGGAGCGCGTTTTATGACAGCTTCATCCGAAAGCTATTGGAGGAAGCGGCGAGCATCGGGCTTGGAAAGGAAGAAGTGATTGCCATGATTCGCGAGGGAGAGCCGAAAGGCAGCGACGAGGTTTAAAGAGAGGAGAGCGTTTATGGAAACATTGGTATGCAGTAATATTGCGAAAAAATACGGGGAAAAGGAAGTGTTAAAGGATGTCAATCTGACGCTGGAAAAGGGAAAAATCTATGGTCTGATTGGCAGAAACGGCGCGGGAAAAACGACGCTGTTATCCATTCTCTCAGCACAGAACCCGGCCTCGACGGGCGAGGTGCTCTGGAACGGGGAGCCGGTATGGGAAAATCAGCGGGCATTGAATCATATTTGTTTTTCCAGGGAACTCACGCCACAGCCGAACGGCAGCACGGCGGGAATGAAGGTCCGGGATTATCTGCGGGCGGCGTCTTTCTATTATCCAGGCTGGGATGCGCAAATGGCAAAAGAACTGTTGGAAAAATTTGAACTGGACCCGAAGAAGAAGCTCGTTAAGCTGTCAAAAGGAATGCTCTCAATGGTGACGATTATCGTGGCGATGGCGAGCAAGGCGGACTTTACTTTTCTGGATGAACCTGTGGCCGGGCTTGACGTGGTGATGCGGGAATATTTTTACCGCAGGCTGATTGAAGAATATACGCAAACGAACCGAACCTTCGTGATTTCGACTCACATCATAGAGGAAGCGGCGGAGGTGTTTGAGGAGGTCATTATCGTAAAACACGGTGAGATTCTGCTGAAGGAAAACACGGCGGAGCTTGTAGGGAGAACCTTCCGGGTCAGCGGACTTGCCGAGACGGTGGATGAAGCCGTAAAAGGGCTGGAAACGCACCTTCCGGAGCAGATTGGACGCAGCAAGGGTGTGACCGTATGTCTTCGGGAGGGAGAAACGCTTCCGGGGGACAGCGGTCTTACCGTACAGCCGGTAAATCTGCAAAACGTATTTGTGGCATTATGCGGGGAGGAACAGCTATGAAAAAATCATTGTGGATACAGTCGGTAAGGCGCAATGTTTATTACTGGAGCCGGGCGGTGGAGGGAATCATTCTGGTTTTTATCTGCATTGACCTCTGTTATGCCGCATTGTTCGGGATGACCGGACGGGAAACGTCGGAGAGCATCCGGCAGACAGGCGCGCTGTGGGTAATGTTGGAAAACGCGAGAGATTATATGATCGGCATGGGACTGATGATGCCCCTGGTGATTCCCGCCAGCTACGGCAAAAACGGTATCGGGCTGACCATATCCTTCGGCGGGAAGCGTTCGGAGACGGTATGGGGCGTTCAGTTCATGCACCTTTTGGTGATTGTGCAGGTGACGCTGTATGTTGCGCTGTTAAATCTGCTGCTGGAAGGCTCCTGGATTTGGTTTCCCCTGTATTTTGCGGGAATGCTGATCTCGGCGGCGCTCGGACAGTTCCTGCTTTGCGCGCAGTTAAGATTTAACACGAAGGGCGTCGTTTTTACTGTTCTTGCGATTACAGTTTTCGCCATTACCGCCATTTTTTTTCTGGTGGCGGGCTGGAGCGAAACCTGGGGCGGCACGCTTGGAATATTTTGGCTGGATGAACCGGGCGGCCTTCTGAAGTTACTTACGGCGGCTTTATACCCGGTCGGAGCGGTACTCTATGCGGTAAGTGTCGTGCTGCTTATTGGAATCGTGAAAAAGTATGAAGTCAGAATATAAGGGGGATGTGAGAATGGAGTTGTTTTGGAAACTGGTGAAACTGGAAAAAGGTAATATTGCGGTTATGCTGCTTTCCGTGCCGGCGGCCGCTGTTTTGGGAACGGTTATCTCCGGGGCGGTCTGCTTTTATGACAAAGAAATGGTTTCCTGTCTCCCGCTGGGCCTGATTATGGCAATGTGTGTCGCGGGAATCCTTCAAAGCGTTGTCACGGTTGGCGCGTTTTACGGTGCTTTTAATATAGCGGTCGGTATGGGCGTTACAAGACGGCGTTTTGTCCTGGCATGGCAGGGGATAACGCTTGCGTGCATGGCGGTTTTACTCGTCGGACTTTTTCTAATTTATCTCGTGGAAAGAGCGCTTATGGGAAATGCTTTTCCGGCGCTTTCGTTCATTGATATAGGAGTTGTATTCCGTCTGCGATACCTCATACCGGTGGTCGTGGGGCTGTGGGTGCTGGAATTTTTCTCAGAGGCATTGTTTCTGCGCTTTGGAGGGAAAATGCTGTGGGCGGTGTGGGCGGTCTGGATGGCGCTTACGCTGGGCCTTCCCCGTCTTCCTGCCAGGCTGCTTGTCGCGATCGGAGACTTTTTTGTGAGCGCACAGGGGAGGGGACTGCTTGGAATCATCGGTGCGGTGATTGCGGTAGTCTTTTCGGTGACGGCATGGAGACTTTTGCGAAAACAACGGGTGACAGCGTAGGCTTCCTGTGTTAAGATAAGACCAGAGTATGCGCCTGACGGCGCGGAAATGAGGAAGACGATGAGCGAGACACTTGAGAAATTCAAACAATATCTGGATAAAATGAAAAAATATGGGCACGTGAATACACTCCTTTACTGGGATATGAAAACAGGCGTGCCAAAACTCGGGCAGGCGGGACATGTGGACGCGCTGACCTATTTTTCCACGGAAAGCTTTGCGATGGCGACCTCGTCGGAGCTTTCCGGGATGTTAAAGACGCTTTCACAGCCGGAGGAATTTTCAGGGCTTTCCGACACCATGCAGTTTATCGTTACACGTATGAAGCGTGATATGGATAAGGACAGCCGGATTCCGAAGGAGCGCTACGAGGCGTTCGTGCGGGCGCAGGCGGAATCGGAAAACGCCTGGGAGGAGGCGAAGGCGGCGGCCGATTTTTCCATTTTTGCGCCGCATCTGGAAAAGATGATCGCGCTGACTGAAGAGCTTGCCGGTTATACCGATCCGGGCAGGGACGTTTACGATGTGCTGATTGATAAGTATGAGGAAGGAATGGACGCAAAGACGGTGGACCGTCTGTTTGGCGAACTCAAGGAGGGGCTGATTCCCCTTGTGAAAAAAATTCTTGCGGCCGGGCAGCCGGACGACGCGAAGTTTCAGGGCTCCTTTGACGTCGACGCGCAGCGGAAGGTGCAGGATATGCTGCTTTCCTATATCGGTTTTTTCAGGGAGGCCGGAGCAGTCGGGGAATCGGAGCATCCGTTTACGTTAAATTTTTCCTCCCGGGACGTGCGGGTGACGAACCACTATTATGAGCACGCTCCGCTTTTTGCGATGTTTTCCGCTATCCATGAGGGAGGGCATGCCATTTTTGAGCAGAACGTCAATCCGGAATATGACAACACGGTTGCCGGAAGCTGCCGCTATATGGGCATCCATGAAAGCCAGTCCCGTTTTTATGAAAATATACTGGGGCGCAACCGCAATTTCTGGCTTCCGATTTACGGAAAGCTGCAGGATCTGCTGCCGCAGTTTCGCGATATTTCACTGGACGAGTTCTACCGGGAAATTAATCATGTAAGAAACAGCTTTATCCGTACCGACGCGGATGAGGTGACGTACTGTTTTCATATTATACTGCGCTATGAGATGGAAAAGGCGATTTTCCTTGAGCATGTTCCGGTGGAGGAACTGCCCGGTCTTTGGAATCAGAAGATGCAGGAATACCTGGGGATTACGCCCTCTGACGACGCGGAGGGTATTTTACAGGATATGCACTGGTCGGGTGCGTCGTTCGGCTATTTTCCGTCCTATCTGCTGGGAAGCATCTATGACGGTATGTTTCTTGAGCAGCTTGAGGCGGAATTGGGGCCGGTTGACGAGCTTCTCGCGTCGGGAAGAATTTTGGAAATTACAAAATGGCTCAATGAAAAAATTCATCGGTACGGGAGCACGAGGAAGCCGAAAGAGGTACTTGCGGCTGTCTGCGGCAGAGAGGTGACGGCGGAACCGCTGCTGCGCTATTTTACGAAAAAGTACACCGAAATTTACCATTTATAATTTAAGAGGTGTGACATGAAGCGTGGAATTATTTTTGACATGGACGGTACGCTTTGGGATTCTGCCGAACAGGTGGCGGAGTCCTGGAATGAGGCGATTCGAAAAAGCGGGAAATCCGATAAGGTTCTGACGGCGGACGATATCCGGGGAGTGATGGGAAAGACGATGGATGTGATTGCCAAAGCTTTTTTCCCGGAGCTTGCCGAAAAAGAGCGCACGGAGATTTTAAACGCGTGCTGTGAGCTTGAGAATGATTATCTGAGAGAGCACGGCGGGGCGTTGTATGAGTGCGTGGAGGAAACGCTTGCCAGGTTAAAGGAGAGTTATCATTTATATATCGTCAGCAACTGCCAGAAGGGATATATCGAGGCCTTTTTGGATTATTATAAGCTGTGGGATTATTTTGAGGACATTGAGTGTTACGGGAATAATCTTCTGCAAAAGGGGGAAAATATCCGCCTGGTGACAGAGCGCAACCGTCTGGATGACGCTGTTTACGTCGGTGATATTCAGGGTGATTACGAGGCGAGCAGGCAGGCCGGGGTCGGCTTTATCCATGCGGCGTACGGCTTTGGAAAGGTGGATGCCGATGTGCCCGAAATCCGCTCGTTTGCGGAGCTTGTAAACGCCGGTACGGTGAAGCGGTATTTTGGCGGCTGACGCGTGCCCTGTGGAAAGAAAAGGAACAAAGCTATGACGAAATTGGACGAATTGTTAAAACAGATTAACCGGGAGCACGTCTATATCCAGACGCACAATTTTCCCGACCCGGACGCGATTGCGAGCGCGCTTGGGATGCAGGAACTGTTAAAATACCGCGGTATTTCCTCCGACATCTGCTACAAGGGGAAAATTGACCGCTACAGCACCGATAAGCTGCGGGAAATCATGCAGATTGAGCTTTTGAATATCGAGGATCTGGGTGCGGTTTTTACGGAAGAGGACGAGGTTATTCTGGTGGACGCGCAGAAGGGCAATTCCAATATCATTGACATTGCGGGCGACGAGATCATTTGTATTGACCATCATCCGCGGAATGATAAGTTTTCGTATCGGTTTTGCGACATACGTCCCGGGGTCGGGGCATGTGCGACTATTATCGCGCAGTACTTTTTCGAGAATGAGATTCCGATGGACAAGCGGATTGCGACAACGCTGACATACGGCATTCGTGTTGATACGAACAATCTTTCCAGGGGTGTGTCAAAGCTGGATGCCGAGATGCTTTATCGGTTATTTGATGACTGTGATTATGAAATTATCCATATGCTCGAAAACAGCAACCTCTGCTTTGATGATTTGATGGCGTATTCGCGGGCGATTTCAAGCATCGAGGTGTATGACAACGTCAGCTTTGCCGATACCGGGCGGGACTGCCCGGTCATTTCCAATATTTCCGATTTTATGCTGGCGTTGAAGGAAGTGTCCTTTTCCGTGGTTTATTCCAGAAACGCGGACGGCATCAAGCTCTCGGTCCGCAGTGAGCGGGCATCGCTCGACGCAGGAAAAATCGTCGGTGAGGCGCTGGCCGGAATCGGAAGCGGGGGAGGGCACGCCTCGATGGCGGGTGGTTTTGTGCCGTTTACCGGTACGGATATGGATTTAAAGCTCAAGGAAACGGATATCAAAGAGCGGTTTTTGAATACGCTTGCCCGCTGGAGCAGAAAGACGCAGAGCAGCCCTTGACAATTCGCTAATCCGACGCTATACTGATTACTAGATTTTTATAGAAAAGGCAATGACGAAGACAGTAATTTATCGGAAAAAGCCCAAGAGAGCCGGGGCAGGTGAGAGCCGGCGCGAGTATCCCATAAATGAAAATCCCTTCTGAGCCGCAGCCCGAAATGAAAGACCGATATGTTCAGAGTAGGCGCTGACGTGATTCCCGCGTTAGAGGGAACGGTATTCGGCTTGTACGTAGCGGCTGAGTGAAGCGTATAGACTCTCACGGCGGAAGCCATGTGTGCGGAGCGGATATGGTATGTTAGGTGGTAAGCGAAGTATTTAACCCTCGTCCTATATACAGGACGGGGGTTTTTGTATCATTAGGAAGGAGTTCGCTGACAACAGAATGATGGAGGTTAGAGATGTACAGGAAAGTTGACACGAATCTGAATTTCGTAGACAGGGAAAAGCAGGTGGAAAAGTTCTGGGAGGAACACGATATTTTCCGCAAAAGTATGGAGAACCGTAAAGAGGGAGAGACCTATACCTTCTACGACGGGCCGCCGACGGCAAACGGAAAGCCGCACATCGGGCATGTGGAGACCCGTACCATCAAAGATATGATTCCGAGATACCAGACCATGAAGGGCAAATACGTGCCTCGCAAGGCGGGCTGGGACACACACGGACTTCCGGTGGAGCTTGAGGTTGAGAAGCTACTCGGACTGAACGGGAAAGAGCAGATTGAGGAATACGGCATGGAGCCCTTCGTCAAAAAGTGTAAGGAATCCGTGTGGAAATATAAGGGCATGTGGGAGGATTTCTCCCGCACCGTGGGGTTCTGGGCGGATATGGATAATCCGTATGTTACCTATGATGATGATTTTATTGAGTCCGAGTGGTGGGCGTTAAAGGAAATCTGGAATAAAAAGCTTTTGTATAAGGGCTTTAAAATCGTTCCCTACTGCCCGCGCTGCGGTACGCCGCTCTCCGCACAGGAGGTGGCGCAGGGCTATAAGACAGTGAAGGAGCGTTCCGCGGTGGCGCGTTTTCAGGTAGTGGGCGAGGATGCCTACTTCCTGGCATGGACCACGACGCCCTGGACCCTTCCGTCAAACGTGGCGCTCTGTGTAAACCCGGATGAAACCTACTGCAAGGTTAAGGCGGCGGACGGTTATACCTACTACATGGCGGAGGCGCTCCTTGATAAGGTGCTTGGAAAGCTTGCGCCGGATGAGGACACCCCGGCGTACGAGGTGCTTGCCTCCTACACGGGCAGCGACTTAGAGGGCAAGGAGTACGTGCCGTTATTTGATTTTGCGAAGGACATCATTGAAAAGCAGCACAAAAAAGCGCACTATATTGTTTGCGATTCCTATGTCACGATGAGCGACGGTACCGGAATTGTCCATATCGCCCCGGCCTTTGGTGAGGACGACGCCGCGGTCGGAAGAAAATATGATTTGCCGTTTGTACAGCTTGTGGACGGCAAAGGCGAGATGACGAAGGAAACGCCGTATGCGGGTGTCTTCGTAAAGAAAGCGGATCCGATGATTTTAAAGGATTTGGAGGAAAAGGGCCTTCTGTTCGACGCTCCGAAGTTCGAGCATGAGTATCCGCACTGCTGGCGCTGTGATACTCCGCTGATTTACTATGCGAGAGAATCATGGTTTATCAAGATGACGGCGGTGAAGGACGACTTAATCCGCAATAACAATACGGTGAACTGGATTCCGGAGTCCATCGGAAAGGGACGTTTCGGTGACTGGCTTGAGAATATTCAGGATTGGGGTATTTCCCGCAACCGTTACTGGGGAACGCCGCTTCCGGTGTGGGAGTGTGAGTGCGGCCATCAGGAATGTATCGGAAGCCGCGCCGAGCTTGCGGAAAAAAGCGGCAAGCCGGAGGATGGGGAGGTGGAGCTGCACCGTCCGTATATCGACGAGGTGACCTTCCCCTGCCCGAAATGCGGAAAGGAAATGCACCGCGTGCCGGAGGTCATCGACTGCTGGTTTGATTCCGGTGCGATGCCGTTCGCGCAGCATCATTATCCGTTTGAAAATAAGGACGTGTTTGAAAAGCAGTTCCCGGCGCAGTTTATCTCCGAGGCGGTGGACCAGACCCGCGGATGGTTCTACTCGCTGATGGCGGAGTCTACGCTTTTGTTTAATAAGGCTCCGTATGAGAATGTTATCGTGCTCGGACATGTGCAGGATGAAAACGGTCAGAAGATGAGCAAATCCAAGGGGAACGCCATCGACCCGTTCGAGGCGTTAAAGACCTACGGCGCCGACGCGATCCGCTGGTATTTCTACACGAGCAGCGCTCCGTGGCTTCCGAAACGCTTCCACGGCAAGTTTGTGCAGGAGGGACAGCGTAAGTTCATGGGCACGCTGTGGAATACCTATGCATTTTTCGTGCTCTATGCCAATATCGATGAATTTGACGCGACAAAATATACGTTGGAATACGATAAATTATCGGTGATGGACAAATGGCTTCTCTCGAGGCTTAATTCCGCGATCCGTGAGGCGGATGAGAACCTTGGAAACTACCGGATTCCGGAGGCGGCAAGGGCGATGGAGCAGTTTGTCGATGAGATGAGCAACTGGTATGTCAGAAGAAGCCGCGAGCGTTTCTGGGCGAAGGGAATGGAGCAGGATAAAATCAATGCGTATATGACGCTGTATACGGCGCTGGTGGAAATCTGCAAATGCGCGGCTCCGATGATTCCGTTTATGACGGAAGAAATTTACCGGAATCTTGTCTGCCAGATTGACGCGGACGCGCCGGAGAGTATTCATCTGTGCGATTATCCGACGGTAAACGAGGCATATATCGATAAAGAATTAGAGAAAAATATGGACGAGGTGCTTAAGATTGTCGTGATGGGCCGTGCGTGCCGCAATTCCGCGAATATTAAGAACCGCCAGCCAATCGGGATGATGTATGTCAAGGCTCCGTCCGTGCTTCCGGAGTACTTTGTGGAAATCATCAAGGATGAACTGAATATAAAGAATGTATGCTTCTCCGATGATGTAAGCGCATACACCAGCTACACCTTCAAGCCGCAGCTTCGCACGGTAGGGCCCAAATACGGCAAATTCTTAGGGCAGATCCAAAAAGCGCTCGCCGAGCTCAACGGCAATGCCGCAATGGCGGAGTTAAAGGCGAACGGAGTACTTTCCCTGCCGTCCGTGAGCGATGAGGTTAAGCTTTCGGAGGAGGATTTACTGATTACGATGACACAGGCCGAGGGCTATGTGACGGAGGGAGACAACACCGTCACGGTTGTGCTCGATACCAACCTCACGCCGGAGCTTTTAGAGGAGGGCTTCGTACGCGAGCTCATCAGCAAAATCCAGACCATGCGCAAGGAAGCGGGCTTTGAGGTGACGGATAAGATTACGATTTATTATAAAGCAGGGCAGAAGGTAACGGACATTTTCGAAAAATACGGCAGCGAAATCATGGGAGACGTGCTCGGTCTTTCCGTGGTAAAGGATACGGAGGAAGCGGCGTCTGCGGATGAAAACGGTATTTATCGGAAAGAATGGAATATTAACGGAGAGACTGTTCTTCTCGGAGTGAAAAAAGGAGAAAATGAATGAATGCTAATATTTTCAGAAAAGAAACCTTTATCAACGACGTAAAAGAAGCTGTAAAAAATCTATACCGCAAGACGATGGACGAGGCATCCCAGCAGGAAATTTTCCAGGCGGTTTCCTACACGGTCAAGGATGTCATCATAGATAACTGGCTGGCAACCCAGAAAGCCTTTGACAAACAGGACCCGAAGATTGTTTATTATATGTCGATGGAATTTTTGATGGGGCGTGCGCTGGGCAACAACCTGATCAATCTGAAGGCATACAAAGAGGTAAAGGAGGCACTCGAGGAAATCGGGCTGAATCTCGATGAAATCGAGGACCAGGAGCCGGATCCGGCTTTGGGCAACGGCGGGCTCGGACGGCTTGCCGCCTGCTTTATGGAGTCCCTTGCGACGCTCGGATATGCGGCGTACGGCTGCGGTATCCGTTACCGTTACGGAATGTTTAAGCAGCAGATTAAGGACGGTTTCCAGGTGGAGGTTCCGGATAACTGGTTAAAGAACGGTTATCCGTTTGAACTGCGCCGCCCCGAGTATTCCTACGAGGTAAAATTCGGCGGCTATGTGCGCGCCGAGGTGACGGAGGAAGGAAAAACCCGTTTTGTACAGGAGGGTTATCAGTCCGTGCTGGCTGTTCCCTACGACATGCCGATTGTGGGCTACGGCAATCAGGTGGTCAATACACTCATGATTTGGGACGCGGAGCCGAAGGAGTGCTTTGAACTGGATTCGTTTGACAAGGGAGATTACCGCAAGGCGGTGGAGCAGGAGAATCTTGCCAGAAATCTCGTTGAGGTTCTTTATCCGAATGATAACCATGTGGCGGGCAAGGAGCTTCGTTTAAAGCAGCAGTATTTCTTTGTGTCCGCCAGCGTGCAGCGTGCCCTCGCGCGGTATAAAAAGCACCATGATGACATCAGAAAGCTTCCCGAGAAGGTGACCTTCCAGCTCAATGATACCCATCCGACGGTTGCGGTGGCAGAGCTGATGCGAATCCTTGTCGATGAGGAGAACTTATCCTGGGATGAGGCGTGGGAGATTACCACAAAGACCTGTGCGTACACGAACCATACGATTATGGCGGAGGCGCTTGAGAAATGGCCGATTGAGATTTTCTCCCGCCTGCTGCCCCGTATTTACCAGATTATCGAGGAAATTAACCGCAGATTTATCCTGCAGATTCAGGCAAGCTTCCCGGGGGATAACGGAAAAATTGCCCGGATGGCGATTATCTATGACGGTCAGGTAAAAATGGCGCATCTCGCGATTGCGGCGGGCTATTCCGTGAACGGTGTCGCAAGACTGCACACGGAGATTTTAAAGAACGAACAGCTTCATGATTTCTACGAGCTGTTTCCGCAGAAATTTAACAATAAGACGAACGGCATTACCCAGCGCCGGTTTCTGCTGCATGGCAATCCGCTGCTTGCGGACTGGGTGACGCAGCATATCGGGGCGGACTGGATTACGAATCTCTCCCATATCAAACGGCTTGCAATTTATGCCGATGATAAGAAGGCGCAGCAGGAGTTTATGAATATTAAGTACCGCAATAAGCTCCGCCTTGCGAAATATATCAAAGAGCACAACGGCATCGACGTGGACCCGCGCTCCATTTTTGACGTGCAGGTGAAGCGTCTCCACGAGTATAAGCGCCAGCTTTTAAATATTCTGCATGTGATGTACCTTTACAATGAGTTAAAGGAGCATCCGGATATGGAGTTTTACCCGCGCACCTTTATTTTCGGGGCGAAGGCCGCGGCCGGCTACAAGAATGCAAAGCTTACGATTAAGCTGATAAACAGCGTTGCGGACGTGATTAACAACGACAGAAGCATTCAGGGTAAAATCAAGGTCGTATTTATTGAGGATTACCGTGTTTCCAATGCGGAGTGGATTTTCGCGGCAGCCGATGTCAGCGAGCAGATTTCCACGGCGAGCAAGGAGGCCTCCGGTACCGGAAATATGAAGTTTATGTTAAACGGCGCGCTGACGCTGGGTACGATGGACGGAGCCAATGTGGAGATTGTCGAGGAGGTCGGGGAGGAAAATGCATTCATTTTCGGCATGAGCTCCGACGAGGTGATTGCGCATGAGAGAAACCGCGATTACGACCCGATGCAGATCTTCAATTCCGACCAGGATATCCGCAAGGTGCTGATGCAGTTGATCAACGGCTTTTATTCCCCGGGCAATCCGGAGCTGTTCCGCGATTTATATAACTCGCTGCTGAACACTCAGTGCACGCAGTATGCGGACACGTATTTTATTCTGAAGGACTTCCGCTCTTACGCGGAGGCGCAGAAGCGCGTGATGGAGGCATATAAAAACGAGGAAGGCTGGGCAAGAAGTGCTATCTTAAATGTGGCGCATTCCGGCAAATTCTCCTCCGATCGGACGATTCAGGAATATGTAGACGATATCTGGCATCTTGACCGGATTACGGTAGACGCATAAAAAACAGGGTGCGGTGGAATTTCCACCGCACCCTGTTTTTTCATTTCATATGACAGGAGACAGCGTTTAGCGGTTCATCTCGGAATGATAGCCCGAGGTGTCTTTGTGCTCCGCAATGATGCTGTTGATTTCCTCGAGGTCGGTCGATACCATATCGCCAATCACGCTGTGCTTGATGGCAGCCATCGCGTTGCCGTATTCGAGGGCCTTCTGGCAGTCCCTGTATTTCAGATAGCCGTAGAGAGCGCCGGAGACATAGGCGTCGCCGCTGCCGATACGGTCTACAACATCGATATTGTTGTACGGCTCCTCCCGGAAGTAAGCCTTCTCCTTTGCCGAGTAAATGATGGAGGTAAAGTTGTGCTTCTTTGGGGTAATGACTGTGCGCTCCGTCGAAGCGACAACGGAAATCGGGTAATCGTCGCAGAACGATTTCTGAATTTCCTCAATGGTTCCGGTCTTTCCGAAGGTCAGGCGCGCCGTATCTTCGGAGCAGAAGAAAATATCCACATAGGGGAGAATCTGCTCGATACAGGCGCGCGCTTCCTCACCGGTCCAGAGATTGGCCCGGTAGTTTACGTCAAATGAAATGAGCGTTCCCTGCTCCTTGAACTTTTTGATACATTCGATGGCGAACTTCTGCGCGTTGCCTCCGAGCCCGAGCGTAATACCGCTGGTGTGGAACAGGCGTGTATTGTAGAACATCGTCTCGGGGACATCCGTAATGTCAATATGGTTGATGGAGGAATGTTTTCTGTCGTATACGACACGCGGCTTCCGCGGATAGGAGCCGTATTCATAATAGTAGACGCCAATGCGGCTGTCGTCCGAATGATCCTCTATCAGATAATTTTCGCTGACGCGCGAAGCGTTCATCTGGTTTTTGATGAAGGCAGCGAGCAGGTTGTTGGGAATCTTTGAAATCATGGCGGTTTTTAAGCCGAGCTGCCCGATTTCGGACGCGATATTAAGCTCCGCGCCTCCGAGGTGCCGCATCAGGGTATCGCCCTGCGAGAGCCGCCCGTTGATGGGGGTGGAAAGCCGCAGCAAAATTTCCCCGAGCGTGATGACGTCATATTTACGGTCCATAGTGGAATCCTCCTTGATAAATTGATAAAAATAATTGATTCTGGGTACAATGTGTAAGGAAGCCGAAAAGGCTTCCGGCAGAAAAACATGTGTTTCATAATACGGAATTATGTTCTGCATTATGAACCGCTTAACCCTATTATATAACAACCGTCAAAAATAAAAAAGAGAAAATTGAAAATATCTCACAGATTTTACAAAATTATGCACCAAAATAAAAACATATTTGACATTCCGGTTTTCGGTGGTATAATAAAAATATAAATTTTGAAACACAGTTTCATAATACGGAACTTAATCAGGAGGGAAAAAAATGGCAAAGAAAGTAGTTACATTTGGTGAAATCATGCTTCGCCTTGCACCGGAGGGATATTATCGTTTTGTGCAGGCACCGTCCTACGGTGCAACCTACGGCGGCGGTGAGGCGAACGTTGCGGTTTCTTTGGCAAACTACGGAGTGGATGCAAGCTTTGTAACCAAGCTTCCGGCACACGAGATAGGTCAGGCAGGAGTGAACGCGTTAAGACAGTACGGAGTGGATACTTCGGATATCGTGCGCGGCGGAGACAGAGTCGGCATTTACTTTTTGGAGAAGGGCGCAAGCCAGAGACCGTCGAAGGTTATTTATGACCGTGTCGGTTCATCAATCGCAACTGCTACGACTGCCGATTTTGATTGGGATAAAATCTTTGAGGGAGCCGACTGGTTCCATTTCACGGGCATTACGCCGGCGCTTGGCGACAATGTTGCGGCGATTTGCTTAGAGGCCTGCAAGGCTGCAAAGGAAAAGGGAATCACGGTAAGCTGTGATTTGAATTACCGAAACAAATTATGGTCCAAGGAAAAAGCGGGACAGGTGATGGGAGAGCTCTGCAAATATGTTGACGTCTGCATTTCCAATGAGGAGGATGCAAATGACGTATTCGGCATCAAATCCGAGGGAACCGAGGTAACCGCGGGCGAACTCAACAAAGAGGGCTACAAGGAAGTGGCACAGAAGCTGACCGAGCGTTTCGGCTTTAAAAAGGTAGCGATTACCTTAAGAACCTCTATTTCCGCAAACGACAACCGCTGGGCGGCGATGCTTTATCAGGATGGAGAAAGCTACTTCTCCAAGGAGTATTTGATGCATATCGTTGACCGTGTCGGCGGAGGCGATTCCTTTGGAGGCGGTTTGATTTATGCATGCCTGAATGATTATGAGCCGCAGGCGACGATTGAATTTGCGGTAGCGGCAAGCTGCCTGAAGCATTCCATTGAGGGAGACTTCAATATGGTAAGCGTTGATGAAGTGAAGAAGCTTGCGGGCGGAGACGCTTCCGGACGCGTACAGAGATAAAACATTGTTAATTCCTTTCCTTAATAATATATTATCTAATCACACCTGCGGATTGCAGGAATGCACCGAAAGCCTTTTTTACCCATTTAGGCGGTGCGGGAACAGAGGGACTCCGGGGGCCATAGGCCTGCGGAGTCCTTTTTTGCTGCGTTGGGAAATGCCGCCGACAGAGCCTGTTTTGCTGCCCGGTACTTTGGGCATAGACAGATTTCACAAAAACAAAGGGGAGGATTCTCTTGCACTTTTCACAAACTTTTACAGAAAACATGCGAATTAACTGATTTTTTTTGTTTTTCGTGTTAAAATAAGAATGTACGGCTTTTGCGGAGGCGAGGAAGGCTTCCGGGGGGCGGTGACAGAAAGGAGAATCGGGGATATGTTCGAAATCGGAGAATATGTTGTGTACGGCGTGAAAGGTGTTTGTCGGATAGAGGATATCACCCATATTGACATTTCGGGGGCTGACAAGAACCGTCTGTATTATGTCTTGGCCCCGATTGGAGATGCAAACGGAAAAATTTACGTACCGACGGACAATCAGAAAATTGTAATCCGCAGAGTTATATCAAAGGAGGAAGCCGAGAAGCTGATTCAGGAGCTGCCTGAGATTGAGCTTTTGTGGGTGCCGGACGACAAGCAGAGAGAGGCAAAATACAAAGAGGCGCTCCGCACCTGTGATTACCACGCGTGGGTCAGCATCGTGAAAACGCTGTATCTGCGTAAGAAGGAACGGGTCGCACAGGGAAAGAAGGTAACCTCTCTGGATGAAAAGTATATGAAGGCGGCGGAAAACGAGCTTTACAGCGAGCTTTCCATGACGCTTGGCATACCAAAGGACGAAATGGAAGATTACATCAGGGAGCGTATTCAAAACGCGGCGAGATAGACAAGCATCCGGCAGAAAAGCTTTACTGCCGGATATTTTTCTATGTGCGCCTGACGGCGCACGTTTGCGGGGATTGTTATACGGTGGTATTGACGCCGTTGACTGCGGCGTGCTCGTCCTCCTCCATCGGGATGACGAGACATTTTCTGCCGTTGATGATTTCAGAGTGAATCTGGCTTACCTTTTCGGGTTTCACCCGAAGAATGACATCATAGGTCTTTACGGCAGGAACGTCTTCACCGTCCTCCGGCTCTACCGGCAGCGCCCGGGTTTCCTCAAGCTGCTGCTTTAAGCTCTCCACCTGCTGTATCAGCTCTAATTTTTCCTTGCGTTTCGCGTTCGCTTCGACAAGCTTCGGGTCTACCAGGTGCTCGGCGGCAGGCGCGTCCTCCCCGAATACCTCTCCGTAATTTTTTTCAATCACGGCTGCCTGGTCCTCGGATACTCCGCTTTCCGCCAGCACGGAGGAAATGGTGTCTACCGTAACGGGAACCGGCTCCGGTTCTGATGTTTCATCCTCCACAACCGGAATCAGACCGTTTAAATTGTCCTGTATATCCATAAAAAGAGCGTCGCTCTCCGCGTCGTCCTCCCCGATGACCTCCTTTACGATATTCTGAAAGGTCAGCTTTTGTTCGGTGGCTGTGAATTTTGAGCCGCAGCCTAAGCCCGACTCCATAAATTCCGAGTGCGGCGTCTTGGTGTCCCTGGTGTAAAACAGCACGGAATGAATATCGGTGCTCCGTTCCGTAAACGCCGGGAATACAAAGCCGGTATCGGGAGCGCCTACGACCCAGTCGCGGATGCGCGGGCCGATGCGGTTTTCGTCTTCGCGGTAGCCGAGGCCGGGTTTCGTGAGCGTCACCGGACAGATGGCGCAGAGTAAGTATTCGTAAACCTCCTCGGATTCGTCCAGCTTATTCTGGTCGGAGGTTTTTGTCATGACATCGTAGGCGTCATGAAAAACAAGTATCAGGTAGTTTCCCACATAATCGTAGCTGTCGATCACCAAATCATAAAAGGCGTCCATCAGCTCGTCGCTCTTTAAGGCGCTTTCCCGCAGACCCATCAGAAATTGCTGCCTGCCGCCCGGAGCTTCCTCTGCAATCGGAAATTCCAGCTCCAGCAGGTTATTGCCGACGGTTCCGGAGAGCACTTTTTTTGCGATTTCCAGATATTTGTAAAATTCCTCGTCCTCCAGATTTAAGAAGGTTTGTCCGAACGAAGTGACCTTGTTGCGGTCCGCGTCAACATAGCAGCCGCACAGTCTTGTGAAGGTGCAGGCGTCTTTTTTGAAGCGCCTTTTTAATTCAAGAATATCTTTTTTATTCATGTAAATATCTCCATTCCGCGGGAGAATAGAAAAGACTCCCGGCCGTGATTCATACGGGTTATTATAGTCTAAATCGCCGAAGTCTGCAAGCGCTCAAGAGGGCGGGAAAGAAAAATGCAAAGGTGTTGTAAGAAAAAACGAGTTGGATTATAATAGGGATGTCAGCTTCGATGTTCAGGGGCAGCACAGCTTGAGGCGTGTTGTCCTTTTTGCGTTAGTATTATGTGGGAGCGCAACATAAGACGGGAGGATAAATATGGATGTCAGGGACTGCTACAGAATATTGGGAGGGGATTATGACGAGGTGCTGGCGAGGTTCTGTAACCGGGAGGAGCTTGCCAGAAAGTTTCTTTATAAATTTCTTGATGACCAGAGCTATGGGCTTTTGATGGAAAGTCTGCATGAGCAGAATATGGAGGAGGCATTCCGGGCGGCGCACACCTTAAAGGGTGTCAGCCAGAATCTGGGCTTTGACAGGCTTCAGAAATCCGTCGGTGAACTGACGGAGGCACTGCGGAGCGGAAAGGAGCGTCCTTCGGACGCACTTGTGGAGCAGGTGCGGGAGGACTATAAGACAACGGCAGAGGCGATTCAAATGCTTCGGGAGTCTGTGAGTGATTAGGGGAGATTACCATGCAGGAAAGAAAAAAAATGCTGGCACAGGGCTATACCCTCGACCAGATTCATGAGATTGAGCAGGGACAAAGGGACGGACTAAATCCGGCCCTTTATGCGGACAGAACGTATTTTGCCATACAGATGCGTCAAATCCGTCTGGGACTGATGGAAGGGCTTCCGGTGGAGCTTTACGCAAAGCCGGATTATGACTGGTTTCAGATGGAAGAAATCCGTCTTGGGTTATCGGCGGGAATTGACGTGGATAAATATGCCGATGCGGAGATTCCTTATGATGTCATGCGCCAGGTGCGTCTGGGGCTTATGGAAGGCGTGGATTTGTCGGCGTATCGGAAGCTGCCGGCCGGGATTTTAAGAGAACTGCGGGAAGCCATGCATTCCAGAGTAAATATTGTCAAATATATCAAAGAGGGCTATGGTACGGAGCAGCTGAAGCAAATCCGCCTGGCGCTGGAAAAGGGAGTGGAGATTGACCCTTATCTGGTTCGGGAATTCCGGGGACCGTCCATCGGGGAAATCTGTGCGGGATTAGAGCGCAGCCTGGATGTTTCACTGTATGCGAAGATAGAATACAGTTGGCAGCAGATGAGGGAAATCCGTCTGGGGCTGGAGAGCCGCGTTGATGTCTCACAGTATGCAAATTCGTTTTACGGCTGGCAGCAGATGAGGGAAATCCGTCTGGGACTGATGGAGGGGCTCCCGGTGGATATCTACCGGAGCCTGATGTACACCGCTTCCGATATGAAACGTATGCGGGAGAAGCTGATGCGGGCAGGGCAGGAAGAGGAAAACCTGAGGGAGACTGCCCTTTCTGCGTCGGGGAACGGAGATTTTGAGATAACTGTCAGCGCGGACGGGATGAGCGCGTATCTGCATATTAATGAGGAAGGGAAAGTACCGGCTCCGGAGGCTGTCAGAAAGGCCCTTGCCGACAGCGGAATTACCGTCGGCATCCTGGAGGAGGAAATACAAAAGCTTTCTGACGGCGTTCCGGAGAAAAAGAAGCTTGTCATCGCAAGAGGAGTTTTGCCCAGGGACGGAAAGGACGGCTGGTATGAGTATTTTTTCCGCACGGGAGCGCAGTTAAGGCCGAAGCTTCTGCCGGACGGTTCGGTGGATTACCAGAATACGCAGTGGTTTGAGACGGCCGGGCAGGGACAGAAAATCGCGTTTTACCACGAAGCTTCTGCCGGGACGTCGGGCTGTACCGTCACCGGGAAAAGGATTCCAGCAAAGCATGGAAAACAGCAGAATGTGCTTGCGGGCAGAGGCTTTATCCTGCTTCCGGACAAAAAGACCTACCTTGCGGTGATGAGCGGCAAAATAGAGCTGCGGGACGGCAGGCTTGAGATTACCAAAATGCTGATTTTGGATGAAATGACGCTCGCGAGCGGAAAGGTCGATTTTGACGGCTCCGTTTATATCAAAGGAAATGTGGGAACCGGAACCGTCATTAAAGCCGTCGGTGACGTTTATGTGGACGGCTTTGTGGAAGCGGCCGTGATCGAAAGCGGCGGAAGCGTTTTTCTCGGACAGGGAATGAATGCCTGCGGTCAGGGTACAGTGCGCGCTGCGGGTGATGTAAACGGGCAGTTTTTTGAAGCTGCCCGCGTATCTGCCGCCGGGAGCATCCAGGCGAATTATTGTCTCGGCTCTGTTTTGTCCGCCGGAGCAAAGGTCATCATCAGAGGCCGCCACGGAATCCTTGCCGGAGGGGAGACAAGCGCGTTTTACGGCATTGACGTTTATGAGGCGGGAAACCGTGCCGGGCTGAAGACGGTATTAAAAGTGGGAGTCACCGAGGCGGTGAGCAGGGGGATAAAAAATTTTGACAGAAAGCTGGAGGAGATTAACAGCGAGCTTCGCATTTTAAGAAACGGTTACGCGGATTTGTACCAGAAGTATCCGCCTGAAATCCGCAACGCTCTGCCGCTGTTTTTAAAGGTGGAGAGCGCTATTTATACGAAGGAAAAGCAATATGAGGAGCTGCTGCTTCAGAAAGGAGAGCTGGAGGAAAGGGCAGAGCGTGCGAAAGAGGCGGCGGCTGTGATACACGGAACGCTTTACGAGGGCGTTGAAACGGAAGTAAACGGAATTGTATGGTACGCCAGAGAAGTCAGCAATGTGACGGTAAAGCGGGCAGGGGAGCGAATTGCTGTTTTTAAAAACTGAGAATGTGAGAGGATGTGACATTCGGAAAGGATAAAAATGAGAAACAGAGTTTTGGTTGTGGACGATGCGGAACTGAACAGAGAGATTCTAAAGGAAATCCTGGGGCAAGAGTATCAGGTGATCACGGCGGCCGACGGCGTGGAAGCCATTGAGCTTTTAGGGCGGCATCACGCTGAGCTGGCAGTCGTATTGCTCGATTTGATTATGCCGAAGGCGGACGGCTTTGCGGTTCTTGAGGAAATGCGGAAAAAGGGCTGGATGGAAAAGACTCCTGTGCTGATTATCAGCGGGGAGACCTCTGCCGAGACGGAAAAAAAGTGCTTTGAATACGGCGTATCGGATTTTATCAAAAAACCGTTTGCAAATGACATCATCAAAAAGCGTGTCAATAATATCATCGGGTTATTCCAATATCAGAACGAGCTGGAGGAAAAGGTACAGAAGCAGACGCTTGCGCTGCGCAAGCAGTACAGCCTGCTTCAGATTCAGGCGGAAAAGCTTCGCAAGAGTAATGAAAATATCATTGAAATCCTGGGAAACGTCGTGGAGTACCGGAATGTCGAGAACGGACAGCATATCAGGCGGGTAAAGGGCTTTACCGCGATTCTTGCGAAGGAGCTGATGAAGGAGTATCCCGAATATGGGCTGGACGAAAAAAAGGTTGAGCTGATAGTCGCCGCCAGCGCCCTCCATGATATCGGAAAGATTGCGATACCGGATAAGATTCTGCTAAAGCCGGCAAAGCTCACCCCGGAGGAGTTTGAGTATATGAAGTCTCATACGACGAGAGGAAGCGAGATTCTTGATAATTTTTCCCACATTTGGGACGAGGATTACCACAAAACCACTCATGAGATATGCCGGTACCATCACGAGCGTTATGACGGCAGGGGCTATCCGGATGGTCTTTCGGGCGATGCGATACCGATATCCGCGCAGCTTGTGTCGATTGCGGACGTTTACGACGCGCTTGTGAGCGAGCGTGTCTATAAGAGCGCTTATTCGAAGGAGGAGGCGTTCCATATGATTGTATCCGGTGAGTGCGGTGTATTTTCACCGAAGCTGCTGGAGTGTTTCCGAAATACGAGAAAGCAGTTTGAGGAATTGGCGGATAAATATAAAAGTTAGGAGCTGAGACATGGGAAAACGAGACATACTGAAAAACAAATATTATCTGTATTTAACCGAGTTTTTTTCTGGCATGGCGGTCATGGCGGTGGAGCTTGGAGCAAGCCGGCTGCTTGCCCCCTATTTTTCGTCCTCTCAGATTGTGTGGACCATTATCATCGGAACCATTATGATTGCGATGGCGCTCGGCAACATTTACGGAGGCAGGAGCGCCGACAAAAATCCGAACCCCGACAGGATGTATTTTCGAATCGTGATTGCCGCCGTTTGGATTGCGGCGATACCGGTTGTGGGTAAGTATATCATTCTGGGAATCTCCGGTGTGCTGATTCTTACGGTAAATCAAAACTTTCTTATTATTGCGGCGTTTCTGGCGTGTATGGTTATTTTCGTTTACCCGCTGTTTTTGCTGGGAACCGTGACGCCCTCGCTTGCGAGATATACAGTGGACAGCATTGACGACAGCGGAAAGACCGTCGGCACACTCGGGGCGTTTAATACGGTCGGAAGCATCATCGGAACCTTTCTCCCGACCTTTGTGACGATTCCGGCGGTGGGAACGGCCGTTACCTTTCTGATTTTTTCAGGAATCCTGCTGCTTTTGGGCATCGTGTATTTTATCAGCAGAGGAACGGGACGGGCGGCGTGTACAGCGGCCGCCGTGGTGTTTGTGCTCTGCGGTATCTTTGGAAATAATGACAGCTTTGCCTTCTGGGAAACGGATCTGACCTATGAGGGGGAATCCATCTATAATTATCTGCAGGTCAGAGAGGATGAAAACAGTGTGATTCTCTCCACGAACGTACTGTTCGGCGTACAGTCCGTCACAATGAAGGACGATTCCCTGACCGGAATGTATTATGACTACGCGATGGCCGCGCCGTTTATGGCGGGAACGGAGGAAAAGGAAAGCGCCGATGTTCTGATTCTTGGGATGGGAACGGGAACCTATGCCAGGCAGTGCCTGCGGTATTTTGACAATTTAAATATCGAGGGTGTGGAAATTGACGAAAAAATCACGGAGCTGGCTGGGGAGTATTTTGACCTTCCGGGCGAAACGGAGGTTACGACCTATGACGGCAGGACCTATTTGCAGGCGGTGGACCGCAAATACGACGTGATTATGGTCGACGCCTATCAGGATATTACGATTCCGTTTCAGATGTCGTCCGTGGAATTTTTTACAATGGTAAAGGAGCATTTGACGGACAACGGCGTGATGGTGGTAAACATGAATATGCACTCGGAAAAAGAGGGAAACATTAATGAGTATCTCGCGGATACGATTGCCTCGGTTTTTCCGAATGTCTATACGGTGGACGTGACAGGCTCCACAAACCGGGAGCTGTTTGCGTCGGTGAGCGATGAGGGAATCCGCAGCTTTATCGAGGACCGTGCCGGAGGGGATGCTGTCGGGCAGGGGGATGAACTGGATTCCCTGATGACGGAGGTCGCAGCCTCTCTTGCCCGGTACGAGGGCGGCGCCAATATTTTAACCGACGATAAGGCTCCTGTGGAGCTTTTGGGCATGCGGATGATTGACGAGCTGATTGGAGACGAGCTCGGTTATTACAAGCAGATTTTCCAGGAACAGGGACTTACAGGGCTGCTTGAAAGCCTGTAAGGAAAAAACGTCCCGATTGGCTGTGAAGCCGTTTCGGGGCGTTTTTGGCGCGCGCCCGGCGGGCGCGTGCGTTTACTTGCGGATATCGGCGGTTACATCGTCGGGAATTGTGAATTCCACAACACCCATGTACATCGGAGCAACGTCGCCTTCATTGAAGCTGATGACAATTTGGCCCTCGGCGTCAACATAGAAAGCGGTATCGTCCGTAATTTTTTCAAAATTCCATTCGGGAACCTCGGTGTAATCTACCCAGTACATTACATTTTCATCGGCTGCCATCTGCTCGCGCATCTGTGATTTGATATTTTCGCTGATGGGAGTGATATAGTCGGCTCCTTCCGTAAAGAGATCCTTTAATTGCAGGCGCTCCCCGGTATTTAAGTCGATGGTATAGAAATAGTGCCATTCGGCTCCGCTGCCGGCGCCCTGATAGCAAATCAGTTTCAGGGTAAAATAATCCTGTGTGGTGTTGATGACCTCATGCTTGATGAGGATGTCCTGATAGCCCTCGTCGCTGATGTTTTTCTCAAATTCGGTCACCCATTTATCGGTCAGGGCTTCGATTTCCGCGTTGATCTCATCCGTTGATTTTTTCAGGTTTTCCGAAACCTCCGAATTTTCACTGTCTGTTTCGGTGTCCGAAACAGCCTCCGGGACGAGCTTTGGAACTTCGACGTCGGCCATATTGCGGTCGCTTTCGTATTCGTAATTGCGGAACGTTACAACCTCAATCAGGTTTCCGAGCAGCGGGATTTTTTCCATTGCGTAGGCGACGCTCGCCGAGGTATTCGGGAGAATAATAAATGCCGCGATGGCCGCTGCGGCTGCCGTGCCGATTCTGACAAAATACGTCTTTCTTCTGTTTCGTTTGTTTTCCCTTTTTGCTTTTTCCATTTTTTCTTTCATATCATTTACCTGCCTTTCTGACATGCGTGGAATTTCATACCGTTTCTTTAATTCATCCATACCATTTTTTTCCATCATGACACCTCCATTCTTATTTTCAGTTTCTGAATGCCGCGGTAGAGACGGCTTTTTATGGTACTTACATTTTCCTCAAGGACTTCTGCGATTTCTTCCAGTTTTAGGCCCTCGAAGTAGCGGAGCTCTATGACCGCTTTATCCTCTATGGGAAGGGAGTTCAGCGCATTGATCAGGTCAAGGTCTTCGTATACGTCGTTTGTTCCGTGCTCCCTGGGCAGTTCCTCCCAGGATATGGTGTCCGGAAGCTTCAGGAAACGGAAAATTTCGTTCAGCATAATGCGGTAAACCCAGGTTGCGGCATATTCCTTATGCTTTAAGGTGCCGCTGTTTTTGATGGCCTGATAGGCGCCGTTTTGTACGATGTCGCCCGCGTCGTCGGGGTTGTGTACGTAGCTGTAGGCGAGGCGGTAGTAGCGGTTATAGTTATCCAGTATGATTTGCTCCACCAGCTGTTCTTTTGTCGGTTCTTCTTTCGCAGAGAAGAATTTCAAGGTGCTGCACCTCCTTTATTTGTTTCTATTGATTAGACATTTTGGAGTGTGAAAAAGTTTCAAATATTTAAAAAATTTTGACAGGATATATTGTAAAGCAAGCACATAAAAAAGGTAAGTGATTATTTGCAATCTTATGTTACAATAAGTAGTAAATGTCGAAGCGAATTGTTTCCGCTTACGGCGCAGTACATGAAATGGAGACAGAAAGAATGAACATAAGATTTGCGACAATGAATGACCTGGATGCCATTGCCGGAGTGGAGCGGCAATGCTTTCCGCCGGAGGAGGCGGCAACCAGAGAGGATTTTGAAAAAAGGCTTGCCGTATTTCCGGAGCATTTCTGGCTGCTGGAGGAGGAGGGCAGGATTGTCAGCATGATAAATGGAATGGTCACGGATATTCCCATATTGCGGGACGAAATGTTTGCCGACGCGGGAATGCATCAGGAGCAGGGCGCATGGCAGATGATTTTCGGTGTGGAGACCCTGCCGGAATATCAGGGAAGGGGCTGCGCCACGGCGCTGCTGCGCCGGGTCGTCTCGGACGTGCAGGAGCAGGAGAGAAAAGGTATCGTATTGACATGTAAGGAGCAACTGATTCCATTTTACCGGAAGTTCGGGTTTATCAACGAAGGAAAGTCGATGTCAAAGCACGGCGGGGCGACGTGGTATGACATGCGGCTGACCTACGGGGAATTATAGGAAAAGGGGTGATGCGGTACTTTTCCGGCTGCGTCACCGGGCATGAAAGGTTTGCTGTAATTGCTGTAAAAATTTTTCTGCCGCTCTGGAAAATACCTGATATTTTTTCCAGACAATCGTTGCTTCCGCTTCGAGCCTTGGAAAGAGGGGGCGGAAGCACAGGGAGCTGCTTGGAACAATATCCAGCAGCTTGTCAAAACAAATTGTGTAGCCGAAGCCCTCGTCTGTCAGGAGGGAGGCGTTTAACACCAGATTGTAGGTGGCGACAATATTGAGTTTGGATAAATCTTGTTTCAGCCATTCGGAAATAATCCGTTTTGCATTTTCCTGATGGGAGACAATCAACGGCTTATCCCATAAGTCTTCGGGGCAGATAACTTCCTTTGCCGCCAGGGGAGAGTCCCTGCGCATCAGCACACCCCAGACATCCTTAATCGGAATTTTCAGAGTTTCGTATTTGGCAATATCCACCGAGTCGTACAAAAGTCCGAAATCAATCAGTCCCTTATCCAGCTGTTCCATTACATAGGAAGAATTGCCGCTGGAAATGTGGTAATGTATATCGGGATAGTCGTGCTGCAGTTCCCGGGCGGTTTTTGCGAAAAGACGAATAATATTTGTTTCGCCGGTTCCGATATAGACATCTCCGGCAACCACGTCATCCGAAAGCGAAATCTCGCTTTCGGTTTTTTTCACCAATTCGAGAATTTCTTCCGCGCGCTTGCGCAGAATCATTCCCTCTTCGGTCAATGTCACCTTGCGGGAGCCTTTGGTACCGCGAATCAAAAGTTGTTTGCCAAGTTCTTCCTCCATTGCCTTTAGCTGAGTCGACAGGGTGGGCTGGGACAGGTGCAGGGATTCGGCCGCCCCCGAAATGCTCTGCTCCCTTGCCACCGCCAGAAAATATTGAAGGACGCGCAGCTCCATTGTGATTTCCTCCTGACTGTTGAGATAGCCTCAGTATAGCAGAACAATATATAGGTTTCAACTATACTATTATATTATCAATATGAATTTGCTATTTGATGGTTTAGGGATTATACTGGACCTGTAAGAAACACAAGGCAATATATGTGCAAAAGGCAATGCGGAAATGAGGGAAAATATGATAAATAATATATCCGGGCAGGCGCTGCTTCAGAACCTTAAGGATGCGGGATGCAGTCCCGGGCAGGTGCAGCGGTTTCTGTCCCTTGAGACGGAGGGAAACACAAAAGAGCAGCTAAAGCTGCTTGCCGAGCACCGAAAACATCTTTTGGAGCGGGTTCACCGGGAGGAAAAGCGGATTGACTGCCTGGATTATCTGGTTTACCAAATCAAAAAAAATAATGTAAAACGATAGGAGGAATCAGTAATGAATATGATTGAAAATAAGACTTTTGACGAAGAACGCGCCCTATACGGCAGCAGAAATATCGTGGTGAAGGACTGTGCCTTTGACGGACCCGCCGACGGTGAAAGCGCCCTCAAGGAAAGTGCCGGTGTGGAGGCAGACCGCTGCTATTTCAATCTGCGCTATCCGTTCTGGCATAACCACGGATTAAAGATACACGATTCGGACATGACGGAATTGTGCCGGGCGGCGCTGTGGTATTCCGATGACGTGGAAATCACCGATACCAGGCTCCACGGTATCAAAGCCCTGCGGGAATGCAGCCGGGTAAAAATGCACGGGTGCGATATTGTCTCTCCTGAGTTCGGCTGGTCGGTGCGGGGCATTGAGATGGAAGATTGTACTGCCGAGAGCGAATATTTTATGATGCGCTCCGATCATCTGCATTTTTGCAATGTCCGCATGAAGGGAAAATATTCCTTCCAGTACATTGAAGATTCGGTGTTTGAGAACTGTGTGTTCGACACCAAGGACGCATTTTGGCATGCCAGGAATGTGGTGGTGCGTGACAGCGTGGTAAAGGGAGAATATCTGGCTTGGTACTGTGAGAATGTTACGTTTGAGCGCTGCAAAATCATCGGCACGCAGCCGCTGTGCTACTGCAAAAATCTAAAGCTGATTGACTGCGAGATGCTTGATGCGGACTTTGCCTTTGAAAAATCCGAGGTTCAGGCCGTGATTACGACACCGGTGATCAGCATCAAGAATCCGAAATCCGGCCGTATCACGGTTCCCGCTGTAGACGAAATCATTCGCGACGATGCGGAATCGAAAGGCGAGATTATAGTGGGAGAGCAGCAGAAAACGAAAAAGGCGGGCAACGCCTGTGCGTAAACGGTGGAAATATCAAATGACGGGAGGGAGTGTCGGGCGGTCTTCTCAATTGTGATAAGGTAAAAAAACGGAAGTCCATTCCATGGACTTCCGTAAGAGAGCGCGAGACGGGACTCGAACCCGCGGCCCCGACCTTGGCAAGGTCGTGCTCCACCAACTGAGCCACTCGCGCAAATTAGCAGGTGCTTTTGCCAAGCACATTTGATATAATACTATGACAAAAAAGATTTGTCAACAGTTTTTTTAATTTCCCGGAAAAAACAGGTATGATATTTTTTCGGATTCATACAATATAATAATCAATACCTGGAGGCATAGGGTGAGCGCGAAGACTAAAATCGTGGTCCTTCATATGAAAGAACTGATTTATACGGCAATATTTGTGGGGCTGGGGCTTGTATTGATTATTTTACTGCTCTTTATGTTTCTGCCGCGGCATGAGGAAGGAGAGTCCGTTCCTACGATGCGGTATGTGGCAGGAGTCTATACCTCGTCTGTCATGTTTAACAGTCATTCGGTGGATGTGCAGGTTATCGTGGATGAAAATCGTATCAATTCCATATCACTGGTAAATCTGGATGACACGGTAACAACGATGTACCCGTTGATGCAGCCGGCGCTTGAGAGTATCAGCGAACAGGTGATAAACAGCCAGTCGACGGAGGGAATTACATATAACAGTGATAATCAGTATACTTCCATTGTATTGCTGAACGCGATTGAAAATGCGCTGGCAAAGGCGGAGGTCACGGGAGAGGAAGCGGAGTAAACGGAACATAAGCTTTACACAAAAAGCAGAACCGGGGCTGCATAAGAAACTATGCGCCCCGGTTCGTTTTGTAATTTCCTATTCTTCTGTGTCTAAGGTATCCAGATAATTGTTGATGGAGTCCAGATTTGCGTAAATGGTCTCTACCGGACGATTTCTCTCATAAATTCCGTAAGCGGAATATCCGGCCCATACAACGATAGCGGCGACGATCACCCAGCCGCAGATAACGCAGAGCAGATGTATTCTTTTCTCCCTTGCCATGATTTGTTTGCGGTTTTCTTTTTCTTTTTTATAGCGGTCAACCTTTGCCTGACTCATAATAATCCTCCATAATACGATTCATATACGTAACAGCTTTGCAAGAACTGTTATTAATATACCCCATCCGGGTCCAAAAAGCAATAGAAATGCACCTTGTCATTTCCGGGGAAATTGAGTAAAATGAATGTCTGGGCAATGAAAAAAGAGAGAAGGCATTAGCGTGAAAAATAAGCTTGATAGCTTATTTTTCACACGGCTATTTGTGCCGGAGCGTCACAAATAAGCCCTGATGGCAGACGCAAATTGAAGATTTGCGTCGCCCCGTCGCGTAAAACGCTCCGGAATGGAGATTATTATGAATATGATTGTAGCAGTGGATGAAAACTGGGCAATCGGCAATAAAAATGAATTGCTGGTGCGGATTCCATCCGATCAGAAGTTTTTCCGTGAGTCGACGATGGGAAAGGTCGTTGTCATGGGCAGAAAAACGCTTGAGACTTTCCCGAACGGTCTGCCGCTTTCCGGGCGCCGCAATATTGTGCTGACACATGACGCGGGATTTCAGGCTGCGGGAGCGCAGTCGGTTCACAGTGTGGAAGAATTGCGGGAGGAATTGCAAAAGTATCCGTCGGAGGATGTCTATATTATCGGCGGGGCGTCGGTTTACCGCCAGCTTTTGGATGCGTGCGATACCGTCTATGTGACGAAAATCGATTTTTCCTATGATGCGGACGCCTGGTTTCCGAATCTCGATGAGCTGCCGGAATGGACGCAGGTCTATTGCAGTGAGGAACAGACCTATTTTGATTTGGAATATTATTTCTGCCGATACGAGAGAAAAAAGGAATTATAAATGGAAAATTTTATTTTCAGTATCAATGTAACATTTCCGATATTTCTTGTGATGGTCATTGGCTATATCTTAAAACAAATCGGAATGCTCAACGATAATTTTGTCACGGTGGCGAATCGGTTTAACTTTAAAGTCACGCTGCCGTTTATGCTGTTTCGGGATATTTCCGGTGTCGATATCCGCGCCGTGTTTGATTTGGAATATGTGCTGTTCTGCGCTGTCGTCAGTACGCTGTGCTTCTGGCTGATCTGGGGCGGCACGAAGCTGTTTTTAAAGGAAAAAAGCATGAGGGGAGCCTTTGTGCAGGCGTCCTTCCGCAGCAGCGCGGCGGTTATGGGGCTGGCATTTATCGAAAATATCTATGGCTCGTCCGCCATGGGACCGTTGATGATTATCGGCGCGGTGCCGCTCTATAATATTTTTTCCGTCATTGTTCTGACCTTTGAAGGGGAGGACGGGGAAGGAGAGAGCGGGAAGCAAAAAATAAAGGAGGCGTGTCTGGGCATTGCGAAGAATCCGATTATTCTGGGGATTCTGGCGGGGCTTGCCACAGCGCTCTTAGGCATTGAGTTTCCGACTGTGATAAACAAGACGGTAAACAGCGTGGCGCAGATGGCGACGCCGCTGGCGCTGATTACCATCGGGGCCGGTTTCGAGGGCAGAAAAGCGCTCGCAAAAATCAAACCGACCATTGCGGCCTCTCTGATTAAGCTTGTCATACAGCCGCTTATTTTTCTTCCCGCGGCGGCGTGGCTCGGTTTTACGGGTGAGAAGATGATAGCTATTTTAATTATGCTCGCGTCACCGACTACGCCAAGCTGTTATATTATGGCAAAAAGCATGAAAAACGACGGTGTGCTGACGGCGAGCGTCGTCGTGACAACGACTCTTTTGGCGGCATTTACGCTGACCGGGTGGATATTTATCTTAAAATCGCTGGGGTATCTTGGATAAATAAAATCAGTTGCATTTCCCCGAAATATAGTCTATAGTTTTTTGAAAGATACGTGTAGAGGGAATCTTGATTCATAGGAGGACGATATGGATATTACAGGTAGAAAATTATTTGTAAAAGCGTTGCAGGAAGAAGGCGTAGATACCGTATTCGGTTATCCTGGCGGTACGGTCACCGACCTGTTTGACGAATTATATAAGCAGGAAGGGATTGAAGTCGTCCTCCCGAGACATGAGCAGGGATTAATCCATGAGGCGGAAGGCTATGCGAGATCCACGGGAAAGGTGGGCGTATGTCTGGTAACCAGCGGACCGGGAGCGACCAACATCATTACCGGGCTTGCGGACGCGCATTATGACAGTATCCCGCTTGTCTGCTTTACGGGACAGGTGCCGCTGTCTTTAATTGGAAATGACGCGTTTCAGGAAGTAGACATTGTCGGCATGACAAGAAGCGTTACGAAATACGGGGTTACGGTGCGCAGACGCGAGGATTTGGGGCGCATCATTAAGATGGCATTTTACATTGCCTCCACGGGAAAGCCCGGACCGGTATTGATCGATATTCCGAAGGATATTCAGACGACTTCTGGACCGGCAGAGTATCCGTCCAATGTGCAGATACGGGGCTATAAGCCCAATGAAAGCGTACATATCGGACAGCTCAAAAAAGCTTATAAGCTCCTGCGTTCCGCGCAGAAGCCGCTTATCCTGGCAGGCGGAGGGATCAATATCGCAGGGGCCAATGATAAGCTGGTTGCGTTTGTGGAAAAAACACAGGTTCCGGTTGTCACGACGATTATGGGAAAGGGGGCCATTCCTACCAGCCATCCGCTTTATGTCGGCAACAGCGGAATGCACGGAAAATATGCCGCGAATATGGCGGTGAGCCGCTGCGATGTGCTTTTTTCCATCGGAACGAGGTTTAACGACCGGATTACGGGTGATCTGAACGAATTTGCACCGCGGGCAAAAATCGTACATATTGATGTAGATACCGCGTCCATATCGAGAAACGTCGTAGTGGATGTTCCTGTGGTTTCCGACGCAAACCTTGCGCTGGAAAAGCTGCTGGAGTGGGCTGAAACGAAGGACACCGAAGCGTGGCAGAAGGAGATTGCCGCATGGGACAGCGAAAATCCGCTTGAGATGCGCAGAGACGGCGGGATGACGCCGCAGATGATTTTTGAGCAAATCAATAAGACCTTCAGTGAAGCGATTTACGTGACGGATGTCGGGCAGCATCAGATGTGGGCGACGCAGTATCTGGAATTGGATTCCTGGCATCAGCTTATTACCTCGGGCGGTCTCGGTACGATGGGCTTTGGACTTCCGGCAGCCATCGGGGCGAAAATCGGCAATCCGGATAAGGAAGTGGTATGTATCACGGGCGACGGCGGTCTCCAGATGAATATTCAGGAGATGGCGACGGCGGTTACACAGGGAGCGCCGGTGATTATCTGTCTGCTGAATAATTATTATCTCGGTATGGTGCGGCAGATGCAGCAGCTCTTTTACGGAAAGCGCTATGAGGCGACCTGCCTGCGCAGAAGAAAAAGCTGTCCGCCCAACTGCAAGGGACCGAACCCGGCATGTCCGCCATATTCTCCCGATTTTATTGCGCTGGCCGAAAGCTATGGCGCGCATGGAATCCGGGTGGAAAAGCAGGAAGACATCCGTTCGGCGCTTGAGCAGGCAAGAACTTATAAGGACGCGCCGACCATCATTGAATTTATGATTTCCACCGACGAAATCGTGCTTCCGATGGTAAAGGGCGGCAACCCCATGAGCGAAATGATATTGAAATAAGTGAGAACTGCCTGAGGAAATACACAGCGTTCCCGCAGGCTTGTCTGCAGGGGATGCTGTGTATTTCAGAGGGTGGGGCGAACGCCCCAAGCGAGACGGAGCGAAGCGTAGTCGAGCGTGCAGTTCGAACGAGTGTTGCGAGGGTGGGGCGAACGCCCCAGGCGAGACGGAGCGAAGCGGAGCCTGGCGAGCAGTTCGAACGGCAGGAAAACGCGGAGAGGAGACAGCCATGAAAAACAGATGGATTGCATTATATGTAGAGAATCAGGTTGGTGTTCTGGCAAAGGTTTCGGGACTTTTTTCCGGGAAGTCCTACAACCTCCAGAGCCTTACGGTCGGAACGACGGAGGACGAGACAATTTCCAGAATGACAATCTGTGTGACGAGTGACGATATTACCTTCGAGCAGATCAAAAAGCAGTTAAACCGCATGGTCGAGGTGATTAAGGTCATTGATCTGACCGATGTGCCGATACATATGAAAGAGATTTTATTTGCAAAGGTTTTGCAGATCAGCGCGGCGGAGAAGCTTGAGGTTTTCCAGATTGCGCAGGTATTTCACGTAGAGGTGGCAGATATCGGAAATGACAGCGTACTTTTGGAGTGCAAGCTCACAGAGCGGCGCAACAATGAGTTGATCGCTCTTTTGAAATCCAAATTCCGGCGGGTTGAGGTGGTGCGCGGAGGCTCGGTAGCCATTGAATCCATCAGCACCTCCTGCCGTTAAAACCGGGTAAGGAGGACAATGGGGATGACGGTGCGGGAAAAAATGCACAGTGGGGAGCTGTATTTGCCGAACGATGAAAGTATTGTGCCGGAGCAGCTTGCGTGTCTGGATAAATTGTATGATTTTAACCGGACGCGTCCGACAGAGGGCGAAAAGCGGGAGAAAATGCTCCGGGAAATGTTTGCGGAAATCGGCGAAGGCTGTTATATAGAGCCTCCCTTCCACGCAAATTGGGGCGGAAAGCACGTGCATTTCGGAAAAGGAATATATGCCAATTTTAATCTGACCCTGGTGGATGACACGCATATCTATATCGGTGATTACACCATGATAGGCCCGAATGTGACGATAGCATCGGCGGGACATCCGATAGAACCGGGACTCAGGAGAATGGGGTATCAGTATAATATGCCGGTTCATATCGGGAAAAATTGCTGGATAGGAGCGGGCGTCATTATCGTCCCCGGCATTACGATAGGGGACAATGTGGTCATCGGCGCCGGAAGCGTTGTGACAAAGGATATTCCCTCCGATGTGCTGGCGGTGGGCAGTCCGTGCAGGGTGTTAAGAGCGGTATCGGAACACGATGCGGAGTTTTATTTTAAGGATTTAAAAATTCCGGAAGAATTGCGTGAATACGTGGAAAAATAAACAGAAGCGTGAGCCGTAAGGCGCACATACAAAAAGCGCGCGGAAGCCGATACGGTTTCCGCGCACTTTTGTGCCGCAAACATTAAATGCGCTTGTTTAAAAAAGCCAGCAGCTTTCCGAAATGCATCGGAGTTCCCTGGATCTCCTGTACCTTCAGGCGGTTCTTTTCGTTGAAACCGACCAGAATATTGTGGTTGGCTTCCGAAAGGTAATCGATAATGCCGTCGATATCGGATTTGATATTTTTCGGGCACTGGATATACAGGTGCTTATTGGCGCTGATGTGCAGTGTATAGGAAATGCTGAAATGATACCAGAAAAACTTGTGCAGCGTGGAATATTTATAAATCCAGATAATCTGGTCGATTGGCACAATCGCATTTCCGTAGACGGAGGTCGCAATGAAGTAATGCTCTGTGATAAACATGTCCTCCGTGGCGAGCTGAGGCAGCGTCGCAAGCTCCTCCTCCGCCTGCTCGAGCATTTTTTTCGGATTGCCGAATTTGGCAAGGTCCTGGCAGGCAGGAGAGAGTACGGGGAAAAACAGATAAACCACGGAAAGAATGATGCACAGCAGGGCATATCCTCCGGTGGCGAGCAGTACAAGAAACAAAATGATGTTGCCCGTCTGGTTGAAGCCCGGCTCGCTGATATAATAGTGGGATACCTTATTGCGGATTCCGTTTTCCGTCCAATTCAGATCAGTGGCAAGGTTGGAAAGAAGCTGGTCAAAATTCTGATTGCCCTTTGTAATTTTTCCGTTGACGGTTACCTCGTCTATCGAGGGAAGTCCCTGCTCGCAGGTATTTGGGGACAAAAGGACGATGATACATTCATTTGCCCGGGTTGTGTAATAATAATAACCTCTCGTATATCCGAGGACCGACTGATTGTAGCCCGTAAACTTAAGGTCCAAAAGCGTTGTGCTGACATATTCGACATCTTCCCGGTAGGCCGATTCCAGGGAAACGGAGTCGTCCAGATGGTCCGGAAAAATCAGGACCGACAGGGAAAAAATATGCCAGACGGCAAACAGCAGCAAAAGATAGAGAATCGGGGCTGCCAGCCTGCGTTTATAATACGCTTTTATATTTTTTGTAATATAGTGTTCGTAATTTTCAGGCATGCGAAAAATCCTTTGACTGGTATGATAAGCTCCGGCAAGCCCGAAGCCGGCGTAACACGCTGATAATAGTATACGTGTTGGGGGGAAAATAATCAAGAGGTCTTGAAAAACTCTGACGCGCTTGATTTTCCGGGTGAAAATTGATAGTATATCATAGATAAAACAGAGCGGAAACCAGGTACGGAAAAGAGGAAGCATATGGAAGCATATACGGGATTTGCGCAGGTCTATGACCTGTTTATGGATAATGTTCCCTACGGGGAATGGAGCCGGTATCTCATCGGGCTGCTGCGGGAATACGGCATCAAGGACGGGACGGTGCTCGAACTTGGGTGCGGAACGGGGAAAATGACAAGACTGCTGCGCCGGGAGGGCTATGATATGATTGGCGTAGACAGCTCTGCCGAGATGCTGGAGCTTGCAGCGGAAGCTTCGCTTACGCTGGAAGCTTCGATTACGCAGGAAACAGAGATTTCGTATGACGATATTCTCTATCTGCTTCAGGATATGCGCGAATTGGAGCTCTGCGGCAGCGTGCGTGCGGCCGTAAGCGTCTGCGACAGCCTCAATTATTTACTTAAGGAGCAGGATTTGCTTGAAACCTTCCGGAGGGTCAGACAGTATCTGGAACCGGGCGGTATCTTTATTTTTGATATGAACACCTTATATAAATACAGAGAGCTTTTGGGTGAAGCGACGATTGCCGAAAACCGGGAGGAAGGGAGCTTCATCTGGGAAAATTATTTTGACGCGGAGTCGGGAATCAATGAATATGACCTTACGCTGTTCGTGCGCGAGAAGGATGGACTGTACCGTAAATACGAGGAAACGCATTTTCAGCGCGCCTATGAGCTGCACACGGTAAAAGACCTGCTTGAGAAGGCGGGATTTACCTTTGCGGCGGCGTATGATGCGTGCACGAGAGAGCCGGTGCGCACGGACAGCGAGCGTATGTATGTGATTGCGGCGGCGGATGGAAATGGAGGAAAGTGAAATATGAAGGATTATATCGTAAGAGCAACGGCGGCGGACGGACAGATCCGGGCGTTTGCCATTACATCGAAACACCTGGTGGAGGAAGCCAGGCGCGCACATGATACAAGCCCGGTCATTACGGCGGCTCTGGGAAGGCTTCTTTCCGGGGCGGCGATGATGGGAATTATGATGAAGGGCGAGAAGGATCTGCTGACGGTGCAGATTAAAAGCGCAGGTCCGGCGAGAGGGCTGACTGTGACGGCTGATTCCGCAGGCCATGTGAAGGGATTTCCGATGGAAGCGGCGGTGGAGCTGCCGTTAAATGATAAGGGAAAGCTTGACGTCGGCGGAGCGCTGGGGCCCGGCGTGCTGAGCGTTATTAAGGATATGGGCTTAAAAGAGCCGTATGTGGGACAGATTGCGCTTCAGACCGGTGAAATCGCCGAGGACCTTACCTATTATTTCGCGACCTCCGAGCAGGTGCCGTCGGCCGTCGGTCTCGGCGTCCTGGTGGATAAAGACAGAACCGTAAAGCAGGCGGGCGGTTTTATTATTCAGCTTATGCCGTTTACGGACGACGACATTATTGAACGGCTGGAAAAAAGAATTACGGAGATTGCATCTGTTACGGAAATGCTCGAGGAGGGCAATACTCCGGAGCAGATTCTGGAGCAGATTTTAGGTGAATTCGGACTGGAGATTACAGACACGGTTCCGACTGCATTTCAGTGTGACTGCTCCAAGGAGCGCGTTTCCCGCGCCATTGCCACGCTGGGGAAAAAGGAGCTGGATGACATCATAAACGACGGGGAAACGATTGAGGTGAAGTGCCAGTTCTGCAACAGGGCATATCATTTTGACGTGGACGAGTTAAAAAGCATGCGCAAAGCGCAATAAGGGAGAGAGCAATGGAACAGGGATATGTGAGGGCTGCGGCGGTGACGCCGGATATCAGGGTGGCGGATACGTCATATAACGCAAAGGCCATCTGTGACGGCATTGCCGGGGCCGCAGCGCAGGGGGCGAAAATAATTGTACTGCCGGAGCTGTGCATTACGGGTTACACCTGCGGCGATTTGTTTTTGCAGGAAAAACTGCTTTGCGAGGCAAAAAAAGAGCTGCTCCGGATCGCGGAGTTTACTTCGGAAATCGACGCGGTCGTGTTTGTGGGCGTGCCGCTCGTCTGCCGGGGGAAGCTTTATAATACGGCGGCGGTATTAAACAGGGGGAGGATTCTTGGTGTTGTGCCGAAAACTTACCTTCCGAATTACAATGAGTTTTACGAGGCGCGCCATTTTACGAGAGGTATGGAGGAGCCGGTAGAGCTGGCGCTTACGAAGGATATTGTGGTCCCGATGGGTACCAGGCAGCTTTTTGTCTGCGAAGAGCTGCCGGAACTGAAAATCGCGGCGGAGATCTGCGAGGATTTGTGGACGGCGGAGCCGCCGAGCATCCGCCATGCAAGATGCGGGGCAAATGTCATTGTCAATCTGTCGGCGTCGGATGAGACGACGGGCAAAGCGGCCTACCGGCGCGAGCTGGTTTTGGGACAGTCGGCAAGGCTGCTCTGCGGCTATATCTATGCCAGCGCAGGGGACGGTGAATCCACCCAGGACGTGGTATATTCGGGACACAACCTGATTGCGGAGAACGGAAGACTGCTAAAGGAATCGACGCCCTTTTGCAGCGAGACGATATATTCGGAAATCGATGTGTTCTGGCTGAACGAGGAACGCCGCAGGATGACGACCTTTGAGCCGTCCGGTGAGAAGTACCGGGAAACATATTTTTCGCTGAAAAAAGAAGAAACCGCATTAAGCCGTGCGGTTGACCCGATGCCGTTTGTGCCCTCAGGGCAGCAGGATCGCAGACGGCGCTGTGAGGAAATTCTCTCGATTCAGGCCGGAGGTCTGAAAAAGCGGCTGAAACATACGAACTGCCGCTCGGCGGTGATTGGAATTTCCGGCGGGTTGGACTCTACGCTGGCGCTGCTTGTGACAGTGCGCGCGTTTGACGCCCTTGGAATAGAACGCGGCGGAATTAAGGCGGTGACTATGCCGGGGTTTGGGACGACCGACCGTACCTATGACAATGCGGTTCGGCTGATCCACTGCCTGGGGGCGGATTTTCTGGAGGTGGATATCCGGGATGCCGTCCGGATTCATTTTCGGGATATCGGTCAGGATCCGGGAGTGCATGACGTGACCTATGAAAACAGTCAGGCAAGGGAGCGGACGCAGATTTTGATGGACATTGCCAACAAGACCGGAGGTATGGTAATCGGAACCGGAGATTTGTCGGAGCTTGCGCTGGGGTGGGCCACTTACAATGGGGATCACATGTCCATGTACGCAGTCAATGCGTCGGTGCCCAAAACCCTCGTGCGCCATCTTGTACGCTATTATGCCGATACCTGCGGGGACAAGGAGCTCGAGCGGGTATTGCTGGATGTTTTGAATACACCGGTTTCTCCGGAGCTGCTGCCGCCGGAAAACGGTAAAATTTCCCAGAAGACGGAGGATCTGGTAGGGCCGTACGAGCTGCATGATTTTTTCCTCTACCATATGCTTCGCCAGGGCTTTGCACCTGCCAAGGTGTACCGTCTCGCTAAAATCGCGTTTGCGGGACTTTACAGTGATGAAACGATTCATAAGTGGCTCACGACCTTTTATCGCAGATTTTTTGCGCAGCAGTTTAAGCGCTCCTGTCTCCCGGACGGGCCGAAGGTCGGCAGTGTGGCGGTTTCTCCGAGAGGGGATCTGCGTATGCCGTCGGATGCCTGTGCGGATATCTGGCTAAAGGAGCTTGAAGAGCTGCGCCGGTAATTCGGGGAGGCTGTGGAGCAGGCGCAGAAAAAAGGAAGTGCGCGGGAGAGAGGAGAAATACGGGATATGCAGTATCGGAAGGATAAAAAAGGAAATGATATTTCCGTGCTCGGCTACGGGTGTATGCGTTTTACCAAAAAGGGCGGCAGTATCGACATCGATAAGGCGGAGCAGGAGGTTATGGCGGCGATTCGGGCGGGCGTCAATTATTTCGATACCGCGTATGTCTATCCCGGAAACGAGGCGGCAGTCGGTGAAATCATAGAAAGAAATCATTGCCGCAGGGATATTTATCTGGCGACAAAGCTGCCGCATTATCTCATTAAATCCGTGGACGGGGCCCAGAGGCTGTTTGGGGAAGAATTAAAAAGACTGCGCACCGATTATATTGATTATTATCTGATGCATATGCTGACGGATATACCGACCTGGGAAAAATTAAAAAAACTGGGGATTGCGGATTGGCTCGAAAAAAAGCGGGCCTCCGGCGAGATACGAAATATCGGTTTTTCCTATCACGGGAATACGGAAATGTTCCGGCGTCTGGTGGATGCTTATGACTGGGATTTCTGCCAGATCCAGTACAATTATATGGACGAAACCTCACAGGCCGGAGTGGAGGGGTTGAAATATGCCGCCGCAAAGGGACTTCCTGTCATTATTATGGAGCCGCTTCGGGGCGGACGTCTGGTGGATTTGCTGCCGGAGACGGCAAAAGAACTGTTCCGTAGGGACGAAAAGGGACGTACGCCCGCGGAGCTTGCGTTCAAATGGCTGTATGACCAGCCGGAGGTTACCTGCGTGCTGTCCGGCATGAATTCGATGGAGATGGTCGGGCAGAATATTAAAACGGCGTGTGACGCTGTACCGGGCTGCATGACGGATGATGACAAGGCCCTCATAGAGCTGGTCAAAGCGGAAATTCAAAAATACGTCAGGGTTGGCTGTACCGGCTGCGGCTATTGCATGCCGTGCCCGAAGGGCGTTGATATTCCGGGAACCTTCCGTTGCTATAACGCCATATACTCGGAGGGAAAGCGTTCCGGCAGGCGGGACTATTTACAGTGCACCGCGTTTCGCCGTGATACTGCAAGCGCTTCCCAGTGTATCGGGTGCGGAAAATGCGAAACGCACTGTCCGCAGCAGCTTCCCATTCGGAGTGAACTGAAGGCCGCGGCCGGGGAGCTTGAAGGTGTACGCTATAAGGTGATGAAAACGGCGATTCGCGTGTTCCGTTTGTGGTAAAAAAAGTGCCGCCCGGCGGCGGCACCAAAATGAATGTATCTTATTCTGCACGCCATGGCCATGGCCTGCGTTCGTATTTTTGCTGCCTTGCAGGCAGGCGCGCCGGATTTTTGGAATAAACCAGCGTATACATAAATACGGCGAGCGCGATACCCGTCACCACGTCGAACACCGAGTGCTGCTTTAAGAACATCGTGGAAAGGATAATGCTCACCATCAGGACGGCAGAGCCAATCCGAATCCCGCGTTTATTGCGCAGCAGTTCACTGTGCCAGACTGCCATGTTCACGGCAATCGAATTGTAAACGTGGATGCTTGGGAAAAGATTCGTAGAGGTATCGGTTGTATACAGCCACTGTACCATATGTACGAAAATATTGTCCCGCTCAAAGGAGGTCGGTCTTAAGTAGTGGCCGTTCGGATAAACGGTGGACACAATTAAAAAGACCGTCATACCGGTAAAAAGCACCGTGCACAGCTTTACATATTCTTCTTTATTTTTCAGATAAAAATATCCTATACCCCAGGCCACATACCCGAACCAGAGGAAGTAAGGAATGACAAAAAACTCACAGAACGGGATATAATCGTCCAGCGCCACATGGATGACATGAAAATGAGTCGTAACCGTCTTTTCCAGATGTCCGAACCACGGCAGATAAATCAGAAAATATAACAGCAGCAGCGCGTATTTATTTTTTTCGATAAAGGCGTATAACGCCGTCTTTGTATCTGGTTTCACGTGCTTCACCCTCTTTGCAAAATGTTTCTTCGTCTGCGATTATAGCACAGCGGATTTTCGGAAACAATCGGCTTTGTTTTAAATTAAGAAAGATTATCTAAAATTTAAGATTTCCTTAAGCTATCCATGCTTTTTTTGTGTATTTATACAAGGCATATTTTAAAAAAATATTACGATTTTCCTATTTTGTTGACAAGGTGCGTTCTGCCACTATAATAAAGAATATGTTTCCGAAAAACGGCTGATTTTCCGCAGAATGATAATGAAGCACAGCGGTTTTGAATATGTTTACTTATAGGATGAAAGGATAGCATGAAGATGAAAAAAACAACTCGTAACATTGCGTCGGGGAGAAGGGCGAAAATGCCGATCGGGCTGATCGTTATATGTATTCTGACTGCACTGGCGGTGATTTATATCGGCTTTGCCGTTTTTTTCCGAAGCCACTTTTGCTTTGGAACCACCATTGACGGAATTCCGGCAGGCGGCTACGGCGCAGCGCAGGTAGAAAAACAGATCCGCGCGGAGATTGAAAATTATTCCCTGCAGCTTTTGGGCAGGGAGGGCGTAAGCGAGACGATTGACGGGGGAAGCATCGACCTTGCTCCGGTGTTCCAGGGAGAGGTCGAGGAGATGCTAAAGCAGCAGAACAGCTTTGCCTGGATCGTCACATTGTTTACAAAACAGGAGCTGGAGCTTGAAAGAGTTGTCTCCTACGATGAGGAGAAGCTCAATGAGATGTTACAGGGGCTTTCCCTGGCGCAGGAGGAAAACCAGCGCGCGCCCTCGGACGCTGCCTGCTCGGAATATATCGAGGGTACGGGCTATGAGCTGGTGCCGGCGGATTTCGGTACGACGGTTGATATGGACGCGCTCGCCGGGGCGGTTACCGAGGCGATTCTCACGCTTGACGAGGAGGTGGATTTGGAGGAGGCGGGCTGCTATGTTGAGCCGAAGGTGCTTGACGACGATGAAACGTTGCTGTCACTGATTGATGAGATGAACCGTTATGTCGGAACGACGATTACATATGATTTCGGAGAGGACAGGGAGGTGCTTGACGGCGAGACAATCCATACCTGGCTTTCCGACGGCGGGAACGGCAACGTCGCGGTAGATGAGGAGGCGGTGCTTGATTTTGTCAAGAGTCTTGCGAGGGAATATAATACGGCTTATACGCCGAAAGAATTTTTAACCTCCTACGGGAAGACGATTACGGTATCCGGCGGGTTTTACGGTTGGCGCATTGACAATGCGGGTGAGGTGGAGCAGATTCTTTCTGATCTTGCAGAAGGCGGCGAAGTGGAGCGCGAGCCCGTCTGGCTTCAGACGGCAAACAGCCACGGGGAGCATGACTACGGGGATTCCTATGTGGAAATCAACCTGACCGCCCAGCATCTGTTTTTATATAAGGACGGAAAACTGGTGACGGAGAGCGATTTTGTATCGGGGAATGTCTCGAAGGGGCATGATACGCCCACGGGAGCTTTCGGGCTGACCTATAAGACACAGAACGCCATTTTGCGCGGGGAGGATTACGAAACTCCGGTCAATTACTGGATGCCTTTTAACGGGGATGTGGGAATGCACGATGCAACCTGGAGAAGCAGCTTCGGCGGAAATATTTATAAGACGAACGGTTCTCACGGCTGTATCAATCTTCCGCTGTCCGTGGCAAAGAAGATTTATGAAACGATAGACGCGGGCTATGCCGTTCTTGTATATACGCTGCCGGGAACGGAGAGCAAGGCGGTGCAGCAGCAGGACGCGGCGGCTGTGGTAAATGCGATTAACGCCATCGGTCAGGTAACGCTTGAGAGCGAGACGGCAATCACCGGGGCGAGGAAGCTTTACGATGCGCTCTCCGACAGTGCAAAGGCGTATGTGACCAATTATGATGTCCTTACGGCGGCGGAGGCGGCGCTCGCGGGGCTGAAGGGGCAGCCAGACCCGAATGCGCAGCCAGACCCGAACGCGCAGATGGACCCGAATATGCAAACAGACCCGAATGCACAGACGGATGCAAATACACAGCCAGACCCGAATACACAGGCCAACGGCAGTGTGCAGTAAAAACGAAATGGATAGAAAAGCGGAGTACAGTGCTTTAAGCGGTACTTCGCTTTTTACACTTTTGGGGGAATTTTTGCGCCGAAGCATATTGACCTGCGGTCGAAGGAATGGTAATTTAATTATAAAAGAAATTCGACCATCGGTCGAAAAAGGAGGTCCATATGACATATGCGGATTTTTTTGCGGAGATGAAGGGAAGGTTTGCGGGCACCGATGCGAGCGGCATACAGGAGCATCTTGCCTTCCAGTTTAACATTACAGGGGAGGAGCAGGGGATTTTCTACATAGAAGTGAAGGACGGCGTGTTTTCGATGGAGCCGTATGAGTACTTCGACCGGGATGCCGTGTTCACCTGCTCGGCGGACACCCTGCGGAAGCTGGCGGACGGGAAACTGGATCCGATTCTTGCGGTGACGCTTCAGAAGCTGAAGGTGGAGGGCAATATCGACAAAGCCCTGCGTTTAAAGGACTTGATTAAAAGTCACCGGTAATTGTCTCGACTCATCGGGAATGAGGGAAAGGAGAATTGCATGAAATCGGCAGTAAGAGCGGCTGCGCTGCTGCTCGGCGCGGCAGCCGCGGCCACGGCGGGAGGAACGGCATATTTTTACTGGCGCACGATGAAAAGGAGCAGGGCGAAGGTAGAACGGACGATGAAAATGGCGGGTACGGACTGGAATCAGTATCAGCCGTTGTTAAAAGCGCGAAAGGAATATATGCTGGCACAGCCCCATGAGGATGTTTTTATTACGTCAGATGACGGGCTTAAGCTGCACGGAGTTTATTTTCCGGCGGCGGAGGGAAGCGGGGAAACGGTAAAGGCGGTCATTTGCTGTCACGGCTATACCAGCCAGTGCATGAGCGACTTTATCGGGCTTTCCGATTACTATTTAAAGCGCGGCTACCATATGCTTTTGCCGGATGCGCGGGCGCACGGACAGAGCGAAGGAACGTATATCGGCTTTGGATGTCTGGACCGCTATGACATCCGCAAATGGATTGACTGGCTGATTGGTCATTGCGGCAGCAATGTGCAGATTCTACTGCATGGAATTTCCATGGGAGGCGCCACGGTGCTGATGACGGGCAGCCTGGATTTGCCGGAGCAGGTAAAGGGAATTATCTCGGACTGCGGGTTCACCTCGCCCAGGGAGGTCTTTACGCATGTTCTGCACACCATGTACCATCTGCCTGCGTTCCCCATGCTTCCGCTTGCGGATCTGATCAACCGCAGGCTGGCCGGTTATGGGCTGGATGAGTGCAACGCGGCGAGGGAGGCGGCAAAGGTACGGGTTCCTGTTTTACTGATTCACGGAGACAGGGACACCTTCGTGCCGAGCAGCATGTGTGAGAAGATTTATCAAAGCTGCGCTTCGCACAAAAAGAAGCTGATTGTAAAGGGCGCTGCCCATGCGGAGAGCTACTATAAGGACACGGCGGCCTACGAGGCGGCCCTCGACGATTTTATTGGAGGAGTGATTGCGGGATGAAAACAAGATTTGGATATCCGGTGTATCCGTTGACGAATGCGCAGAAATTTCATTTTTTCTACCAGAACTTCTGTCCCAAAAAGGAAGTTTTAAATATCGGAACCAGCCTGACCATCGAGGCGGATCTGGACTGGGAGGTTTTAAAGCAATCGATATACAAGGCGTATGAAAGATGCGAGTCTATGCGGCTGCGCTTCGCGAAGGACAAGGACGGAACCTGGTATCAGTATGTGGTCGCAAAAGAGGAGCGAGACATCGAATTTGTAGATTTTACGGGACATACCATGGAGGAAGCCGAGGCGGAGATGAGACGCTGGACAAGCGTCCCGTTCGCGCGGGCGGACGCGCCGATGAACCGAATCGTCATGATAAAGATGCCGGACGGCTACAACGGGGTGTATCTGCTGATTGACCATATGACGGCGGACGCCCAGTCCCTCATCTGTTTTTTAAGGGATGTGATTGAGCTTTACTGCAATGCCATGTATGAGGGTGTTCCCTATCCGAAGGACATGGCATCCTACATAGAGCAGCTTCAGAGGGATTTGGAATATGAGGCGGGCAGCAGGGCGAAGGAGCGGGATGAGAAGTTTTTCCAGGATTTGATAGACAATAGCCCGGAGCCCATCTACAACGGCCTGCGGGGACCGCAGAAGCTGATGGAGGAGAGAGCGCGTTCCGGCAATCCGAATGCCAGGGCGGCAATCAACGTGTCGGACAGCGTTGATTCCGCACTTGATATTTTCCATCTGGAGGAGGAGCCGACAAAGCGTCTGATGGATTTCTGCGAAACCTGGCATGTCTCGCTGGCGTGCCTGCTTATGATGGGACTGCGCACCTATTTCCAGAAAATGAACGGCAACGACGACGTGTCCATCAACACGGCAATTGCAAGGCGCGCGACCTTAAAGGAGAAAAAGTCCGGCGGAACGAGAATCCATTCCTTCCCGCTGCGGACGATTATTTCCCCGGAAAAGACTTTCCTGGAGGGGATTTATGAGATACGCGATTTGCAGAATGAGTATTTCCGCCATGCAAACTATGATCCGGTTTCCTATTTTGCATACCGCGGCAAAAAATACCCTCATCCGGAGGGGCAGACCTACGAGCCGATGTCGCTGACCTATCAGCCGATGACCTTAAAGGAAAAGGGGCTGGAAAAGCTTGGGGATATCCGGTATAAGACACGCTGGTATCCCAACGGGGCGACGACGCAGGCAATGTATCTGACCGTCATGCACCGTCCGGAGGACAACGGTCTTGATTTTAATTTCGAGCATCAGGTGAAAGCGGTCAGCCGGGAGGATTTGGAATATCTGTACTACTATCTGTGCAGGATTATGTTTAAGGGAACGGAAAATCCCGATTTGCCGATTGGCGATATTATCAAACTCATATAGGGGGAATGCAGCATGTTTGAAAGATTAGCGGAAATTATCTGTAAGTATGTGGAAGTTGAGCCGGGGCAGATACGCCCGGATTCCAGATTTATGGAGGATTTGGGATTTACCTCGTTTGATTTTATGAGTATGCTGGGAGAGCTGGAGGATACCTTTGACGTGGAAATTGACCAGCAGGAGGCGGCAAATATCCGTACCGTGCAGGAGGCGGCGGATTATCTGGAGAAGCTTTCCGGGGAGCAGTAGAAAGAGGTGAGAAGCATGACATGTGCTACGATACGCGAAATTCTGGTGCGTGCCGAGGAGCGGTTCGGTGCGGAGGATGCCGTGCGCTATAAGAAAAAAAGAAACGAGATAGAGGCGAAAACCTACAGCCAGCTGAAAAAAGACAGTGAAAGCTTTTCCTGTGCCTTAAAGGCCCTGGGGGAGTGCGGCAGCCATATCGCGCTGACGGGAATGACCTCCTATGCATGGTTGACGTCATATTTCGGTACGGTAAACAGCGGGAGTGTGGCGGTTCCGCTTGACGTTTCGCTTCCGGCGGAGGAGCTGTGTGAGCTGGTGGACCGCTCCGACGCCTCCGTGCTGGTCTTTGACGAGGTCAGAAACGATGTCGCGGAGATTGTAAAAGAGCGCTGCCCGAAGCTAAAGCATCTGATTTCGATGCAGAAGGAGGAAAGCAGCGGGGAATGTCTTTCCTTTTGGCAGCTTGTAAAGGAGCACGAGGGGAGCTTTGATTTCACGCCGGAGCCGGATTCCCTCTGCACGATTATGTTCACCTCGGGAACGACGGGAAAAAGCAAGGGCGTGATGCTTTCGCATCGGAATCTCGCGGAGAACGCGACCTGTCTTGACATGAGAATCCCGGAGCGGACCGTTCTTTTATCCGTGCTGCCGATTCATCACGCGTACTGCCTGAGCCTTGATATTTTAAAAGGCATGTCTCTCGGGGCAGTCATCTGCATCAATGATTCCCTGATGCGTGTGGCAAAAAATATCAAGCTGTTTGAGCCGAATATGATACTTATGGTGCCGCTCATGGTGGAAGTGATGGCGAAGAAGCTCGAGGAAGTGTCCGGGCTTCCGGCCGCGCTCGTAAAGGCGATGGTATTCGGAAAACAGTTCCATACCATATGCAGCGGGGGTGCGTATTTAAATCCGGCGTATATAGACCTGTTTGAAAAATACGGAATCACGATTTTGCAGGGCTACGGAATGACGGAGTGCTCACCCGTTATAAGCACGAACAGGAGCTGGAACATCAATCGCAAATCCGTCGGCCAGCTTATGCCAAACTGTGAGGCGAAGGTTGTGGACGGCGAGCTCTGGGTACGGGGCAGCAGCGTCATGCAGGGCTATTATAAGATGCCGGAGGAAACGGCGGAGACCCTCCGGGACGGCTGGTTAAGAACGGGAGATCTGGGGTATGTGGACGAGCAGAACTTTGTCTTTTTAACCGGGCGCAGGAAAAACCTCATCATTACCAAAAACGGAGAAAACGTCTCGCCGGAGGAGTTGGAGAATAAGCTCGGGACACACCGCCTTGTACAGGAGGTTCTTGTGCGGGAGGCGGACGGCGTCATCGAGGCGGAGATTTATCCCGACTATGAATATGCGAAAAAGAAAAAAATACGTGATATACCGGCGGAGCTGCAAAAGGTGATTGATGCTTATAATCAGGACGCGCCGGCGCATAAGAGAATCTATGGATTAAAGGTGCGGGAGACGGAATTTGAAAAGACTCCCTCCAAAAAAATAAAGCGGTTTTAGTCCGCTTAAAATTTTCAGAAGAACCATGAAAAGAGCCCGATGTATCGGGCTCTTTTCAGTTTCGGGCTTTTAGAACCGGTATTTCCTGTAAACCGTTAATCGGTTGCCCGCAGTCTGTCTACAATGCTTTGCTTCTCCAAATTTTTAAAACAGATATACGGAATCAGAATGGCAAATACAATTAAAATCGGCGTACAGATGACAAGCGGCGCAAGCGTGAAGTGGAAGGTCGCGGTATAGTCACCCGCTACCATCATCCTGACGCCGACAGCCACGGCGAAGGTGCCAAGAATATAGGAGGTGAGCAGGGTGATTCCGGCGTAATAAAGTCCCTCGTCAACCAGCATGCTCCGAAGCTGCCGCTTTGTCATGCCAATGCTTTGTATCATGGCAAATTCTTTCTGTCTGGATACAATCGCGGTTACCATGGAATTGACAAAATTCAAAATACCGACAAAGGCAATGATAAGGCTGATGGCAAAGCCCATCACGGTATTCGCCCGTGTCTGCTCTCTGTAATGCTCGATCAGAGTAGACTTTGAGGTGAAGGTCAGTGTTTTGTCTGTATTGGTCTCATAGTCCATCAGCATTTCCTCCGCCTGCGATTGATCTTCCGCGGCTACGTCAAAGAACATTTTCCGCAGGGTATTCTCCGGGTACATGGCACGGAAGGTATCGGCCGGGAGATAGAACGACAGGAAAGTTTCTGTGTTGCTGTTTACCCCCTCTGTGATGGTGGGTATATCCAGTACGATCGCCATCACTTCGTACTGCTGGCCGTTCAGGACCACCGTATCGCCGACAGAATAGGTCGGCTGTGTTTCCGTGTCTTCGTATTCTGCGCCGGTAGAAGCTTCCACAATCACATAGCCTCCGGATAAGAATTTTTCTTTGTCAAAGTCTCCGTCCAATATCCGCTCATTCTCTGTAAAGTCGTCCAGTATCAGACCGTCGATGCCGTACAGAATGGAATTACATTCCCCGCTGTCTATCATATCGTGATAGGATTCTGCCAGACCCGGGTCCGTTGCTTCGATATAACTGAGTCTGTCATCGGCGTTATAATAGGTCTGGATGTTTGCAAGGGCGGACGCTCCGATTTCATGGGTCAATAACTGTGAATACAAATGTCCGGTAGCTTCCAGGCCCTTAAGACTTTCAATCTTTTGTACCAGTTCCGGAGAAATGGTGGTGCCGTAAGGATTATAGGTTCCGAAGACAGAGGAAATGGAGCTGTCCTCTACCTCAAAATCACTGATGACCGTCTGGCTCATGTACTTATCAATATCAAAGCTGGCGTTTTTCGCGTAGACGCAGGAAAGCAGTACCAGTCCAAGCGTCAGGGAACAGATTACGGTGACCGTGCGCTTTTTATTCCGCCCCAGGTTCGCCAGCGCCATTTTCGGGATACTTGCGCCGCCGGTGCTTTTCTTGATTTTCCGTTTGCCGGCAGTTCCGGCGTCGGTGTAGCGCAATGCTTCCACAGGAGAAACCTTGCCGGCGATTTTGGCCGGTTTCTTACAGGAAATCAGTACCGTCAGCCAGGCAAACAGTGCGGAGCCGATAAAGATATAGGGATTGACCGCCGTTTCTGCTTTCCCGGATGTTCCCGTAATCATAACGGGCACTAAAACCGCTCCCAGCAGATACCCGATCAAAAGCCCGATGGGAATACCGATCAGCGAAAGACAGTTCGCCTGCCCGTAAATCAGCTTCCCAAGCTGCTTTTTCGTGGCGCCCAAAGTTTTCAGCCTGCCGTAAAAACGGATGTCTCCGGCAACGGAAATCTGAAAAATATTATAGATGATCAGATAGCCGCTGGCGAACACCAATATCATGCAGATTGCCATGGGAATGATTTCCCGGATGATATTCTGGTTCATGGTGGAGTCATAGGCCATGTTTGCCGACAGGGACACATCGGAAAGACCGGTGTCCGATAAAATCTGTTCTGCCGCCTGCTCCAGATTCCTGTCGCTGTAAAGGTTGATGTGGAGCATACCCGTTCCGAAAACCTGTCCGTTTTCAATCTGAGCTTTCTGGTCGACGCCGGCGCACTCCGTCTGGACAAAGGCTTCGGAGACCCACGCCATGCTTGCCATCGCGGCCGAATTCCCTTCCCAATAGCCGGAAAGCGTAAAATGGCTCGTCGTATATTCGTCACTGTTTAAATCCCTGCGCCACTGCAACGTGATTTCCTCTCCAACCTCATGGGGCAGTCCCAGCTTATCAAGGGTAATGGTGTCTAAGGCTATTTCATTTTCCGCTGCCGGCATAGCGCCCACTTCGGGCCAGGAAAAACCTGACCTGGCATAGTTCTCATCGGCATAGCGGATTTCCACCTGCCGCCCGGTCAGTTCGTCATTTTCCGCAATTCCGATAACAATGCTTTTTCCCCAATCCCGGACGGCCTCATGTGAGGTGATTTTTTCCATTTCCTCGTCTGTCAGGGAGCCGGAGCTCAGATGGCTGTTATATCCGGCCTGCAGGAAATTCATATTCTGCATATTTTTTACCATGCTCTGTGACAGGACGAACAGGGATGTAAACATGACAGTTGTGAGGATGATGGCAAAGACGGCGATGAGATTCCGCGTCCTGTTTGCCATGAAACTTCGGTTCGTGAGGGTTCGTATGATAGATTTTGTTTTTTTCATTTCATCACCGCCTTACTCTGCAATCTTTCCGTCTTCAATGTGGATGGTGCGGTCTGCCTGCGCCGCAATTTCCGGGTTGTGGGTAATCATAACAATGGTCTGATGGAATTTTCCACTCGTAACCTTTAAAAGCTCGATTACCTCATCGCTCGTTTTGCTGTCGAGATTTCCCGTCGGCTCATCGGCAAGGATAATCGCCGGTTTGCTCGCCAGAGCCCTCGCGATGGCTACCCGCTGCTGCTGGCCGCCGGAAAGGGTGTTCGGCATATTGTAGAGCTTTTTTTCCAGCCCCAGTAACGATACGATTTCTTTGATAAATTTTCCGTCCGGCTTTTTCCCGCCGAGCTGGATTGGCATGACGATGTTTTCATATACGTTGAGAATGGGAACCAGATTATAATTCTGGAAGATAAAGCCGATACGCTGACGGCGGAACACGGTCAGATCCTCGTCCTTCAATTTTCCCAATTCGTAATTGTCTACTTTGACGGTGCCGGATGTGGGGCGGTCCAATCCTCCCAGCATGTTTAAAAGGGTGGACTTGCCGCTGCCGGATGTCCCGATGATGGCAACAAATTCTCCAGGCTCAATTGAGATGCTCACATGATCCAGAGCTTTTACAATGTTCGGCTCACTGCCGTACAGTTTGGTTAATTGATTCGTGGTTAAAATACTCATATAGCATGACCTCACTTTGCTTTTTTTCTGAATTTGTCTTCATTATATCCGGGGGAGGGAAAGCGGCAATGAGGAATGCGTAAACTAACATTCACGATGAAAAAATTAAGACGGCAGCGAAAAAAGGGCGCAAAAAAACGCCGCTTTGATAAAAAGCGGCGCCGGGATATTCGGCTATTGTGGGAAAGAATCAGGGCAGCGGAATAATGATTTTCAGCCGGTAGGTTCCGTTTTCCTGCCGGAAGCTGCACTGGCCTCCGTATTTTTCGACGGCATTTTTTATATTGGGAATGCCGAACCCATGTATAAAGCGGTCTTTCTTTGTCGTCCCTTCCACGGGGGAAACGTCCGGCATGGTATGATTCTCCACGGTGATGATCAGCATATCGCGGATGCGCTCCGCTCTGACGGTAATCAGCCGCAGCTCTTCGGGCAGTTTTTCACTGGCCTCGATGGCGTTGTCAAGCGCGTTTCCGAAAATCGTGCTGATATCAAACGGCTCCATGAAGTCAATGCCGTTAAAATCAACCATTGCGGAAAAATCAATCTGTTTTTCACGGGCATTTGCCGCTTTGTTTCTAAGGATAATGTCAAGAAACTCATTTCCGGTATGTACATAGTCCTCATAGTCCGCAATCTGTGAGCGCAGCGTCTGAGCCATCTGGCGTGCCGCCTCTGTCGTCTGCCCGCTCTCCAGCACAAGCAGGTGATTTTTCAGGTCGTGATAGACGGAACGGACACGTTCCTCATCCTTGATGCGTTCCCGGTAATAATTGCGCTGCGTTTCCATCTGCTGTATGCGGTAAGCCGTCTGCATGGAATCATAAATGTAGGCTGCCAGATACATGCAGCCAAAGCTGGAAAAGATGGAAGCCCCGCAAATCGGATATACGATCGCCGTGTCCTCCGGCATAAAATAAATAATCGTAAAAATTGCAACAAAGGACGCCAGGATCACCATATCGATAATCAGCCATGTCCGCGTATTCAGATGGGACGTAATCTTTGATAAAAATTTCCGCAGAATCAGCCATGCCCCTATCCAGAACAGCAGACGAAGGAGCAGAGAGATTGTATGGAACACCGTGCTGATTAACATAAGTCCGGGAGATTTTAATGCCTCATCATAGCTTGCCTGTGAAAAAATACGGAACAGCCGTCCGCCCGCATCCAGCATTAAATAATTTACGGCAATCAAAGCCGGATAAAAAACCAGAAGGACCGATATTTTTTCCATGAAAGTGCCGTGGTAAAACAGCACGATATAGGCAAAAAACAGGGCCATCGTGCCGAGCAGGCTTCCCAGATCGTTGGAATAAATGATCGAGTCCGCCAGATAACCGCATACAACAAAGGCGGCGATTTTCAAAAACAGGTTTTTCCGCAGGGGGAGGAAAGCCCGAAGAATCAGGAAAAAAACAAGCGTATAGCCCCAGGCCAGAACAAAGGAGACAATTTCTAAAAAACGTATCATAAGAAATCCCCCCAGTAATCCGCCAGACGCTCCATAAATTCCTTTCGTTTCGGCTGGCTGACAGGAATGGTTTCTCCTGTGATCAGCTCTATATCCAGCTTTTTAATTCCTTTCACATAGAACAGATTGACAATATAGCTGGTGTGGCAGCGCACAAAGCTTTTGTCCTGTAACTGCTTTTCGACCTCCTTCATGCTCTTATAGCAGATGATATTTTCGTTTTCTGTATGGAACATCAGATTGCGGTTGTAGGTTTCAATATAGCGGATGGATTTCAAGGAAACCTTATATTTTCCGGTATCGTTGGCGATCACTAACGAGGGGGTCTCATCCTTCTGGCGGCGCCGGATGAATTTATCCATTTCTGATTTCAGCCGCACATATTTCAGCGGCTTGATAATATAGTTCGTGGCCTGGTACTTATATCCTTCCAGACCGTACTGTGTGAGGGTAGTAAGAAAAATAATCCCCACATTTTCATCCATTTGCCGGATCCGCTCGGCGGCATGAAGCCCGTTTACCATTTTCATGCAGATATCAAGGAAAATCAGGTCGATGGTGGTGTCATATTTCTCAATCAGCTCCATGCCGTCATAATAGGCTGTAATCTTTATCTCCCGGCCTGTGTCTCTGCTGTATTGAAGCAATAAGCCGGTCAAATGCTCGACGAAATCCTTTTCGTCATCGCAGATTGCTATGTGCAGCATATGAAAATACCTCTTTTGCGTTACAGATTTAATGCCCGGAGTTACATCTCCACGATGGCAACGCCCCAAGGCGGAAGAACGAGCGTATCGCCCGCCGTTACCGTTCTGCCGGATAAAAGCTCGGTTCCCTCCGAAAGACGGTGCTCCGCCGTGACCTCATCCCCGGAAAAGTTCAGATAATAGCAGAGCTCTTTGTCGAAATCGTTGCGTCCTCGTTTTACGGTCAGTGGGAAACGGGGCGCGTCCTCCGATAAATCCGCACCGGAGAGGGAAATTTCTCTCAGATAGGACAGGAGCACCTCATCGAGCATCCCGTCGTTATCGAACATTGTACCAAAGTAAAGGGACGAGCCCTTGCCGAAACGGTTTTTTGCGGCGGCGGCGTATCGCCCGTACACCGGATGACGGAAGGAGAGCACAGGCTCTGCGGTATCGCAGGTTAAAAGCTCCATCCATTCCCGGGCGTGTGCGGATTGGGAGCCGGAAGCGCCGGCGGGAACTACGGTGACCTGTCCCGGGTGGGTAAACTGGTCGTAGCGTACGCCCAGACATTCATGCAGGATGTGCGGCTGGGTGTCGGCGTATATTTTTAAATGCTCGTCCGAAAAACCGCTGCGGAAGGTCGCAATCAGATGTCCGCCGTTTTCCACATAGGAGGAAAGCGCACGAAGGAGAGATTCCGGCGCGCTGTAGAGGGCGGGGACAACGACACATTCATAGCGGGAAAAATCGCGCTCGCCTGAGGATACCATATCAAATTCGATATTCAGCCGGCAGAGAGAATCGGCAAGCCACCGCATCACGGTGTTGTAGCTGTCTGCGCCCGCACTCTTAAGCGGAAAGAGCTTTAGCCCGCTTAAGGAGGCGTTGTCGAGCAGAACGGCGATTTTATTTTCTTTTTTCAGGTTCTTTAAATGAGCGCCGATCTGCTTAAATTCCGCGCCGATGACACAGGCTTCCCGGTAGGTTTCGTTTTCGGAAAAATCGTGGGAGAGCACACCCTTCCAGTAGCTTTCAATCGCGTTGTGGATGGAGTGCCAGTGCCAGTACATCACGCTGTTCGCACCGTTTGCGATGTGGCTGTAGGCCTGGAGCCGAAGCTGTCCCGGATACGGAAGCCACGGGGTCTGTCCCTGCGCCTCGGTTTCGAGAATCAGGTAATTGCCCTGCTTTAAGCTGCGGGAAATATTGCCGCACACCGTGATTTCCATGCCGGTCAGAGCATCGTTGGACGGATGATAGATATCCGCGCCCGCCACCGTCATGCAGGCGGCTGCCTCGTACTGATTAACCTCGGACTGATAGCCGAAGGAGTGCGAGGTCCAGTCAAAGTCAAAATTCTGGGTCAGAAACTGCCCCTCCCGCAGATATTCCCGGAGAATGTCTGCCTGCCAGCTTAAAAATTCCGTGACGAGGGAGCGCTGGAATTTGAAGAACTCCGCCTCAAGACTCTGGTTGATGGTTCCGCGCACATCGGGGAAATCATTCCAGTCGTTGACGCGGTTGCTCCAGTAATCAAGCCCGAATTCGTGGTTAAAGGCGTCGATATCCGGAAACTGTTCCTTTAAATAATCCACAAACATGGACTGTACTCTGGGGCCGGCGGTGCCGTAGCTTTTTGTCTCGTTGTCGAGTTGGTAGCCGATGACGTGCGGCACGTTTTTTACGTGCTCCGCCAGTGCGCGGATGACGCGCTCGGCATGCTCGCGATAGCCGGGATGCGTGATATCCATATTCTGCCGGTGACCGTAAATTTCCTGGCCGTTTTTGGTGATGGCCAGCATATCCGGGTATTTTTTCACAAGCCAGGTCGGAACGGCATAGGTCGGCGTGCCGATAATCACGGAAATGTTGTGTCTCGCGGCTGCGGCGAGCATTTTATCGATATGGGAAAAGTCAAATTCCCCGTCCCGCGGCTCTAAGGTGCTCCAGGTGGATTCCGCGATGCGGATGGTGTTCATTCCGGCGCGCTCCATCATTTCCATGTCCTGCTCCACGCGGTCATAGGGTAGATACTCGGAGTAGTAGGCGGCTCCGAAAAAAAGTCTGTCTGTATTCATAATAAAATAAGATTCCTTTCCATTCATAGCTTTCAAAAAGACAACCGTTTGCGCGAATTTATTATAGCATGCCCATGTAAGGGTGTAAATAAAAGAAATTTCCTCCCGGGGGATTGATTTTTTTATAAATTGTGCAATAATGAATGTAAGTTGCGCAACAAAGCGCAAAAAGTAGAAGGGCATGACCGGCGGTGAACCAGAAGACCGGAGAGGAGTGCGGAAAAGAGGAGAAGGATGGATAAGGAAATTGACAAAAGGATAACGATTGCAGACGTGGCGGAGGCGCTTGGGGTGTCAAAAACCACGGTTTCCAGGGCGATTTCGGGGAAAGGACGCATCGGAAAGGAAACCAGGGAGCGGGTGCTTTCTTACATAGAGGAGCATGATTATAAGCCCAACGTAATTGCCAAGGGGCTTGCACAGTCGAAAACCTATAATCTGTGCGTGGTGATGCCGGGAGAATACGGTGTGGTGGATCTTGCGTTTTTTCAGGAGTGCATTTTCGGAATACAGGAGATTGCGGGGATTATGGAATATGATATTCTGCTTTCCATCTGCAAGCAGAATGATGTTTCCTCTCTGGAGCGCATCGTAGCAAATCACAAGGTAGACGGGGCAATTTTGATGCGTACCTTTGTGGAGGACGCGCAGATTGAATTCCTGCGGCAGAAGGGCGTGCCGTTTGTGACAGTCGGAAGCACCAATTATAAGGGCGTTATTCAGGTGGATCATAACCATAAGAGCGCCTGCAAGGAGCTCACCTCCATTATTTTAATGAAGCAGTTAAAAAGGGTGGCGCTGATCGGGGGAGACGAAGAACATGTCGTGACGCAGAGCCGCCTTCGGGGCTTTCGGGAGGCCTATGCCAAGATGGGGAAAACCGTGGATGAGAGCCTTGTGTTTTTAGGGCAGGAGAACGGGGTGCTTGTCGATAAAGCAGTCAAGGAGGCGCTGGAACGGGGGGCGGACTGCATTCTGTGCATGGATGATGCGGTTTGCAGCAGGGTGCTTAAGACGCTGCGGGAGCAGCATAAAAAGGTTCCCGAAGATGTGCGGGTGGCGTCCTTTTACAACAGTACCGTGCTGGAAAACAATGTTCCCTCCATTACCTCCCTCTCTTTTGACGCGAAAGAGCTTGGCATGGAGGCGTGCCGGACACTGCTTGATTTGATTGACGGCAAACAGGTAAAAGAGCGGACACTGCTCCCTTATGAGGTGGTTCTTAAGGAGTCCACGAAGTAGCCGTAAACGCTCGCAAATGCGTGTTTTGGGATGTTTTCGACTGAAAAGCGGAAAATTATTATTGAAAATGCGTGAATTTTTGTGGTTTATCGGTTGCACGACGGTCGAAAATGAAAAAATATTCCTGCATTGCCAGTGAAAACCATTGTACAATTTGACTAAAAAAAGGTAGAATATATTATAAAATATACACATTGACACAAAAGTGCGTGTGTTATATACTTTAACCATAGAACAACCGATTGCGCAACAAAGCGCCGCAACAGGCGCAAAGGGCAGACGGCCAGGTTCTAAAGTTAATAAGAAAAGGGAGGAATTTTCAAGATGAAGAAGAAAGTTTTGAGCACCCTGTTATGCGTGACGATGGCGGCAACCATGTTCGCCGGCTGCGGTAACAATACCACGACGAATAACAGCGCGACGACAGATGACGCGGCTACGAACGATGTGACGACAGGGACAGAGGAAGCGGCGGCTCCGTCCGGAAGTGGAGAGACCATTTCACTTCGTGTATGGGCGGCTGAGGAAGACCAGACGCTGACCAATGAGCTGATTGAGAAGTTCAAAGAGGCGAATCCGGATCAGACCTTCGATATTACCGTAGGTGTGGAGTCCGAGGCAAATGCAAAGGATGATATCCTGGTTGACCCGGAGGCGGCGGCAGATGTATTTGCTTTCGCAAATGACCAGATTGTTGACCTTGTAAACGCGAACGTATTGCAGCCGGTACAGGATACCGAGACGGTTTCCAGCCAGAACGTAGAGGGCGCGGTTGAAGCTGCTACGGTAAACGATACGTTATATGCATATCCGTTCTCCGCGGATAACGGATACTTCTTATATTATGACAGCAATGTCGTGACAGACCCGACAAACTGGGATGCGATCCTTGCGGACTGCGCGGCTGCCGGCAAGAAGGCCGGTATGGTATATGCTTCCGGATGGTATAATGCAAGCTTTTTCTATGGTGCAGGCTTTACCACCCAGCTTAACGCGGACGGAAGCACGACGATGGACTGGAACGGAACTTCCGCAGACGGAATCAAAGGAACTGACGTTGCACAGGCAATGCTTGACATAACAACGAATGACGCGTTCCTTCCGATTACCGACGGTGATACCGCAAACCAGATTGCTACGGGTACGCTCGGCGCGATCGTTTCCGGTACCTGGGATGCGGCAGCAGTTCAGGAAGCATTTGGCGACGGCTATTCCGCAACCGTACTTCCTACATATACATGTGCAGGACAGCAGGTTCCGATGGGCTCCGCAGCAGGCTATAAGATGATCGGTGTAAATGCAAACTCCGCACAGGTTGGCTGGGCGATGGAACTGGCATTATTCTTAACAAATGAGGAGAGCCAGGCAACACGTTTTGAGCAGAGACAGATTGGACCGTCCAACATCGCAGCGGGTGAGGATCCGGCGGTTCAGGAGAACATTGCAATCGCGGCGGTTGTTGCACAGAATGCGGCGAACGGCGTTGTTCAGTCCGTAGGAACCAACTATTGGGATCCGACACAGTCCTTTGGTGAGATTATGGCTCAGGGCAATCCGGACGGCACGGATTTACAGACCTTGTTGGATAATCTGGTAGAGGCTGTGGCACAGCCGGCACAGTAAGGCAAAGCAACAGCGAAAAGCTGTTTAAGAAAAGCCCCGCATACGGTATGAGAAGGCGTAGGCGGGGCTTTTTCAATAACTGATAAGCGCGACATGTGCAGGATTCCCGCACAGGACAATAGGCTATGGAAAGGCATGGGTGCTTGCATGAGTGAAAATGTGAAATTGAAGAAAGAAAATCCGGCAGCGGAATTTTTCCGTTCCATTGGAATATTTTTTAAGGAATTCGGCGAGGCGGTTGCAAAAGGGGATTGGGGAGTGAAGGCATCCCTGGTTGTGATGGGCGCCGGTTACTGGAAGAGGAAACAGATTGTAAAAGGGGTTCTTGTAACCCTGCTGGAAATTGCTGTAATACTGTATACCGTTTTGATTGGAATTCCCTATATCAGCCAGCTCGGTACCTTGGGTACGGTAGAGCGGGCGATGGTATATAATCCCGAAACCATGAAAAACGAGGTCAATGACTATGATAATTCTCTGTTGATTCTCTTGTTCGGAGTCATCAGTTTATTCTTTCTGGTGGTGGCATTGCTGCTCTGGTTCGCAAATGTCAGAAATACATATCGCCTGCAGAAGCTGGCGGAGAGCGGAAAACACATCGATACATTTCGTGAAGACTGTTCCGCAATGCTCAATGATAAGTTTCATTTTACGCTTCTGGCGTTGCCGGTATTGGGCGTGATTGTTTTTAACGTTATGCCGCTGATCGTCATGATTTGTATTGCGTTTACCAATTATGACCAGAATCATATGCCGCCGGCACAGTTGTTTACCTGGGTCGGGCTGGAGAACTTTAAGAGTCTGTTTACCACGAGCCTGACCATGACGTTCGGTTATACCTTCTGGAGGATTTTAGGCTGGACGCTGCTTTGGGCGGTGCTTGCGACGTTTACAACTTATTTCGGCGGAATTATTCTTGCTCTTATGATCAACAGTAAGCTGACCAAGGCCAAGAAAGTGTGGAGAACCATATTTGTAGCGTCCATTTCTATTCCGCAGTTCGTAACCCTGCTGTTGCTTCGTAACTTCTTTGCGAATAACGGTATCGCCAATACCTTCTGCGCGAGCGTGGGCATTACGGATTTTCTGAGAGACCTGGGCTGGATTACGACCGATTATATTCCGTTTTTGACAGACCCGGTATGGGCGAAAATCACTATTGTCGTAATCAATATCTGGGTCGGCGTCCCGTACCTGATGCTGATCGCTACCGGAGTTCTTATGAATATTCCCGAGGAATTAAAGGAGAGCGCAAAAATCGACGGCGCGAATCCGTTCCAGATTTTCCGTAAGATTACGATGCCTTATATGTTCTTTATCACAGGACCGTATCTGGTAACCCAGTTTACGGCAAATATCAATAACTTTAACGTTATTTATCTGCTGACACAGGATGTCTACACTACCACGGACCAGAAGCTGGCGGCTTCAAACGGTAAGGAAATCGACCTTCTGGTAACCTGGCTGTACCGTCTGACCAGTGAGCAGTACAACTATAAGATGGCGTCTGTCATCGGTATCTGCGTGTTTATTGTCTGTGCAGTCATCACGCTATTTGCCTTTAACTTCCTGATTAAAGGAGATAAGGAGGAGACGTTCCAATGATGGGTAAAAGAAAAATAATTAACAGTGTATTAATGCATGTGGCGCTTGCAGTCCTCGCAATTATCTGGATTACACCGATCGTATGGCTGGTTGTTACCTCCTTCAGCGGTTATGACGGAATGAACACCAGCAGGTTCTTTCCGGAGACCTGGTCCATCCGCAACTATACCCGCGTCCTGTTTGAGTCGGATACGGTGTCCCAGTTCCCGGTATGGTTTAAAAACACCCTGCTCATCGCAATTTTTGTGTGCCTGATTTCCACCTCTTTCGTGCTGATGATGAGCTACGCGATGAGCTGTATGCGGTTTAAGGGAAGAAAGGCGATCATGAATGCTGCGGTTATGCTGCAGTTGTTCCCGGGCTTTTTATCAATGATTGCGATTTACTTCATTTTGAAATCCGTGAACTTAACGAACAGCCATATCGGAATGATTCTGGTATACTCGGGCGGTTCGGCACTGGGGTATCTGGTAGCGAAGGGCTTTTTCGATACGATTCCGGCGTCTCTGCGTGAGGCTGCCTACATCGAGGGTGCTTCCGAGGCGAGAACCTTCCTTACGATTGTCCTTCCGCTGTCAAAACCGATTATCGTTTATACGGTCATCAATTCGTTTTTGATGCCTTGGACAGACTTCGTATTTGCGAAAATTATTTTAAACTCCGGTATTTCCACGGACTGGACAGTGGCAATCGGACTTTATAACATGTTGAACCGTACCCTGATTCCGACCTACTTCTCAAGATTCTGCGCAAGCGGTGTCCTGGTTGGTATTCCGATCGGTATCCTGTTTGTCATCATGCAGAAGTTCTACGTTGAGGGTATCACGGGTGGCTCTGTGAAGGGCTGATAAAATTATTTGATGATGGAGGAAAATATGGATAAATTTGTATTAAATCTTATCCACAGACCGGAGATGGTTCCCGAATATGCGGAAAAGGTAACCGGTCATGGTAAGACGGAGGATATTGGAAGAAAGGCGCTTTTGACAGAGTCTTTAGACATCTTTAAAACACAGCAGGAGGCGGCACATAAAAACGGTTTAAAGACGACGATCCAGATGACCTATGCCAGCCTGTTTAACGACGAGGCGGTTTCCCTCGCAAAAGAGCACCATGAAAAATACGGGGATGAAATCGCGTTGTCCCTGCTGGGGCTTCCGTGCAAGGAGTTCCGTGAGAAATATAAAACCAAGGATTTCTGTATCTGGATGTTCTCCATGGAAGACAAAAAAGAAATTGTCAACGATGTATTTGAGAAGTTCCATGAGAGATTCGGTTTTTATCCGGAGTCCACAGGTTCCTACTATATGGATGCGGAGCTGACCAATTATATCAAGGAAAAATATCCGATGGTAAAATGTGCGGTTGCAACCTGCTGGGAGGAAGGGCCGAAGGCTTACCATACCTGCAACAACTCCTGGTACACGCTGTTTGACGGCGGCCCATGGGCTCCCTGGATTCCGTCCAGGCAGAATACGCACGCACCGGCGGCGAACGAGGCGGAGGACAGCGGAATTGTTGCAATCCCCCATCTGTCCCGCGATTTGATTGCCTGCTATGACGGAAACGGCTCCAACTTCGGAACCCATCCGCAGAACGTGCTCCGCGGTATGATTTATGATTCCAAGACCTGGGAGTATCCGTATCTTTACAACTTAATCGACCAGTATCGTGACCTTGAAAAATACAACAATGGCTACGCCTACAACATGATGTTTGTCGGACCGGGCTGGATGAACAAGATGGGACGCTGGGAAGCTCCCTACGAGCTGCTCTTAAAATCCTACGAGGACGGCTGCGCATATTACGGCAAGCTGAAAAAAGAGGGCAAGCTTACGGATATGACGATGTCCGAGTTTGCGGATTATTATCGCAGCAAGAAGCACTACACCGAGCCGGAGTGCGCGCTGTGGAGAGATATTTTATACGGCTCCGACAAGCAGGTGTTCTGGTACTGTGATCCGTATATGAGAGCCTGCGTGAACATGGACCAGGGCGGCGCGATTGTGGATTTACGCCCCTACGCGGCAAAATTAAAATGGGAGGTCGGCATCGGGACAAAGCATGTGCAGGATGCTTCCTATCCGTTCCTGATTCAGGAAAAATACCGCGCCGGATATTTTACGCACTATGCGGGCGAGGGTACCGTGCGCAGTGCGAAGGTATGCTACAACGGTGAGGAGGTCGATTTGTGCTTATGCCGCACGAAGGCTCATTTCTCTGAAGAGAAGGATGAGAACGGCACAGTGACCGCGAGAGTCTTAACGCTTGATCCTGTAGATATCGAATTTGAGGGATTGACCGTAAAGCTCCAGACGAAGGAATATTTTGAAGAGGGAACCGGAAAAATCCGGATCCAGCGCGAAATTTTAGAGATGAGCGACCCGACAGCCAAAGTGGAGATCAACGAGTATATGGTAGCATGCTACGGTACGACCGAATATCCGGAGGATATGACCGGCATTACCCTGACCTGTGCGAAGGGAGATACCAGAGAAACCATTGATTACGAATACAAATGCCGTGAGGCTTCCCTTGTGGATGCGGAGGAAGTAAGCGCAGTGATTCCGCAGATCGAGACAAAGGTATCTATGACTGCGGAGAACGCGGAGGGCTATATCCGCGAGGGATATGCATTCTCTCCGATGTTCACATTAGGCTACAAAAAGACAATGGCTGATAAGGAGGTATTTTCAACATGGCTCAATCTGGAAAAGGCAAATTAAATTACAGATGCCCGTCCTGTTTTATGAGAGATTTGGACATCGATATGTTTTACGATAAGGACAAGAAGGAGTATTATTGTCTGCGCTGCCAGTACACGGGAACCGAGGAGGATGTATTGGAAAAAAATGAGATGATTCGTTTTCGTTACCGTGCGATGATGAAGCGCTTCGACAAGTTTGACTTCGATTAAGGAGTAAAGCATGGGGAAAAAGAAGAAGGATACCATCGAGCTTCGGTTTTACGAAGTGCCGCAAAATGAATATGTGCTTGCCCTGCTGGGGGAGGACTGGATTCGTGATTATGGCCACGATGAGGTGAATCTTCATTTTCATAATCTGATGGAAATCGGCTTTTGCCGTAACGGTACGGGGGAATTGATTCTCAACGAGAAAAGATACCCCTACCAGCCGGCGATGGTAAGCGTGATTCCATACAATTATCCCCATTTGACGATCAGCAGCGCGGGCGATGGCCCCTCATTCTGGGAATACATATTTTTTGATCCCGTGCAGATTATTGCGGAGATGTATCCCGCAGATCTGCTTTATCAGAGAGAGGTACTGGAAAAAATCAACCGGGCGGCGGTGTTAATCCACGAGTGGGAGAACCGGAATTTGACTCTTTTGATTAAAATGATAATGGAAGAGATGCGCGGCAGGCATCCGCATTATAACGATTGTGTCAGAGGGATGATATTTACTCTGATGGCGGAGCTTTTACGTCTTGCCGAGAGCCGTTTGGGGGATGCCGGAGCAAAAGCCGAGGAGCATAAGGGAACCGGCGTGTTCCAGATCGCCCCGGCGATTGAGTATGTACGGTTGCAATATACACATCTGATCAAGGTAGAGGAGCTTGCGAAAACCTGCCATATGAGCGAAACGCATTTTCGCAGAGTATTTGAGGCGTGCATGAACATGTCTCCGGTGGATTATATCAATTTTGTCAGAATTCAGAAATCCTGTGATCTGATGAAAAAATCCAATGATTCCATGGATATGATCGCACAGAAGGTCGGGTTTTCCACAACCTCCACCTTCAACCGGAATTTCAAAAAATTTTTGAATACCTCGCCATATCAGTGGAAGATCAATCCGGAGAATTACGAGAGAAAGCTGCTTGATTATAATATTTCGGCGAGAAAGGGCTGGTGAGGGCCGCAGCCGCGGGCTTTGTCTCGTTCCCTGAGAATGGATAAAAATGCGTGTTTTGTGCGGAAAAATAATCACAAAATACGCATTTTTTCGCTATAATGAAATTTATCAGAAAAACGCGGAATGGAGATTAATATGGGAAAATTTATAAAAGGAATGGATTTGTCTACAATGCTCGAACTGGAGCGGTGCGGGGCAGCCTATTATGACGGCGGCAGGAAAGCCGACATTTTGGATATTATGAAAAGCTATGACGTGGATACCATCCGTATCCGTGTATGGAACGATCCGTGGTCTGAAACCGGCGAGTCCTACGGCGCGGGAGAAAATGACGTGAAAACGTCTCTTGAGATTGGAAAGCGGGTGACCGCCGCGGGCTTCGGCGTGCTGCTGAATCTGCACTACAGTGATTTCTGGGCGGACCCGGGCAAACAGTTTAAGCCGAAGGCGTGGGCATCCTACGGCATGGAGGAGCTGGAGCGGGCGGTATATGAGTTTACGCTTGACACCATGCGCACATTTCTGGAAAACGGCGTAAATCTTACCATGGTGCAGGTTGGAAACGAGCTTTCCAACGGGCTGCTCTGGCCGGAGGGAAAGGTGCCGAATTACGAGAATATCGCACGGCTTGTGAACGCCGGAATCCGCGCGGTACGAAAGGCGGATGAGGAACGGCTTTCGGGCAGCATTAAGGGCGTTGCCCCGCAGATGGCCGGGCTTGATAAAATTCCGGTTATGATTCATCTGGATAACGGCGGAAATAACGCGCTTTACCGTGAGTGGTTCGACCATTTTACAAAGCTGGGCGATGATTTTGAAATCATCGGATTATCGTACTATCCGTTCTGGCACGGTACGCTTCAGATGTTAAATGACAACATGAATGATATTGCGAAGCGCTACGGCAAAGACCTGATCGTGGCGGAGGTTTCCATGGGCTACACGATGGAGGATTATAAGGCTTATGAAAAGCTTTCCGACAGTGAGCGCAAAGGCTATGCGACAAAACCGTCCCTGGTGGAAAAAATCGAATATCCGATGACGGTGCAGGGACAGTGCGATTTCATGGAGGATTTCTTAAACCGCGTCAGTCATATCGAGGGCGGAAAGGGAAAAGGCTTCTTCTACTGGGAGCCGGCGTGGATTCCTGTTGCAGGCTCCGGCTGGGCAACACCCGCTTCCTTAAAGTACATTCAGGATCCGGGCCCCTGCGGCAACGAGTGGGCGAACCAGGCGCTGTTTGATTATCAGGGGAATGCGCTGCCCGCGCTTGCGCTGATTCGCGATTTTAAGGCGGAAGACTAAAGAAAATGCGCAGGCAAAGTGGTGTAACACAGTGGAGCGCTGCCGTCGGGCAGCGCTCTTTTTATGTAATAATGTTGCAGGATTTCAGAACTTTGTTGCAGTTTGACAGCGGGTCATTGCAAAGAAAAATGCAGATGTTTATAATAAAATCAACAGGAAAAAATGATGTATGGTTGAAAAGTAAGGAGGGTTTCAAATGGTTTGGGAGAGCGTACTTGAGAAGTTCAAAGAATTATTCGGAAGCGAAGGGGAAATCGGAGTTTATTTTGCGCCGGGACGCGTGAATATGATTGGCGAGCACACGGATTATAACGGCGGGCATGTATTTCCGTGTGCGCTGACCATCGGCACCTATGGGGTTGCAAGGAAAAGAGACGACAAAAAGCTGCGCTTTTACTCAATGAATTTCGAGCAGCTCGGTGTTTTAGAGTCCTCGGTGGAGAATTTAAAGCCGGAAAAAGAGGCGGACTGGACGAATTACCCGAAGGGCGTGATGTGGGCGTTCGGAGAAAAGGGTATGAAGGTGGAGCAGGGCATGGATTTGGTGCTGTTCGGAAACATCCCGAACGGCTCGGGGCTTTCCTCCTCGGCGTCCGTTGAGGTTTTGACGGGCTTTATTTTGAGGGATATGTTCGGCTTTGACGTGACGAATCAGGATTTGGCGTTGATCGGACAGTATTCCGAGAATAAGTTCAATGGTGTCAACTGCGGTATTATGGATCAGTTCGCAATTGCGATGGGAAAGGCCGGACACGCGATTTTCCTGGATACTGCGACTTTGCAGTATGAGTATGCGCCGATTAAGCTGGAGAATGCCAAAATCGTCATTTCCTGCAGTAATAAAAAGCGCGGGCTCGGCGATTCAAAATATAACGAGAGGCGTAGCGAGTGCGAGAGCGCGCTGGCGCAGATGAAAGAGGTAATTGATATAGCTTCCCTCGGTGATCTGACGGAGGAGCAGTTTGAGCAGCATAAGGATGCCATCAAAGACGAGCTTTGCCGGAAGCGCGCGAAGCATGCGGTTTATGAGAATCAGAGAACGGTCAAGGCGGTGGAGGCGCTCAAAAATAACGATGTGGCGCTTTTCGGAAAGCTTATGAATGAATCCCATGTTTCCCTGCGTGACGATTATGAGGTGACCGGAATCGAGCTTGACACGCTGGTAGAGGAGGCGTGGAAGGTTGACGGCGTCATCGGCTCGCGTATGACGGGAGCGGGCTTTGGCGGCTGTACGGTCAGCATTGTAAAGGATGCGTCGGTGGATACATTTATCAGAGAGGTCGGCGCTGCCTATGAGAAAAAAATAGGTTATGCTGCAGATTTTTATGTGGTGGAAATCGGGGACGGCCCGGTGAAATTGGCATAGGAGGGGAAAATATGATCCAGGAAAGAATATTGGAGCTGACGGAATATGGGCTTGCAACCGGGCTTATCGAGGCGGAGGATAAGCGCTATACGATTAACCGCCTGTTAGAGCTGTTCGGGCTGGATGAAATTGATGACGATACGGCTGCCGCTTTCGAAAAGAGGGAGCCGATGACGCAGGAGACGGCGGAGGCCGCGCTTGAGGGGATTCTTGCCGAAATGCTCGATTACGCTGCAGAGCAGGGACTGATGCCGGAGGATACGATTACATACCGTGATTTATTCGACACGAAGATCATGGGACTGCTGGTTCCGAGACCGAGTGAGGTTGTTGCGAAGTTTCGCGGGCTTTATGAAAAAGAATCTCCGCAGGCGGCGACCGATTATTTTTATAAATTAAGCCGCGATACTGATTATATCCGCAGATACCGGATTAAAAAGGATTTGAAATGGACGGCGGACACGGAATTCGGTACGCTTGACATTACGATCAATTTATCCAAGCCGGAAAAAGACCCCAAGGCAATCGCGGCCGCGAAGCTTGCAAAGCAGAGCGGTTATCCGAAATGTCTGCTCTGCAAGGAGAATGAGGGCTATGCGGGGCGTATCAATCACCCGGCAAGGCAGAATCACCGGATTGTCCCGGTTACGATTAACGGCAGCGACTGGTTCTTCCAGTATTCGCCCTACGTATATTATAACGAGCACTGCATTATTTTTAATGCAGTGCATACGCCGATGAAGATTGAGCGTGCGACCTTCGGGAAGCTCCTTGATTTTGTGGAGCAGTTTCCTCATTATTTTGTCGGCTCGAATGCGGACCTTCCGATTGTCGGCGGCTCTATTTTAAGCCATGACCATTTCCAGGGCGGGCATTATGAATTTGCCATGGCAAAGGCTCCGGTGGAAAAAGAGATTTCCTTTGCGGGCTTTGAGGACGTAAAGGCCGGAATTGTGAAATGGCCGATGTCCGTCATCCGTATCAGCGCTGCGGACAAGGAGAGGCTGATTGCATTGGCGGATAAGATTCTGCTGGCATGGAGGGGCTATACCGACGAGGCGGCGTTTGTGTTCGCGGAGACGGACGGGGAGCCGCACAACACGATTACCCCGATTGCGAGAATGCGGGACGGCGTCTTTGAACTGGATTTAGTGCTGCGCAATAACATCACGACGGAGGAGCATCCGCTTGGTGTTTACCATCCGCACGCGAAGCTTCATCATATCAAAAAAGAGAACATCGGCCTGATTGAGGTTATGGGCCTTGCGGTGCTTCCCGCGCGGCTGAAAACCGAGATGGCTGCGCTCGAGCAGGCGCTGTTGGACGGGGCCTCGCTCCGGGAGGATGAGGTGCTTGAAAAACATGCGGACTGGGTAGATGAATTTCTGCCGAAATACGGCTTTACACCGGGAGCCGGCTTAGAGGGCGAGCTTTCCCCGGAGAAGCTGCATGAAATCATCCAGACGGAAATCGGTCTGGTCTTTATGGAGGTATTAAAAGACGCGGGCGTATACAAATGCACCGACGAGGGAAGGGCGGCATTTTTAAGATTTGTGGATGCCGTAAATCAATAGGAAAATATGGATTGTTATGGACGGCGCAGCCGAAGGCTGCGCCGTCTTTGCTTTCATCCACATTACTGCGGTATATTTTACCCAGATTAGTGTAGTATTGGGGTTATTTTGTCTTATGCGAATTGATTACACCCATCATCCCCTGACAGATGTCCCAGTGCTTCTTATCTTTCAGGTATATAGAAAATCGAACCATTTCATCTAATTTTGAGACCATTAAATTTTTTGATTCTTTTTCCAAAAGCTTATATAACTGTTTTAAATATCTTTGTGGCATTACCTTGCATATATTTCGGAATACAGTTTCCTGTGAGGTATCCCATGAATAAATCCCTTTTTTTTCTAAAATAAAGCTTTTTAAAACAATTAGAACTGCAACATAAAGTTTATCTTTTTTAATACGAACACCATTATTATCTTTGCAAGGGAAATCATGTATTAGATGAGCTATTGTACATAATTTATCTAAATTTGTTATTTTATTGGATTCGGTTATCTCGAAAATCAGTGCTTCCTGCAAGGTTGATTCCATTAACCAATATCCGAATGCGCGTGGGTATTTCCTTTCGGAAAGAATATAATTTACAAGTAAGGATGCTTTTCTTTCTGTTGAACAACAATTGTAAAGGTTATAAAATGTTTCTAAATGGCATTTTAAATTTTTATTAATCTGTCGTTTCGTTTTAGTATACGGAGAATTTGGATTTAGTCTTAATTGCGTGTAATCGTGTCCATCTGTTGTAATATCCCAAACTGCGAAATAAAAACCAATATTGGCCTGTAGTTCATCGCCATTTCTTAATAATCTTCTTATAAGTGTATCAGATGGAAATTCATTTAATTGAAAGGATGTCATATTAAGTAGTATGAGGCGTGTATTATCTTTAAAAGCTAATTCTTCAAATTTTGCTTTATCACTCATCGCAAGAATTTTGACTGCATACAAAATCTCCTGGATTTTTTGTTGTTCTGCAAATTGTCCAGAAAAACGAGTTAAATAATCATATCGGTTAGGAAATTGTGAGTCAGTTAAGTTCACTTCTAGGTGAAATGTTGAATTTTTTCCGCTGAAAAAGATGCATAAAGCACCATATAAATTTGGGATTAAACCTTCGATAGTTAATACTTTTTGAAGTTTATGCATTAAACCAATATTTTTATATAAAATAGATAAAATAACAATTAAAAGCCCCTTGTTCCTGTTCTTATTTTGTAGTTCTGGCATTAGATTTTTAAATTCTTTAATAATTGTTACACAACTTTTATTTCCAAGAACTTTATTTATCTGTGCTTTGGAATCTTTTGCATTTTCTCCATATTGTAATGCTTCAGCAAGATTTTTAATATCATCAGTTGTCATGTTTGCATTCCTCCCGGGTGAGTGCATTTGTTTTCATCCAGGCATATAGTGTTTCAAGAACCTCTTTTGCATCCTTATGTGCAAGGACATGAATACAATAATGATTGGAATTTAATGAGTTAAATGAAGTTCCAATAGAGAGACCGGAGTATTCATCGTTGTTTCGTATAATCAAAAAACGGTCATGGATTGCCGATTTTGTTTGGAACAGTTGTATTCTATCGGTTTGCTTTGCTTTCAGGGTATCCCGGATAATAGGGTCATTTTTCATATGATTTTTCAATTGTTTTGCATTTAGAGCTTTATCTTCATTGTTGCAGTAGAAGATAATATTTTTATTTGTGGCATTGGAATTAACGATTAATCGAAGCCAATCCGTCATTTGTTGGAGGCCGTTTCCCTTATCTGTAAAATAAGAATCAATCAACCATAGTTCGTCTATCGCACGAAAAATAATATCCGTGATTTTTTTCATTGCAATGCTTAGTTCTCCAGGTTGAACAAAAACAAAATCATCCGAAATCTTTAAGTTATTTATCTTGCGCACAAGTATTCTGTTGAGTTCATTTAAAGATTCCTGTACTTGCTTTGGGGGTGTACCGATTATGCTTTTTTTAAAAGCTTGCTGTTGTTCGAACTCGTAATACTCCTGCAAGGCTGTTAAGGGAATTCGTTTCTTTCTGCCTGCAATAGACAAGTTTAAATTTATGCACCTTATGTAAGAAATATCTTTATTTATGTATATCAGGCTATTGTTTTCATAAATTTCGACATCATGGTTGTCCCAATTGCAGTCAGTCGTAATCTCAAGTTCCGCTGTATCTGTTGTAATATCAATGATTTTAGATTGAAGGATATTATAGTGATTTTTAAAATGCACTATAATTTTCATTCCTGCTTTTAATTTATAGAATATGATAGAGTTTTCTTCATTGCTGTGATATTCAAATTCTGATGGAGAAAATAGAAATACATCTCCAAGAAATACAGGCTGCTCTTTTAAATTCATACCTGTATATTTTTGGATAAAAGCCAATATCGCTTCTAAATCATCTTCAGCAATGGTTGTTCCGTCTCTTTTCCAAATAACAGAAGGTTTGTTTGGATAAATACGATGCACCATATTAGCACAGGCTTTGTCGGAATATGGATTATATTTTTCCTTTGGTGTGAGCAAGGCACTTTCTTCCCATGCATAACCCGCTAGATTATTCCATTCATCATCTGGGACATATTCTTCTGTAAAGATAATCCGATTTTTTCGTATAAGGTCTTTTCTATAACGCTTCAAAGTAAGATTTTCATTAGGAAAGCCCTGATGATAAAGTGTAAGAATGATTTTATTTTTATATGTGATTGTGTTTTTTATCATATCGTATCACCTAAAATGAAATATTATTGTTGTTAGAATGCATACATGATATAATATCCTTACGGAAAGTACCCATGACAGGGTGGTAACCTCCCGAGTTTATGAACACCGGCTTGCCGGAATACATAGGAAGGGAGGTGGCGCCGATGACAGCTTATGAAATCATTTCGATTTTTATAGGGATAGCGGCTTTGCTGATGTCCTTTGGTAGCTTAATTGTAGCGTTGCTTGCCTTTCTCGATAAGAGAAACAAGCGAAAATAAAAATGCCTATCCTGTCTGACCCACAGGATAGGCGTCGTCCGTAAGGACAATTATTCGTCTAAACTCGGAGCATCCACTTTTGAAGTGGGTGCTTTCCTTTTGTATAATCATAATAGCATTCCCGCAAAGATATTTCAAGTGATTTCTGATAATTTGATGCCAGACATTATTAATATAAGCCATATTAGATCCCCCATTTTTTACAGTACTAATTTTTCTGCATGACAAATACAGCAAATTTTATATATGCTTGACAAATAATATTATATAATATATAGTATTGATAAAGAAATAATATTGAATTAAAAATGATATTATAAAAGAAAAGGGGTTGAGAATATGGTGTTTAACACAGGCGCCGCACTGCTGGATGCGATCGTACTTGCCGTCGTGTCAAAGGAGGAAGAAGGTACCTATGGTTATAAAATTACCCAGGACGTAAGAAAAGCCATAGATGTATCGGAGTCAACGCTCTACCCGGTATTAAGGAGGCTGCAGAAGGACGGCTGCCTTATCGTGTATGACAGGGAATGCGGCGGGAGAAACCGGCGCTATTACAAAATCACACGACCGGGACTGGAAAAGCTTGAGGATTACCGGAATGAGTGGGAGGACTATTCCTCCAAGATATCAGCGCTGTTTTCAGGGAAGGAGTTTGGAGTATGAACAGAGAAGAATTTTTAAGACAATTAGAACAGCTTCTTACCGGTATTTCGGAGGAAGAAAAGGCGGACGCACTGGCCTTTTACAGGAGTTATTTTGAGGACGCCGGAGAGGAGAATGAAGCCTCGGTGATCGCGGAGCTGGAATCGCCGCAGAAGGTAGCCGAGAGCATCCGTAAAAATCTGGGACTGGATAAAAACGGCAGCTATTACAACACCTATGCCAACCGGGACGCCGAATATTATAAGAATGTAAACCGTACCATCCAGAATCTTTCGGGGCAGAATAGAGAGCCGAAAAACAACTGGAGTGCACTCACCATTACGGTTCTGGTTCTGACTTCACCGGTGTGGCTGACGCTGCTTTTGGTACTGCTGTCAGTATTGCTCGCGGTAGTTGCCGTATTATTTGCGGTTGCCATTGCCGCGCTTGCGGTGATGGCGGCTCTGGTAGTGACAGGGTTTGTGCTGATTGGCTGCGGCTTTGCGAGTATTCCTTCGGGCGGTGCCGCAATCGGGATTGGTTTGATCGGCTCAGGGCTTTTGGTACTGGCGCTCGGCGTTTTGGCGGTACTGTTGGTGGTGTGGGTTTTCGGCGCATTCCTGCCGTGGGCGTTCCGGGGTATCGCTAAATTGTGCAGAAGGCTTGTAAGGAGAGGAAAGGAGAGTGCGGCGGCATGAAAAAATTTACGAAAATTACGTTGATTGTGGTGGCAGTGATGGCCGGTGTGGGCATTTTGCTCTGCGGCATTGCGTCCATGATGGGAGCGGGCTCCGTGGTTTCCATCGCGCGCAGCGGAGGGCTTGATTTCGGAAACTGGCACATCGGCGCGACGGGCATTTACTACAGTGCGGATGAGGACGACTGGGTTGATGTTGGGGATATTGATGTCGGGGATATAAGTGACGAAGATACGGACGGCGTAAAGCCGTCGGATCAGGAGCTGCCAGAAGACTGGGAGGATAATCTGGAAACAGCGGAGTATGCGGTTTCCTCCGTCCAAAATATCAAATTTGAAATCGACGCCGCCGAAGTCTTGGTTGAGGCGTCGGAGGATGCACAGACACTTGGCGTCCGTCTGATCCGGGGGCAGGAAAAATATTATGACTGTGCGCTTGAGGGCGATACGCTTACCATCAGCTATCAGTCCAAAGGAAATTATTTCCGGAAAGCGCCGAAGATTCTTGTGATGCTCCCCGAGGAGGCGGTATTTCACAGCCTGACTGTTGAGATGGGCGCGTCGGCGTTGGAGTTTCAGGTGCCGAAGCTGACGGTAAGTGAGCTTTCAGTGGATGCGGGAGTCGGGTCGCTTGAGGCAGAACGGTTTGACGTGAGTGAGCGCATGGAAATTAATGTGGGACTCGGATCGGTGGAAATCGCCGACGGCACGTACGGTGAAATGAATCTCGACTGCGGCATGGGAAATATTGCCGTCGGAGGAAAGGTCCTGGGGAATGTGACGGGATCGTGCAGTATGGGAAATCTGGAACTGGATTTTCAGGGAAAGGAAATGGATTACAATTATGACCTCTCGTGCAGTATGGGGAATCTGGAAATCAACGGAAAAAGCTACTCCAGTATCAACGGCACGAGAGAGGTGCGCAATGAGGGCGCCGTGGGAACGATTACCCTCGATTGCGGTATGGGAAATGTTGAACTCAATATCGAGTAGCAGCCACCCACTCGCGGATGTCCGGAATCTTTTTGAGGATTGGGAGCAAAAGGAGTCCGATTACGATGCCGGTAACTCCCTGCACCGCGTTAAACGGAATACCGGCGGCGGAGGAAACAATCCCCGCGGCAAGCGCCGCGCCGGTGAAGGAGCCGCTGCCGAATGCGGCAAGCGCCGCCTCATAGATAAAGTAGCCGAGAATCATAAGGATTTCTCCGACAATGCCGCTTAACAGGAAACACAGGGAGCTGCCTTTTTCCGTCCGAAGGCGTTTCATGCGGTGGAATAAAAAGCCTGCGGTGCCCGCGGTCAACGCTTTGATGATCAGCGTGGCGGGGGCGAAGGAAGCGTACCCGGAAAAGATGTCGGAAAACATAGAGCCGATACCTGCGGCGAGCCCTCCCGTTAAGGGACCGAGCACTGCGCCGCACAGCAGCACAAAGCCGTCTCCGAGATGGATATATCCAAAGGTCGGAGTCGGAAATTTAATCACCATTGTAGCAATGCAGGTCATTGCCGCCATCAGCGCGGCAGTGACCGTTTTTTTCAGATTTGAGCTTTTCATCGAAAATCCTCCCTCTTAAAGTAATATTATGTGAAATTCTGTGTGCTTCCAGTATCATAGCACAAAATGGTCTGATATAAATATCCAGTTATAAGATAATAAACCATACCAGTTTTGCAATTTTGTTTCGATTGACATTTTACGCCGGAATTATTACTATTAATTTATTATGAGTCAAAAGCTGCTGTGGGAGTATGGCTGCAGCAGACCGGGAAAGGAAAAGTATGAATAAGACAGTCAGAATCGTATTATATGTCCTCTCGCTTCTTACGGTTGCCGGAGTGCTCGCGGCGTTTCTTTGGAAGGGAGCAGCCGCGCCGTCGGGAGGAACAGAGGCGGAGGTCATGGCCAATGCGGATACGGAGCAGCCGGCTGAGTCGGAAGCGCCGACGCAGGATGAAGCGACAGAGACGGAAACCCCGACGGAGGAGGAAGGGGCAATACGGCAGGATGAGGCGGCTGAAATCCCGCAGACGGAAGCACCGGCGCAGAGTGAAGTGCCGGAGACGGAGCATACGGGAGATACTACGTTGATTTTTACGGGTGACGTTTTGTTTGCCAACGCATTCCTGGCGGCGTACGACGCGGGCGGTATCAGCGCCGTGGTGGCGGATGGTCTGAGGGAACAGCTCATCGAAGCGGATATTTTGATGGTAAACAACGAGTTTCCCTTCAGCGACCGGGGGACGCCGATGGAGGGAAAACAGTATACATTCCGATGCAGTCCTTCCTATGTAAGCGCGCTTACGGAGCTTGGCGTGGATATCGTATCGCTTGCGAACAACCATACGCTCGATTACGGCAGGGAAGCGCTGACGGATACTTTTGCAGCGCTTGACGGCGCCGGCATTTTGTATGGAGGGGCGGGGGAGAGCGCAGAGCGAGCCGAGGAGCTTCAGATTATCGAGGTGAACGGCAAAAAATTCGGATTTCTCGCCGTCTCCCGTGTGATACCGGATGTGAGCTGGAAGGTGGAGAACGCGGTGCCGGGAATTTTTTCGTGCTATGATGAGACAAGACTTTTGGAGCTGGTGCGGGAAGCGAAGGAGCAGTGTGATTTTGTGACGGTATTTCCGCATTGGGGAACGGAGTACAGCGAGCAGCCGAATGAGGTTCAGAAGCAGATTGCGGAAAAATGCATGGAGGCCGGAGCGGATTTGATTGTCGGCAGCCATACCCACTGTTTGCAGGGCATCGGATATTTTGACGGAAAGCCGGTATTTTACAGCCTTGGGAATTTTATTTTCGGGCAGAGTATTGAGCGCTCGGCGGCGGTCAGGGTGACGGTGAAGCAGGACGGAAGTACGGAAATTGCATTGATTCCCGTACGCGCGGCGGGGGGACAGACCAGTGAGCTTGCCGGAGAGGAAGCGGCTGCGGTTTATTCCTATATGGAATCAATCTCTGTCAATGCGGCGGTGGATGAAAACGGTATTGTGACGGAGCGCCGGTGAGAAAGAAGGAGGGAGCTTACTTATGAAACAGAAGGTGATGAAACTGCCGCAAGCGGTGGTTGTGATAATCGGAGTTTTCATTCTGGCCGGATTTCTGATCGTGATGAATCTGGTGGGGAGAGTGGCGGCGGAGATCCCGGCGTTCTTAAGCGGATATACGCTGCAATTTATCTCGGAAGTCGGAGCGGCGGTTTATTCGCTGCTGCTGTTGGCTGCATTCGGGTATCTTAGAGTGTTAAAGGAAAAGGGAGAGGGCTTTGTAAAGGGCTTTTATTCCGGAGGCTTTATGACGGGCTATTGCGTGATCATGGTAATTGCGCAGCTGATCGTGCAGCAGACCGTGCCGGATAATACGCTTGTTTCCCCGGGACAGATTGTCATTTTTACGCTGACTGTCTTTCTCGTGGGCTTTAATGAGGAGATCCTGGTGCGCGGCATCATATTAAACCTGTTTCTGGATCGCTTTGCCAACACCCGCAGGGGTATGCTGTCCGCTATCGTGCTTTCCAGCCTTATTTTTGGCTGTGCGCATCTGCCGAATGTCCTCTCCGGCGTTCCGCTTGGCAGCGCACTTATCCAGTCCGTGCAGGCAACGCTGCTCGGTGTTATTTTCGCAGCGGCCTATCTGCGCAGCGGTAATCTCTGGATTACGATTATCCTTCATGCCGTAACGGATTTTGCGGGCCTGATGGCGAGCGGACTGTATGGAAACGGAACCATGGTGGACGGAATCGGCAGCCTGTCCGTCATCAATCTGGTGGTTACAGTGCCGTTATTCCTGATTCCCTGTATCGTGCTGCTGCGGCCGGGGAAGCTGGACGGCATCATCGCCGCGAGGGGAGGCAATCCCCTCCCGCCGACGGCGGAGGACGCGGAGTCCATGGCGGTGACATCCCTGATTCTCGGAGTCTTCGGCATATTTATGAGCTTTGCCGGATATGGCGCTGGCTTTGCCGTTGTTGGACTGCTCGGAGCCGTTTCATCGAAAAAAATCAAACCGCATCAGAGCGGAATCGCTACGGCAGGACTTGTGACCTCCATTGTCGGGCTTGTCATCGCGTTGGCGGTGGTGGTTCTGATGCTGCTTGTCCTCCCGCTGCTTGGAATGGACGACCTGATGTCGATTTTATAGAAAAACCGATAAAGAGGGATATCAAAAAGCTGCCGTCCGAAATCAGTCGGAGCTCTTTGCGGGGGAGCCGTCCCGGTGCCGTTTGCGGAACTGGTGCGGCGAGACCCCGTTTTTTTCTTTAAAGGCGCGGATGAGGTGGCTACAGTCGGAATATCCCGTTTCCTGGCTGATGTAGTTTAAGTCGAAATTGGTAAACAGCAGCATGTCCTCCACCTTGCAGAGCCGGATAAATTCGATATATTTTTTGCAGGACAGGCCGTAAATCTGACGGAAATTTTTGGCAAAGCAGGAATAGCTCATATGGCAGAGCGCGGCAATGTCCTCAATGCGTATATGCTCGCAGGCATGGCGGTCGATATATTCCGTAATGGTGTAGATGGTGTTTTCCTGGGAGAGCGGGGTAAAAAAGCGGTCGGTATCAAAGCCGTTTTGCCGCCAGATGCGCAGAAGCCAGGTCAAAAGCTCCCTGATTTTCGATTGCAGCATTATCTGATAGCCGTACTGCATTTCTTCCATCTCGAGGACGCAGTCGCAAAGCAGCGGCAGCACCGGGATATCTTTAAGTGTTTCCTGCGAAAAACAGATATCGGCATGCTCGCTGTGCACCGCGTTTTTAAACAGTGCGCTGTAATTCCAGCTTCCGCCAAAGCCCGTGCCCGAGGAATCAAGCTGTCCCAGATCAAATTTTACGACATAATATTGCAGGGGGATATCGGAGGCCATGTAGACGGCGTGCACCACGGAGGGAAGAGAAAGAATCAGGTCTCCCGCACCTACGATATAGCTCTCTTCATTTTGGTAGACCAGGGCGGTTCCCTGGGTCACATACAGGATTTCCATGAAATAGTGCCAGTGGGGGCGCACCGGAACCCATTCTTTTGAGGCGTCCCAGTAAAAACATTCATAGGGATGGTTCAGTTTATCGTTGTATTCAAATAATGCTCTCAAATCATTCTCCATTCTTTTTCCGATAGATTTTTACAATTTTGAACTCGAAAAATTATAGCAGAAATCACTCCGGAATGCTATAGTCGCGGTAGAAAAAAGAAATTTCTGTTTATTATCATAAAGGAGGAAAGGACTGCGATGAAATACATTTGCGGAATGACGTTTGCGTCGTTTGCGTGTGCCGGGGAGCTTGGCAAAAAGCAGTCGAAGGAAAGCCTTCGCCTGATGAAGGAGAGAACAGGGGCCAATTTTGTCATCTTTGCGCCGGGCGGTCTTCAGGAGACGCCGCAATCGGAGAAAATCTGCTATGATTCCAAGGCGACGATGGAGGATGCGGAGCTGATTGAAATGATAGCGTACGCAAAGGAGCTCGGGCTTCGTGTGGCGTTAAAGCCGACGGTCAACTGCAAAAACGGGACCTGGCGCGCCCACATCAATTTTTTTGACGAGGACGTACCCTGTGAGCCGAAATGGGGAAACTGGTTTTCGGCCTATACGGATTTCCAGCTTCATTATGCGGCGATTGCCGAAGAGCACGGATGTGAAATGTTTATCGCCGGCTGCGAGATGGTGATGAGTGAGCGCAGGGAGGCGGAGTGGAGGAAGCTGATCGCGGATATCCGGCAGGTTTACCATGGACTCGTTTCCTACAATACCGATAAATATCAGGAGCACCACGTGAAGTGGTGGGACTGTGTGGATGTGATTTCCTCCAGCGGCTATTATCCCATCGGAGACTGGGAAAACCAGCTCGACCGGATTGAGCATGTGGTACGGCAGTTTGGGAAGCCGTTCTTTTTTGCCGAGGCGGGCTGTATGTCCGTAGAGGGTTCCGCCCGGGTTCCGAACGACTGGTGCGTGACGGGGGAACCCGACGAGGAAGGGCAGGCGGCCTGGTACCGTGATATGCTTACCGCGTGTGAAAAGCGTGACTGGGTGGGCGGTATGGCTTTCTGGTCCTGGGGGGCGAAGCTCTACCCGGAAAAGAGTGCCGCCGGGCGTATGGATTACGAAATTTATGCAAAACCGGCGGAGAAAGAAGTGAGGGAGTACTTTTTGAAGCACGCCGCAAAATAAGTTAAAATTAGTTTACAAAGAGTTAAAAAAAGACTATAATTTTTGGTATCAGGATTGATTTCCGAAAAAGCAGAAAAGGAGAAAAATGATGAGCGATTACATGGAGGTCTACAGGCAGTGGTGCACGGATTCCTATTTTGATGCGGATACAAAGGCGGAATTAGAGGCAATTAAGGATAACAGGGCGGAGATAGAGGATCGTTTTTACCGGCAGCTTGAATTCGGTACCGGAGGTCTGCGCGGAGTCATCGGAGCCGGAACCAACCGCATGAATATTTATACGGTGCGCCAGGCAACCCAGGGGCTTGCCAACTATATTATTTCCCAGGGAGGACAGGAAAAAGGCGTTGCGATTGCCCATGACTCCCGGAACATGTCGGAGGAATTTACGCAGGAGGCAGCGCTCTGCTTAAACGCAAACGGCATCAAAACCTATGTGTTTGACAGCCTTCGCCCGACGCCGGAGCTTTCCTTTGCGGTGCGTGAGCTTGGCTGTATTTCCGGTATTGTGATTACCGCAAGCCACAACCCGAGAGAATATAACGGCTATAAGGTATATTGGGAGGACGGCGCGCAGATTACGCCGCCGCACGATAAAAATATTCTTGCCGAGGTGGCGAAGGTGACATCGTTTGACCAGGTGCGGACCATGGCAAAGGAGGACGCCGTAAAGGCGGGGCTTTACTGTGTGATCGGAGCCGAGCTGGACGACCGTTATATGGAGGAATTGAAAAAGCAGTCCATTCATCCCGAAATTATCAAAGAGATGGCAAAGGATATCAAAATCGTATATACACCGCTTCACGGAACCGGAAATGTGCCGGTGCGCCGTGTGTTAAAGGAGCTTGGATTTGAGCATGTCTATGTGGTGAAGGAGCAGGAGCTGCCGGACGGCAATTTCCCGACCGTGGCATACCCGAATCCGGAATCTCCGAAAGCGTTTGAACTTGCATTAAATCTTGCAAAAGAAGTTGATGCTGACATAGTTCTTGCAACTGACCCGGATGCGGACCGTCTCGGTGTTTACTGTAAGGACACGAAAACCGGGGAATACGTGAGCTTCACCGGAAATATGTCCGGCATGCTGATTGCGGAATATATCCTTCGGGAGAGAACTGAAATGGGTACAATGCCCGAAAATCCGGCGCTGGTGGAGACGATTGTCACAACCGATATGGCAAAGGCAATCGCGGAGGCGTACGGCGTTAAGCTGATTGAGGTGCTCACCGGCTTTAAGTACATCGGGGAACAGATTAAGTTCTTCGAGCAGCAGCACACGTACAGCTATGTGTTCGGGCTGGAGGAAAGCTATGGCTGTCTGGCCGGCACCTATGCGAGGGACAAGGACGCCTGCGTCGCGGTGATGATGCTCTGCGAGGTGGCTTCCTGGTGTAAAAAGCACGGCATGACGCTCTGGGATGAGATGCTCGCGATGTATGAAAAATACGGCTATTATATAGAAGGACTTGAGACAAAGACCTTAAAGGGCATCGACGGCGCGGCGCAGATTCAGGAGCTGATGAGCAATTCGAGAAACAATCCGCCGAAGAGCTTGGGCGGCTTTGAGGTGCTTGCAGTGCGTGACTATAAAGAAGATACCAGAAAGGATATGATGACGGGAGAGGTTACAAAGACGGGACTTCCGCAGTCGAACGTTTTGTATTATGAGCTTTCCGACAACGCATGGTGCTGCGTGCGTCCTTCCGGTACGGAGCCTAAGATTAAATATTATTTCGGCGTAAAGGGAGCTTCCCTGCAGGACGCAAAGGAGAAGCTTGCTGTTTTAAAGGATGACCTGTTAAAATAGGGAGGGACAGATGGGCGCAATTACCTTTTACGAGAAGGAGCGTATATTTCAGCTCGACACACCCAAATCCACATATGCCATCGGCATTGTGGATGAAGAGAATTTTGTAGGACATGTATATTACGGAAAAAAATTAAGGGACGGACGCGTGGGCTATCTGCTGCGCACCGCGGAGGCGCCCTTTGTGCCGTCGCAAAATAACAGGGAGCGTGTTTCATTTCTGGATTCCTTCCCGATGGAATATCCGGGAAACGGGCTCGGGGATTACCGCAGGAGCAGTATTGCGGTGCGCACGCAGGGCGGACACGCGGCGGTTTCCCTCTCTTATGTTTCTCATAAGATATATCCGGGAAAGCCCACGCTTCCCGGTCTGCCCGCTACCTTCGGAGATGAGGAGAGCTGCGAGACGCTTGAGCTGCTCTGCGAGGATGGCGTGCTTGGACTTAAGGTGACGCTGCTTTATACGGCATTTGCAGATGTGGATGTGATTACAAGGAGTGTCCGTATCGAAAATCAGGGAGAGACGATTTATCTGACAAAAGCCCTGTCGTTTTCGATGGATATGGATAACCGGGACTTTTCGCTTTTGACGCTTCACGGCTCCTGGGGCAGGGAGCGCATGATGGAGCGGCGCAGGGTCGGCCACGGCTTTATGGGCGTGGAGTCGGTGCGCGGGGAATCCTCCCATCAGGATCACCCCTTTATGGCGCTGGAAGCGGAGGGCGCCGGACAGTCCTCCGGCGAAGTGTACGGCATCCATTTTGTATATTCCGGCAATTTTATCGGCCAGGTGGAATTAAACCAGTTTGATAAGGTGAGGGTTTCCATGGGAATCCATCCCGAGAATTTCTGCTGGAAATTAGAACGCGGCGCGAGCTTCCAGACGCCGGAGGTCGTTTTGACCTACAGCGATACGGGTTATGACGGAATGACACACAATCTGCACGATTTGTACCGTTCGCATTTGATCCGGAGCCCCTATAAGGACAAAAAACGGCCGATTCTGATTAACAACTGGGAGGCCACCTACTTTGATTTTGATACCGAAAAGCTGCTCGCCATCGCAAGGCAGGCGTCGAAGCTTGGAATCGAAATGCTCGTGATGGACGACGGCTGGTTCGGACACCGGAACGACGATGCCTCCAGTCTGGGAGATTGGTATGTCAATGAAGAAAAGCTAAAGGGCGGCCTGAAATATCTGGTGGATGAGGTAAATAAGCTGGGCATGAAGTTCGGCATCTGGTTTGAGCCCGAGATGATTTCCCCGGATTCCGATCTCTACCGCGAGCATCCCGACTGGGCACTTGCGGTTCCGGGACGGACGGGGTCTCTCTGCCGGAATCAGTATGTGCTGGATTTGACGAGGCGTGAGGTGTTGGAGCATACCTATGAGAGTGTGGCAAAGATTCTGCGCAGCGCGAATATCGAATATGTCAAGTGGGATATGAACCGTCAGCTTACCGATATCGGAAGCCTGGGGCTTCCGGCGGACCGACAGGGAGAGATCTATCACCGTTATGTGCTGGCGGTCTATGAGCTGCAGGAGCGTCTGGTAACGGAATTTCCGCAGCTTCTGCTGGAAAATTGCTCCGGGGGAGGCGCGCGGTTTGACCCGGGTATGCTCTATTACAGCCCGCAGATTTGGTGCTCTGACGACACGGACGCCATCGAGCGTCTCAAAATCCAGGAGGGAACGGCGCTTATTTATCCGCTCTCTGCAATGGGGGCCCATATTTCCGACTGTCCGAACCATACGGTCGGCCGGGTGACACCCTTTGAGACAAGGGGGCATGTGGCGCTTGCGGGAACCTTCGGTTATGAGCTTGACATTACCAAAATCCCGGAGGAGGACGTAGGGCAAATCCCCGGACAGGTGGAAATGTACCATAAATACAACGATTTGGTGCGGTGCGGTGATTATTACCGGCTTGCTTCCTGCGCCGGAAATCATATGTATGACTGCTGGGAGGTAGTATCCAAAGACAGGACGGAGGCGCTTGTCACCTTTGTTCAGGTGCTTGGACGGCCGAATCATAAAAGCAGAAGGATTCTGTTAAAGGGATTGGATGCCGATAAATATTACCGGATAGAGGGGATGGATGGCGTGTATGCCGGAGATACCCTTATGTATGCGGGGATTTTGGTGGAGAATCCATGGGGAGACTTTCAGTCGAGGCTGTATCATTTAACAGAAGCTTTAAATCAGTAAATATAGAAACAAGAGGGAAATTGTTATGGCGAAAGCAGTAAAACTTGCGGACATTGCAATGCAGCTTGGCGTCAGCACCGTGACGGTGTCAAAGGCGCTTTCCGGGCAGAAGGGCGTCAGCGAGGCAATGCGGGAGAAGATAAAACAGCTTGCGGATGAGCTGGGTTATAAGCAACCGTCAGCAGCCAGAAAAGAAAAGGCGGATAAAAGCTATAATATCGGAGTGCTGGTGTCGGAAAAATATCTGGGCGAATACGCTTCGTTTTATTGGAAGCTGTATCAGAGCGTTGCGACAAGGGCGGTGCAGAAGGAATGTTTTACCATGCTTGAGGTTGTGTCTCAGGAGGATGAGGATGCGGCGCGTCTGCCGAAAATCGTTTTGGAGCAGAAGGCCGACGGATTGATTGTCATCGGAAAGCTTCGGAGCGAATATCTCGGGGAACTGCGTCAGAGTTCCGGAATCCCGGTGGTGTATCTGGATTTCTATGATGAACACCAGATGAGCGACGCGGTGATTTCCAACAGCTATTACGGCACCTATATGCTGACAAATTATCTGTTTGATAAGGGGCACAGAAAAATCGCGTATGTGGGGACCCTGCTTGCGACCGCCAGTATTACAGACCGTTATTTCGGATATGCAAAGTCCATGCTTGAACACGGACAGCAGATTGCCGGGGAGTGGGTGATCCCGGATCGTGATATGCGTTACGGTGTAGTACGGGTGGATATTGACCCGAAAAGCATGGACGATGCTCCTACGGCGTTTGTGTGCAACTCAGATCTGACGGCGAGTATGCTGATTGGAAGACTCGAAGAACTGGGCTACCGGGTGCCGGAGGATTTCTCTGTGGTCGGCTTTGACAATTATCTCTATCCGGGGCTCTGCGATGTGGAAATCACCACCTATGAGGTGGATCTCAAGGAGATGGCAGTCATGGCAATCCGGGTGCTGCTAAAGAAAATGGGAGGCGAGCGCTATAAACAGGGAATTTCCATTATAGAGGGCCGGATGGTCGAGAAGGACAGTGTCAGCATGTGCAGAGACGGTAAGTTCTCTGAGACTTAATGCGAGAAAAAATAAAACTTTATTTAGCTAAAATAACGATAAAGCAAGGACTAAATAATAAAGAAATGGCAAAAATAAAGAAAAATTGAGAGAGGAAACAAAAAAGTATTAGAAAAAGAAAATAAAAAATATTAAAAATTAAATTGAAAATTAGTCAAAAGTAAAGTATAATGCAAATAAATTTTATGGGGGGGCAATAACAGACGGATTGTTTTCGGACAACAGGAGGGCCGTCTGTTGTGCAATATATCATAATATTTAGAGGAGGTATTACACAATGCGTAAAAAATGGAACAGGGTTCTTACGCATGCCCTCGCATTTGCATTGCTTTTTACGATGGCTATGGGGGTAGCAGGTGCAGAGGCGAAGGCGGAGAGCAGCGGGAACTCGGGAAGGTTTGAAACGGTAATCGAGTTTGAGGATGCGAAACGTTTTGAACAGAACGGAAGGAATGAACTGGGTTCATCCAGGTTCTCCGGTTATTCGGGAAGCGGATACCTGTATCTGGTCTCCGGGTGGGGCGAGGTAGGCTTTACGGTACCGCAGGACGGTGAGTACAGGATTACGGTTGTGTCCAATGCGGATACCTACAAAGAGAACTGGCTCTATCTCGACGAGAACAGTGCCGGCACTCTCTATACCGCGGGCAATCGCTGGGAGTCCCACACGGTGACAAGCTGGCTGTCGGCCGGAGAGCATAAGTTCGGCGTATCGGCAAGCTGGGGATATACGGCACTGGACTATGTGCGGGTAGAGGCTGTCGGCAATTCTTCCGGCGGCTCACAGGAGCAGCAGGGCAGCGGTATGTATGTGGAAAACGGAAAGCTTTACGCGGCAAACGGCAGTGAGTTTATGCTAAGGGGCGTAAACGTGGCCCATGCATGGTATCCCGAGCAGACGCAGACCTCTATCAATGCGATTGCGGATTTAGGCGCAAACAGTGTGCGGGTGGTACTGGCAGACGGATATCAGTGGACGAAAACGGAATATTCCGAGGTAGAACAGATTATTTCCTGGTGTGAGTCGAGGGGCCTGATCTGTATTCTGGAGGTACATGACCATACGGGACATGATGGGGAATGGGAATTAAATACCGCGGTGGATTACTGGTGCGGAATGAAGGATTTGCTGAATGAGCACAGCGATTACGTGATTGTCAATATCGCGAACGAATGGCTGGGAACCTGGGGATACGGCAGTACCTGGGCAAGTGCGTATCAGAATGCGATCCGCACCCTGCGCAATGCCGGGATTGAGAATGTGCTTATGGTGGACGCAGCCGGTTACGGGCAGGAGACATCGAGCTGTATCAATTATTGTCAGAGCGTCGCATCCGCGGATGTGATGGGCAATACCATGTTTTCCATGCATATGTATTCGGTAGCTGGGAAAGACGCTTCCACTGTTCGGGGCAATATTGATGCCATGCTTTCCAAAGGTGTGTGCTTCTGCATCGGAGAGTTCGGCGATTACCAGAACGGCGGTGATGTGGATGAGACAACCATTATGAGCTACTGTACGGAAAAGGGCGTCGGTTATATGGCGTGGTCCTGGAAGGGCAACGGCGGCTCGGATGCGACGCTGGATTTATCGTATGACTGGAACGGGCAGAGCCTCACCGGCTGGGGAAGCTATGTATTTTATGCGAACGGCATCGGTATTCAGGCGACTGCAAAAAAGGCATATTAATCGGAATAAGCCGAAAACGGCGGCGGAATCGTATACCTCCGGTACGATTCCGCCGCCGTTTGGTTTACGGCTATTTTTTGTGCGTCTGCTGTCTGCGGTACGCGCCCGGCGTCAGGCCGTTTGCCCGCTTGAACAGTGATATAAAATGGTTGGTGGTGTCAAAGCCTACCGATGAAGCGATTTCATGCACCGGAATGTCCGTTGTAAGAAGAAGCTCCCTGGCAGCGCTTAAACGCCGCTCGTTTAAATATTGCAGTGGCGAAACGCCGAAGGCGGCGGAAAAATCCCGGCAAAGACGGTATTTGCTCACATTGAGCGTCTGTTCAAAGTCGGCGAGCGAATAGTGCGCGGCAAAGGAAGTATCGAAGCATTTTTTCATATAGAGAAGATGAGGTGCAGGTCCGTCTGCTTCCTCCTGTCTGCCGCGGCAGTCGAGTGCGAGATCGGAAAGAATATTCGTAAAGCATTTTACGTCGAGTACCTCGTTGCGCCTGAGCGGATTTCGGTTGTTCTTTTCGAGCATCTGCAAATGCCCGGAAATTTCGGAATGGCCCGAAAGGTCAAACGGCATCGTTTTGCTGTCGATCAGCGGGGAAAATGCAGAAATGGCCGAGCCGGTGAGAAAGTAAAGCTCAAAATTCCAGAAATCCCCGTCGATGGATACGGAGAAGGGCTGCCGGCAGTCAAAAAAAAGCAATGTCCGCTCTTTTAAGGAAAATTTTCCTTCCCTGCAGTTAAGAGCACCTCTGCCGTTCTTTGTGTAAAGCAGAATATGGCAGCCAAGTGAGCGGAGCTGCCAGGAAAAGGGCGGGGAGACGGAATGGCTGCCGTAGGCCAGGACCGTTACCAGACCTTCGATTTCGTTTTCCTCATTTGTTTCGTAGACGCTCCCGAGCAGTGAGGAAAGCTCGGTGTCAGATGTAAGGGACGGCAGGCGTATCAGTGCTGTTCTTAACTCCGCAGTCAGGTTCATGGTTTTCCTCCGTTCTGAAAAATATTAAAGTTATTATAGGGCCTGGAGAGGTCAAATACAAGTCGATGTACCATATATCCTCTTAAAATTGCAGTGCTAATCCGGAAATTAAGTTATTTAAAAAGCTAAAAAATAAGTAAATATAAGCTAAAATTAAAAAAAGTGATAGTGATAATACACAAAAAAGAAAGAATAAATTTGGTTATAGTGCGAAAATGCACAATATGAGCAAAAATGATACATAAAAAACAAGAATAGATGATGACTAAAAAATGAAATAATATATAATTAAATTAAGTTACAAAACAAGAGTAACAAAAAAAGAAGGAGGAAATATTTATTATGAAATTGAAAAAAGTTTTGGCGGTTACACTGATTGCCGCAATGACAGCCGGCATGGCGGCCTGCGGAAACACAAACGCAAACACGACGAACAGCGATCAGACGGGCACTACCACAAACAATGCGGCTGATGATGCGGTAGCGGCAACCGAGAGTGGTGACGCAGCGGCTGATGACGGTGCTGCTGAAAGCGGTGCATTATCCTACGCTGATATTACATTGGGTGAGGATTACACGGATTTGACAACCACGATTACGGTATTTAACCACAGGACAGACCTTCAGTCTGCGGACTACAACGGAACGACCTGGGATGAGTATCTGGCAGCATTCAATGAGATGTATCCGAACATTACGGTAGAAATTACAACAGATACCAACTATGCGGACGACGCTCTGATGCATTTACAGTCCGGTGATTATGAGACCATCATGATGATTCCTGCGGTTGACAAGGCAGATTTGAGCAATTACTTCCTCTCCTACGGTGATCTGGAGACCATGCAGGGAGAAATCAACTACGCTACCACCTGGGAGTACGGCGGAGAGGTTTACGGAGTACCTTCCACGGCAACCACACAGGGAATCGTATACAATAAGAAAGTATTTGAAGAGGCAGGCATCACGGAGCTTCCGACGACTCCGGATGAGTTTATCGCAGCGCTTCAGGCAATTAAGGACAACACCGATGCGATCCCGCTTTACACGAACTATGCAGCAGGCTGGACGATGGGCGCATGGGATGCTTACATCGGAAGCAACGCAACCGGCGACAATACATACATGAATCAGAAGTTCGTTCATACGGCAAATCCGTTCCAGGATTACGGCGACGGTACACATGCTTATGCGGTTTACAAGATTCTTTACGATGCAGTTGCAAACGGACTGACCGAGGAAGACTATTCCACGACTGACTGGGAAGGCTGCAAGGGTATGATCAACAACGGTGAAATCGGTTGTATGGTACTTGGCTCCTGGGCTTATCCGCAGATGGAGGCAGCCGGCGAGAATGCGGCAGATATCGGATATATGCCGTTCCCGATTACCATCAACGGCGAACAGTACGCGGCAGCAGGCGCTGACTACTCCTACGGTATCAACGTAAACGCTTCCGCTGACGAGCAGGCTGCGGCTATGGTCTTTGTAAAATGGATGACCGAGGAATCGGGATTCTCCTACAACGAGGACGGACTTCCGGTTGACGCTGACAGCACCGAGACAAAGCTTTCCTTCGAGGGCGTAACCTTCCTTGAGGACGAACCGGCTGTAGCAGGCGAGGAGGATTTGTTAAATCAGATGAACACCGAGTCAGAGCTGAATATCAATGCCGGCGGTGATGCTAAGATTCAGTCTATCATCGAGCATGCATTCAACGGTACGATGACCTTCGACGAGATTATGGATGACTGGAACCAGCGCTGGACTGAGGCACAGGAAGCATTGGAAGTAGAAGTAACACAATAATGGAAATACGGGAGAGGGCCCGTCGGCTCTCCCCATAAGGAAAAAGCCGGGCTTTGGGCTGCCCCCTTTGACAGCTCATGGTCCGGCATAATCCATAAGAACAGGTTTGAATTTCATATGGAGGAAGTTGGGTATGGCAGCAACAGTTGCAAAAGTAAAAAAAGAGAAAAAACCCTTCCATTTTATGCAATGGGCGAAAAGCAGAAAGGGACAGCAGGTGCTTATCTGTGTGGCTTTTATGGTAATACCGCTGTTACTTCTGTTTACCTTTACCTATCTGCCCTTTGGCGAAATGGTAAGATTCAGTTTTTATGATATGAAATATTCCACGCCGGCGGATAAACGGGAGTTTGTCGGTTGGGAAAACTATATCGACGTATTCCGCAGGGACGACTGCTTTGGCGCGTTAAAGCTGAGTCTCTATTATGTGGTAGGCGCGCTGATACAGCTCGCGCTTGCGTTGTATCTGGCAACAATTTTGAGCTTTAAGGTAAAGGGAGGAAACTTCTTTAAGGGCTTAATGTTTTTCCCATACTTGATCAGCGGTATTGCAATTGGATTTATCTTTAAATTTTTCTATACCAGAGGCTTCGTATTCGATACGGTGCTGCAGTGGCTTGGCTTTGAACTCGAAAATCTTCCATACTGGTTGCGGGATCAGTCGATTAATAACTGGTCTCTGGTAGCTACCTCCGTCTGGCGTTATTTCGGCCAAAATATGGTGCTCTTTATCGGCGCGATTATGTCGGTGGACGCGGATTTATATGAGGCGGCGGAACTGGATGGTGCAAATAAATTTCAGCAGTTTCGGCATATTATCCTGCCGAGTATCAAGACGATCGTGACCCTGAACGTTATTCTTTCCATCACGGGCTCCCTGAGCGCATTTGAACAGCCGTATGTAATTACGGACGGAGCAAACGGAACGGGCACCTATTTCGTAATTATGAACGAGCTGGCACATACGAGCCAGAAGGTCGGCCTTGCGTCGGCAATGGCGGTTGTATTGCTTTTGATCATTTTCGCATGTACGATTTTACAGAAGCTGTTCTTTAAGTATATCTTCCGTGACGCCGAGAGCGAGGATGAATCCTACAAGGCAAAACGGGCAAGGCTGAAAGCGGAGAAGGCAGCCCTCCGCGCCGAGAAGGCAAAGAAAGGGGTGGCGTAAGCGATGAGAACACATGTAGCGGTACAAAAAAGAAGAAAACACTATACCGTGGGCGGCATTATCTGGCTGTTCGTGGAGTACGCATCGCTGATTTTCTTCGGCTTTTGCGCGGTGCTCCCGGTAGTATCCTGTGTCATTACGGCATTTAAGACAGAGGAGGAATATCAGAGCACGAATGTTATGACCCTGCCGGAGAGCTGGCTGAATTTTGATAATTTTATCAGGGCATTTGAGACGGCGGATATGGGGCGTGCATTTTTAAACTCCTTAATCGTCATGGTATCCGTACTGTTGATTTCCATTATCATCGGTACGCAGCTTGCCTATGTATTGAACCGTTTTCAGTTTCCGGGAAACGGACTGATCCGTAATCTGTTCCTGTTTGCGTCCCTGCTTCCGGCGGTTGCGATGCAGGTAACGGTTTATAACATCATGACAGCCCTTGGGTTTGTCAATCATCTTTACGGCTATATCATCATGATGTGCGGAACTGACGTTATTTCCATTTACATATTCATTCAGTTTATGGAGAACATACCGACTTCGCTTGACGAATCCGCGATTATCGACGGCGCGTCTTACTGGACGATTTACTGGAAGATCATGCTTCCGCTGTTGAAACCGGCGATTGTGACTTCCTGTATCTTAAAGGGTGTGGGTGTGTACAACGAATACTACTGTGCAAACCTGTACCTTCAGAGACCGGAGCTGCACACGATAGCGACCTCGCTGTACACCTTCGTCGGCCCGATGGGAAGCCAGTATAACCTGATTTGCGCGGGTGTTATCATCTCCCTGCTTCCGGCACTGATTGTATTTATTCTCTGCCAGAAACAGATTTACAGCGGCATCGCGGCCGGTGCGGTTAAGGGTTAAATGAATAACAGAAAAAGAGGATTACGGCAATGAATAGTCTTTTACAACTTGCAGAGGAAACAAAAAAGGAGTTGCTGTACCATATTATTCCCTTTTGGATGAGCCTTCGGGACGAGCGGTACGGGGGATATTACGGATGGCTTTCCTATGATTTAAAGCTTGATAAGCAGGCGGAAAAGGGCTGTATCTTAAACAGCCGCATCACCTGGTTTTTTGCCAATGCCTATATGCTTTACAAGGACGGCGGCATCACCGGGGAGGAATGTCAGGCGGCGGGCTACAGTCCCGAGCGCCTGCTCGAGGAGGCAAAGCACGGGTATGCATTTCTGACGGAGCATTGCATCGACAGGGAAAACGGCGGGATTTACTGGTCCTTAAATTACGACGGGACACCGCTTGATACGACAAAGCATACCTACAATCAGGCGTTTTGTATTTATGCGCTGTCCTCCTATTATGAGGCGTCGGGAGAGAAAGAGGCGCTTGCGCTTGCGCTGGAGCTGTTTGACATCATTGAAAAACGCTGTACGGATGAGGTCGGATATCTTGAAGCGTTTACAAGAGACTTTCGGCCCGAATCCAACGAGAAGCTTTCGGAGAACGGAGTGCTTGCCGATAAGACCATGAATACGCTGCTTCATGTATTTGAAGCGTACACGGAGCTGTACCGGGTATCCGGAGAGCCAAAGGTCAGAGAGCGCCTTACCTGGATGCTTGGGATTTTTGCGGAAAAGGTGTACAATCCGGCGAAGCACCGTCAGGAGGTGTTCTTTGACGCGCAGTACCGCACGATTCTCGATTTACATTCCTACGGACATGACATTGAGACGGCGTGGCTGATGGATAGAGGTCTTGACGTTTTGGATGAGACGGCATGGCGGGAGCGGATGTCTCCGATCACCGCGGACCTTGTTGCAGAGGTGTACCGCACGGCGTTTAACGGTGAGTCGTTTGCCAACGAGTGCGAGAAGGGCGTCGTGAATACGCACCGTATCTGGTGGGTGCAGGCGGAAGCGCTGGTAGGCTTTTTGAACGCCTGGCAGAGGATGCCGGAGCATGAGGAGTATTTAAAGGCGGCGCTTTGCCAGTGGGAATTTATCAAAAAATATGTCATCGACGGCCGCGACGGCTCCGAGTGGTTCTGGGAGGTAAACGAGGACGGAAGCCCGATTCTTGGGCGGCCCATCGTAGAGCCCTGGAAATGCCCGTATCATAACGGACGGATGTGCATAGAGGTCATCAGACGGGCCTCTGCAAACTTATGAAAATCAGACAGGATGGTGAAACATATGCTGCATGAAAGATATTATGTGGAAAAAGCAAAGCAGGAAAAGCTGCTGGAAAGAAAAAATGTAAAATCCGATTTTTATAACGGCGTGTTTGAACGGTACGAATATCCGGTGCTGACCAGGGAGCATATCCCGCTGACCTGGCGGTATGATTTAAATCCCGCGACAAATCCTTATTTTATGGAGCGCCTTGGCATTAACGCGGTGATGAATTCCGGAGCGATTGAGCTGAACGGAAAATACTACCTGGTTGCGAGAATCGAGGGGAATGACAGAAAATCCTTTTTCGGCGTGGCGGAGAGTGACAACGGAATCGACGGCTTCCGCTTCTGGGATTATCCGGTAGAGCTTCCGGATACCTGCCCGGAGGAGACGAATGTCTATGATATGCGGTTGACGAAGCATGAGGACGGTTATATCTACGGTGTGTTCTGCTCCGAGAGCAAGGATAAAAGTGTGAATGACCTGTCGGCGGCGGTGGCGGCGGCAGGAATCGTGCGCACGAAGGACTTAAAAAACTGGGAGCGTCTGCCGAACCTTGTGACGCTTCATTCACCGCAGCAGAGAAACGTCGTGCTTCATCCGGAATTTGTGAACGGGAAGTATGCGTTTTATACCAGACCGATGGATGATTTCATCGACACGGGTTCGGGCGGCGGCATCGGTTTCGGACTTTGCGACGATATTACGCACGCGGTGATTGACGAAGAAAAAATGACGAGCCTGCGTAAGTATCATACCATCACCGAGGCGAAGAACGGCGCCGGAGCGACGCCGATAAAAACGGAGCGGGGCTGGATCCATATCGCCCACGGCGTCAGAAACACGGCGGCGGGACTGCGCTATGTCATCTATGCGTTTGCAACGGATTTAAACGACCCGTCGCAGGTGATCGCGGAGCCGTCCGGTCTTTTGATCGGGCCGAGGGAGGCAGAGAGAGTCGGTGACGTCAGCAATGTCGTATTCACCAACGGCGCGATCGTCAACGAAAAGAATGAGGTATTTATTTATTATGCATCCTCCGATACCAGGATGCACGTGGCGACGACAACGCTGGAGCGATTGGTGGATTATGTATTTTCCACGCCGGAGGATCCGGGACGCAGCGCGACCTGCGTGCAGCAGAGGTGCGATCTGATTCGAAGGAATCTGGAGTTTTTAAAAGGAGAGGAAAAATAAAAAATGCCGCTTAAGCTGCGGCGGAAAGAGGAAGAACATGAGTAAGTATACAATGGTGAGCCCCAAGGTGCCGAATGTGCCGTGGCAGGAGCGTCCCGAAAATCTGAGCGGGGCGCCGGTATGGAGATATAAGGAGAACCCGATCATCGGACGCAATCCGGTAAAAGGCGTTGCAAGAATTTTCAACAGTGCGGTAATGCCTTACGGCGACGGCTTTATCGGCGTGTTCCGCGGGGAGCAGACGAACGGGATTCCCTATATTTATCTGGGAAGAAGCGAGGATGCGATTCACTGGAATTTTGAGGAAAATAAAATTGATTTCGTGGATGAGGAAGGAAAGCCGTTTATGCCGGTATATGCCTACGACCCGCGTCTGGTGAAGGTGGAGGACACCTACTATATCATCTGGTGCCAGGATTTCTACGGAGCGGCGATCGGAATGGCAAAAACGACGGATTTTAAGACCTTTACGAGAATCGAGAATCCGTTCCTTCCGTTTAACAGGAACGCGGTATTGTTCCCGCGCAAAATCCACGGAAACTATATGCTGCTTTCCCGTCCTTCCGACAGCGGACACACGCCGTTTGGCGATATTTTCTTAAGTGAGAGCCCGGATTTGGTGTACTGGGGCAAGCACAGACATGTGATGGGCAAGAGCTCGGAATGGTGGGAATCGTTAAAAATCGGCGGCGGTGCAGCTCCGATTGAGACCTCCGAGGGCTGGCTTTTGTTCTACCACGGGGTAAGCGGAACCTGCAACGGCTATGTGTACTCCATCGGCGGTGCGATTTTGGATATCGACAATCCTTCAATCGTAAAATACCGCTGTGAGACATTTCTGCTCACGCCGGAAGAATGGTATGAGGAGCGCGGCTTTGTGCCGAACGTCTGCTTCCCGTGCGCAACGATCCATGATTCAGAAACAGGAAGAATCGCCATTTATTACGGCGCTGCCGACAGCTATGTAGGGCTTGCGTTTACAGAGCTGGACGATATCATTGATTATATCAAAGAGCACAGTGTTGTGACCGCTGCGGACACGGAGATTGGAAGACGTTAAATAGCCTTCTTACTATATTTGATCATATAAATTCACGCATGACAGGGCTGCTGCAGGTTATTTTGCGGTAGCCCTGTCATGTTTCGGAGGGAAGATTCATGTTAGTATTACCGAATCAAAAGGAGCTGCAATACAGCGGGAGGATTGATTTTGAGGATCCGCTTGCGCCTGTCCTGATTTATGCGTGCAGCTCCGTAAAAATAAGATTTACAGGCACATCAGTAAAGACGGTCATCGAGAATCATCACGCCTACTGGACCAACCGGCTCGGATATATCCTGGACGGGGAGCAGGGCTGCTTCGTGCTGCCGGACGCGGAGGGGAAACAGGTGTATACGCTCGCGGAAAATCTGGCAGAGGGAGAGCATGAGCTGCTTTTGTTTAAACGGATGGATTCCTGCCATACGATTACCTTTTTCGGATTTGAGCTGGATGAGGGGGCAAAGGTGCTTGCGCTGCCGCAAAAGCCGTCCCGCAGGATGGAGTTTTTTGGTGACAGCGTTTCCTGCGGAGAGGTTTCCGAGGCGGTCGCGTACGCAGGGAAGGAGGACCCGGAGCATGACGGGGAATATTCCAACAGCTGGTATTCCTATGCATGGATGACGGCGCGCAGACTCGGCGCGGAAATTCACGATACCTCACAGGGGGGAATCGCCCTGTTAAGCGGAACCGGCTGGTTTGCGGCGCCCGGATATCTGGGAATGGAAGACTGTTATGATAAGCTGGAATACAATCCTGATTTGGGAGTGACAAAGCAGTGGGATTTTTCAAAATATACCCCGCAGGTGGTCGTGGTGGCAATCGGACAGAATGACAACCATCCCGAGGATTATATGGCGGAAAATTATGACGGCGAAAAGGCTGTATACTGGCGGAAACATTACCGGATGTTTATCGAGCGCCTTATGGAGCTTTACCCGGGAGCGCAGATCATTCTTGCGACGACGATTCTGGAGCACGACGCGTCCTGGGACAGGGCGATTGGGGAGGTATGCAAAGAAATCGGAAGCGGCAGGGTACATCATTTTCTGTACAGCAAAAACGGCTGCGGTACGCCGGGGCATATCCGTATTCCCGAGGCCAGGCAGATGGCGGAAGAACTGACAGGATTTATCGAGACGCTCGGAGACGGGATTTGGGCAGAGGAAAAAGGAGAATAGAGATGGAGTATCGGATTGATTATGAACGTGGAATCGCAAACAGAGGAAATCTTTTCCGGCTGAAGCGGCTGATGGAACGGGCAGAGCGGGGAGAGGAAGTAAGGATTGGCTTTATCGGCGGCTCCATCACGCAGGGGAGCCTGGCGACCAGCCCCGAGCTGTGCTATGCTCACCGGGTCTATGAATGGTGGGAAAAGACATTTCCGCAGGCCAAGTTTACTTATATCAATGCCGGCATCGGAGGGACGACCTCGCAGTTCGGCGCTGCCCGCGTGGAGGACGATTTGCTTTCAAAGGAGCCGGATTTTGTTTTGATCGAATTTTCCGTCAATGACGAGAGCACGGAGCATTTCATGGAGACCTATGAGGGGCTGGTGCGCAGGGTCTATCTGTCGCAGAAGAAACCGGCGGTGCTTCTGGCGCACAACGTTTATTATCACAACGGGGCGAATGCGCAGGTGATGCACGGGCGGATTGCAAGGCACTATGACCTGCCCTCGGTCAGCATGCAGAGCAGCATCTATCCGGAGGTTGTGGCGGGACATATCGAAAACAGGACAATCACGCCGGACGATTTGCACCCGAACGATGAGGGGCATGCGCTTGTGGCGTCTGTCATCACTTATTTTCTGGAAAAGGTGCGCGGGGAAGGAACGACGGGCGAAACTGAGCCGGCATGCCCGCAGCCTCTGACGGAAAACGCCTACGAATGTTCTGACCGTTACCGCAATGACAATTCCGCGCCGAAGCTTTCCGGCTTTACGGCGGATTTAAGCCCGCAGCGGGATATTACGGACTGCTTTAAGCGAGGCTGGATTGCTTCGGAAAAAGGAGACGCCATTACGTTTTCGGTGCGGGGAAGCGGAATTGCCGTTCAGTACCGCAAATCCGTAAAACTGCCTGCCCCGGTTGCCGAAGTCGTCGTGGACGGCGATGACGCCCATGCCATGAGGCTGGATGCAAACTTTGACGAGACCTGGGGAGATAAGCTGGAGCTTGACACTGTTTTGGAGCACGGGGAATATAAGGAGCACGAGGTTGAGGTGCGTCTGATCGAGACGCATGAAAATGACGCGGTTCCGTTTTATCTTGTTTCCGTGATTGGCTCCGCGCGGCCGTAAAGGTGGAGTGTCGGAAATCTGTGATTTGTGGAATATTTACAGGAAGGGAGAAGGAACATGTTTCGAGATGATTTTGTCTGGGGCGTGGCAAGCAGCGCCTATCAGGTGGAGGGGAGCGACCCTGCGGACGGCAGGGGCAAGACGGTCTGGGACGCGTTTACGGAGGACGGGAGGATATTTGAGGGGCAGAACGCCTATACGAGCTGTGACCACCTGCACCGTTACCGGGACGATTACGCGCTTATGAGAAACCTTGGCATTAAGGCATACCGTTTCTCTTTAAACTGGGCGCGGATTCTGCCCGAGGGAACCGGGAAGGTCAATGAAAAGGCCGTTGCCATGTACCGTGATATGATTCTGGCGATGAAGGAAAACGGGATTACGCCCTATCTTACGCTGTTTCACTGGGAGTTCCCGCTGGCGCTTTATGAGCGGGGCGGCTGGCTGAATCCTGATGTTGTGGAGTGGTTCGGAGAATACGCGAAGGTGGTGGCGGAGCGCTTTTCCGATCTTTGCGAATACTTTATTACCATCAATGAGCCGCAGTGCGTTGTCGGTCTCGGGCATTTGAGCGGCGTGCACGCGCCGGGACTTAAGCTTTCCGTGCGGGAGACCTTTCAGGTTGCCCATAATCTGTTAAAGGCGCACGGACAGGCGGTCAAAAGTCTGCGCAAATACGCAGTGCGCCCGATTCAAATCGGTTATGCGCCGACGGGCGGCGTGGCCTATCCCTACACGGACGCGCCCGAGGATATCGAGGCTGCAAAAAAGGTATATTTCGGGTTTTATAATCCGATGAGTAATTGGAGCTGGAATGTGGCGTGGTTTTCGGACCCGGTCTTTCTGGGACATTACCCGAAGGAGGGGCTTTTAAAGTTTGCGGAATATCTGCCTGAAATTACCCCGGAGGATATGGAACTGATTCATCAGCCGCTGGACTTTATGGGACAGAATATATATAATGGTTACTATGTACGGGCGGGCAAAGACGGAGAGCCGGAATTTGTCAGCCGTGCGCCGGGATTTCCGAAGACGGCGGCGGACTGGCCCGTCACGCCGGAGGCATTTTACTACGGCATCAAATTTTTAACGGAGCGCTATCCGCTGCCGCTTTATATTACGGAAAACGGAATGTCCTGCCATGACAATGTCGCTGCTGACGGCAGGGTGCATGATGCGGACCGTATTACGTTTTTGGATTCCTATATCGGGGCCATGCAGCGCGCGTGCAGCGAGGGGGCCGATGTGCGGGGATATTTCCTGTGGACCTTTCTGGATAATTTCGAGTGGTCCGACGGCTACCGGCAGCGGTTTGGAATCATTTATGTGGATTTTGCGACGCAAAAGCGAATTGTGAAGGATTCTGCGTTCTGGTATCAGAAAATCATTGAGACGAATGGAGAAAGTTTAAGTATGAATCAGTCAAACAGAGAAATTTTATTCCTCAATCCGGTCTGCACGCACAATATCTGGGGCGGAACAAGACTGCGGGAGGAGTTCGGCTACCCGGTGGAAGGGGACGACATCGGCGAGTGCTGGGGCATTTCCGCTCATCCGAACGGGGATGGAACCGTCCGTGAGGGAGCGTTTGCCGGAAAGAAGCTGTCCTGGGTATGGGAAAATCATCCCGAGGTATTCGGTAACCTGGCGTATGACCGTTTCCCGCTTTTGACCAAAATTATCGACGCGAGAGACGATCTGAGCATTCAGGTGCATCCCGATGATGCCTATGCGAAGGAACACGAGAACGGCTCCTTCGGCAAGACGGAATGCTGGTATATCATGGACGCGCCCGAGGGAGCGGCGCTTGTGATCGGACACAACGCGAAGACCAGGGAAGAACTTTCGGATATGATACATCAGGGCAGATGGAAGGAATTTATCCGTGAGCTTCCGGTGAAAAAGGGAGATTTTATCCAGATTGACCCCGGGACAGTTCACGCCATCAAGGGCGGACTGCTGATTTTGGAGACGCAGCAGAACAGCGACATTACCTACCGTGTTTATGATTATGACAGGCTTTCCGGCGGAAAACCGAGAGAGCTGCATGTGGAAAAGAGTATCGACGTGATTACGGTTCCGGCAAAATCCGCTGCCGACAGTGTGAAGTCTGCTCTGGGGCTTCCGGTGAATCAGCTGAATGAGCTGTATTCCTGCGGCTATTACACGATTTTTAAGGTTGATGTGGACGGAAAGCTGTCGTTTGCGCAGGACTATCCGTTTCTGCTCTGTTCGGTGCTCGAGGGTGACGGCATCGTAAACAGCCACCCGGTGAAAAAAGGCGACCATTTTATTTTACCGAAGGATTTCGGGGAGGTTGAAATGCAGGGTGCGATGAGCCTTATTTTATCGACCGTGCAGGCATAGGCGAGCAAAGTGCTCTTTTCACTTTGCTCTGGAAAAAAGAGACCGCGTTTGCTATAATGTCTAAAAAAGCAGTACAAGAGGAAAGAGAATGTCAATGAATCGCGAAGAAAGAAGACAAAAGAGACAGGAAGACACAAAGCAGGCGGCGGTTGTGGTTGTTATATTTATTCTGGCACTTGCGGCGGTGATCGCGGCAGCGGCGTTTGCCGTTTATCGGTTTTGGCCGAGGAACGAAACACCGGCGCAGACGCCGGATACCCAGCAGACGGAGAGTGTTTTGGATACCCAGGAGCCGGAGAGCGAGGCGCCGGAAGCGGCCGTTGACCCTCTGACGGAACAGGCACAGCAGGTAGTATCAGGCATGACGTTGGAGGACAAGCTCGCCCAGATGTTTGTGATCACGCCGGAGGCACTGACCGGCTACGCGAACGTGACGGCGGCCGGGGATACCACAAAGGAGGCTTATAACAGCCGGCCGGTGGGCGGTATTATCTATATGCAGGAAAATCTTCTGGGCACGGAGCAGGTGACGGAAATGCTCACCAATATGCAGAATATTGCCATTGAGCGCACCGGGCTTCCGGCGTTTTTAAGCGTGGACGAGGAGGGCGGTACGGTAACCCGTATTGCCGGAAATGAAGCCTTCGGTGTCAACGACGTGGGCAATATGAGCGACATCGGGGCGACCGGGGATTCCCAGAACGCCTACAATGCGGGAAGCACGATCGGCGGATATCTAAAGAATCTCGGGTTTAATGTGGATTTCGCGCCGGTGGCGGATGTACTCACCAATTCGGCCAATACGGCAATCGGCACCCGTTCGTTCGGCTCGGATGCCAATGTGGTGGCGGATATGGTAAGCGCGGAGCTTGAGGGATTATTAAGCCAGGGCGTTTACGGCGTTGTGAAGCATTTTCCGGGGCACGGCGGAACCGACGGCGATTCCCATGACGGGGCCGTGACGCTGGATAAGACGCTCGAGGAGCTGACGGCGGCGGAGCTGGTTCCGTTCCAGCGCGCGGTGGATGACGGCGTGTCCTTTGTGATGGTCGGCCACATTTCAGTTCCGCAGGTAGTCGGGGATAATACGCCGGCATCCCTGTCGCAGCGGATGGTGACGGGCGTTCTGCGGGAGCAGCTCGGCTATCAGGGAATCGTGATTACCGATGCCATGAATATGGTAGCGGTCACAAACAGCTATACGGCGGATCAGGCGGCGGTGATGGCGGTCAATGCAGGAGTGGATATGATTCTGATGCCCCAGGATTATGAGACTGCCTACAACGGGCTTTTAGCGGCGGTGCAGGACGGTACGATCACACAGGAACGCATCGACGAATCCGTGGTGCGGATTGTTAAGATAAAATTGCAGATGCAGTAAAAAATAATATTTTTTGGAAAAGAGCGCAACCATTCGGCTGCGCTCTGCGTCTTTCTTTATGAAAAGAGAAAAAATCTTTTTAAGGAGGGAGAGCCATGAAAAAGAGTTTTTATCGAAGCACGGCGGCTGTTCTGGCTGCAGGTATTTGTACCGCGGCGCTTGCCGGCTGTACAACGGGCGATGCGGGCTTATCAAAGGGGACAAAAAGCCTGACCGAGGGGTATGAGACCGCAGCGGCGGATACAGGAGCCACCTTGGAGGAAAGCTTTCGGGAGAGCTATGCGGATTTTGCCCTGCGGCTGTTTCAGAAAAGCTATGATTCCGAACAGAACACGATGATTTCCCCGTATTCGGTGATGATGGCGCTTGCCATGGCGGCAAACGGGGCGCAGGGAGAGACGCTTGCCCAGATGGAGCGGGTACTGGGCGGGGAGACTGCCCTGGAAGACTTAAGCGGACAGCTTTCTCTGTTAAAATCCCGGATGCCGGACGGGGAAGGGGGACGGCTTTTAACGGCCAATTCCATCTGGTACCGCAGCAATGATGATAATTTTGAGCCCAGGGAGGATTTTCTTTCCTATAATGCAAAGCATTACGGGGCGGAGATTTTTGCGGCGGAGTTTGACGGGGATACGCTTGACGATATAAACCGGTGGGTGTCAGAGCACACGGATGGTATGATTGGGGACATCTTAGACAGGATTCCCGATGATGCGCTGATGTATCTGATCAATGCGGTGGCCTTTGATGCGGAATGGGAGGATGCGTATGAGACAAATCAGATTCACGACGCGCAGTTTTCGGGTGCGGATGGGACAGTGACCACCGTGCCGATGATGTATTCGGAGGAAAACGGGTACTTGAAGGAGGAGCATGCAAGCGGCTTTATTAAGCCTTATCGGGAGGGCTACCGCTTTGTGGCGCTTCTGCCCGAGGAGGGAATGGAGCTTGGCGACTATATCAGCCAAATGAGCGGAGAGACGTTTTTAGAGACAATCGCCAATGCGGATAATATCGCGGTGGAGGCAGGGCTGCCGAAGTTTGAGGCAGAGACAAAGCTGGAGCTTTCGAAGCTTCTTGCGGCGCTTGGCATGGCGGACGCCTTTGATGAGGAAAATGCGGACTTTTCCGGTATGGGTTCCTGCAAGGACGGCTCGAATATTTATATCAGCCGGGTGATTCACCAGACGCATATCAGCGTGGATGAGCTCGGCACAAAAGCGGGTGCGGCCACTGCGGTGGAAATGGTGGGAGAAGCGGCGATGCTGGAGACGGAGCAGGTGATTTTGGATCGTCCGTTTGTATATGCCATCGTGGAGAACGAATCAAACCTTCCGGTATTTATCGGAGCCGTGGACGCGATAGGGGAGTAAGCATGGAAGATGAAAAAATCATTGATTTATATTGGGAAAAAACGCTGCGCCGGGAAAACAGGATGATTTTTGTGCGGAGATATTGGTATATGGATAGTATCGCGGACATTGCCGGAAGGTTCGGTATCAGCGAGAGCAGTGTAAAGTCTTCACTGTTTCGCGTAAGAAACCGGTTCCGGGAGCATTTGGCGCGGGAAGGAATCGAGGTGTGAGGCGATGAGACTGGACGATTTGGTGGATGCAATCGGGAAAATAAATCCCAGGTATGTAAAGGAAGCGGAGGAAGGCGGGAAAAAGAAAAGAATATCTGCCCCGGTATGGCTTTCTCTTGCCGCCTGTCTGGCGCTGGTGCTGACCGGGAGCTATCTCGGGCTGCGTTTCGGCGGTGAGGCGGGCGGCGGGGCGCCGGAGGGAAGTCCCGCAGCTTCCGGCGTGCCGGAAAACCAGGCAGCAGAAGCGGATGCCGTGTCGGATGAGGCGATTGACGGGGCAGCAGCGCCCGAAGAAGCGCCGGAACTGATATATAATGAAATCAGAGAGCTGGAGTACATGATCGTGGATATGGAAGCGCCCGCGCGCATCGAACAGGTTGACGCGGAGGGACTCGAGGCGTATTTTGCCGTTCCCATTCTGCCGGGGGTTCTGCCGGAGGACCTTTCCTTGCAGGCGGAAGAGTTTGCAATAGGCTATAATGAGGAAGGAGCGGCAATCGACGATAACAATGAGCTTTTGTATGCGGACGCGTCGAAAGAGCGCAGTCTTACCGTGGGTGTCCGGACGACGGAGTCGGGGGAAATTACACGGTTTGCCGATTCGGATTTGGAAACCTCAGAGGTCTGCGGCGTGGAGGTGACGGCCGCGCATTACAGGAACGGAGAGAAAGAAGACTGCTATATCGCGCAGTTTGAGAGGGGCGGAGTCATGTTTACGGTGCAGAGTGAAAATCTCAGCGAGGATGACTTTACGGCGGCGGTGTGCAGTCTGTTGGAACAGGCAGAGTCAGGAAACTGACTCTGCCTGTTTTGTACGGCGGATACCGTTTTGCCGAAAACGTAAAAGGATTACCGTGCGAGAATATCGATGACTTCCGCGATATACATTGTGTGCATATCCTTATCTTTGTACCATTTGTCCGCAAGCTCCGGAAGGAGGAAGGAGTCCTCGGTGATTCTGGTAGAGGACATCTTTTTGCAGAGAAGGATGAGATTTCCCTCGTCGACGAAGGGGATGCTGTGACGGAAGGCGGGAGTCAGCCCTGCGCCTGCAAATTTATCGCCCTCGCGCCCGGAATGGCTCCCGCAGTAATTTAACGCCGGACGGTAATCTTCGCTCAAAAAGCTTAAGGAGAAAAATTCTCCGTTGTCAATCAGTTCTTTGGTGTAGCGCGAATCACGCACAAAGACGAAAACGACGTTTTTGCCCCACATCACGCCGACACCGCCCCAGCTGATGGTCATGGTGTTCGCTTTTGCCTTTGAGCCTGCCGTAAGCAGCGCCCACTCTTTTCCGATTTTTGTAAACGGGTCAAACTCCAGCATATCCGCCGGTAAAGGTTGAAATGTATGCATTGTATACTCCTTTTCCTTTTTTTGTTATTCCTGTAGTTATTATAAGAGTTATCAGGGGAAATGGCAAGCCGGGGGTTGACTTTTGCCTCCCTTTTATACTATGCTTACCGGGGCGCATTTAAGCGCCCGATTCTTATGGAAAGACATTTGTCTGAACAACGAGAGGAGAGAACTATCATGAAAATTTCAACAAAACAAATTACAACCACGGCGGTACTTTTGGCAATCTGTATCGTAAGTCAGTTTTTTAAGAACGCCAGCGTTTATATCACAGGCCCGATTATCAACGCCTGTCTGATCCTTGCGGTGCTCAGTGTCGGGACGGCATGCGGTCTGATTCTTGCGGTCGTTGTGCGTCTGATTACACGCAAAGTCAAAGGAAACGGCGGCCTCATTGCGGGGATGGCGGCAGGCTCCGTGTTAAAAGCCCTGTTTATGGGAATTGTCATATCGTTGATTTTAATCCCGGCCCTGCTTCCCGAAGCGATGCTGCCGAATATGGCCGTATTCCAGACCACATTTTCAGTGACACAGCTTATTACCTCGCTTATCGGCAGCGTTTACGCCTATATTATCTGGATTCCGCTGAAAAAGGTGATGGCATAACAGATAATTATAATTAAAGGAAAGTTCCATAACCAAATGGAATGGCAAATATAAGCCTTCGGAATAATCTTGACACTAAAAAAAGAAAGTATCATAATGGTTTGCAGAAACAGGAAATCGATTGGAATCGGAGGCGAGGTTATGGATATCAGATTCGTAAAAAGAGATAAGTTAAAGGAAAAACCGGATCAGAAACATCTCGGTTTTGGTAAATACATGACGGACTATATGTTCGTGATGGATTGGACGAAGGAGGAAGGCTGGAAGGATGCGAGAATCGTGCCGTATGAGCCGATTACGCTGGATCCCGCGTGCGTGACGCTGCATTATGCGCAGGAGACCTTTGAGGGGTTGAAGGCGTACCGTACCGCCGAGGGCAAAATTCAGCTTTTCCGCCCGGAGATGAACGCAAAGAGAATGATCCGCTCCAACGAGCGGCTTTGTATGCCGGCATTTCCGGTTGATATGTTTGTAGAGGCCATTGAGGAACTTGTGAAGGTAGAGCGTGACTGGGTTCCGTCGGAGCCGGAGACCTCCCTTTATATCCGTCCGTTTATGTTTGCGACGGAGTCGGCGCTCGGCGTACATATGGCTACCGCATATAAGTTTATGGTAATCTGCTGCCCGGTCGGCGCTTACTATGCGGAGGGCATCAATCCGGTTAAGATTCTTGTGGAGGACGAGCTGGTGCGCGCCGTAAAGGGCGGCACAGGCTTTACCAAGTGCGGCGGCAATTATGCCGGATCTATTTTAGGACAGGTAAAGGCGGAAAAGATGGGATACTCCCAGGTGCTCTGGCTCGACGGCGAGCACCGCAAATATGTCGAGGAAGTGGGAACCATGAACATTATGTTCAAGATTGCGGGCGAGATTTACACCGCTCCTATCGAGGGAACCGTACTTGCCGGCGTGACGAGGGATTCCATGATTCATATATTGAAGGATTGGGGCTATAAGGTAAACGAGACGAGGCTGTCTATCGACGATCTGATGAGGGCGGGACATGACGGAACGCTCGAGGAGGTATTCGGAACGGGAACGGCGGCCGTGATTTCGCCGGTCGGAGAGCTCCGTTATAAGGATGACGTGGTGACGGTCAATGACTTTAAAATCGGCGAGCTGACACAGAAGCTTTACGATACCCTTACCGGAATCCAGTGGGGCAAGCTGCCGGACAAATACGGCTGGACAGTAGAAGTAAAATAAAAAATACGGAAAGCGCAGGGGCGTCCTGACGAAGCTGTAAATGCTTCCGACAGGGCGCCCTTTTTGCGTGATACGGAAATGTACGGGCCAAGTAGAGTGAGATAGTGAGAATGGGCACAATGACGTAGTATAAAAAAGAAAAAATAATATCTGAAAGTCAAACTGCATAATAAACAAGGATATTAATTGTAAATATTGACTATTCTATACAAAGAAAAAGAAGAATTTTCAAGGAAGACAGAAGAATATTGTATGTTTTTTTCAATCTGCCGTTGCTATAATGCGTTTGTAACCGACAAGGAGTTACGACAATTCTAACAACGGGAGGTTTTTGTGATGAAAAAGAAAGTAGTAAGTGTAATTTTAGCAACGGCAATGGTAGCTTCCATGGCGATGGGCTGCGGCGGAAACAACACAGCATCGACTAACAACGGCGCGGCGGCTGCGGATAATGGAGCAACCACGGATAATGCGGCGGATGATGCGGCTACAGAAGCTGCGGACGCCGGAGCTGCGGCTACGGAGGCGGTGAGCGGAGACCTTGCGGATAAAAAGGTTGGTGTCTGCATTTATCAGTTTTCGGATAACTTTATGACGCTGTTCCGTACCGAGCTTGAGAGCTATTTAATCAGCCAGGGCTTTTCTCAGGAGAATATTACCATCGTTGACGGTGCGAATGACCAGGCAACGCAGACCGGACAGATTGACAGCTTTATTGCAGAGGGCGTGGATGTCCTGATTATCAACCCGGTAAACTCATCCTCCGCAGAGACGATTACAGATAAAGTAGTAGGCGCGGGAATCCCGCTGGTATATATCAACCGTGAGCCGGATGAGACAGAGCAGCAGAGATGGGAGGACAACAACTGGGATGTTACATATGTCGGCTGTGACGCACGTCAGTCCGGTACCTTCCAGGGCGAAATGATTGTAGACCTCGGACTTGACGCGGTAGACTTAAACGGAAACGGAAAAGTAGACTACGTTATGGTAGAGGGCGATCCGGAGAATATCGATGCGCAGTACCGTACCGAGTATTCTATCAAAGCACTTGAGGATGCGGGCTGGGAAGTAAATTGTCTGTCTGACCAGGTTGGAAACTGGGCACAGGATCAGGCACAGACGATTGTTGCGAACGCGCTCGGTCAGTACGGCACGGACGTAGAGGTTGTATTCTGTAATAATGACGCGATGGCACTTGGCGCATTGCAGGCAATCCAGAGTGCAGGACGTACGGTTGGAACGGACATTTATCTGGTAGGTGTTGATGCATTATCCGAGGCTTTGGAGAATGTTATCAACGGAACGATGACCGGTACCGTATTCAACGACCACTTCTCACAGTCCCACAGTGCTGCGGATGCGGCGATCAATTACCTGACAGGCGCAGGCAACGAGCACTACATCGGCTGTGATTACATCAAGGTAACCCAGGAAAATGCACAGGAAACGCTTGACTTAGTAAAATAATGAAAGAAAAAGCGGTGCGGGGGATGCGGCAGACGCACCCCCGCCGCTTGCTGATAACGGGAATCCCACGGTTCCTGACTTTAAACGGCATAGCTGTGCCGGATATGAAATATTGGCAGAGAAAGGCGTGATGTCAGTATCGCGCAAAAGATGAAAATGGCAAATAACAGGCCGGGCAGTTTGGCCTGTCAGATATAGAAGGAGGAGAAAAATGGCTGAGTATAAACTGGAGCTGAAGGGTGTCTGCAAATCCTTCCCGGGCGTAAAGGCGCTTGACAACGTACAGTTATCCCTCCGTCCGGGAACCGTTCATGCCCTGATGGGAGAAAACGGCGCTGGAAAATCGACCCTGATGAAATGTCTGTTCGGCATTTACAAGATGGATGCGGGAGAGATTTTTCTGGACGGCCAGAAAATTGAGGTAAACAATCCGGATGAGGCAATGAAATACGGAATTGCTATGGTGCATCAGGAGCTTCAGCCGGTTCCGGCAAGAAGTGTGGCGGAGAACCTCTACCTCGGAAGGTTCCCGACAAAATTCGGACCGCTGAAAATCATTGACCACAAGAAAATGTATGAGGACACCGAGAAGTGGTTAAAGGAAGTAAAGATGGATTTTGACCCGAAGGCGCAGCTTGGAACCCTCTCCATCGGGCAGATGCAGTCCGTGGAGATTGCCAAGGCGGTCTCCCAGCAGGCGAAGGTCGTGATATTTGATGAGCCGACCTCCTCCCTTTCCGACAACGAGGTGGAGGCACTGTTCCGTATCATGAATGATTTGAGGGACCGCGGAGTCGCGATGGTTTACATTTCCCATAAGATGGATGAGATCAAGCGCATTGCCGACGATATCACAATTATGCGTGACGGAACCTATGTGGGAACCTGGCCGGCGGCGGAGATGACGACGGATGACATCATCAAAAATATGGTCGGCAGGGAGCTGACCAACGTATATCCGGAGAAACATACGAAGCCGGGTGAGGTGGTCATGGAGGTGAAAAATCTTTGCTCCATCCACGAAAAATCCTTCCAGAATGTGAGCTTTACGCTCCGTAAGGGAGAAATTCTCGGTTTCGGCGGACTGGTAGGCGCACAGAGAACCGAGCTGATGGAGGGAATCTTCGGAATCCGCGGCGTGGCGTCCGGAGAGATATATATGCACGGGAAAAAGGTCAAAATCAAGCATCCGATTGACGCGATGAACGCGGGAATCGGGCTGATTACCGAGGATCGAAGGGGAAACGGTATTTTCGGCTGTCTTTCCATCAAGGACAATGTAGGCGTATCGATTTACAATAAGTATCTGAAGGCGCGGATGGTGCTGGATCATAAGAAAATAAATGAGATTGTGGATGACAGCATCAAAAAGCTGAGCATCAAAACGCCGAGCATGAAGGAGCATATCGCCAACTTATCCGGTGGTAATCAGCAGAAGGTTATCGTTGCGAGATGGCTTGCGAACGACCCGGATGTACTGATTATGGATGAGCCTACCCGCGGTATCGATGTAGGCGCAAAGCATGAAATCTACGAAATTATGAATGACCTTGCCGCACAGGGCAAAGCGATTATCATGATTTCGTCTGAGATGTCGGAGCTTTTGGGTATGGCGGACCGCATCTGCGTTATGTGCAACGGCAAACTGACCGGTGAAATCGACCAGCCGGAGGAAATGACGCAGGCGAATGTTATGAACTATGCGACACAGTTCTGACGCCCGAGGACACGACGGATAAAAGACTTCAACCATGGAATGTAATGCGTGCCCGGCACGCGGATAGGAGTGGGAAAATGGTAAAAACAAATCAGCAGAAAATCAAAGATTTCTTAATCAATAACGGAGTTATCATCGTTATGTTTATCCTGGTGATTTATACGGGGTTAACCTCGAATAACTTCTTCACCGGAAACAATCTGATGAATATTCTGACGAATATGAGCTCCAGACTGGTCATTGCACTTGGTATTGCGGGCTGTGTTATCACCGCGGGCTGTGACCTTTCCGCAGGACGTATGATTGGTTTCGGCGGCTGTATCGCAGGTACGCTGCTTCAGCGTATGGACTATTCCGGAAAATTCTTCCCGGATATGGAGCCGCTCAATGTATTTGTAGCGCTGCTTATCGTTATGGTAATCTGTGCCGCGTTCGGTACGATTACGGGATTCTTTATCGCGTATTTAAGCGTGCCTCCGTTTATCGCAACGCTGGCAATGATGGAAATTGTTTACGGTATTTCCTTAATCTATACCAATGCGACGCCGCTCGGCGGATATGTGCAGGAGTATACGAACATTGCAAACGGCAAATTCCTCGGCATTAACTACTTAATCTGGATCGCAATTATCGTGGCAGCCATCACCTGGTTTATTTTCAACATGACGCGCCATGGAAAATATATGTATGCCATCGGCGGCAACCCGCAGGCGGCTGAGGTTGCGGGTGTTCCGGTGAAAAAGACGTTAATCCTCATCTACATGAAGGCGGCGGCAATGTACGGACTGGCGGGCTTTATGCTTGGCGCAAGGGCAGGAGGCGCATCGGTACAGCTCGGTTACGGCTATGAGATGGAGGCAATCGCGGCATGTACCATCGGCGGCGTATCCGTTACGGGCGGCCGGGGACGTGTTTCCTCCGCAATCATCGGTGTCGCGGTGTTTGAGCTGTTAAAGGTTGCTCTGCAATACCTGGGTGTGGACGCAAATGCGCAGTACATCGCAATCGGTATTGTTATCTTCGTGGCTATTTCGCTTGACATCAGGAAATATATAGCAAAGAAATAGAGATTGTTGTATAATGAATTACAGCGGCTGGGAGCGTTGCGGACCAGCCGCTATTTTGCCTTACGTCAGAAAATGGTGAACGGTAAATTTGTTATAGTGGAGGAAACATATGAGTGCAGAGCAATTTTTAGAGTTGGCAGGGATTCCGCTGCTATTGTTTGTAATCTTGATGTACTACGGAATGAGATTGTGGATTATGAAGGATATTACTGCAATCCGGGGCAAGAATAAGCCGCCGGTGAAGGACGAGGCGGCGTACGCGAAAGCAGCGGGACAGCTTATGGTCTTTTTTGCAGTGGCGACGCTTTTGATGATGGTGCTTTTATTCTGGAATCTTTACGCGGCGGTGGCGGAAATCGTTGTCTGCACTGTGATTCTGGGAATTTTATGGAGCCGCATGAATAAAAAATATGGAGAATAGAGCAATGAGTCAGTATTCCATTTTGCTGGTGGACGACGAGGAGGAGGTTTTCTCTGTCATAATGAAAAAGCTCGACTGGGAAAATATGGGCTTTCGGATTGCCGGGTACGCGAGAAACGGTGTAGAGGCCTTAGAACTGGCGGAGGAGCTTTTGCCGGACATCGTGATGACCGACATCAAAATGCCTTATATGGACGGTCTTACCTTAAGCAGGAAGCTAAAGGAGCTTTATCAGAATATTAAAATCATTATATTTTCCGGATTTGATGAATTTGAATATGCGAAAGAGGCAATCAAAATCGAGGCGGAGGAGTACATATTAAAACCTATCAACGCCAATGAGCTGCGGGAGGTTTTTACGCGCATCGGGGCAAATCTCGACAGAGAGCTGGATGAAAAACGCAATATCGAGAAGCTGCGTCAATATTATATGGAAAGCCTTCCGGTACTGCAGGAAAATTTTTACGCAGCGCTGATAGAGGGACGGATTCCCGAACAGGATATCGGGAAGTTTTTAAGCAGCTATGGGATTACATTTGCCGGTCCGCGGTATGTGGTGACGGCGCTTCATATCAGCACGCCCGAGCCCCAGCTCGGCATCGACCCGATTCTTCTGGCTGTTTCCGTGAAAAAGCTGGCGGAGGAGCAGTTTTCTAATAAATGGAGAAGCAATGTATTTTCATATCTCGGAGATATTATCGTAATTTCCCAGCTCGCGGAGGAGGGCGAGCTTACGGGCTATACCGATGCTATGGATAAATTCTGCCGGCTGGCGAAGCGTGTCTGCGGCGCGCGGGTGACGGCCGGAATCGGGCACAGCTGCGGGGAGTTAAGCGAGCTGCATCTCTCCTGGCAGGGAGCGCGCAACGCGGTTTCGTACCGGGTGCTCTATGGCAATACGCGCGCCATTAACATTGCGGAAATCGACCCGCAGGAGCATGCGGACAAAACGTGGGAAGAGCAGTCCATTCAGAAGATTTTTAAAAAAATTAAGACAGGAGACGAACACTCGCTTCTGGAGGCGGTGTCGGACTGCGTGGGTCGTTTTTCCGGGAGAGGCGCGTCTCTTCAGAAATACAGGATGTTTATTATGGAGCTGATTGCGGAGATTTTCCGTTTCGGAAATAATAACGACCTGAATATGGACGAAATATTCGGAGAGAATGCCGATGCCTACAGTGAGGCCTTACAGCTCGATTCGCCGGAGGCGTTAAAGGACTGGCTCGTTTCCGTCGGAGGCAAGATGCAGGCGCAGGTGCAGAAACGGGCAACCGACACGACGAAAACCTTTGTCAGGCGGGCGGAGGAATACGTCCGGGAGCATTATGCGGAGCAGAGCCTGTCCGTCGAGACCGTGTGCAGGAACTTAGGCGTCAGCGCCGCTTATTTTTCTACGGTGTTTAAAAAGGAGACAGGCAAAACCTTCATCAATTATCTGACGGATTACCGGATGGAGCAGGCGGTGGAGCTGCTGCTGGCGGGAGACGAAAAAACCTATGTGGTCGCGCAGCGGGTGGGATATTCGGACCCCAATTATTTCAGCTATGTATTTAAGAAGCAGTTCGGAGTGTCTCCGTCGAAGTATAAAGCAGAAAAGCTGGGTGGGCAGAAAAAGTAAACGATGGGCAGAATCAGAGAAGAATGGGAAAAAATAATTACATACATAAACCGCTACAGGAAGACCTACAGCATACAGGTAACGATTTCGATTTCCTTTACGGTGCTTTCGGTGTGCAGTATGTGTTTTCTCGGCATTATGCTTTACGAGCAGTTCGTCAGCAGGATGGAGCGCACGGCGGTGGAGAGCACGGGGCAGCTTCTTGGTCAGACGGCGATTAACCTCGAGGACTATCTGCGGAATATGCGCCGTATTTCCGACGCCATGTATTACAGCGTCATCAAGGACAAGGATTTGTCGGTTGAGGGACTGGATGAGGAAATGAATCTGCTCTACGAGGCAAATAAGGACAATCTGATCAGTATTGCCTGCTACACGAATGACGGGGAGCTTGTGGCGGCGGCCCCGGTGGCAACGGAAAAGCAGGATGTGGATATTGTCGGACAGCAATGGTTTATTGACGCGGTGGAACAGATGGAAAATCTTCATTTTTCTACGCCTCACGTGCAGAATCTGTTTGACGATACCTCCTATCGTTATTACTGGGTTGTTTCCCTAAGCCGCGCGGTAGAGCTGACCGAGAGCGGAAATTCAGCGCTTGGCGTGCTTCTGGTTGACATGAATTACAGCAGTATCGAGCAGCTTTTGGCGAAGGCGAACACGGATAATTCCAGGGAGTATGTCTATCTGATGGACAGTGAAGGGGAAATTATCTATCATCCCAAGCAGAAGCTGATTTATACGGGGCTTTACGAGGAAAATAATTTAGAGCAGGTTACGCACGAGGACGGCAGCTACGAGGAGGAATTCCAGGGGGAGAAGCGTCTGATTACGGTAAAGACAATCAGCTATACCGGCTGGAAGCTTGTGAGCGTCGTGCCGATGAGTTCCTTTGATATGGGACTTGAGGAGATGCGGTATTTTGTGATTATGCTGGTGACTGTCTCTCTGCTGGCGGTTATGATCTTAAATCAGCTTGTGTCGGCACGGATTGCAAAGCCGCTGCAAAAGCTCAACGATTCCGTGAAGGAATGGGAGGAGGGAAACTTAAATCCTGCCATTTATGTTGGAGGCTCCATGGAGGTGGAGCACCTGGGAAGGACGCTGCGCTCTACGGTAGAGCAGATTCGGCAGCTCATGCAGGATATTGTGGTAGAGCAGGAGGAAAAAAGAAAGAGTGAGCTGGATGCCCTGCAATCCCAGATTAACCCCCATTTTCTGTATAATACGCTGGATTCCATCGTCTGGATGATTGAGGGAGGGCGCTGCGATGACGCGGTGTTTATGATTACGCAGCTTGCAAGCCTGTTCCGTATCAGCCTAAGCAGGGGTAAGACTGTAATCTCCGTGGAGGATGAGATACGTCATGCGCGCAATTACATGAACATCCAGAAGATACGCTATAAAAATCTTTTCCGGGTAACCTTTGACGTCGATTCGGAAATCCTTTCATGCTGCACCGTAAAGCTGGTGGTCCAGCCGCTGCTTGAAAACGCGATTTATTACGGCGTGGAGTGTATGGACGGAGACGGTGAGATTTCGGTATCGGGACACCGCAGCGGGGAGGATGTTTACATTGAGGTCAGGGACAACGGGCTCGGTATGCCGGAGGAGGAAGTGGCGCAGCTTTTAAAGGAGAACAACAGAGCGCCAAGGCACGGCTCGGGCGTGGGACTTTTGAATGTGCACAACCGGATTAAGCTCAGGTTTGGACCGCAGTACGGGCTTGAAATCGAAAGCGTTCCGGACGAGGGAACGACGGTCCGCATTCATCTTCCCTATATCCCCTTTACACCGGAAACGCAGGAATGGCTGGAGTCCGGGAAAAAGCAGATTTAAGGAGCGGCGGTATGAAGAAAAACAGTATTTATTTTGGCATATTGGTTGCGGTTATGCTCGGCGTCACGGCGTTCGCTACCTACGGGATGCTCAATACCGGCAGGGAGGGAGAGGAATATCAGGTATCCGTGATTGTCAGCAACAGCAGCAGCGACCGCTGGATTGCCTTTCGTGAGGGATTAAAGCAGGGAGCCGCTGACAATCATATTCAGCTCAATATCGTTTCCACCGTAGAGTTTACAGGGCTCTCCGAGGAATGTCAGATTATTCGGCGTGAGTTTGAAAACGGGGCGAAGGGTGTCATTGTGGAGCCCTGTTCCAGCCAGGATGAGGAGGGGCTTCTTTCCGGGGAGGTTTCAGAGGGCGCTGTTATTTTTGTCGGAACGGACGTGATGCCGGAGGGACTTCACACGGTTGTGATGCCGGATCATTATGAGGTCGGCAGTGCGATTGCGGGAGAATTGCTCAAAGATTACGAGGGGAGGACCGAGGGGCTGACTGTCGGGATTCTTTGCGGAAACCAGGAGCAGCTGTCCATGCAGAAGCGGCTTTCCGGTTTTTTGGACGCGTTGGAAGGAACAGGCATTGAGGTGGTATGGACGGCAGCAGAGGAAGGCGATGGGGTCAGGAAGCTTAAGAGCTTTCAGGAGGAGCAGCCGGCGGAGGTGTTGATTACGCTGGAAAACGACGAGACTGAGCTGGCAGTGGATTATCTGCTGACGGAGGAAAACAGCTCCTGCGTTTTGTACGGCGAGGGCTGTTCGGAAAAGGCAGTATACTATCTGGATAAGGGGCTGATTCAGGGTCTGATCGTTCCGAATGAGTTCCATATGGGGTATCTGAGTATGGAGGAAATTGCAAAGCAGCTTTTATACGGCACTTCCCCGGCCCAAAACCGGGAGATAGAATTTTTGACTATAAACAAGGAAAATCTTTACGATGTGGAAAGCCAGAAAATATTATTTCCCATCGTCCAGTGACAATATGCCTTGCAGTGGCAACGCCTCGCGCGGCGGCAGTATGCTGCCGCTGTAAGGCGGGAGATATGGGGGATGAGCGAGTGAGAGTGAGAAGGAAAATGAGAGCCTGTGTGTTACTGTTTTCGGGCCTTATGGCGGCCGGCGCGGGCATGACTGCCGTCGGCTGCTCCGGCGGGGAACAGGAAATTAAGAGCATTAAAATCGGTGTGACCGTGTACGACCAGTACGATACCTTTGTGGCGCAGCTGATGACGGAATTTGACCGTTATGCCGCAATAAAGGAGGAGGAGACCGGAGTGGCGGTCAATGTGGAGGTTTATAATGCGGCGGATTCGCAGTCTACGCAGAACGGGCAGGTAGAGTCGATGATAGAAGAGGGCTGCAATGTAATCTGTGTGAATCTGGTAGACAGGACCGATCCGACCACGATTATTGATATGGCGGAGAAAAGCAATGTGCCGATTATCTTTTTTAACCGGGAGCTGGTGGAGGAGGATTTGGAACGCTGGGAGCATCTTTACTATGTTGGCGCGGAAGCGTTTGAGTCCGGTATTATGGAGGGTGAACTGGCGGCGGAAGCGTTTGCGGAGGATGCGTCCCTGGATAAGAACGGCGACGGCGTATTTCAGTATGTGGTGCTCGAGGGGGAAGCGGGGCATCAGGATGCCATCGTGCGCACGGAATACTCGGTCAGCACTATTGTGCAAAACGGAGTCGAGGTGGAGAAGCTGGGCTATGCAATCGCAAACTGGAACCGGGCACAGGCACAGACGAAAATGGCGCAGCTTCTGTCGGAGTACGGGGATGCCATCGAGCTTGTGCTTGCCAATAACGACGATATGGCGCTCGGGGCCATTGATGCCTTAAAGGCAGCGGATATCCCAAGGGAGGAGTGGCCGGCGGTCGTCGGCATCGACGGAACGGATGTCGGTCTTGAGGCGGTAAAAAACGGGGAAATGATTGGAACCGTATATAATGACAAGGAGGGGCAGGCGCTCGCCATGCTTGAACTTGCCTATGGACTTTCGACCGGAGGAGATTTGTCGGATTTGGAGCTTTTGGAAGGCAAATACATCCGCCTGCCCTATTCAAAGGTCACGGCGGATGTGGTGGATGATTATATCAAAAATTCTGATGCGGAGGAATAGAAGGCGGGAGGGCGTCCCAGTATGCCCTGCCGTTTTCGATTTTTTGGCAGAAGGTGTCCGCCATAATCCGCCGAAACGGAAGCAGCGCTTCCTCCAGTCCGAACTGCGCGGGATAGAGCCGGGTGACGAGGTCGATGTCCGCGGCTATTTTTTCGGCGACGGCGGACTCCCGGATGGGTACGATGCCGAACAGCGTGGAGCGGTAGCCCTTGCTGTCGACGCACGAGGCAAGAAAAACATCCGCAAAGTTCTGCCATTCCTCTGTCAGAACCGTCAGAGCCGCTTCTGTCCTGGCAAACGGCATGAGAGAACTCTCGCCGCCGTCAGCCGGATTCGTAATGCCAAGCTGTGCGAGATAACCGCACAGTTCTTTTTTTTGCCGTTTTTTCCGTAAACGGGAAATGCCGGCGGCGCTTGCCGCTTTTATCATCATAAATGCATTCAGAAAGGCGTCCGGCCGCTCTTTGGATTTTGTATCCCCGAAACGCATTTTCAGCAGAGACAGCCGCAGGGGGTCATGCTCCGGATCCAGTTCTTTTTCGATGGCGAGCAGCAGTATGCGCTGCCGTTCGTTGATATCTTCTATTTCATAATAGTGTGCCGGCCAGTCTGCAAGGTAATCTGTGCCGGCGGCGTTATTTTTCATCAGCATAGGCGTCTCCTTTATCCGAAGGTTTGCTTTGATTATAATACAGAATGAGGCGCAAGGGAAGAAATCCTGGACTTTTTGTGCATATCATAGTATAGTAATTACGTTGCACATTGAAAAGTAAACAGTGTTTTATGTTCAGATATGCGGTTTGGCCTGTGTTCTGCGGGACAATAAATTTTCCGTTTTTATAAAAATAATTTGAGGCGTTAAGACGCCTTAGAAGCGCCATGCACCTGAAACGGACGGAAAGCGCCGGCCTTTGGCGGGCGCGGTTCAGGTTAACGAGGAGGAGAGTAATCGAAATTTCGGCGGATGCTCTCCCGTACCGCTTCCAGTGCGAGATATACCGGCAAATATGCGGGTAACTGCAAAACAAATACGGTATAATGGAAGACCAGAAAATAAAAACAGAATTCAGATAGAGAAAGAGGAAAATTTATGTGTGGAATTATCGGTTATACAGGCAGTGAAAGCGTAAAGGATGTGCTGCTGGATGCATTGGAGCTGTTGGAGTACCGGGGCTATGACAGCGCGGGAATCGCGGTGGAGGATGACGAAATAAAGCAGGCAAAGGTATATAAATGTGCGGGGAGAGTCCGTGATCTAAGGGCAATCTGCGAGTCGGAAAAGCTGCTTACCTCCTGCGGAATCGGGCATACGAGATGGGCAACCCACGGCGGCGTCAGCGATGAGAACGCACATCCGCATCAGGTCGGGAAGGTGACGCTGGTGCATAATGGCATTATTGAAAATTACCGTGAGCTTACGGCGGATTATGATTTGGGAGACAGTCTGGTATCTGAGACGGACAGCGAGGTGGCGGCTGCGCTTTTGAACCGTTTTTATGAGGGGAACCCCGAGGAGGCGATCAAAAAAACCGTTTCCAAGCTGAAGGGAACCTTCGCGCTTGTCATTTTATTTTCCGACCATCCGGGAGAGATTTATTCGATCAGAAATGTCAGCCCGATTGTGGCGACCTTATGTGAACAGGGCGCGATGCTTGCCTCGGATTTGACGGCGCTCTGCCGTTTTACGAATCGTTATTTTGTGGTTCCGGAATATCATGTGTTAAAGCTGCGCCGGGACGGGATTTGCCTGACAGATTTGGACGGAAAGGAAAAGCAGCCGCAATACCTTACGGTGGACTGGGAATTAAACAACGCGGGAAAGAACGGCTATCCGTTTTATATGGAAAAAGAGATTATGGAGCAGCCGGATGCAGTGGAGCGCACGATTGCGGAGCGTATCCGGGGAGGCCTGCCTGATTTTAGCGCGGACGGAGTGCCGGATGAATTATTTACAGGCTGCGACCGAATCAATATCATAGCCTGCGGGACGGCGATGCATGCCGGGCTGGTTGCGCAGGCGCTGGTGAAATCGCTGCTTCATATGCACATCGATGTGGATATGGCGTCGGAGTTTATGTATTCCGATCCGGTGATCGACAAAAAGACGCTCGTGATTGCGGTGTCGCAGTCGGGAGAGACGATTGATACCTTAGAGGCGGTGAAGTATGCAAAAAAACGGGGGGCAAAATGCCTATCCATCATCAACGTGAAGGGTTCTTCGATCGCAAGGGAGAGCGATTATGTGCTTTATACCAACGCAGGACCGGAGATTGCGGTTGCGAGCACCAAGGCATATACGACCCAGCTTTCCATATTTTACCTGATTGTCGCAAAGATGGCGCATTTGCGCGGCGTGTTTACGACGGAGGATACGCAGAGCTTTGTGCGGGAGCTTCAGAGAGTGCCCGAGGTGATGCAGAGAGTGCTTAAGGAGCGCAGGGAGATTCATGTGCTTGCGAGCAGGGTGCTTGAGGCGAAAGATTTATTTATGATCGGGCGCGGGCTGGACTACTCCATTCTTCTGGAGGGCTCCTTAAAGCTGAAGGAGGTTTCCTATATTCATTCCGAGGCATATGCCTCCGGGGAGCTAAAGCACGGGCCGATTGCGCTGATTACGCAGGATACGCCGGTGGTGGCGGCGGTGACGCAGGAAAAATTAAGGTCAAAGGAGCTTTCCAATATCAAGGAGGTAAAATCCAGGGGCGCGGATATTGTGCTTTTCATTAAGGAAAGCCTTGCGGGTGATGTTGACAGTGCGTATGAGACCTTCCTTTTGCCGGATATGAGGGATGAGTTTATGGTAATGCCGGCTTCAGTGGCCCTGCAGCTCTTGGCGTATTACGTTTCCTCCGACAAGGGATTTGACGTGGATAAGCCGAGGAATCTTGCGAAGGTCGTGACAGTAGAATAAGGAGAAGGGATTGTCCGCGCGGGAAACGGGCAGGACCGTGTATCTGAGCATAAAATGAAAAAAGAATTTCACGGGCGTGGGATTCTTTTTTTTGCACATTTCCGGGGAAGACGCATAGGATATACCGAGTGAATATATGAGGTTTTTCATGTCAGATATTGCCTATACACAAAATAATGTGGATCAGGGAACATTGCGGGTGCAGGTCACCGGTCGTCAGGGTAATGAGCCGATTCCTGATGCAAAGATTTCGATTTCCTACTCCGGTGATCCGGAGGGAACCATAGAGGAGGTGAATACAAATTCATCTGGAATGTCCGAGCAAATTACGCTTGATACGCCTCCGCTTGAATACTCAATGGAGCCGGGAGAAAACCAGCCGTTCTCGCAATATACTGTTCGGGTTACTGCGGAGGGATATCGCCCGTTCACTGTGTCGGGAATTGAACTGTTTGCGGAACAGCTTGCGATTCAGGAAATCAGGATGGACCGGGTGGAAACACCGGGGAACCAGGTAGATTCGATTGTCATTCCGGTCAATACCCTGTGGGGAGATTTTCCGCCGAAGATTGCCGAATCGGAAATCAAGCCGATTCCGGAAACCGGGGAAATCGTTTTAAGCAGGGTTGTGATCCCTGAATATGTTGTAGTGCATGACGGGCCTCCCTCGGATACGGCGGCAAGAGATTATTATGTCCGTTATAAGGATTACATCAAAAACGTGGCGTCCAGCGAAATATATTCCACCTGGCCGGATGCGACGCTGCGCGCCAACATTCTTGCAATTATGTCGTTTACCTTAAACCGGGTCTACACGGAGTGGTACCGCAACAAGGGCTACAACTTTACAATTACATCGTCAACGGCTTATGACCAGAAGTTTACGTACGGAAGAAATATTTTCCAGAATATCTCCAATATTGTGGATGAGATGTTCCAGAATTATCTGTCGAGGCCCAATGTTACTCAGCCGATTCTGACGCAGTACTGCGACGGACAGCGTGTGACCTGCAGCAACTGGCTCAGCCAGTGGGGCAGCAAGTTCTTGGGTGACCAGAATTACAGCACCATCGAAATCCTGCGCTACTATTACGGAAACAACATGTATATCAATACGGCGGAGGAGGTGTCCGGCATACCGGCATCCTGGCCGAGGATGGATTTGACTGTCGGCTCCACAGGAGAGAAGGTACGCCAGATTCAGGAGGAGCTCGTGAGGATTTCCCAGTCTTACCCGGCGATTCCGAGGATCACGCCCGACGGCATTTTCGGGCCTGCAACCAGGGAGGCGGTCGAGGTATTCCAAAGCGTATTCGGGCTTCCGGTCACAGGTGTTATCGATTACCGGACCTGGTATAAAATTTCCGAAATCTATGTCGGAGTATCCAGAATCGCAGAGCTTGTTTAAACTTGGTTTTTTCCGTGAAATGTGATAAACTGTACAGATAGCGGTATGCGCGTCCCGGTGCTGGGGCGCGCAGAAACGGGAAGGGAAACGCCATGGCAAATTACAAAATCGTACTTCAATATGATGGGACACGCTATAAGGGATGGCAGATATTAAAGGACACGGAGCTTACCATACAGGGAAAGCTCAGCGCGGTGCTTCATCGGATGGCGGGACATCCCGTAGAGGTCATCGGTTCGGGCAGGACAGATGCGGGCGTACACGCATTGGGACAGACGGCAAATTTTCATCTGGAAGAAAGCCGTCCGGTGGAGGAAATACTTTCCTGTCTGAATCGGTATCTACCGGAGGATATTGCCGTCATTTCCGCAGAGGAGGTGGACGAGCGTTTTCACAGCCGTTATCACGCGGTGGAAAAGACTTATCTCTACCGGATCCATACGGGAGCGATACCGAACGTTTTTGAACGCAGATATCTCTATGATTATTCCGTGCCGCTGGATGTAGAGCGTATGAGGGAGGCGGCGAGCTTTTTGTGCGGCACGCATGATTTTAAATCCTTCTGCGCAAACAAAAAAATGAAAAAATCCACGGTCCGTACGATTTTTCGGATCGAATTTGAGGAGCGGCCGGACGAGCTTCGGATTTTTTATACCGGCAGCGGTTTTTTGCAGGGAATGGTACGCATTTTAACCGGAACGCTCATCGAGGTCGGTGACGGCCGGAGAAATCCTTCGGAGCTGCCTGCGATATTGGAGGCGGGAAACAGGGAGGCTGCCGGATATACGGCACCGGCCTGCGGACTTGCGCTGCTTTCCGTGTCCTACGACAAATAAGGAGCGGTCTGTAGATACAGTGAAAGATAAAAGACAGAAAGTAGTGTGAAAAATAAGCTTGATAGCTTATTTTTCACACGCAAATTTGTTTGCGTTGGCTATATTGTGCCAGAGCGTCACAAATAAGCCCTGATGGCAGACGCAAATTTGAGATTTGCGATTTTCTGAAAGAAAATCTGCCCGATCGCGCAAAACGCTCCGGAATGGAGATTAATATGGAAAATTGGTTTGTAATAAATAAAAGAGCCGATTTCGCCGGAATCGCGCAGAAATTCGGTATCAGTCCGGTGACGGCGCGTCTGCTGCGCAACCGTGACATCATCGGAGACGAGGCCATCCGGAGGTATTTATACGGGGGAATCCAGGAGCTTTACAGTCCCCATCTGCTAAAGGACGCTGATTTGCTTGCGGAGATTCTGCTTCGAAAAATCAGGGAAAAGAAACGCATACGAATCATCGGCGATTATGATATTGACGGGGTTATGTCAACCTATATTCTCTACCGTGGAATGAAAGCCTGCGGCGGCGAGGCGGATTTTCAGATTCCGGACCGCATGAAGGACGGCTACGGCATCAATGATCATCTGATTGAAAACGCTCACGCGGCGGGCATTGACACGATTGTGACCTGTGATAACGGGATTGCCGCAATAGATGAGATTGCCCATGCAAAGGCGTATGGCATGACGGTTCTGGTGACAGATCACCATGAGATTCCCTATACGGAAGAAAACGGGGAAAGGCATTACATAAAGAGCGCCGCGGACGCCGTGGTCAATCCGAAACAGCCGGATTGTCCCTATCCTTATAAGGGACTCTGCGGGGCGGCGGTGGCGTTTAAGGTCATACAGGTGCTTTATGAGAAAACGGGAGCGTCCCCGGAGGCGGCATATGAATTTCTGGAAAATGTTGCCTTTGCCACGGTCGGGGACGTTATGGATTTGACGGATGAAAACAGGATTTTGGTAAAGGAAGGCTTAAAGAGAATCCGCTTCACGGCCAATCCGGGTATGCGCGCGCTGATTCTGCAAAACGGGCTTTTGCCGGAGCAGGTAACCGCCTATCATTTTGGGTTTGTGCTCGGTCCCTGCGTCAATGCCAGCGGGCGGCTTGAGACGGCCCGGCTTGCGCTGCAGCTCTTTTTACAGGAGGATGCCGTAAAGGCGGCGGAGCTTGCGGCGAAGCTGGTGGAACTCAACGCCCAGCGGAAGGATATGACGGCGGAGGGGGTAAAGCTTGCCGCAGAGGCGGTAGAAGAAGGCGGCGCGGGGCAAAAGGTACTGGTGATTTATCTTCCCGAAGTCCATGAAAGCCTTGCGGGGATTATCGCGGGGAGAATCCGGGAGCTTTATCACCGTCCGGTGTTTGTACTGACCAGAAGCGAGGATGGCGTAAAAGGCTCGGGCAGGTCTGTGGAGTGCTATTCCATGTATGACGAGCTGTGCAAGTGCCGGGAGTTTTTTACAAAATTCGGCGGCCATCCGATGGCGGCGGGGCTTTCCATGCAGGAAAAGGATGTGGCGGCCTTTCGTCGGAAAATAAACGCCTGCTGCGGGTTGACAGAAGAAGACTTTATTCCTAAGATAAAAATAGACATCGCCATGCCGGCGGATTATCCGGGGCTTGATTTTGCCCGGGAACTTGAGATTTTGGAGCCGTTTGGCAAGGGAAACATCAAGCCGCAGTTTGCGGACAGGAATCTTAAGCTCGCGCGCGCGGCGGTGGTCGGGAAAAACCGGAATGTCATAAGGCTCTGGCTTCGGACGGAGCAGGACCATCCGGTGTCCGCGGTGTATTTCGGGGATGCGGAGGCATTTTTGAATTATTACCGGGAAAAATACGGGGAGTCCGAGGTGGAACGCGCGCTTTCGGGAAAGGAAAACGGGATTCTTATGTCGGTCGTTTTCTATCCGCAGCTCAATGAGTACCAGGGCACAGAAAGCGTTCAGCTTGTCATACGCAATTACAGGTAAAATCGGGAGGTTATCAGGATGTTTGGAGGAAAAAGGGAACGGGTATTGGAGGAGGAGCTTTCGGCGGTACAAAGAAGGCTTTCGGATGGCAGAGAGCGGGCAAAGGAAAGATTTGCCGAGCTGACCGCGTCCTGTGCCCAGATGGAGAAAAGCCTCAGGCAGATAGAGGAAAATATGGATTGCGCTGCGCGGCTTGAGCCGGAAGAAGGGACGGAGGCTGTGGACCTCCATAACGCTATGATAGAGGCTCATAACGCGGTGGAATCCTTTGGCGCAAATCACGCGGTGTTTCTCAGCCAGCTCAAAAAGCAAAACGAACAGACTACAGAGCTGATTGAGCGGCAGAGGGCGCTGCAGGCACCGGTTCTGGCGGCATCAGAGGCCGAAGCAGGGCTTCGGGACACGCATGAGCTGTTAAAAGAAAACGCGGCAAGGATGCAAAAAGACGCAAGGTCGATGGGAGTCCTGGCGCTTCATGCCGCGATTGAGGCGGGGAGAATGGGGCAGGATGGCGCTGCGTTTATCGGCGCGGCGGAGGAAATCCGACAGACTGCCGAAAAATACGAGGCGGATGCAAAGGAAGTCTGTGAACGTCTCGAGGCGGCGGGTGAGCAGCTTGCCGGATTAAAGGAGCAGTTAACTGCGCTGGAGGGGCTCGTAAAGGAAGCGCTCATGTTCACCGGAAAGCTCTGCAGCGGAAGCATACAGACAATTTCTTCCTATGAGGCCGGTCAGATTGACTTAAGAAACAGCATACCCTTTGAAGCGGTGACGGAGAGCGCCGGGAAACGGCAGTCGGGGGACGAGCTTGCGCGTATCCGAAAGGAGACGGAGGAGGAACTGAAAAAGGTGCAGGCGGAGCTGAGACAGCAGAGGGAGTGTGCCGGGGGTCTGGAGGATATTTTTCGTGCCCTTGGATAAAGGGGTGCTGACTGGCCTTAAACGGCAGGAGGGAGGCAGCAGATATGGCAAAAGAGGAACAGTTTGGTTTTTTATCGGCGGACGGAATGACACAGATACATGCGGTAAGATGGTTGCCGGATGATGGGAAGTATGAGGCGGTTTTACAGATTACACACGGTATGATCGAGTACATAGAGCGCTACCGCGGTTTCGCGGAGTATCTCACGGAACGAGGTTTTCTGGTGGTGGGGCATGATCATCTCGGGCACGGAGCGTCCGTGCGCAGCGAGGACGATTGGGGCTATTTTGCCAAAGACCATCCCAGCGATACGCTTGTGGAGGATATGCACAGGCTGCGTCAGACGGTGCAGTCGGAAAACCCGGGGATTCCGTATTTTATGCTGGGGCACAGTATGGGTTCCTACATGCTGCGGAAATATCTCTGTATTCATCCCGAGGGCGTAAGCGGGGCCATTTTGATGGGGACGGGCTGTGTGCCGGACTCCACCACGAAGCTTGGGATGTTTTTCTGCAAGCTGTTTGCGGCGTTTCGGGGCTGGCATTACAGGAGCAGGTTTATGCAGCGGCTTTCCTACAGCAAACCTTATAGAAAATTTGACTTATACGGTAAGGATGAGACAAACAGCTGGCTGACGAAAGAGGTTTCGTTTGTAAAGCAATATTATGCGGAGCCGAGATGTACCTTTGTATTCACGTTAAACGGCTATCTGGGGCTGATGGAAGCGGTATATTTTGACAACCAGATGGAAAATATAAAAAAAGTACCGAAGGAGCTGCCCATTTTCCTGGTTTCCGGCCAGGACGACCCGGTCGGGGATTTGGGCGAGGGCGTGAAAAAGGTATATCATATGTATGAAGAAGCGGGAATCGAGGATTTGACCTACCGCCTCTATGAAAACGACAGACATGAGATTATCAATGAGACAGACCGCGAACAGGTATTTTCAGATATCTGTTCCTGGATGAAGGTGAGGATAGAAATAAAATGAAAAAAAAGACAGTAATTAAAATCATTAGTTTGCTGCTGGCCGCGTCCATGGCTTTTACACCGGCCCAGGTGCTTATGGCAGCGCAGACGGAGACGGTGGAAACGGGAACCGAGCTGCCCGAGGAGCAGACCGAAGCTGCGGAGACGCAGGACGATGCGTCACAGACCCGGGAGGAATCGTCGCAGGAGCAGGAGGAAGCGGGAACGTCGGAGACGCAGGATGACGCGGCGGCAGACCCGGAGGGAAGCATTCAGTATCTGGACGATGACAACGCGCAGGAGCAGGAAACGTCAGATGACGGGTCGCAGGAGACCATGGGAACGATTCAGGACAACGAGCAGGGTGACGATGTGGAAATAAAACAGGACGATAAGCCCTATCTTTCCCTGGGTGCGGACTTAAACGACAGCCAGAGAGCAACTGTCCTTTCGATTATGGGTATTGACCCGGCGAATCTCGACAGCTATGACGTGGTTTATGTGACGAATGAGGAGGAGCATCAGTATCTGGACGCTTACATTTCCTCGGATCAGATTGGAAGCCGCTCTCTTTCCTCGGTAGTGATTGTGCAGCGTGAGGAAGGCAACGGATTAAATATATCTACAACAAATATTACCTACTGTACGGTTGGTATGTATAAAAACGCCCTGACAACGGCCGGGGTGACGGACGCCGATATCATCGTGGCGGGACCGACCGGAATTTCCGGCACGGCGGCGCTTGTGGGTATATTAAAGGCGTATCAGCAGATGACGGGAGAAAATATCAGCGAAGATGTCATGGACGCGGCGCTTAATGAGCTGGTCATTACCGGACAGCTGGAGGAATCTCTGGAGGGAGTGACCGACGAGGAGGTCGAGGAATTTTTTGCGTATCTGAAATCCCTGATCGCGAAGGACGACCTGACCGACGAGGAAGGCATCAACGGAGCGATTGACGAGGCCTGCGAGAGATACGGCGTGACGCTCTCGGAGACGGAACGCCAGCAGATTGTAGATCTTCTGCTGAAAATCACCTCGCTGGGAATTGACCTGAACGGTCTGGTAGAATATGCGGAGTCCCTCTATGATTCATTCCGGAACGGGGACGGTATTGATACCTCCGGCGGAATATTTGAGAGCATCGGCAATTTTTTTGGAGAGGTATTCTCGTCGATTGGCGACTTCTTCCGAAATCTGTTTTCGTAAGATGCGTATTTATAAAATAGTTTTGGCACGGAGAAACAAATGACAGGAACAATCATCAATACCGCCGCGATACTTGCCGGAAGCGTCATCGGAAGTGTAGTAAAAAAAGGAATCGGTGAAAAATATCAGAATGCGCTTTTTACGGCGATGGGACTTGCGGCGGCGGCAATCGGCATTCATGCAGCGGTTGCCAACATGGATAAAAGCACCTATCCGGTGCTTTTTATTGTGAGCCTTGCCGTCGGAAGCCTTGTGGGGACGGTATTGGATTTGGATGGGAGGTTTATGCGCCTTTCGGCGGGGCTCTCCAAATCCAATCTCGGGGAAGGACTGGGGACCGGGATCCTGCTTTACTGTATCGGAACGCTTTCCATTCTCGGGCCGGTGATGAGCGCAATCTATGGAGACCACACGTATCTGTTTACCAACGCGGCGCTCGACTTTGTGACATCCACAGTGCTGGCGTCCACCTACGGCATCGGCATGGCGCTGGCTGCGCCGGTTCTGTTTTGCTGGCAGGGAGCGATTTATCTGACGGCGAAATATTTATCGGCATCATTTTTTTCGGAGGAGCTTTTGACAGAGCTTTCCATTGTGGGAGGTATTTTGATTGCCGCCTCGGGGATTGGGATTTTAAAGATCAGGGACTGCAAGACAATGAATCTGTTGCCGTCGCTTGCCGTACCGATTTTGTTTTTTGTGGGAAAAAGGCTGTTTGGGCTGTAATCATTTCACAGGGAGGGAGCATGCAGAAGCTGTATTACGGGGGAGACATCCTGACGATGGTACGAAAGACAGACGCGCCGGAGGCGCTTTTGGTGGAGGACGGAAGAATCCGGTTTGTCGGAGGGCTCACAGAGGCAAAAGCATTGTGCGGGGCAAAGGCCGAATTTGTCAATCTCGGCGGAAGGGCGTTGCTTCCATCCTTTATTGACGGACACAGCCATATTTCCCTGTATGCAAAGTTTGCTTCCTTTCCGGATGCATCGGGCTGCACGTCATTTGCGGAGCTTGCCTTGTTTTTGAAAAATTGCTTAAAGGAACAGGCAGAGTGCGATGTGCTGCTGGCGGTCGGCTATGACCACAATTTCCTTAAGGAAGGGGTGCATCCGACGAGAGAGCTTTTGGATGAGGTCTCTGAAACGGTTCCGATTTGCCTGTACCATTCGTCGGGTCACATGTGCGTTGTCAACACGGCAATGCTGCGTCAGGCGGGAATTACGGAGCGCGCCGCGGATCCCAGGGGCGGACATTACGGCAGATACGGGGACGGGACGTTAAACGGCTATCTGGAGGAACCGGCGGCTTTTGCCCCGGTGCTTCTGTGGGTGTTTAAACGGATTGGACAAGACCCCGTGAGACAGCTTCACGAGGTTCAGGAGATTTACCTGAAATACGGGATTACGACCGTACAGGACGGTGGAACCTCGGCTGAGACGTTAAAGGAATTGTCTGCTGCGGCGGATGCGGGGTGTTTTCGGGTGGATGTCGTGGCATATCCGCTGTTTCGGGAAGGTACAGAGCAGCTTCTCGTGGAGTACGGCCGATATTTCAGGCGCTATCAAAACCGACTTAAGGTGGCCGGGACAAAAATTTTTCTGGACGGCTCTCCGCAGGGGAAATCGGCGTGGCTGACCCGTCCCTACGAGGGGGAGGAAAGCTATTGCGGGTATCCGACCGAGGAGGATTCCTTTGTGACGGAGGCGGCAAAAAGCGCAATCAAGCAAGGCTGCCAGCTTTTGGCCCACTGCAACGGGGACGCGGCGTCCGACCAGTATATCCGGTGCTATAAGAGAGCCCTTAAGGAGGCAGGCGGCGGAACGGATTTGCGGCCTGTTATGATTCACTGCCAGACGGTTCGGGATGACCAGCTTAGGGAGATGGCGGACATCGGAATGCTGCCGTCCATATTTGTGGCGCACACGTATTACTGGGGAGACGTTCACCTGAAAAACCTGGGAGCGGAGCGCGGGGCGCGCATCAGCCCGGTAAAGTCGGCGCTGGACTGCGGCCTTCGTTATAATTTCCATCAGGACTGCCCGGTGCTTGCCCCGGATATGATGAAAACCGTCTGGTGCGCGGTCAACCGCGTCACCCGGAAGGGAATAAAAATCGGGGAAGAACAGGCCGTAGACGTATTTGACGCGTTAAAAGGGATTACCGTCAACGCGGCCTACGCCTACCATGAGGAGCACAAAAAGGGGACATTGGAGTCCGGAAAACTCGCCGATATGGTCATCCTCGAGGAAAATCCGTTAAAGGCCGACTGTGCGAAGCTGGCCGATATCCGGGTGTGCGAGACGATAAAGGAAGGGAAAACACTCTACAGAAAAGAAGCATAGAAGGGCCGTTGTATTTCCTGCGGTAATGTGATAAAGTAGAGAAAGATCAGAAAAAGAGGTAACAGCTATGGTTTCAAAAAAGATACAAAAGGCTTTGGAGGGAAATTCCGCCATCCGCGCAATGTTTGTGGAGGGGATGGAAATGGCGGAAAAATACGGAGCGGAAAATGTATATGACTTTTCCCTGGGCAATCCGGCAACGCCTGCCCCGGCGGCGCTCAACCAGAGTGTCCGCGCGCTTTTGGACGAGGCGGACGCCGCGGGGGCGGAGGGCTCTCTTCGTCTCCACGGCTATATGGAGAACGCCGGATATGCCGATGTCCGTGAGGCGATCGCACAGAATTTAAACCGGCGGTTCGGCACATCGTTTGCCGCGCGCAACATCGTAATGACCGTGGGGGCCGCGGGCGGATTGAACATTATTTTTAAGACGATTCTCAATCCGGGGGACGAGGTCATTGTATTTGCTCCGTTTTTCGGGGAATACCGGCAGTATGCGGCGAATTTTGACGCGGAGGTCGTGGCGGTGCGGCCGGATTTGGAAACCTTTCAGCCGGATTTGGAGGACTTTGAGGCGAAGCTCACCGAAAAAACGAAGGCGCTCATTGTCAATACGCCGAACAACCCGACGGGCGTGATTTATAAGCCCGATACGATGAGGCGTATTGCGGCAATCCTTAAGAAAAAGGAGGCGGAGTACGGACACGCGATTTATCTGATTTCCGACGAGCCGTACCGTGAACTGGTATATGACGGAAACACCGAAGACTTTTTAACAAAGTACTATGAAGATACGATTGTGGGATATTCCTTCAGCAAGTCCTTATCCTTGCCGGGTGAGCGCATCGGCTATGTGGCAGTGCCCGACGAGGCGGAGGATTCCGAAAATCTGCTGCGTGGGATTGAGATTTCGAACCGGACGCTCGGTTTTGTCAACGCGCCGTCCCTGATGCAGAAGGCGGTGGCACGCTGCCTGGACGAAAAGACTGATGTCGCGTTTTATGACGAGAACCGCAGGCTGCTCTACGAGGGCTTAACGGAGCTTGGATTTACCTGCGTGAAGCCGGAGGGTGCTTTTTATCTGTGGGTGAAATCTCCGGTCAAGGATGAGACGGTGTTTGTCAACGAGGGAAAGAAGCTTCATATTCTGATGGTTCCGGGGAGTTCTTTCGGCTGTGGCGGCTTCGTGCGCCTCGCCTATTGTGTGTCCCATGCCACGGTGAAAAACGCCCTGCCCGCGTTTGGAAAGCTTGCCGAAAGCTACGGTCTGCGTTAGCGTGTCCCGCTTTGAAAATCTGAGGTACATATGACAGAGCCGTGCCGGGGCCAAATATCGGAGAAAAGTATGCGCGGGGCGCAGGAAGACGAGGAGAATGATGAGTAACTGGGAAAATTATGTAAGAAAGGTAGTGCCCTATGTTCCGGGAGAGCAGCCGGGAGGCGGGCACATCATAAAATTAAATACCAATGAGAATCCATACCCGCCTGCTCCGGGCGTGCAGCGGGCTTTGCGTGAATTTGACGCGGGGACGCTGCGGCTTTATCCGGAACCAACCTGTAAGTCATTGACGGATGCCATTGCGGAGTATTATGGACTAAGGTCGGAACAGGTATTTGTCGGAGTCGGCTCGGATGATGTTTTGGCTATGATATTTCTCACCTTTTTTAATTCCGGGCTTCCGATTTTGTTTCCGGATATTACATACTCGTTTTATCCTGTGTGGGCGGATATGCTTCGGATTCCGTATGAGGAAAAGCCGCTTGACGGACAGTTTCTGATTCGGAAGGAGGACTATTACGGCGAAAACGGCGGGGTCATCTTCCCCAATCCAAACGCCCCGACGGGAATTCTGATGGAGCTTTCCGAGATAGAGGATATCGTAGCGCATAACAGGGATGTCATAGTCGTGGTGGACGAGGCGTACATTGATTTCGGCGGGGTCAGTGCCCTGCCGTTGATTGAGAAATACGACAACCTTCTCGTGGTACAGACTTTTTCAAAATCCAGGTCGATGGCCGGAATGCGTATCGGCTATGCGATGGGAAATGAAAGGCTTATTCGCTATATCAGCGATGTGAAGTATTCCTTTAATTCCTATACCATGAACCGGACCGCCCTTGTGCTTGGCGTGGAGGCCATAAAGGACGCGGCGTATTTTAAGGAAACGACGGAGAAGGTGATTGCCGTGCGGGAATGGACGAAGCGTGAGCTTACAAAGCTCGGTTTCTCCTTCGGTGATTCGATGAGCAATTTTATCTTTGCCACGCATGCGTGGGCACCGGCGAAGGAGCTGTTTGAGGCGCTGAAAAAGGAAGGTATTTTTGTGCGGTATTTTTCGCAGAAGCGGATTTCCAATTATCTGCGCATCAGCATCGGAACACAAGAGGAGATGAAGACGCTGATTTCGTTTTTACGCGGTTATCTGCAGCGGTAATAAGCGTCCCTCTTTTGGACCCCGAGCGAGAACACGGCAAGACCGCCGACGGTCATGACAAGACCGAACATAAACCAGAAGATAAAGGAAAACAGCGTGTTTTCTATGGATATGAATGCGCTGAGCACCGTTCCCCAGAAATTGAACAGCAGGTGGAACAGGATTGCGGAATAAATACTTCCACCCTTTTCACATACATATCCGAGCACAAGCCCGAGGAAAAAGGCGTATATGCCCTGAATGATATTCATATGGAATACGCCGAATAAAACTGCCTGCAAAATATTTGCCGCCCAAAAAGGCGCATATCTTTTTGCCTGATGCATGGTCACTCCGCGAAATACAAGCTCCTCACCGATGGGGGCAAGCAATACGGAGTAGACGAACATTCCAACGGAAATGGTACTGTCGAGTCCCGCGCTTTCCAGAAGTTCATCGTAGGCCTGCAGCCACTGCGGGAAAATTGAAGCGATAAAGGAAATCAGATAACTGATCAGGTACTGCATACCGGCAACCAGCATAAGGATGCCGATCACAGACAGCGGATGAAAAACAAGGGCAGGCTTCGTCAGATAATTTCCGCCGTATTTCGCATAATACCAGATGCCAAATACGGAAATAGACAGCAGGGAATAGATAATCATAATGCCGGTGTTAAAATCAAGGGATACCCAAAGCTCGGATAAATCTGCAAAGGCATTCATGGAAGCACCTTTGATGAGAAATTCCCACAGCATGGAAACGCCCATGGCAAAAAAGGTGGCGAGAAACTGAATCCCTATCACAAGTAACAACGGTAAAAAGGTAAAGAAAAACTGTCCGACTTTTTTCATAAATAATCCTCATGCTCCATTCCGGTTTGTTTGTAGTGTTACCATTATAACAATGGCGGAGGGGGATTGCAAGCTTGATAACGGATATGGGATATTTCGCGGGAAAGGAACTGTCCGCATCCCGCGCACAAACGGAGTGAAAAAATGGTATTTACTTTAAAACTTTAATATGCTAAAATTTAGGACAGGTTATAAATAAAAAAAGGAGAAAGGTGTATGAGTAAGAAGCTTAGGACAGAAGCAGTGGATCATCTTTTTGACGCTATTTTGAGTCTTGAGAACAGGGAAGAATGCTATACGTTTTTTGAAGATGTCTGCACTGTAAATGAGTTGCTTTCTTTATCGCAGAGATTTGAAGTGGCAAAGATGCTCAGGGATCAGAAAACATATCTGGACATTGCCGAAAAGACCGGTGCGTCGACCGCAACCATCAGCCGTGTGAACCGCTCGTTAAATTACGGAAACGACGGCTATGATATGGTGTTTTCCAGAATGCAGGCAAAGGATTCGGATAAAGAATAGAGATAGAAAATAACCGGGGACGGCGTTCCTTTTTCCAGTGGAAAGTGGAACGGCCGTCCCTTTTTGTGCCGTAAAACTGTTATTTTTTTGCGTCCGATGCCGGCGGAGCCGCCTGGTCGATGATTTTTTCTATGAGAGTCTTTTTGATATAGACGTCAAAGCTTAACATACAGATAAAGCTGAAGGTGCGTAAAAGCTCGGCATCCTCCTCATCGGCGTCCGGAAACGTCTGCATCGCGGTGTTGAACTTTTTGGCGAGGTCTTTGATGATGTTCTGCGTTTCCTGGTGCTCCAGCCCGAAAACCTCCCGGTAAATATCCTCCAGCCGGTAGTCGGCGTCTTTCCCGAAATACCGCTCCGTAATCGGGTTTAAGATGCTTTGTATATCGCTGATGCTTAAGATGTTTTTGAAGTAGTAGATAAATATCAGCGTCAGCACGTGCTCCTTTGTATATTTTTTCTTGGCCGGCGGCGGGAGCAGATTATTTTTTGCGTAGTTGTTAATCATGGTTTTGGTCAGAATTTTATCGTCCGCATACCGCTTGGAAGCGGCGAGCTGTGAATCCATGAAAGTCGTGATCTGATCCATATATAAATCAATATTCGGAATGTCTTCCGGTTTCACATAATCAATTTTCCGCAGATCCTCAAGGATGCTGCTCAGAAACTTCTTCGTATTCGTATCCATTTGTGTCACCTCTTATCACATTATATAGTTTTTGATACTAGATGACAAGATGTAAAAACAGGAAAATGCCTTTCGGTAGAGATAAATGAAAAAATTTAGTACAGAAAGTGAGAGAGGCGGCAAGAGAGACGATAAAGACGGTGAAGGACGCGGTAGTATCGGGAGTTAGAAATGTGTGGGATGGTATCAAAAGCTTTGCAAGCGGATTGTTTTGCTGATGGTAAAAAGTAAGGATAAAAACAGCTTGTTGGTGCGGAGTATTTATGTTAAACTGAGACTAAAGAAAGTTAAATTGCATAAATATCATTGGTAGGAATGGAGTGATAATTATGGCATGGGCAGGAGCAGATAAAGAAAAATTGCATAAAGCGGAAGAAAATGACTTTCTTCGAAGGCTGGATAGGGGCATTGATGATATGGAAGCGGGGAGAGAACTGTCGTTGGAAGAGGCGTTCCAAAAGATAAATGAATTGAGGTCGATTAGGAGAGATGCCAGAGTATAAAGTTATTTTGACATGGGAAGCCGTCTACGATGTGACAGATATCGCAGAGTATATTGAGGCAGAGTTTGGGAAAACACGGGCAGATCGCTTTCAGTCCGATATCCAAAAAGAGTTGGCAAAACTGGAATATATGGGGAGTATATTTCCAGAAACACAGATTTGGTACAGAGGTTATGCGATACATAAAAAGCTGTTTTCACCGTCCATTATTTTTTATGTTTTTAAGGAAGCAGAGAAGGAAGTGCATGTTCTGAGAGTTTTGCGGGAGGAACAGGACTGGGAGCATATACTAAGTGAAAAGCGGGAGTATACCTATCCGGATGAATAAAAGGAAAGATAAGAGATAAAGACGGGCAGCAGTTGTCCGTCTTTTATTGAAAAGAGAGATAAAGTAAAGAACAGGCAAACAGGTGAAATTTAATTCTTTTTTCCGGATATATGTGATATAATCTATATGCTTGTGAAAAAGTGAGGAACTGTGCGCGGGAGAGAACGAAATGAAATTAAGCGTGCACGGCTGCCTCCACATATTACGATTAGGAAAAGGAAAAATTTTATGAGTATTTATGATACCCTGAATGAACAGCAGCGGCTTGGTGTGACGACGACGGAGGGGCCGGTGCTCATTCTGGCGGGCGCGGGTTCCGGAAAGACGCGTGTGCTGACCCACAGAACCGCCTATCTGATAGAAGAAGCAGGCGTGAATCCCTACCACATCATGGCGATTACCTTTACGAATAAGGCGGCGGGAGAGATGCGGGAGCGGATTGACCGGCTGGTCGGCCATGGCTCCGAGAGTATCTGGGTGTCGACCTTTCATTCGAGCTGTGTGCGGATTTTAAGGCGCTATATCGACCGTATTAATTTTGGTACAAACTTTACGATTTACGACGCGGACGATTCGAAAACGCTGATGAAGGATATTTGCAAGCGCCTGAATATCGACACGAAAATTTATAAGGAGCGCAGCTTTCTGGCGGCGATTTCCTCGGCGAAGGATGAACTGATTTCACCGGCGGAGTTTATGAAGCGCGCGCTGGTTTCCGCTGATTTTGCAAAAAGGAAGCAGGCGGAGGTTTATCAGGAGTATCAGGAGGCGCTGAGAAAAAATAACGCGCTGGATTTTGACGATTTGATTATGAAAACGGTGGAACTGCTTCAGACGGACGCCGAGGTGCTTGCTTCCTATCAGGAGCGCTTCCGCTACATCATGGTGGACGAGTATCAGGACACGAACACGGCGCAGTTTGAGCTGATTCGGCTTCTGGCGGGGAAATACAAGAATCTGTGCGTGGTCGGGGACGACGACCAGTCCATTTATAAGTTCCGTGGAGCCAACATTTATAATATTTTGAATTTTGAAAAATATTTCCCGGAGGCGGTGACGATTAAGCTGGAGCAGAATTATCGTTCTACCCAGAATATTTTAAATGCCGCAAACCATGTGATTGCCAATAATGTGGGGAGAAAGAAAAAAACGCTCTGGACGGATAACGACGAGGGGAGAAAGATTGTTTTTAAGCAGTTTGATACCGGCTATGACGAAGCGGATTACGTTGCGCGCGATATTCTTTCGGGCGTGAAAAACGGGAATTACCGTTACGGGGATTACGCGGTTTTATACCGCACCAATGCGCAGTCCCGATTGTTTGAGGAGCGTTTCGTCGTCTCGAATATCCCGTATAAGATTGTGGGCGGTGTAAACTTTTACGCGCGCAGGGAGATTAAGGATTTGCTCGCGTACTTAAAAACCGTTGACAATGGCAGGGACGATTTGGCTGTGCGCAGGATTTTGAATGTACCAAAGCGCGGCATCGGCGCGACGACAGTAACCCGTGTTTCCGATTACGCGGACGCGTACGGCATCAGCTTTTATGAGTCCCTAAAGCGGGCGGACGAGATTCCTTCTATAGGAAAGGCCGCGGCGAAAATCAGGCCCTTTGTGAATTTTATCCAGATGCTCCGCAGTAAGCAGGAATTTCTCAGTGTTTCCCAGCTTTTAAAGGAGATTATCGAGGAAACCGGCTATGTCAGGGAGCTTGAAGCAGAGGGAACGGATGAGGCAGAGGCCCGTATCGAAAATATTGACGAATTAATCAGCAAGGCCGCGGCATATGAGGAAGCGCAGGAGCAGCCGACCTTAAGCGGATTTTTGGAGGAGGTTGCGCTTGTTGCGGACATTGACGGTCTGGAGGAGGGCAGTGACTATGTCGTATTGATGACGCTGCACAGCGCCAAGGGACTGGAGTTCCCCAAGGTGTATCTTGTCGGCATGGAGGACGGACTGTTTCCGAGTTATATGTCGATTACGTCCGACGACGCGCCGCAGGAACTCGAGGAGGAGCGCCGTCTTGCTTATGTCGGGATTACAAGGGCGATGAAGGAGCTTGCAGTCACCTGTGCGAAAACGCGCATGGTCCGGGGAGAGACCCGTTACAATGCCGTGTCGCGTTTTGTAAAGGAAATCCCGTCCGAGCTTTTGGAAGGAGAAATAAGCCGACCCGCTGCCCGCAAAGAAAAAAAGGAGGACAGAGAGGTATTTGTGCGTCCGAAGCGTCCCACCATGCGGCAGCAGCCGTCGGGTCAGAGTATGCAGGCGCGCGCGTTTGCTTCTGTCAACACGATGCCCGGAAGTCTTTCCTACGGAGTGGGAGACAGGGTGCTGCATATCAAATTCGGCGAGGGCACGGTGAAGGCCATTGTCGAGGGAGGACGTGACTTTGAGGTGACGGTGGATTTTGATACCGCCGGAACGAAAAAAATGTTTGCTGCATTTGCAAAATTAAAAAAAATATAAAATCTGTTATTTTATAAATTTTTTATAGGCGAAATGGGAAACATATGTTATAATCAAACATAAGAAAACGGGTTCTGGCGGGATGTCTGATCCTGCGATAAGAGCGCGTCAGGGCGTGTATGAATAAAGAGGAGGAGTGACAGCCATGAACAAGATGGAGGATTTAATCAGTATGAGTAAATGGAATGACTTGCTGAACAAGAAGGAAGCCGAAGAAGACAAGAAAGTTTCCAAGGTTGTATGGGTTTTTGCGATTATCGGTATTATAGTTGCGGTAGCGGCTGCGATTTACGGGCTTTACCGTTTCTTTGCACCGGATTATTTAGAGGACTTTGAGGACGACTTCGAGGATGATTTTGAGGATGATTTCTTCGAGGACGAGGAAGACGACGAGGATGACAAGGAGCCGGCAAAACCAGCAGAGAAAAAAACGGAAGACTAATTGTTGTATTTTCAGGGGGCTGCAGTTCTGCAGCCTCTTTTTTGGTGTGACAGGAAAATGCAAGGTAATTTTTTTGATAAAGGAGAGCAGTGTGAAAAAGGGACAGGTAGTAGAGGGAATGATTGAGCGTGTGGATTTTCCGAATCGGGGAATTCTTCGGGCCGAGGACGGAAAACAGGTTGTTGTCAAAAACAGTATTACCGGACAGAAGGTGTCCGCGGTCATCCAAAAGGCGAGAAAGGGAAAATGTGAGGGACGGCTTCTGGAGATTTTGGAAAAATCTCCGCTCGAGCTGAAAGAACCGGGATGTATTCACTACGGAGTCTGCGGCGGCTGTACCTTCCAGAGCCTTCCTTATGAGGAACAGCTTTCGATGAAGGAGCGTCAGGTCAAAACACTGCTCGATGAGGCGATAGTCCAGGAAAACAGGGACTATGCGTTTCTTCCCATCAAGGCGAGCCCCAGAGAGAGGGAATACCGCAACAAAATGGAATTTTCCTTCGGGGACGCGTATAAGGACGGGCCGCTCGCCCTCGGGATGCATAAAAGGGGGAGCTTTTATGACATTGTGGATGTGCCGGAATGTCAGATTGTCGATGAGGATTTCCGCCGGGTGCTTCGCGTAACGCAGAGCTATTTCGGGGGCAGGGAAATTCCGTATTTTCACAAGCTGCGCCACACCGGCTATCTGCGCCATCTTTTGGTGCGCAAGGCAGTGAAGACCGGCGAGATTCTTGTGGATTTGGTGACCACGACACAGACGGAAAGGCTGTGCGAGCAGGAGCTTTTGGACGGCTTTTGCAGGGAGCTGCTTGCGGTTTCCTACGACGGGGTGATGAAAGGAATCCTTCACACAAAAAATGACAGCGTTGCGGATATGATTAAAAACGAGGGAACGGATATTTTATTCGGTCAGGATTTCTTTTACGAGGAATTACTCGGATTGAAGTTCCAGATTACGCCGTTTTCCTTTTTCCAGACCAATTCCCTGGGAGCGGAGGTGCTTTATGAGACCGCGCGGGAATGGATTGGTGATTCTCTGCGCGCACCGGGGAAGACGGTTTTCGATCTTTATTCCGGTACGGGCACCATTGCGCAGATGCTCGCCCCTGTGGCGAAAAAGGTAATCGGTATTGAGATTATACCGGAGGCGGTGGAGGCGGCGCGGGAAAACGCACGTTTAAACGGTCTTACGAACTGTGAGTTTCTGGCGGGTGATGTGCTAAAGGTCATCGACGACCTTCAGGAGAAACCGGATTATATCGTTCTCGACCCGCCGCGAGACGGAATCCATCCCAAAGCGCTGGAAAAGATTATCTCCTACGGCGTTCCGCAGATGCTCTATATTTCCTGTAAGCCGACCAGTCTCGCGAGGGACCTTGCGGTCTTGCAGGAGCGGGGATACCGGGTGGAGAAGGCGCAGTGCGTGGATATGTTTCCGGCGACCGGGAATGTGGAGACGGTAGTTCTTTTGTCCCACAAAAAGCCAGACAGTTATATCCACATTGATGTGGAGTTTGGCGAGGGCGAAGGCAAGATTCCAGTGGATAAAATTGTCCAGAGAGCGGAGAAGTATAAGCCAAAAGAACGTGTTACTTACAAAAGAATCAAGGAATATGTTCTTGAAAAGTATGGCTTTAAGGTTCATACCGCTTATATTGCAGAGGTAAAGCGAAGTTTAGGACTTCCTATGTATGATG
>CALWHT010000039.1 GCA_944380515.1 uncultured Roseburia sp.
TTCGCAAGGATATGAAGGTAAAAACAGATTATTATAACAATTCCATACGTGCCGATAAGCTATACGGGAAAGAGGATAAGGGCTATTGGCACAGTGATACGGAAATGTTTGCGCGCGCGTTTGCCTGCTATGTGCATGACCGTATTCCCTGGAGGTCGGATTATTTGTGCGGACATTCGGAGTCGGCAGTCATGTATGATTGCACAAAGCAGGAGGCGGAGCTCATAGCGGCGATTCCTCAGGGAGAAGAAAGAAAACGGCTGAATCAGTGCTTTGACGCGCTTTTCCTTGAACTGAAAGAAAAGGAGCTGTTAAAGGCTGCGGATAAGAAAGAGACAGAAAGGGAGCAGGAGAGAGAAGTGGCAGCGGATATGGAAGGAGAGGCTCAGGTATTTTTGAGGCAGAAAAGGGCCAGAAGCCGCTAAAAGGGTACGGATTATTTTGCTGCTTGATATTATAAAGTTCATTGTGTAAAATGAGTCCAGTGATTAGACGGAAACATATGAATAGGTGATAGCGAAATTCACTGGACTCATTCGTACTCTTAAAATTTAGCGCTTAGCAAATTTGAAATAATTTCCCCTGCGTCGCCATTTATAACAATGCTTCTGTCAGAAATTTCTTTTGGGGCATATGCTTCACCATAATTGATACACACATAAGTTGCAAGCGGGTTTTCCAGCGTTGCTTTATGGAACCCAAATTTGATAATTACCGGCGTATTGCCGCCCACGCCCAATTCCAAATACAGAATATGAAGTCCCTGATGACGGCGTACAAAATCCTGGTATCGTTCCGCCGCCTGATGCCAGCCTTCATCTTCCACAAAGGTATTGTCTGCGCGCAGATTCATAGACATGGGCGCGCCGCAGACAGGGCAGTGCGGCACGAGTTCGGACGGTACGCGCATATTTTTCTGTTCGGCAACCATTTTTCTGACAACTGTTTCGTTGTCATAGGTTTTATTGTGACAGGGCCTTGAGCACTGCCATAATCCGTAATCACCCTGTGTGTAGAACAGCCTGTGTTTATCAAAACCGGCTTTTTGGAAGCAGTGGTCCACATTTGTTGTCAGGACAAAGTAGTCTTTTCCCTGCACCAGCTTTAACAGGTCGTCATAAGTATCGTTGGGGGCGTCCTGATAACGGTTGATATAAATATAACGGCTCCAGTACGCCCAGTGTTCTTCCAGGGTATCATAAGGGTAGAAACCGGCGGAATACATATCCTCAAAGCCGTATTTCTGAATAAAATCCTCAAAATTATCTTCAAAGCGTTTTCCGGCATAGGTAAATCCGGCAGAGGCGGATAAACCGGCACCGGCCCCGATGATAACGGCGTCAGCCGTGGAAAGTTCCCACGCCAGCCGTTCTATTTTATCGTTATAAACGTGTGTGGATGTCCTTAAAAACATGAAGAATCACCTCCGTACCGTCTTTCTACCGCCCTTGCCGGGCAAATCTCAAAGCAGTTCCCGCAATGCAGACAATTTTCCTGTCGGATAACAACAGGTTTTTGTGTGATATCGATACATTTCTGCGGACATTTGGAGTAGCACAGCTTGCAGCCGATACATTTATCGGTAACAAAGTAGCCGTCTGTTTTCTGCTGTGCTCCCCCAAAGGAAAAGGAGGCCCGCTCAATGGGATGCCTGGAAAGGTCGAACCATTCTCCGGTTCCCTGATAAATCTCAAAAACCGTCAAAGCGCTGCGGGAGCGTTCATCGGGATAGATTTTTTCCATGTACGGGTTTTTGATAAAAAGAGCGGGCAGCATTTCTGCACCGATTTCTTTTGCCTGTCCCTGTACCGAAACCGCCACGCTGGACAGCGTATCTTTCCCCTTCATGGCGGTAAAGGCAATCGTTTCGTTCGCTTTCAGGCGGTCATAAAAATTTTTGCCCTTTGCTGTCAGGAAATAAAGACTGTTTTCATCATAGTCCATGATATCTATAGCACAGGTAACGGGACGACCTTCTTTATCTATGGTCGCAAAAACGGCTGAATGAATTTCTTCCGCGATATATTTCAGATAATCTTTTGCCTGCATGGGAAACCTCCTGATTCTGTCTGCCTTTTCGAAGACTGACGGCAATTTACAGTGTATACTCTTTCGGCGGATTGCCGGAAAAATCCGCGATTACCGCGTGGGCATTTTTGAGATAGAATACCTCAAAAATTGGGTTGGATGCTTCGCCGTACTGTCCCTTGACAATCGGGTTCTGAATACACATTTCCTTTGCGGCCATATTGTTCTCAAATACGGCTTCGCCGTTCAGACGAATCCATGCATAAGAGGGGCTGGAAACAGAAATTTCAATGTTGGGGTTGGCCTGCATATCTTTATAAACCTCTTTGGTGTTATTCGTGCAGAACCACAGCCTGCCGTCGAGTTCCCCCGCAAACATAAAGGGGCGGCATTTGGCTTTTCCGTCGCGGCCGATGGTCGCAAGATACTGTACCGGATTTTCCTGTAAAAATTTAACAACTTCGTTCATAATAAAAAACCTCCTGTTTAAAAATAGATTTTTGAAATTGCAATTTTTATCTTGCAGCATTATAATAATTCCGTAGTGACTATTTATGAAGTAAGCACTTTATTGTGCCATAGTTACCGAAAGGAAACTATTGAAAGGAATTGATAAAAATGCAGGAAACAAAAGAATTGCCGGCTTGCCCGGTGGAGACAACGCTCATGCTCATCGGTGATAAATGGAAGGTACTTATTCTGCGCGACTTAATGCCCGGAACAAAACGTTTTGGGGAATTAAAAAAATCCATCGGCAATGTGTCGCAGAAGGTGTTGACCGCTCAGCTCCGGGATATGGAAGATAAGGGGCTTGTGAATCGAAAGGTCTATGCAGAAGTGCCGCCGCGGGTTGAGTACAGTTTGACAGAGTTAGGACGGAGCTTAAAGCCGATTTTAGATGCTATGTGGAACTGGGGAGAGGGATATCAGGCGCAGAACAGATAAAAAATATTACAATTTTTTTACAAGATATTGTTGAGAGATTTTCGGAGAAACGATATCTTGTAGTTCCGCGGAAATCCGCGGTTTTTTCACCCAAAATACCGATTGCTTTTCCGACTGCCTGCGATTATAATAGTGGAATACGTTACAGAGAAATGAAAACCGAGGCGGGGATTGGTTATGACACAGGACATTCAGAATTTTATCGAATATCTTCACAGGGAGAAGCAGACCTCAAAGAATACGGAAGTTTCTTACGCACGCGATTTGCGGAAAATGAGCGGCTACCTGGAGGAACACGGAATCCGGGAGGTGGGAGCAGTTACCTCTACAAATCTGAATTCTTATGTCCTTTATCTGGAAAAGGAGGGCAGAAAGCCGGCGACCATTTCCAGAAGCATTGCGTCCATGAAAGCATTTTTTCATTATCTGGAAAAAGAACGTCGGGTGTCGGGCGACCCGGCCGAATATTTAAAGGCGCCGCGCATCGAAAAGAAGCTGCCGCGCGTTCTTTCGACCGAGGAGGTAACCTGTCTTTTGGAGCAGCCCTCCGGCAATACGCCCAAGGAGCTGCGGGACAAGGCCATGCTGGAGCTTTTATATGCGACCGGAATCCGGGTGTCAGAGCTGATTTCTTTGAAGGTAACGGATTTGAATCTTCAGATGGAATATGTAGTATGTGCCGATGCACACAGGGAACGGATTATCCCGTTTGGGAGCGTTGCGAAGGAAGCCCTCTCCCGTTATATGCAGGAGGGAAGGGCAAAGCTTGTGGGAGCTGGTGACTGTCCCTGGCTGTTTACGAATTGCACAGGAGGTCCCATGAGCCGCCAGGGCTTTTGGAAGCTGATTAAATCTTACGGGAAGAAGGCCGGAATTGAATCTGAGATTACGCCGCATACGCTGCGCCATTCGTTTGCTGCCCATCTGGTCAGCAACGGTGCCGATTTAAAATCCGTACAGGAGATGCTCGGACATGCGGATATTTCCACGACCCAGATTTATTCTCAGGCAGGACAGGGAAGGATCCGGGAGGTTTACCTGAAGGCGCATCCGAGAGGGTGATTATAAAGGAAATCTGCATTGTCACAGTTGTCTTAGAGTGTCATATAAAGTGCGTAAGTTTGCCATATCATTTCGCACTTTGTATGACACTTTTTTTGAGCATTGACGGATATATTTCGGATAAAAACGGTAACGTAGACTGGCTGAACGGGGAGGATACCGATGCGGAAAATACGGTTGACATAGACTTTCAAAAAAGATATACTTTGTATATCTAATTAGTATCGCTAAGTAGTGGGACATGGAATGAGGTGCTGTTTAGTGGATAGCAAATACGTACAGCAATTCAAAAAAGGCTCGCTTGAAATGATTTTGTTATGTTTGATTGCTAAAAAGGAAACCTATGGTTACGAGATAATCACGGAGCTGAATCATTCCGGCGCTGCTGTTTTGGGTTATGCAAAAGAAGGAACAATATATCCCATTCTGTATCGAATGCAGAAGGCCGGTCTTATTCAGTGCCGGATTGCTCCGGCGGCTGCGAATGGCGGCTCGAAAAAGTATTATTCCATAACCGAAAAAGGACAGTCAGTTCTGGTGGAACTGATAGAGTTTTGGAAACAATATACCGTATGTGTCAATGAATTTATCCGTGATTGCAGTTTGCCGGAGGTGTTGCTGTGAAAGAAAATTATATCAGACAGGTTAAGAAGGAATTAGCCTTGCCGCGCAGGCAAAAGAAAGAAATTGTCAGAGATTTGAGAGAAGCGTTTGATTCTGCCAAATTCCATTAGAGAACATATCAAAGAACGCCCCATATTCGAAGATAGAAGAGCGTTGTCACTCCGTTAGGGGCAGAGATATTTTTTCATCTGCTCCTTAATCTTTTCTTTTGCACGGGTAATAGATTTACCTACCGAAGAAGCGGTACAATGCTCCATTGCAGCAATCTCATAGTAATTGAAATCGTATTCGTAGTAGAGTAGGAAACGCCGCCTTTGTATCTCTGGCAGAGCAGCAATGGTACGGCGGAGCAGCTCGGAGCGTTCCTGCTCGATAATCAGCTCGTCAACGCCTTTCGGCGTAACCCTTGCCCTCCTGTTAAGGGCTTCATCGGAAAGCTCAAAAAATTCTTTGTGGCGTTCATCCGATTGCAGCAGGTTACGGTTTCTGCGTTCCATTTGCCGAAACTCAATAAAGAACTGTTCGGATACCTCTAATTCGTGGTAGCCGCCTTGCCCGTCCTTGAAGCTGATAAAATACCTTGTGCCGCTTTCTATTGTTTCCTCCCGAAGCGTATATGTCTTAATTCGGTATGCCATTATGTTTTCCTCCTGCGGGCTATAGGGCGAGAGGTTTTTGACCTCTCACCCTATAGCCCGCAGGAGAATGTAATTTCTTCCCTTACCGCTTAAAGGCTTTCAGCTTTTTCCGCAGGTGGTCTAACCTTGCATAGATAGCACCCGTTGTCAGCCCGACAAGCGGCGCAATTTCCTTTGTGGAATGTAAAAAGAAAAGAGCCGATAAACTGTGATTGCTCACTTGTTCATCGGCTCTGCGTCTTATGCGTCTGGCTCTTTGATAACTGTTACTTGTAAATCCTTTGCGTCAATTAAACTTTCCTGCCTGCATTTTGGGCAGTAGAGGGGATAATTTATTAACCCTGTATCCTCCCGTATTCGGTCGCGGGTCTTGTTTCCACAAATAGGACAGCGTATCCATTCTGTTTCTCGTTTCATAAACACTCCAATATAAATTTTTCAAGCATTGGATTAAGTTGCTTGGCGTTACGCATTGGAAAGTCGTGGTTTGCTCCTTGTAATGTCATTGTCT
>CALWHT010000040.1 GCA_944380515.1 uncultured Roseburia sp.
TTATTGAAGTGCGCCTAAAATATCCGGTTATCCAGTTTTCATTCCTGAATTCGTGCTCTGCATGCATTCTTCCTTATTTTTGTTCAAGATTGCGAACGAACTTCGCGAGTTTCGCAATTACCTATTACCAGCTATTATTTTATAACTTGATTTCAGTAATTCTGCAAGTGCATTTTTGTATCCGGTAAATAATTCAAGGTAACACGCGCTTTTTCTGCCATAAACAACTGTCCGTTCCCAATAAAAATTTTCCATTGACTTTTTTTTAATTATATGATAGTATTCTATTTGTTCGCATGGCAGTCCTACATAGCCAACGCGATTGCGTGCGGGTGTAGTTCAATGGTAGAACACCAGCCTTCCAAGCTGGATACGTGGGTTCGATTCCCATCACCCGCTTAAAAAAACACCGCAGAGCGGTGTTTTTTTTCGGCTATATTCCAAACAATTGCTTTACCTTCTGCCAGAAGCTTAAATTTTCCTCCTTCTGCACTGTTTCCGCTTCCAGCTCCTCTTTTTCTATTGCGTCCGTCTTAATCACAAATAACACCGATTCGACATTCGTATTCTTCTCTGAGACAAAGGATACCGTCGGGACATTCTTTCCGGTGACCTCGTCGACCATATCAGATATGGTATCCGATACCTGGTCATCCATATCGGCGGTTTCAGAGACAAATTCCCCCGTGCCATCAGAAAGCTCCTTCGTCCCGTCATAAAGTTCCCTGGTTCCGTCCGCAAGCGTATCGGCGCCCTCCAGCAAAGCCGACACACCATCGACAAGGTCCGCGGAACCTCCCGCCAGCTCCGATGTTCCGCTCACAAGCGCATCGGAGCCGCTCTTAAGTTCACCTGTTCCGGACTTCAAATCCGCCGCCCCCTGCTTTAACGCGCCACTTCCGTTTACCAGGCTTTGCGTTCCTGTATAAAGCTCGCCTGTTCCCTGTGCCAGCCCCTTTGCGCCGTCGGAGACAGCCTCATACCCCTCCACAATATCGGCAACCGCTCCGGTATATTGACCGATGCCGCCGTCCAGAGCAGTATACTGTGTCACAAGCGTATCAATCCCCGTTTTTAAAGCCGCCATATTTTGTGACAGGCCGCCCAGCTCCGTGACCATTGACTGAATTGCCGCGTCAAAAACAGCATAACTGTCCCAAAGCGTTTTAGCTCCTGTCATAAGCTCACCGGTGCCGTTTTCCAGGCTGGCGTCAATCCCGCTGATGAGAGTATCACTCCCCTGAATATATGCAATATCCGCCGTCAGAAGCTGCTCAATGGCAAGGAAGGTGCCCGCTTTTGTAACATACGCATCAATCACGGACGCATCATTGCCCGCATCGGCATATTCCTGAGAAAGGGCTGCAGCCTCCGCGTCACCGGCCATAGCCAACTCCGTGAGTTTTTGCACAACCGCACTGTCTCCGCCGGATGCGCTGGCCTCATAGAGTGCTCTCTGCGTATCCGTAATATTCAGCCCTGCAATCACCTGCCTGTGCTGTTCCACATAGCTTTCCGTATCCGTGATTCCGGCAGCGCCAAGCGCCTCCTGATAGGCTGCAACTGTTCCGTCAAGCGCAGATAACCCCTGCACAAGGCTGCCTATTCCTTCCCCGATGGCTGCCGAAGACTCCGAAAGCTTTGTGAGTTCCTCCGCACTCACCGAAACCTCAGAGAGTGCCGTCTGAATCGCCGCAAGGGCAGCTTTTACCTCCTTCGAACCGTTTGTCAGCGTTTCTGACTTTTCGTTCAGCTCATCCAGCGCCTTTTCCACCTGGCTGATTCCGTCATTTAATGTCAACGCTCCGTTTTTTACTTCTTTCGCACCTTTATCCAGGGATATCGCCCCGTCGTACAAGCCCCCGGCTCCGCTCACAAGAGCTCCCGCCCCTTCATCCAGCGCCGCCGCCCCTCCGCTCAGGCTTCCGGCTCCTTCGCTCACGGAATCAACGCCCTCACGCAGACTCTTTGTCCCGTCCGAAAAGCTGCCAATACCATCCGCAAGTTCCCTCGCACCGTCACTGACTTCGCCGGCGCCGTCCGCAAGTTCCTTTGCACCGCTGTCAAGCTCATCGACGGCGTCCTGTACCTCGCTGATTTTATCATTTATTTCATTCTCGTCAATGCTCATATCCAGGTTGAGCCTTACACCGTTAATTGTAATTGCACCCATTTCAAAATCCATCACGTCCGCCGCCACCGTAAGCGTCTGCTCCTTTCCCGGAAGCACAATGTAAGAAAGCTGCTTATCCGAGCCGACATTTGCAACCGTCGCTCCCTCCGCCGTAATATTTCTGCACTTATTGCCGTCCAGCGTCACCGTTGCCTGCAGCGCATAACCTTCCCAGAAAGACTCGTCACAATTTTCGTTCTGCGTAATGGCAATCGTCACCTCAAATGCCCCGCTCATTCCCGCAATTTCCTGCGCGCTATAGGTTTTTCCGTCCATAGAATAGGTAATTGCGATATTCCACGGAATATCCTTTTTTGCAAGATTTCCCTGATAGTAAACACGATCCTCGTCGGTATGGAAGGTAATCTCATCGCCATCCATCGAAATTGCATCCTCCGAGGTCAGATTTTTGACGTCCGTATACGTTCCGTAATCGACGACATCCCCTCCCTCAACACTGTTTACGACATAAACTCCTTTTACGCTGCCGGTTCCGTCAAGCATGGCATAAACAACCTCTTCCTTTTTACTCGGCGTTTCGGCCGCCATCACAGCCGCGCTTCCGTCACACAATACCATAGCTGCCGCCAATGCGGCTGCTGTTACTTTTATTGCTTTTTTTCTGTTTTTGTTCATATTTTCACCCTTTCCCTCCCTGTTTTTTCTTTCTATAAACAACCTGTCTGTCAGATATAAAAATCCCGGCAGCACAAACATGACGCAAATGAGAGAGCATACCGTCCCGCGCCCCAGCAGATACCCAAGCTGGGAAAGAAGACCATTGGTCGATATGATGCCGAGAAGGAAACCCACCACGGTAAGAGCCGTACCCGAAGTCAGGATAGACGACGTTACATTGGAAACCGTTTCGACAACCGCCTCCCGCCGGTTCAGCCGCTCCCTGTTCTCTTCATATCTGGTTGTAAACAGTATGGCATAGTCGACGGTCGCTCCCAGCTGCACCGAACTGATAATCAAATACGCGATATAAAACAAAGACGTCCCCATATAATAAGGAATTGCAAGATTAATCCACACGGCCGTCTCAATCGTAAGCACCAGGATAACCGAGAGTGAAAGCGATTTTAAGGTAAACAGCAGCACGACAAACACAGCGCCGACTGCAACCAGATTGACCTTCGCCATATCCTCCGTGACCGTATTCATCAAATCACAGGTGCTGACGCCCTCTCCGGCCAGCAGCCATGTATCCGGATAATACTCCTGTGCCAGCCTGCGTATCCGCTCTACCAGGACAAAGGTCTCCTCCCCCTCATAGTCCGCATTTACGGACAGCACCAGCCTGCTGTAGTTCTCGGATTCGAGCTGGCTTAAGGTGGCTTCATCCAGATATTCATAGGGAATTTCCGCTCCGGCAAGCTCCACCCAGGAGAGAACATTTGTTACCTCAGACATTTCTTTCAGTCCTTCACAAAGCTCTGTCTCCTTCGCCGTATCGCCTTTCGGCACCAACAGCACATAGGTATCGCTTTTTCCGAATATATCCTGGACTGCCTGCGTATCATCACCAAGCCGGGTCCCCTGCCCGAAAATGTGTGAGGCGCCATAATAATAATCATTATGGATACTGGAAAGATACGCCGGTACAATCAGCACCGTAAACACACAGACGCACGGAATCATGACCTTTCGCACAACTTTGCCAAACACTCGAAACTTCGGTAAAAACTCACGATGCTGTGTCTTATCCATCCACCGATAGGTCGCCAAAATCAATCCCGGCATAAAGATAAATACAGTAATCAGGCTGATTGCAACTCCCTTTGCAAGCGCAAGTCCCAAATCGGGTCCAATCCGGAACCTCATCAGCACCAACGCCAGGAAGCCGATGACCGTCGTAAGCCCGCTGGATAAAATAGAGGCGGTAGACTTGCACAGCGCCTCCCTCATTGCGGCCTCCGGTTCTTTTTCCATACGGCATTCCTCAAACCGATGAATCAAAAATACGGAATAATCCAAAGACACCGCGAGCTGCAAAATATTTCCCGCCGCATTTGTGACAAACGAAATTTCCCCGAAAATAAGATTGGTTCCCGCATTTAACAGAATGGCGATTCCGAGCCCTGCCATAACAACCACCGGCTCAAACCACGACGTTGTGGTCAGCAGCAAAATGAAGAACACAAACAGAACTCCGATGACAGTGATTTTCCGAACTTCTCCGACCGTGTTGGTCGTCGCCTGCTCCTGGCTGACTGCCGATCCCGTCATCGCGTTTTCCTCTCCTATCAATTCGCGGATATCCGCAACCGCGGAAAGAATCTTTTCCTCCTGGATGGTCACCGTAAACAGCGCGTTTCCGTCTTTATAATAGGCCTCAACGGTTTCGTCATCCACGATTTCCAGCGGCTGCTCAAGATTGACGGAATCATCCAGCCAGGTTACAGAGTCCACACCGTCAATCTGTTCCAAAGCTTCCTTATAATCAAGCGCCTCCGCCAGCGACACATCACGAACCATGACCCTGGCATTCGGTATACCGCCTCCAAACTCCTCCTGCATGACGTCGATTGCCGTCGTCGAGGCCGAATCCTCGGGCAGGTAGGCATTTATATCGTAATTCACGGAAACCATTCCCTGCATTACCGCACATACGATTGCCGCCGCGATAAAAATAAAAAGAATCAGCCTTCGGCAGCGAATCACCAGGTCATAAAATTTCTCCACAAAATCACTCCTTATATTACATTTGATTTTTAATTGACATTTGTTCGCTATTTAGATTATAATAAAAATAATAAATTGACAACGCACAATTTAAAATCATTTGCAAAATAATTGACATTTGATAATTATTTGTCTCCTTTCTGCCCGCAAACGCATACCGGGAGTGTACACTCCCTCACGGAGGAAAACATATGTCAGAGAAGAAAACCGATTTGAGAATCCAGAAAACCTACAAGGCTCTGTGTGAAAGCTTCACTGAGCTGATGGAAAATAAACGTTTTGATGACCTCACCGTAAACGAGCTCTGTGAAAACGCAATGGTAAGGCGCGCCACCTTTTATAAGCATTTTGCAGACAAATATGATTTTTTCGGTTTTTATATCCGGGAAATCAGAGATCAGTTCACGGAACAAATCAGTCCCTTTGAGACAGACAGCGTCTATTCCTATCATATTTATTTATTCGAAAAATGCCTGGGTTTTTTCGAAAAACACAAACGTCTCATCGGCAACGTACTGAAAAGCAATATGTTTCCCACATTGCTGGATATTTTTTCCGATGAAATCTATCAGGGCACACTTCTGTACCTGAAGGAACATGCAAAAAAGGACGCGGCCTATCCTGTTTCCTTCGAAATCCTGTCAGCATTCCTCACGGGGGGAACCACTCAGGTACTGAGATACTGGCTCACCTCCCAGACACCGCCATCTACCGAGGAATTAAAGGCCAGTGTCCGTTCCCTCTATCAGGATGTCATGTTTTCCAAACTATAATATTTTAGAAAAACTTCACCATTTGACACTTTTTTACGCTTCCCTTCTGTGCTATCCTAATATTATTGTAAAACGAAAGAACAGAAACAGAATGGAGACTCTCATGGAAAAAAAGACCGATTTTAAAGCCCTTTCCGGAAAAGCAAAGGTGCAGTACATCTGGGATTATTACCGCCTGCGCATCCTTGTCGTGGTTCTTGTGGCCGCTTTTGTGATATATCTGATTTATCACTATGCCACCTACCGGGACCCGCTGTTAAATGTCATTATGATCAATGTCAATGACAGTATGAGCGCCGATGCCGGCGGCTTTGACGAATTTCTGGAAGCAGGGGGCTACGATTTAAAGGACAATCCGATTTCCCTCAATGCCTCGCTCAATTTTCCCGAAAACCAGGAATACACCATGACCTACAACGACTATCAGGTGCTTACGATGATGGTGGCAGCCGGCGGGCAGGATTTATTTTTCGGAACGGGAGAAGTGTTTTTGGATTATGCCGAGGCAGGGGCGCTCATCGACCTTCGGACCGTACTCTCGGAGGAAACGCTCGCCAAATACGAGGACTGTCTGGTTTACTCGACGGAGGAGGGGGCAACGGATCCTTATCCCTGCGCCGTCCGGCTTTCCGACAATGAATGGATACAGAAATACAATTACTATGACACCTGCTATTTCGGCATTTTTTATCAGTCCGAAAAGCAGGACGTGAGCGGAGAATTTGCGGAATTCCTGCTGAATTATGAAACGGCGTATGCGGTTGGCGGCGATTGCCGCCGAAACCGTATACGCCGTTTTATTGTACGCCCGGCTGTGCACATTTTTTCCTGTGCGCAGCTTTGACATAAGGATTTTTATTTCAGGACTGCTGCCGAATATGCGGGCATCGTAAGCGTTCCTCCGGATAAATCCGCACCTTCCGTTCCCGTCAGCAGCACGCCGCCAAGCGTAAGCGCTTCACCGCTGTTTCCGTTTACGGTAACGCCGGATAAATCCACTGTACTGCTTTCCCCGGAAATATTGTAAATAAGAAGCACCTCCGAACCGGCATACGTCTTTTTCACAGCGCAGACCGCGTCATTCGAAATTTCCTCCTGGGGCGTCACCGTACCGCGCGCAAGCTCCGGATACATATTTCGCAGCTTAATGGTTTCCTTCACAAACTGATAGATGGAATTGCCGTCCGCCTGCTGCTCCTCATAAGAGCCGTATTTCATTTTTACCTCATCCATATCAAGCGGCCCGCGGCACATACCTTCCGCCGTTTCATCCGTACTCCAGTACATCGGAGCACGTTTATTTTCATCCTTGCCCGAGCCCTTCATGCCGAGCTCCTCCCCGTAATAGAGGAACGAGCTGCCCGTCATCAAAAGATTCATGGCCTGCGCCAGCTTTGTCTGCTTTTCGCTGTCGTCGCCCGAATAGTAGCCCGCACTGCGCGCCATATCGTGATTGGTATAAAACGGTGCGTCGATATAGGTGTCGCTGTACTGCGAAAGCGTTTCCTGCAAATTGAGCAGTGCGTTTCCGTAGGAAGACGCCGAGCCTCCCTTTAACGTACTCGCGATCACTCCGGTACTGTCGGCAAAGGCAAAATCAAAGCAGCTGTCTATTCCGCTCTCATAATATCTCGCATAGGTCGTCAGATCAGTCCACACCTCGGCAACGATATATGCGTCCTCCTTTTTGGATTTCACCATATCATTAAACCAGGAAAGCACCTCTATATTGGCGTCCACGCTGCCGCTGTAATATTCCTTCGCCGCATCCAGACGGAATCCGTCCACGCCCAGCTCCAGCCAGAAATCCACGATTTCCTCAAACTCGGCCCGCACCGCCTCGTTTCCGAGATTTAAATCAGGCATCTCGCTCCAGAACCGGGCCTCATAATACCAATCGGTCCCCTCAAGCGGACTGTAGCCGTTTTGCTGCTCCCTGGAAAAATAATAGTAATCCACATACGGACATTCCGCCGTATCCGGCTCCGCTCCCTCCGGAAGCTCCTTTAAGTATTCCGCCGCTGTCTGAAACCAGGTGTGCTGTGAGGAGGAATGATTCATCACAAGGTCGATGATCACGTTGATGCCCCTCTCGTGGCAGGCGTCCAGAAAGGTCTGAAAGTCCTCCAGATTCCCGTATTCCTCATCAATATCGCAGTAATCCGTCACATCATATTTGTGATAGGTCGTCGAGGGCATAATCGGCATCAGCCAAATTCCGTTGCAGCCCAGATCAGTATCCGTCTCCGGGTCTCCGTCATTGATATAATCAAGCTTTTCCGTCAGCCCGTTCAGATCCCCGACGCCGTCCCCGTCACTGTCATAAAAGCTGTACACAAAAACCTCATACCAGGTTCGATAATTGTCGTCAATCACCTGCTGCTGTGCGGTATTGACCTCCTGCATCAGCGTCAGGGCGGAAATCTGCTGCCCTGCGGTCTCCCCTTCGCCGCTCTCCGTTCCCGCAGCCAGCTTTGTACCTGCATCTGCCCCGTTTTCTCCCGCGGCTGAAGCATTCTCCCCGCATCCCGCAGCGGACAAAAGCAGCGTTCCCGCCATCACAGCGGCCAACATTCTTTTTTTCATCAAAATCCCTCCGTTTCTTCTATTAAATAATATACACAAAAGGACAGAAACCGTAAAGTCTCTGCCCTTTTAAAAAATCATGTCAGCCCTTGACCGCTCCGCTCATGCCTTCTACATAGAATTTCTGTGTAATCAGGAACAGAATGGCAATCGGAATTGACACAACCACCGCTCCCGCCGCGAAGCAGGTGTACCAGCTGTCAATATATTCTTTTTCCAGCATTCTCCACAGTCCGATGGAAACCGTATAATACTGCGCGTCCGCGCGGCAGATAACCTTTGCAAAGATAAAGTCAACCCACGGTCCCATGAATGAAGTTAAAATCGTATACACGATAATCGGCTTACTTAACGGAACCGTAATCTTGGTAAATACCTGCCAGCGTGTGGCCCCGTCGATAATCGCCGCCTCATCGAGCGATTTCGGAATCGTATCAAAGAATCCCTTCGCCACATAAAACCCGACGCCGGAGCCTGCCGAGAATACGATAATCAGGGCAACCCGGATCATCGAGCCCTCCGCCAGTCCGAGTGCCTTTAAAATATAGTATACGGCAATCATGGACATAAAGGATGGAAACAAGCCTAAAATCATGGCAATGTTCATATAAGGCTTACGCATCTTAAACCTCATTCTCGACATGGTATAAGATACGGAAAGCACAAACACCGTTGATATGATACAGGTAAAAATCGCAATCACAAACGTATTCAAAAACATTTGAGGAAAGTTCAGAATACTTGTATCGGTAAATAATTTGACATAGTTGTCAAGGGTGTAGGTCTTGGGGAAAAACGTTGTCACATAGGAGCCCTTCTCCCCGCGGAAGCTCGTCAAAACAACCCAGAAAATCGGCAGTACCCAGATAAACGCCAAAATTGCCAGAAAAATATGGACGATGACATTCACTACTTTTTTCCGTACTTTTGCGCCTGAAACGGCGGCATTATTTACATTGCTCATTACATGAATCCCTCCTCATCTTTATAGGATGTCGTGTTCCGATAAGTAATCAGAGCGACAATGGCAAGGACAACAAAGGTCATAATACCGATAACGGCGCCCAGGTTATAGTAGTTCTTATCAACCGTAAGCTTATAGAGCCAGGTAACCAAAAGGTCGGTCTTTCCTGCCGTCGCATCCACCGGCGTCGGGTTTCCTCCCGATAACAGGTAGATAACATTAAAGTTATTGATATTTCCCGTAAACTGCGTGATCAGATACGGCGTCATTACAAAGAGCATGTAGGGCAGCGTAATCTTAAAAAAGGTCTGCACCGCGTTTGCTCCGTCAATTTTTGCCGCCTCATAAAGCTCTGCCGGAATATTCTGCAAAATACCGGTCACCTGAAGCAGCGTATAGGGAATACCAACCCAGAGATTGATGATAATGACCGTCGCCCGCGCCCAGGTAGCGTTGGTAAAGAACGGAAGCGCCGTGTCAATCAGCCCGTACTTTAACAGCAGGGTATTCACAATACCGGTCTGCTGCAGCATGCTTCTCATAATCAGCAGGGAAACAAACTGAGGAACCGCAATCGAAAGCACGAAGCAAAATCTCCAGAATGCCTTGCCGTGCGTTTCCTTCCGGTTGATGATAATTGCGAGAATCATACCGAAAATATAGTTTAACGCCGTCGCCAGAACTGCCCAGATGAGCGTCCAGCCCAATACGGAATAAAACTGCTTTCCGATACTGTCTCCAAAATCCAAAATCTTTTTGAAATTGTCCAGGCCTACCCAGTCAAACAGGACAAGATGCTCATCCACCTTGCTGTAATTGGTGAAGGCCATGGAAATATTGTAAAGCAGCGGCAATATGGTGAAGATCAAAACACCCATAATCGGAGCCGCCAATAATAATTTATGTAAATTTTGATTGAACAAACTCTTGATGTCTTCTTTAAATGTATTTAAGTGTTTTCCCTGCCGGGCAAGCACCTCCGCTTTATATGAGCTTTTTACGGCATCCCTCCAGACGATAATAAACATAAATGTCAGGAAAATCGTTGCCACGCCGTACAAAAGAATCAGCACGGACTGATCGCCCGCCGTATACTCATAAATACTTTTCTGCTCATTCCATACCTTTTCCTGCTCTCTCCAGCCAAGGGACGGGAGCATCGACAAATTATAGATACCGGATACCGCCATAAACCAAATGTATAATGCTTCTATGGCAAGGAACATAATTCCTTTCACAATCTGCTTATGTGCAATATTACCAAAGCCCATAATCAACAGGGAAATTTTGGTTATTGCATTTCCTTTTGTGAGCGCACCCACCACCGTATATGGTTCCACAAATTCCTTTACTCTTTTCGTACCACCCTTTTTCACGCTATGGGCCTCCTTTTAATTTCAGGATAATCATTCTCTTCCAGATGCCTTACGGCGCAATTTTTCCGCAAAACAAGACTTATTGCGCCGCCCGGGCCTTATGGAAGGGCCCCGGGACGACGCGTCTTTTCCAGTCTCCCGCTTAGAAACAGAGCTGCTTACTGTGCAAGGTCTGTATTCATTGCCGTATTCATTTCTTCGGTTCTTTCCGCCGCATTGTCATGTGTTACCTCACCGGAGATAATTGCATTACCCATATTCTCTGCCGGTGACCAGTAGTTGCCCATTTCCGTTACTAACGGCTGCATGATGGAGGTATCCGTCATAACCTTGGTAACTGCCGTAGCGATTTCATCGTCCGGAATGCTGATGTTGGTGTTGGTCGGAAGGATATTTCTCATCTCATAATGAGCGGTCTGTGCTTCCTCGCCTGCAAGGTATGCTGCCAGAGACATTGCCACCTGCATGTTCTCTGCGTTCGGATTTACACCGATTGCCTTAGAGCCCATAAAGGATTTCATCTGTCCTTCTGTACCGCCGATATTTACCTTCGGAAGAGCTGCTACGCCCATATTGTCGCCAAGCGCCTCTTTGACTGCCTCTGCATCCCAGGTACCGGAGAAGATTGCGTTTACGCTTCCGTCACGAAGACCTGCGATACCGGAACCGTCTTTGTCATTGATGAAGTTCGGGTTTGCTGCCAAATCTACCAGGTAATCGGTCACTGCAACCGCCTTATCACCGGAGAAGTCAATGCCTGCAGCCGCGTCGGTACCGTCACCGAACAGTGTACAGCCGTTTGCTACATAGAAAGCCTGAATATACCAGGAGTTATTTAACGGGAAGGAAACCTTTCCTTTCTCTAACATGGTATCAAAGCTCTGGATATCCTCCTCAGAGAATACGCTCTTGTCATAGTACATAAACCATGTATTCGAGGTGAACGGGAAAGCCACAACCGCGTCGTTGTATGTAACGGATGCAACGATGGATTCGGAGTTTGTTCCAGTCACGTAATCCAGATAGCTTCCGCCAAGCTCTGCAAGCGCGTTTGCAGCTACCAGGTCAGGAATATTGTCGTTTGCCAGCATATATACATCCGCAGAACCCTCAACATCTGTCGTAACAGTTGCTTTTGCATCTCCCTCTGCACATACGCCATACTCAAACGTAATATCCCAGTTCGGATGCTCTGCCGCAAACGCTTCACACTGCTGGGAAAGCCAGCCGGTGTCCTGATCCTCCTGCGGGCTCCATACCGTAATGGTACCGGACCATGCTTCTTCCTCTGCCGCCGCATCGCCGGATGCTGCCTCTGTTCCGTCTGCCGCGTTGTCTGCTGCCGCATCGTCCGTTGCAGCGTTGTTCGCTGCCGCGTCGTTTCCGCCGCTTGCATTTGCTGCATTGTTTCCGCAGCCTGCAAGCAATCCTGCCGCCATAGCCGCTGCCATGAATAATGATACTGCTTTCTTTTTCATGTTTCCTCTCCTTTTCTCTTTTAAAAATTCTATCTATAAAATGCGGTATGCATTTTATAACAAATGAACAAAGCTTTTATAAGAAGTAATACTTCTTATAAAGAAGATACCCGGGTATCTTCCCGCACTATCTGCGGTACACGGACGCCAGCGTCCGAATCCATGCCCTGCGCTCCTCACCAAGACCGTCTGTCCCAATCCGCCATCTCCAGTTGCTTCCGACGGTGGAAGGTACATTCATCCTGGCCTCGTTCCCGAGCTTCATAATATCCTGCATCTGTATCATCGCCACGTCTGCGACACTCGCGT
>CALWHT010000041.1 GCA_944380515.1 uncultured Roseburia sp.
TCTCTTTCCGTTCTTCGGCAAGTTTTTCTTTGAGGTTTTCCTCACGCTTGTCATCGAACACAAGGAAAGCATTGTTAAGAAACTCTTTTTTCCAGTTCCGCAACAGGTTTGGCTGGATGTTATTTTCTGCTGCAAGGGTATTGAGATCTTTCTCTCCCTTTAACAGCTCAATAACAAGATCTGATTTAAATTTGGCGCTAAAACTTCTTCTTTGTCTGGACATAGTAATGAATCCTCTCTTTCGTATTGATTTTAGTATATCAGATTCATTAAAAACTGTCCGAAAAAATGTCTTAATTTATGAGACCATTATAGTCAGACGGTTTCCCTCAATATGGTTTGAGTTGTACGTTAAATCAATCTGTGTCTTATGGTAAATGCCGCCGGAGTATTTGCTTGCTTTTTGTTCTTGCAAAATATCCAGCAATGTAATCGGATGTTCTTTCTTTTTGTTGGAGCGCTCCGGTTTTTCGGTGTTTTCCGGAATATTCCAAGTCTTTCCGGTAAGAAAAGCACCCTGCACACGCCCGTGAGCACAATAATTTCTCACACTGCGTTCCGAGATATTCCATTTCTTTGCTATTTCATTAACTGAAAGGTATCGCATCTGCTTCCCTCCGTTATAAATCGAATCAAAATACTACACTAATCTACGTTATAGTATATCACATTACCGGCAATAAATTAAATATTTCTCATTTTCCTGTTTCATGTTTTTGCCGTCAAACTGTCAATCGAAAGCTTTTCTTCTTTATAATTCTTTTCTCCGCTATCTCCTGCACTTCATACAGATGTGAAAAAAGTTGTTTCGACAGTACAAGCTCATCATACATCATCGGATTATTTTCTTTTAAATATTCACGGTGCATACACCCGTATTTTCCGATGGCTTGTTCCTCATTGGGGAAGATCCGGGATGTAGTAATCTCCAACCAACACATATTCAATACCGTTTTTGTTCAATCCGTATTCCATAAACTTGACCTCGATTTTATGATTTTTGTCACATCAAGCTCATTAGTGTACTCCACCACAAATTCCTCTACATTCGTTATGTCTTTCTTTTCTAATCCCCATTCCTCAAAAAATAATGGGAATGGATAAGTAGACAATGAAGATAACGTATGATTAGCACTGTTGAAGAGAAATTTTGCACCACAGGCAATGGAACAGAATTTTCCAATCTGTAAATTAAATAATATCTATTTAACTATTCCAGATAAAGCAATGCAGAACTTCACCCAAACCACCTCTCTTTTGATTCTTGCATATTCACTCTCTGACTCCTGCCATGGCAGATAAATAAGATTATTTTTCCTTATATCGTATATTACATATTGCCTCTAATTGTATCAACTAATGTAATATCTGCTGGTAACCATTCCACCGAGTCAAGTTGATCCTTTGTTAACCACTTTGCCGCTTCATGCTCCTTTAGAACCAAATTACCCGACACAATCTCTGCCCAAAAACAATCCATAGAAAGATGGAAAGTTGGATAATCATATTCAATCTTATCTATTAATTCTCCAACTGTTATTTCTGTATCTAATTCTTCCATAATCTCACGTTTAAGGGCTTTCTGTGGTGTTTCTCCTTCCTCTATCTTTCCTCCTGGAAACTCCCATCCTCCTTTAAAATCTCCATAACCTCTTTGTGTCGCAAATATAACAGGTTCACCATTTTCATTTTCTGCTTTCATTATAGCTGCCACCACTCGTATTGTTTTCATGTTGCACTCCTACTCATTTACAATATATTCATATAAATCTTCTCGTACCGGAACATCCAACAACCATTCAATTTCAACAGCTGTTTTGTTTGTATTTGGCATAATGAATTCTCTCACCTTGCCACTTGCTTGCATATGTCCGAGATAATAAAACTCTTTTGAAATTTTATCGTCCTTATTTTTTCTTACAAACAAATGAACTTGTATTCCACGTTCCCCTGCGTGTAAAAAGTTCTGTACATCTTCAGAAGATATGGTTCTGCCGGATTTTGATATTGCAATCAGACTACTGCTGCTCGTAAAGTGGTCTTCATATTTGGTAGTTTCACTAATATCCTCTGACTTGTCATAGTTTATAAACACAGGAAACGTCTTTGTTTTCTTGTCAAACTTATATCCGCCAATATTTAACGGGACTTCGTTTGTTTCCCAATTCAACAGTCGGCAAGCGTCCTCATATGTATACTTCTGATACAATACAAAATCTGTTTCCTTATAAGTATCAGAAAAATCTCGTTCATATCGACTTATACCAAACTCAATAAGTTCCCTCAAAATCCCATAGAAATTCCTATTAGCCAACATTTTCTCAAAAGATTTTGAAACATGGTAGTCTGTTCCGGCCCCTTCATCTTTTTCAATAAAAATGCACTCTGCATATGTATTTTTACTGGCGCCCGCCGGAAATTCATTTGTCATAATATTAATAATATTTTTCTTCTGGTCCTCACTCATCTGTATACCATAATCTGCTCTGAGTTCCTCCTTTAAACCAGCAAACAATAACAATCTATGTGCATATGTAAGCATTCTATTTAGAAGTTTTAGTTCTTGAATTCGTTTGCCACTGGCAAGCTTCTTAGATACAAACTCAATCACCTTTTCTTCTTCCGGTTCTAATCTTATTTCGTATTCCTTTTCATACTTCACAAGAAATTTATAATAGGAACCCAAGCTGTTGTTATCAAAAATACGGAGAACATCCATCTCACCATAATCATCAAAATCTTTTAGTCTTGGAATTCTTCCAAGCTTATTTTTAAGGTTTGTGTAATTTTCTTTAATAAGCTTAATATCACTAAAGTTTGCATTATCGACTGCCGCAAAAATACGCTTTTTACTTATTGCATCAAAGTGAATAGTACTTGCACCTGGAATTACGCGTCCACCTTCCATAAGATATCTTCGAACATTATCTTTGTTATAACTACGATCTCCGGACAATGCAATCGGAATCATAAAGTTGTTCTTATAATTACCAATGAAATCAAGAATTACAACATATTCTTTTTTCGCTGCTTTTCTAAGACCTCGCCCTAATTGCTGAATAAATACAATTGGCGACTGCGTTGGACGAAGCATGATAACCTGATTCACTTCTACAATATCTGTTCCTTCTGAGAAAATATCGACCGTTATAATATAATCCAAATAATCATCTTTCTCAGACTGTACGTCCATTGTTAATCGCTCAATTGCACCTGCTCTTACATCTTCGGAATCAGCACCGCTTAATGCAATTGTTCTCCAACCTTGCTCATTAAACTTCCTGGAAAGTTCTCTTGCTTCATTTATTCTGTTGCAGAAAATCAAGCCTTTTACACGCTTCCCCGAATATCCAAAGTATTCAGCCTGTTCCATAACATATTTCACACGGTCATCACTTGTCAGATATCTGAAATTTTCCAACTGTTCTTCTCTGGTGTTCCCTTCATCAGAAATCATTGCTAAATCTGTAATGCCAAAATAGTGAAATGGACACAGCAAATCTTCTTCCATTGCCTGTTGTAATCGAATCTCGTATGCAATATTATGGTCAAAAATTTCATAAATATTGCGGCCTTCTATATTATCATCACACTTATCCGGTGTAGCTGTCATTCCTAACGTGAATTCTGGCGTAAAGTAGTCCATTATTCTTTTGTAACTTTCCGCACTTGTATGATGCGCCTCATCATAAATACACGCATCAAAATAATCCTTTGGAAATCTCTCCAAATTTTCTTGCTTACTTAATGTCTGAACTGTTGCAAACACAAAGTCTGCCTCATAATCATGCTTTATTCCAGATACTAAACCTGTACTAATTCTGCTTCCGAATACTCTCTCAAAAGATTCCTTTGCCTGCTTTGCTATCTGATTTCGATGCACCAAAAACAAAACCCGTTTAAATCCAAGCTCTCTCATAGCAAAAGCAGAAGCATATGTTTTTCCTGTACCAGTTGCAGAAATCAATAATGCTTTATCTATCCCTTTTTTCCTAAGCTCTAACAGGTTATAAATAAAGGTTCTTTGCATCGAATTAGGCTGCAGCTTATATGCTTCCACCGATGGAATCGTCTCATTCTTTGCAATCCGTTTCTGTTCTAAAACCATTTTATGAAACAGCTGCTTCTCTTCATATTTTCTTCGATATTCCTCAATAAACTCTGCATAGCTCTTGGTATATTCAGTTGCATTCCAAAGCTTTTCAAATTCACCAAGAACTGAATTTACCATCTCTCCCCGACTTGTAGATACCAACTTCGTATTCCATTCCATATTTCGGGTTAATGCATCCTGCGTCAAATTAGAACTACCGATAATAAACCTATATTCTTCACCCTTTTGAAAAATATATCCCTTCGTATGAAAGCCATTTCCAGCTCGTTCAGTCTGATACATACGAAGCTCAATGTTGGAAAGACTCGCAATTGTATCTAATGCTACCGGATCACTGAAGCTGAGATAATCTGTAGTTAATATTCTACCGTGCACGCCTTTTCTCTCTAACTCCTGTAAGGTTTGCAAAAGCGGTGTAATTCCGCCCCTTGTTATAAAAGCAACACTGATTGTAAAGCTATCGCATCTTAACAATTCATCTTCAATCGCAGAAAATACTTTCTGACCATTCTTATTGTCATTGTACACAAATTGCGGTCTGTACGCTAAATTAGAGTTAAATGTACTATTGATAAAAGCCGTGTGAAATCCATCTTGCAATTCCACTATTTTCTCATCCGTCATCCCAACTACCTCTTATCATTTAAAATACTTTATACTGCAAGCCTCTTATCCCACACATCATAGCCTTGTCTTCTTGCTGAATCATATATTGGACGCATATTCTTCTCCAAAATTCCATAAAACTCTATATCCGAATTACCTTTACAATATAATTCCTTGTTCGCCCAAATAGAATGTAAATTGTCTCTGTAACAGGCTTCGTATAACTTTCGGATACCTTCTATTTCATAAATCATTTCATACATTATATACTGATTCTTCGCAAACCGCATAAAAAAATCATTCCAGTCCGGCAATCTATTATTTTTAGAAGAATTCAATGACGAATCCATCGGCATCAAATTCCAAAGTTCATCATTCATCACAAACGACCATGGAATAAAGTGATCCAAATCATACTTCATCTTATCAATAGGCTCATCTGTAAATACATCCACTACGCTGCGCATAGCTAATATCCCATCCCACAACTTACGCACATGGGATAATTTACGCATCTTTTCATCCAACGGCGCAAGCTTATATATCAACCCCGGAACTTCCGGATTATTATTTTGCAGCCATTTCACTTTTTCGCACTGAATCCAACCCAAAATCGACACAGTGTTGTCTTTAATCATCTGAATCCACGCATCACTAAATGAAAGTTTTCTATTTAAGCCATTCTCGGTTCCAAATGTATAGGGCAGCAAAATATCATTTGCGCTTAATTTATTATAATAAGCTATCATTCTGCCCGCACTACTATCTAAACTAATTTTATCGCCTGTCTTATTTGCAAACCCTGATAGTGCCTTGTATGGCACATTAAGGGTCATTGCCTGCTTTTCTGCATGGATCTGCTTATCATACTGTTTGATTACATTTTTTATCTCCACTTTCGATGCATTTGCCGGTAAGTCACTTAATTCCTTAAGTTTAGTCACAGCTCTCTCCAGGTTATCTTTGATTCCTCCAGTACCCCAAACGCCGCTTAAATGAATATGAAATTCAAGAACCGAATACCACGCATTTGAAATCATTTCATCTATGATTTCATCATAAGTAGCTTCGGTTCTATTTTCAGAAATGAGCTGCACAATGGCTTCCAGCCAATAAAACTTATAGCAGTAAGAAGGATTCTTCATCATCTGTGAAAACCCTTCAATGTCCAATTTGTTATAATAATGTGCATCAATTGTTAATTGCATTATTCATTACCACTCCAAAAATCTTCTGTTCAAATCCACCACATTTCTCTCTTTGCACTGCAAAATCCTCCGCCCTGTCACTCGAGTCTGCAAGTACAACAACCTATTTATAGTATACCGCCCATATTTCACTGAGACGGAAAATCTGCTCGGAATGGTTCAGGCCAAAGGCCTTTACCTGCACAAGCACCCAGTCGGAGCGAATCTTCGGCACAGGACAATCCGTCAGTTTTACATGTTCAGCCTGCCGCATGTCTGACCTCGCTTATTCGTTCTACGGAAATGTGGTGAACAGAATATATAAAAAGCAGAAAATCATAAACGCCCTTAAAACAGTCTCTTTTATGTAAAACCATTGTATTCCAGTTGGTCAATGAATCTTAATCTCGTGAAATCAGACCCCCATCCCCCTTCACTCTCCGGTCACTTCCCGATACTCACTGCTTCCCATATCCGACCAGGCTTTTCTCCCGCTGTCAATCACCTCCCCGGTATCATACACATAAGCATACATAAGCATACATAAGCATACATATCCAAAATGACTGCATCCCCCCCTGAGACCAGGAACCGTCCTCCGCCTTTTCTGACTCGGAATACACATAAATGGCACATGCACCATTTTGGGAATTGCGGTCATAAATCAGAAACCCGACGCTCTCATCATCCTCATGCAACCGGACACACAAAGATCCTTTCGCATTATAATCGGGTTCAAAGCTGTCGCCCTGATTTTGAAAAACAGCTTCATAAATCGCCAGGTAACCGGGATAGGTATCATCCGTGTCATAAGAATATTCTTCTTTTCTATACCCATCTATCATGACTCCTTACCGGGATAATAACATCTTTTGTTTTTCGAAGCAATATGAGAGAATCGTATAAAACCGTGCCTGCCTGCACATCCTGTTTTTGAAAGGAAGGTACGCTATGAATCTTGATAAAGTAGTATGTAATTGTATGAATGTAACAAATGGTATGATTAAAGATGCCGTCTATGCCGGTGCTTCTACGCTTAAGGAGGTTCAGGAGGCAACAGGAGCTGCCACTGTCTGCGGCGCCTGTACCGAAGATGTAGAACATCTCATAGAGCAGTTTGTAAAGGAACGCGGATAACAAAGGTGCTCACCGTTATCGGAGAGCACCTTTACCGTGAAATGGCACAATGATAAAATCAGCCCAAACGCATTATCTGCTTCCAATAGCTGCTGATATGTGCAAATACTGCTTCTGACTTATTCTTCACATATTCAAGCAGCTCTGCATCATCACTGTTTTTCGTTGCATATTTTGCAACGGTTTCCTTTACCAACGCCATGATGCTTTTTTGATTGGATTGCGTCATATTAAAAAATAAACTTCTCAGTGTCTTTTTGTAAATCTCCTGTTCCTCCTCTGAATGAACGATTCCGCCAATATATGCATTCTTCTTTCGTTCCGCTATCTGCGCATTACTTGCGCCTGCGGCCCTGAGTTCATCATCCGATACTTGTTTTCCGTTTGCAATCGCTGCATAAAGCCTCTCCTCCGCTGACTGATACCCATTGATAATACCTGATGTATAATCATAATATTTATGGATGAGATAATCAAACTGCTCTTTCTGTTCTCCGGACAAGTTCTTATTTGAAAAATACAGTAAAGCAGCGGCAGAAGACTCCAACTCCAATTGCGCTTCATACGAATACAATTCCTTTGATGGATCTCCGCCGGAGAAAAAGGAATACCCCTCAACTTTCCCGGTCGCAAAATCAATTCCGCAGGAACTCCGCAACAGCACATTTTCCATTGTATCTCTCAGATTGGATATCTCTGCCTCGCTTTTCCCCTCATAATATCCAACGGAAGAAAGATATTTGTCAAACACATTCCACTTGTTCATGGATTCTACGGCAAACGCTTCCGATGAGACAGAGGAAAGTCCGGCGGCTCCCCAGTATGCCTTTCCCGCAGTGATATTGACATTCATTTCCGTAAACATCATATATTTACTTTTTCCAGATTCTGATATATCCGCTGTTACCGCATCCGCAGTGCTGCCGCTCCCTCCAGGGACAGCCTCCGAGGTGTGCTGTTTTTGCTTATTGCCTACCATGTATGTATCATTAAGAAGTATAGAAATCATCCATATTTATATGATTTGTTCTCATAATTCCTCCTTGCTTGCCTGGCAAAATATATCCAAATTCCGCTCACCGCTTCCGCAAAAGACGGATGATTTTGACCTCATAAAACACCGTAACCGCGACAATCAGTGCCACAGCAACCAGACTGTAACCCCCGTTCAACTGAATACCCATCACATCACAGATACTGGTAAACAAAAGGCTGATGACAAAAATAAGCTTCACGGCCCTCACCATATGAATGGTATATATTCTGACCTTCCCGGTACAGGCCTCCTTCGTCAGCCCGTTGACCTTTTCCGGGTAAAAGCACAGCAGCGTCAGTCCCACATAAACCAAAATCAGCATAACTCCGTTCATCAGAATGGAAATCAGCTCTGCCCCGTATATAATCCCATAATAAATCTGCAGCCCGAGGTATACAAACGCAGCTACGATTCCCACCGCTTCCAGCAGCAGGTCTGTTGTCGTCATTTCATCTTTTCTCATTCTCTATACTCCATTGGCCGTTCTATGATTCATTCAACTTCTGCCCGACAGACGTGCTCCACGCCTCCAAAAGCCGCTCCCACTTCCAGGCTGCGTTTGCCGGACTTGTGGATGGAAGACGAATCAGCGGAGGCTGCCCTTCCCCGGCGCAATATTTTTGATACAACCGATATGCTTTATCTCCGTTGGCAAAAACAGCCCTGATATCGGCCTTCTGAAAAATCACATCCATATTGTTTGCCGTCACGTTTTTGATTGAGCTATCAGAGGAGCCCGCAATATCACAGGATGCAATGACATCCCAGAGCGCGATGCGGTGCCTTTGCAGCAAACTCTTTTTTTCTTCCACCGTCTCCGGGAGCGTCTCATTGCAGATTGCAGCGATTACCCGCCAGAAACGATTCTGGGGATGTCCGTAGTAAAACTGATTTTCCCTTGACTTGACAGAGGGAAACGAACCGAGTATCAATATTTTTGAATTTTTATCGTAAACAGGTCCAAAGGTATGAACCTCATGTGTAAATTCCATCTTGTTCCTCCACGGACGCGCGTCTTTGATGCCGCTGCCTGCCGGACAATTCTTTTTTATTATACGTGCTCTCGATTTTTTCGTCAATATATCCTTCCCTGCGTCCCCCAAAATTGATTTTTGAAGCGCCAAAATCGTATTCTTTTCTTGAAAATGCACCGGCGTGTGCTATAATAAAACAGATTGGTGTCAGGCGGCGGACAGAGGTTTTCCCGCTTACGCCAGAGAGGAGAACTACAATGGACAATATCATGATTCCAAAAGATTATCATTCCGAATTGAATTTACATGACACGCAGATTGCCATTAAGACAGTCAAGGATTTTTTCCAGAATCTGCTTGCACTGCGCCTGAATTTATCACGTGTATCCGCACCTTTATTTGTGGATCCGACCTCGGGCCTTAACGACAATCTCAACGGTGTGGAGCGCCCGGTTACGTTTGATATCAAAGAGCAGAACGGCAGGGAGGCGGAGGTTGTACAGTCCCTTGCAAAATGGAAGCGCTACGCCCTGAAAAAATACGGCTTTTCCTACGACGAAGGGCTTTACACCGATATGAACGCCATCCGCCGCGACGAGACGACCGACAATATCCACTCCATTTTTGTAGACCAGTGGGATTGGGAAAAGATTATCCGCAAAGAGGAACGGACGCTCGATACCTTAAAGGAAACCGTGACAACGGTTTATAACTGTCTGCGCAAGACGGAAAAATACATGTCAATCCAATATGATTACATAGAAGAAATCCTGCCGCATGATATATTCTTTATCACCTCCCAGGAGCTTTTGGAAATGTTCCCGGATAATACGCCAAAGGAACGGGAATATTACATCGCCAAGGCAAAGGGAGCCGTATGTATCATGCAAATCGGAGATGTACTGGAAAACGGAGAACCGCACGACGGGCGCGCTCCGGACTACGATGACTGGTCTTTAAACGCCGACATCGTCGTTTATTATCCGGTGCTCGACATTGCGCTTGAGATTTCCTCCATGGGAATCCGCGTCGACAAGGACGCCCTGCTTTCCCAGCTTAAAAAATCCGGCTGCGAGGAGCGTGCCGCCCTTCCTTTCCAGAAATCCATCATAAATGAGGAACTTCCGTATACCATCGGCGGCGGTATCGGGCAGTCCAGAATCTGCATGTTTTTCCTGCGCAAGGCGCACATCGGCGAGGTACAGTCCTCCCTGTGGCCCGAGGAAACCGCAAATGTCTGCGCCGAACACGGCATTTCACTTCTGTAAATACATTCGCCCGGAACGGATGAACTCCTTCCGGGCGATTTTTTCATTTCATTATAAAAAATAAATCTTATCATCCGGCGCTGCAAAACCGTCGGAAAAACGCGCACTCCTCGCGGTTGCACTCCTTTGCCTCCTCCAAATGCATGTTGACATGAAAGACATGTCCCATATATTTCTGGCCTTTCTCCCCGTAAAGGCGGTACTCCGCAGTCACGCCTCTTTGCTCTAACAGCTCCTTCATCGGCTCCGCCGCCTCCCGCAGAAAATCATACTGCGACGTCATAATAAAGGAAGGCGGAAAATCGGAAGTAATCTGCGGTACAAACGCAAGCTGCTCCTCCAACGCCTCCTTATTTTTTCCGAGATAATCATCAAACACAGGGGACGCGTCCATACCGACTTTTTCCTGAATCCGCAGCAGTTCTTTTCTTCCCTCCGCCGATATGTCATACATACCGCAGTTGAATGCCGCCGCCCGAATACGGATTCCCTTCGGCACGGAAAACGGAAACTTCACCGCAAACGCCGGATTGGAATAGATTGCGCAGTAATGCGCCGCAAGCTGCGCCCCCGCGGAATCACCGACGAAAAATATCCGGTCAGGATCCAGCGGATAACGCCCCGCATTTTCTGCAATCCACTGAAGAACCATATTTATGTCCGTTAGCTGCGCCGGAAATTTGGCTTCGGGCGCAAGCCGGTAATTAAAGTTCACGACCGCAAAGCCCTGCTCCGCAAGAAACATGCCGTAATACCGGTAAACCTTTTTGCTTCCGTATACATATCCGCCGCCGTGAACACTGACGATGACCGGAAGCTTTCCCCCGGTGCCTTTCGGAACGTAAAGGTCCAGCTTATGGCTGCTTCCGCCCGGCGCGTAGGCAATATCGTCATACGCCGTCACAGAAGCCGAATCCGTCAAGCCCCTGTCCCGTTTCCGGTCCGTATGTGAGGCCGCCAGCCGAAATCCGATACTGAATTTAGACATTCTGCTTCCTCCCCGCAATTACGCCATAACATTCCGGTCTCCGGTCACGGAACAGTCCCCACTCGAGACGCTTTTCCGAAAGCTCATCCAGATCATACTCCGCCGTCAAAAGCTCCTCGTTCTCCCGGGACGCCTCCGCAATCAGCCCTCCCGTCTCGTCTGTCAGAAAGGATGAACCGTAAAAGCAGAGACTTGACTTCTGCCCTCCGTTCTCACTACACGGCTCCACGCACTCGACCCCGATGCGGTTAGCCGCGATGACCGGCATCAGATTCGCCGCGGCATGTCCCTGCATGCAGCGCCTCCAGTGAGGCATACTGTCGCACTCCAAAATCGGCTCCGAGCCGATGGCGGTCGGGTAAAATAATAACTCCGCTCCCAAAAGCGCCATGCTCCGCGCCGTCTCGGGGAACCACTGATCCCAGCAGATGCCGACGCCGATGGTTCCGAAACGGGTGGAAAACACCCGAAATCCCGTGTCCCCCGGCGTAAAATAAAACTTTTCCTGATAATAGTGGTCGTCGGGAATATGCGTCTTGCGGTACACCCCAAGTATGCTTCCGTCAGCATCCACGCAGGCAATGGAATTATATAAATTGTTCACGTCCTTTTCGTAAAAGCTGACCGGCAGGACTATGCCAAGTTCCGCCGCAAGGCGCTGCCCCAGCTGTACCGCCGGACTCTCCCGAAGCGTCTTTGCATAGGCATAATACTCATATCTGCGCTCCTGACAAAAATACACCCGCTCAAACAGCTCCGGCAGAAGAACGATATTCGCTCCCTCCGCCGCGGCTTTACGCACCAGCCGTTCCGCCGTACTTAAATTTTCCGCCGCGTCCGTACTGCACTGCATCTGGACTGCCGCCACCTTCACTTTTCGCATTGCGCTCCTCCTTTTTCCCTTTCTGTGTCCGTCTGCCGCCTTGCCCCCGCCGGAATCTGCTGTGTAATACAGTGGATATTCCCGCCGCCGGTTAAAATATCCCTTGCGTAAACCGGAATAATTTCCCGCTCGGGACAGAGACGTTTCATAATCTCCGCTGCACGCCGGTCACTCTCCTTATTTTCCCCGCCGAACGCCGGGAGAATCACCGCTCCGTTGGAGAAATAAAAATTCACATAGGAGGCCGCAAGGCGCTCTCCCGCCTCCCGGACATCCTCTCCCTCCTCAAACACATAACCCGAAAGCTCCTCCCCGGTCACACAGACCGGAACCTTCGGAATCGGAAGCTTATGCACCGTAATTTTTCTGCCCTTCGCGTCACGCTCCGCTTCCAGATAATCCAGACAGGCTTTCGAGAGCGGATACTGCGGATCCGCCTCATTGTCCGTCCACGCAAGCACGACCTCACCGGGTCTTAGAAAAGCACAGACATTATCCACATGCTCATTTGTCTCGTCCATATAAATCCCACGGGGCAGCCACAAAACCTTTTCGGCCCCCAGAAACGCCTTCAGCCGTTTCTCAATCTGCTCTCTGGTAAGCTTGGGATTTCTTCCTGCGCTGCACAGGCAGGACTCCGTGACAAGCAAAGTTCCTTCCCCGTCACTGTGGACGGAGCCTCCCTCCAGCACAAAAGGGGACGCGTCGTAGCAATCGTATCCATAATGCCCGGCAAACGCTTTGGCAAAGGCATTGTCCCTCTCCCAGGAAGCGTAAAGTCCATCCACCTCACCGCCCCAGGCATTAAATTCCCAGTTGACGGCACGCACAGTGCGCTCTGCCCCATCCTTCACAACAAAGGTCGGTGCAATATCTCTTGCCCAAGCGTCATCCGTTTCGATTTCAAAAATTTTAACAGAATTTAACTTTTCATCCTGTGCAAGCTGCTCGGACAGTTCCCGTGCATAACCGACAGATTTTTTCCCTGCCGCAAGAAATACCGGCTCACTCTTTGCGATGGCACGGATGACCTCGCCAAACGCGGCCCGCGCCTCCCTTGCCCCGTTTCTCCAGGAACCGGGGCGCTCCGGCATAATCATGATACAGCCCGCGTGAGGCTCAAACTCTCCCGGCATGAAAAAGCCGTCCTCCGCCGGACAGCTTTTATCGTTACCATTTTTCACGCTAAGACAGCCTTCCCTTAAAATCCTCATAGCCAAACTCCTTTATGATTTCCACGCGGCCGTCCTCCCGCAGCAGCGCAATCGCCGGAAGCGGCATCCCGTTAAAAGTATTGTTCTTCACCATCGAATAAATCGCCATGTCCTCAAAGACCAGACGGTCGCCGATTTCCGGCATTTTCTCGAAGCTGTAATCTCCTATCACGTCCCCGGCCAGACAGGTCATCGACGAGAGCCGGCAGGTAAAGGGCGCCTCACCCGCCGGATAACCGCCCTTAAGCGGAGGACGGTACGGCATTTCAAGCACGTCCGGCATATGGCACGCCGCCGAGGCATCCAGGATTAATATATCCATGCCGTTATGCACGATATCCATAACCTCCGTCACCAGATATCCGGCATTCAAAGCAATCGCCTCCCCCGGCTCCAGATACACCGTAAGGCCATAGGTCTTTCGGATATAGGAAATCAGCTCCTTTAATTCGTCCAGCCGGTAATCCTGTCTGGTGATGTGATGTCCGCCGCCGAGATTGAGCCATTTTAACGACGGCAGGTAGCTGCCGAACTTTTTCTCAAAGGCGCGAAACGTCGTGCACAAATCGTCCGCATTCTGCTCACAGAGCGTATGAAAATGAAGTCCCTCGATGTCCCCGGGCAGTTCCTCCGGAAATTCGGAACGAATCACCCCGAGCCTCGAATAAGCGCCGCAGGGGTCATAGATTGCATGCCCCTCCTGCGTGGAGCACTCGGGATTCACACGGATTCCCATACTCACACGGCCTCCGTCAGCCCTGCCCGGAAGGCAGGTCTTCCGGTGCTTCTCGTACTGGGCAAAGGAATTGAACACGATATGGTCGCAGATTTCGACCAGTTCGCGCATGTCCGCCTCCTTATACGCCGGAGCGAACACGTGATTCTCCTTTCCCATCTCCTCATGCCCAAGGCGCGCCTCATAGAGGCCGCTCGCCGTCGTCCCGCTGATATACTCTCCGATCAGCGGATAGAGCGAAAACATGGAAAACGCCTTCTGCGCCAGCAGAATATGACAACCCGTCTCACGCTCCAGGTTCTGTAAAATTATTAAGTTCTGTTTTAATTTTTTCTCATCCACCACATAGCAGGGCGTCGGAAGCTCGTCCCATGTCATCTGTATACGCTCCTTATTCCACGGTCTTCGGGTTTTCGTCCACCACCCAGGGCAGACCGTACTCATTTAACATATCCATAAACGGGTCTGGATCGAATTCCTCAACGTTAAACACACCGTCCTTATCCCACACCTTATCGACAACCAGCGCCGCGCCAATCATCGCAGGAACGCCCGTCGTATAGGAAATTGCCTGAGAGCCTACCTCCCGGTAACATTCCTGATGGTCGCAGACATTATAAATGTAAATCGTCTTTTCCTTTCCGTCCTTCTTTCCGGTAAAAATGCAGCCGATATTGGTCTTTCCGACCGTGCGCGGTCCCAGGGAAGCCGGGTCGGGCAGCAGCGCCTTTAAAAACTGAATCGGTACAATCTCCCTTCCCTCATACATAATCGGAGAGGTAGAAAGCATCCCGACATTTTCCAGACATTTCATGTGCGTCAGATAGCTCTGCCCGAAGGTCATAAAGAAACGGATACGCTTCACGCCCGGCACATTTTTTGCCAGCGACTCAATCTCCTCGTGGTGAAGAAGATACATATCCTTTTTCCCAACCTGTGGAAAATCATATTCTCTTTTAATTTCCATCGGCTTTGTCTCCACCCAGTGGCCGTTCTCCCAGTAGGAGCCGTTCGCGGAAACCTCCCTTAAGTTAATTTCGGGATTAAAGTTCGTCGCAAACGGATAGCCGTGGTCGCCGCCGTTGCAGTCTAAAATATCAATCGTCTCAATCTCGTCAAAATAGTGCTTTAAGGCGTAGGCGGTAAATACGCTGGTAACGCCCGGGTCAAAGCCGCTGCCGAGCAGAGCGGTCAGACCGGCCTTTTCAAATTTCTCCCGGTAAGCCCACTGCCAGGAATAATCAAAATAGGCGGTAAAGCCCTCCTCCTTACAGCGCTTCTCATAAATCGCCCGCCACTCCTTATCGTCCGTATCCTCCGGCTCGTAATTCGCGGTGTCAATATAATCTACGCCGCAGGCAAGGCAGGCATCCATGATCGTCAAATCCTGATACGGCAAAGCCACATTCAGCACGGCATCCGGCTTATACTCCCGGATTAAAGCCGTCAGCTCGTCCACATTGTCAGCGTCCACCTTCGCCGTGGTAATGACGGTGTCCGTCGTGTTCTGAAGCTTTTCCTTCAACGCGTCGCATTTTTCTTTTGTCCGGCTTGCAATGCAGATTTCCGAAAAGGTTTTGCTGTTCTGACAGCATTTATGAACCGCTACTCCCGCAACGCCGCCGCAGCCGATAATTAACAGTTTTCCCATGATTTTTTCCTCCTGAACTTTATTTCTTGCGATCTTCTTCTTCCTCGAGCATGTCCTCCACATATTTCGGCAGCATGAACGCGCCCTTGTGAAGGTTCGTGGTGTAATACCACGTCTTGATTCTGCGCTCCTTCCAGCGCTTCGGATTCAAATCCTCCAGCGGATGATATTTCTTGGAAGCAAATCCGAACAGCCAGTACCCCGACGAGCAGGTCGGGATATGCGCCTGGTAGACACGGCTGATCGGAAAGCTGTGGCTGGCTTTCCGGTGCATGACACGGCAGGATTCCTCGTCCTCATCGTAAAACGGACTGCCGTGCTGATACACCATAATACCGTCCTCCTTGAGCGCCCGAAAACAATTCCCGTAAAACTCCTTGGTAAACAGTCCGGCCGTATGCCCGAGCGGGTCGATGGCATCATTGATAATCAAATCGTATTCATCATGCTTCATCCGCAGAAACTTCAACCCGTCCTCATAGTAGACCGTCACCCGCTCATCACTTAAGCCCCTGGCGTTGTCCGGAAAAAATTCCCGGCATACCTCGACAAAAACACGGTCCGGCTCCACCACGTCAATCTGCTCTATCTCATCATAATAGCTCAGCTCTCTGGCAACGCCGCCGTCGCCGCCTCCGATGACAAGCACCTTTTTTACGTGCGGATGTACTGCCATCGGCACATGCACAATCATCTCGTCATAGACAAACTCATCCTTTTCCGAAAATACAATACTGCCGTCCGAGCTTAAAAAACGTCCGAACTCATCCGAATCAAACACGTCAATCCGCTGATATTCCGTTTGCAGCCCGAATAACTGCTTCTGTACCTTGATGGAAACCTTCACCTTTTCCGTTTGATAGTCTGAAAACCAAAGTTCCATACCGCATCCTCCTGCCCATTCCCAGCCGCCCGCGTCCCCGCGGCGTTTTCTTCTTCCTCACCGGTGCCGCCTGATCTGTCTTATTTCCACACCTGGCGCTCATCCGAAAGCACATTCAGGCTCTCCACCGCCGGATCCTCCGTTCCCTGCATGGAGCAGCCCTTTTCCTTCGCATAAATAATATACTCAATAATCTGCGGCGTAATCATCTCACCCGGCGCCAGAATCGGAATCCCCGGCGGATAGCACATCACAAATTCCCCGCAGATTTTACCGGATGTCTCCCGAAGCGGCATCGCCTTCTTTTCCGCATAAAACGCGGCCTGCGGCGATACGAGCACCGTCGGGTTGATGTACTCGGTGTTCAGCATCTTCGCCGGATCCTGCGAGTACAGCCGCTTGATGTCGGCAAGCGCTCCCACCAGCCGCTCAATATCCTGCATCCGGTCGCCGATGGAAATATATGCCAGAATATTGGCGATATCCCCAAGCTCGATTTGAATATCATACTCGTCACGCAGCAGATCATAGACCTCAATGCCCGCCAGTCCGATATCCCTTGTGTACACCGAAAGCTTTGTCACGTCAAAATCATACACGCTGCCGCCGTTTATCATATCCTTCCCGTAGGCGTAATAGCCGCCGACGGAATTGATTTCCTCCCTGGCATACTCTGCCATGGCGCTGACCTTCGCAAACGATTCCCTTCCCCGCAGCGCCAGATTTCTTCTGGAAATATCCAGACTTGACATCAAAAGATATGACGCGCTTGTCGTCTGCGTCAGATTGATAATCTGGCTGACATATTCCCAGTTGACATTTTTTCCGGTCAAAAGCAGCGAGCTCTGCGTCAGGCTGCCGCCCGACTTGTGCATGGAAACGGACGCCATATCCGCCCCCGCGTCCATCGCGCAGACGGGAAGGTTCTCCCCGAAATACAGGTGCGTCCCGTGCGCCTCGTCCACAAGCACAAGCATGTCATGCTCGTGAGCCAGCTTTACGATGCCGCGCAGATCCGAGCAGATGCCGTAGTAGGTCGGGTTATTGACCAGCACGGCCACCGCGCCCGGATTCTCCACAATCGCCTTCTCCACCTCGGAGAGCTTCATTCCGAGCGAAATGCCGAGCCGTGTATCAACCTCCGGATTCACGTAAACCGGAATGGCGCCGCAGAGCACCAGCGCGTTGATCACACTCTTGTGAACGTTTCGCGGCAGGATAATCTTATCTCCCGCCTTACAGCAGGAAAGCACCATGCCCTGCACCGACGAGGTCGTTCCTCCCACCATGAAAAACGCATGGTCCGCACGGAACGCCTCCGCCGCAAGCTCCTCCGCTTCTTTAATCACCGAAACCGGGTGACAGAGGTTGTCGAGCGGCTTCATGGAATTGACGTCGAGACTGACGCATTTCTCTCCCAGAAGTTCCACCAGCTCGGGATTCCCCCTGCCCCGTTTATGTCCCGGCACGTCAAAGGGAACCACCCTTCTTTTTTTCAGTTGCTCCAGTGCCTCGTATACCGGCGCGCGCATTTGTCTGTTTTCTTCCATCTTCTTCTCCGTTCCGCCGATTGGGGCGTACTATAATCATTTTGCGGGAAAGCGGCAGGATGTCCCAGAGCATACAAAAAAGAACAGGCTGTTCTCATCACCTGTTCTTTGTCATCGTCACAATATCATAGCCATACTTTATGTAATCCGTGTACATTCTGCAAAAACTATTTCTCCAGAGTCCGCATTGGCATCTTTGCCGGCAAATATTTGCAATTACTACTCTTTATTGACCGTTTCACAAGTGATATCTCTATCATGAGAGGCTTCCGGGTCCTCTTCCCGCAATCAACTTATAAAATTTGAGCTTCTAACTCAATCAATAACGCGGTCGAAACCGCAATCGGCAGCTGCCCCGCCTGTCCGTATGGGCTTAACCAATCACTTGGTGGGCAAATATTTGCATGAAAACAATTTTCGCATTCATGTGATTTGAAGTATAGCACACTGAAAACGGAAATGCAAGTAAAGTTTTTGACCTTCCGTCCAGTTACGGATCATTCGGATTTCACGCGACATCCTTGTCAGCCTTCTGTCCAATCACGGATTAGGCGGATTTCGCGTGCGTAACCCTCATCATCATTCGGAGTTTCCAGGATAAACGGTTTTCCGGCAAGCAGCGGATGCGTCGCTATGCGGCGCATCGCTTCCTGCCCGATCTGCCCCTCTCCGATTCTCGCATGGCGGTCCTTATGGGAGCCGCAGCCGTTCATGCTGTCGTTAAAGTGCACGGCATACAGCCTGTCTAATCCGATTACCCGGTCAAATTCCGCAAGCACCCCGTCAAGGTCATTTACAATATCATAGCCGGCATCCCAGACATGGCAGGTATCAAAGCAAACCCCCATTTTTTCCTGCAGACTCACCCGGTCTAAAATTTCCCGGAGCTCCTCAAAGCTGCGTCCGACCTCACTGCCCTTGCCCGCCATCGTCTCAAGCAGCACCGTCGTCGTCTGCTCCGGCGTCAGAGTCCCGTTCAACGCGTCCGCAATCAGAGAAATACCCTTCCCGGCGCCCTGTCCCACATGGGAGCCCGGATGGAAATTATAATAATTGCCCGGCGTGTATTCCATCCGCCTTAAATCGTCGGCAAGCGCCTCCCGGGAAAAATTTCTGACCTCCTCCTTTGCCGCGCACAGATTCATCGTGTAGGACGCGTGCGCCACAAGCTTTCCGAAGCCGTGCTCAACTGCCAGTGAAAGCAGCTTTTCCACGTCCTTTTCATCGATTTCTTTTGCTTTTCCTCCTCTCGGATTTCTCGTAAAAAAAGCAAATGTATTGGCACCCAGCGAAAGCGCCATCTTCCCCATGGCCTCATAGCCCTTTGACGAAGATAAATGATTTCCTATAAACATTCTGTTCTTCTCCATTTCCGAAGCGTTGCCGCCCGTCCTATTCCGTACTGTTTTTTTCAACGATGGTTCCCGCCCGGTAAGCGGCAAGCAGCGCCTCCAGTTCCCGGATGGATTCCTTTAAGCTTTTTCCGATATCGGTATCCGCGACGGTCTTCCGCTTCATCACATGCTCTACCAGCACCGTGTGAGAGACAATATCGCTTCCGTCCTGCACCGCCTTTTCCACCGATTCAAACGGCTCATGCGCTGCAAGCACCAGCCCGTAGGAATTATAAATCAGCGTATAACCCGCAATCCCGGTTTTTGAATAGTATGCCCGGGAAAATCCGCCGTCAATGATCAAAAGCTTCCCGTTGCATTTTACCGGCGATTCCCCGCGTTTTGCCTCCACCGGGATATGTCCGTTGATGATGTGCGCCTCCGAACCGCCAAGACCGAATTCCTCCAGAATACGGTTGACTACCTCCTCCTTCTCCAGCAGGCGGTAATAAGGATTTTTCGGCTCCTCGTGCGTCTTTTTATCCGCGATAAAATAGCGCTCAAACGTCGTCATCTTTTCTTTGCCGAAAACCGGGGAATTCTTGTTTTCCCAGATGAACCACAGGATGTCCTGTCCCTTTTTCTTTTCCTCCGGGTCAATGGCATAATAGCCCTTGCGCGCATAGCTTTCCAGGACATCGTAAAGCTCCTTCCCGGCGTATTCTTTCCCGTAAATCGGAACCCTGGTGAAGCTGCCGTCCTCATTGAGCGGCACGCAGCCATGGTAAAGCAGATTGCCGTTGTATACCTTATACAGGCTTCCCTGCGTATATAAAAAGCGCACATGCCTCTGCAGCTTTTCACAGTTGGCAAACGCCGCCGTCAGCCGCTCCATCACATCCTGCTCATCCGGGGACAGCCTGTATGGGTCCTCCCAGTCGATGGTGGGGAAATTGGTGTCCTTTAAAGGATATTCTTTGCCCTCCACCCGTACGGTTCCTTTGTTTATGTCAATTTTATCGAGCAGCAGCCGTTCCTCCATCTGAAATTCGGGATGATTCCGGATAATCTGTCCCTCCAGCTTAAACTGCATGACAGTAATCGCCTTGTGCATTTTCTCATCCAAAAAGGCGTCCCTGACATCATAATCCTCCTCCCGGTAATCCAGCTTAAAGCAGGCGCACGCATCCTTGTCATACCGGTTCATCGCCAGGCGCGCGAGCGGGACCAGATTGATGCCGTAGCCGTCCTCCAGTAAATCCAGATTGCCGTACTTTGCGGAAATGCGGATGGCGTTGCAGATGCACGCCTGATTGCCCGCCGCCGCGCCCATCCAGTAGATGTCGTGGTTCCCCCACTGAATATCCACGGAATGGTGGTTCATCAACGTATCCATCACCAGATTCGGATAAGGACCGCGGTCAAAAATATCTCCGACGACATGCAGATGATCCACCACCAGCCGCCGGATTAAATTACAGAAGGCTATCACCAGCTCCGCCGCCCGCCCCGTGCGGATCACCGAATTGATAATCTCGTTATAATACGCCTCCTGGTCGGAAACCTCCTGCCTGCCGGTCAAAAGCTCCTCTATGACGTAGGCAAAATCCTTCGGCAGCGCCTTTCTCACCTTGGAGCGCGTATATTTGGAGGAAGCGCTTTTGCAGACACAGATAAGCCGGTATAAGGTGACCTTATACCAGTCCTCCATATTTTCTTCCGTCTTTAACACCTGCTCTAATTTCTGCTCCGGATAATAAATCAGCGTCGCGATTGCCTTTTTCTCCTGCGCGCTGATGGCGTTTCCGAATTCGTCCTCTATCTTGCGCTTAATCGCGCCGGAGCCGTTTTTGAGCACGTGCTGAAACTGGTCATATTCCCCGTGGATATCCGTGATAAAATGCTCCGTGCCCTTCGGTAGGCTTAAAATTGCCTGTAAATTGATGATTTCCGTTGCCGCCGCCGCAACGGTCGGATATTGCTTCGATAAACTTTTCAGATACCGCAAATCGATTTCTTCCATTTTAGCCTCCATTCAGCTTCCATTCCGTTTCCCGTTCTGTGTTATCTTAGCATACCTCTCCGCATTCAGGCAATATAAGTTAATTTCTTATCAAAATCGGACAGCAACGCTCAAGTGTCCCTGGTTGCGTTATATTAAATTTTAAGATCTAAATTATCCCCTACTCCAGAAAATTGTTTGGTTGCAGCCTTTTCTTCATTTTTAGCAGCCTCAATGATTACCTGCATATCTTTATTGTCTAAATACACTTCTCCATCAGCCACATTTCTCAGTCTCTCTGAAAGCAACTTTTCTGCCCTATCCTTTGCCATATTATTTTCATCCTGAGTGCCCTCGGATATTGCTATTTTTTCCTCTGCTTCTTCGACTTCCTCCGCTTTTTCTTCAAGTTTTTCTGCAATCTGTTCTGCTTTCTTACGTGCATTTTCACGAGTTTTCTCAATCTGTTTTTCAGTATTTTCCTGTGCTTCTTTGCGGAGTTTTTCATTCAATTCATCTTTTCTTACTACAACGGCAAAACTAGAAAAATTACCATTTTCATCTACATAGCCATGCCTGCAAATTGCAGTATATCCCATTGATTTTTCAAAATTATCAACCCATTTTGTAGCAGCTTCCACGTCTCTCAATCGCTGTGTATATTCCTTTGCTGCCTTCGGATCATTCTGCATCTTCTCCAAAAGCTTAGGGTTAACATCCACAACATTCACTTTACCGTTATTATTTGTATTAAGCCCATATCCAGTCTGCAATTTGATATACGGTACCTGCTTCTGTAAATTTTTAAAATATTCTTCGTTGTTGCTTTTTTTTGTAGCTTCTGCCTTTGCCTCAGATGTCTCGCTAGTTTCACTTTTTTTAGTCTGATTAGAAGTATACAAGTTCTCGTAACTATTTGCATAACTTCCTACTCTAGAAATCGCCATAAAAAATCCCTCCCTATATTATTATAATCTCTCGGAATCTTTAAGCCAGTAAATATAAGGCTTTCAGATTCCTTTTTTATTACAATCCCCCACTTTTTTGTCTAAAACACTTGACAAATCCATCGAAAAATGCGGCGCTCCGCGCCCTTGTTTATAAGGCATATTTTTCGATTGGAGGCGATTTTAGTTGTTACCTGTTAATTCCGGCGGTCATACCGCCTACCAGAACTTTGTTGTTACAAATCTTCGTAAATACTATCCTGATCCGGATTCCATCCCGCGTGCCACATGGGATATTATTGACCGCTTTTGGAATCTTGATCTTTCCTACACCGACGAAAAACTCAAAAATAAGTATTCCATTTTTGGTCCAAGACCGAGAACTCCTTCCTGCATGCACCGTTCCTACCTGCTGTCTATTGATTTCAAGGTTACTTCCATTACTGACTGGTCAGCTCAGCTTAAAATCAATCCCCTTTATGCCATTTTAAGCGGATTCGAGGTTGGTGACACTCCCGGTGTCGGTACTTTCTATGATTTCTTTGACCGCCTTTGGGATTCTGATGAAGATAACCTATCTACTCATATACATCCCATTAAGCCTTCTATTAAAAAGCCTTCTGCAAAAGGGGCTAAAGCAAAACCTGTTGAAAAAATCTCTGTTGAGCAGCTCTTACAGGAACTGGAAAATACTTCTTTCTCCATTTCCGAACAGCCTTATGGTTCTCTGTTTGACCTTTTTCATCGGGAATTCCTACAGCAGTCTGTTTCGAAACAGCTTATTCATCCCGATTCATTGGCTCTTGCCGGTGACGGGACTCCTTTTGTTACTTCTGCCAGGGAACGGAAGCATCGTGTTTGTGATTGTGCCTCTAAAGGTATCAATGACTGTTCCTGTGACCGCTACTTTTCCCAGCCTGATTGTGACATCGGATGGGATTCCTCCCGTTCCTGTTTTTATCATGGATACGATTTATATATGCTGGTTGCTTCGGATTCAGAAAGCGACCTTCCGGTTTTCCCTTTACTGAATCCTGCCTCAAGACATGATTCTCACGGCTTTCTGCACACCTTTTTCAGAATGAAAAGCTTTTTACCCGAATTTAAAATATCCAAGCTGCTTCTTGATTCCGCACATGATGGGATCTGCCCTTTGAATCTACCCTGAGAAAGTTGATTTTAGAAGTGGCATAATCCTATGATTATTATACACCTTTTTAAGGCATAGCGACAGTTATGTCTGTTTCTCATGCTTATTTTTATTCTTTCCGGATAATATTCACTTTTCAATGTCCATCACCAGTTGTACTGGATATAATCACTCTGGATTCCGAGAGATTATTATTAAAATTAATTCTATTGTATCGAACGGCGTGGATATTTAATTTCCGTCGATGTAAATTCATCTTCTACCGAAACATTGATATGCCCACTGCTGTCAATGGCATACTCTTTGCCATAAACAGAAAAGCTATCTCCTCATTGCTGTCACGCTGTACCAGCTAGAGCCTATGCTCTCCTTTATCCATTCGCTCTCCTGTGCATAAACAATGGACTGCTTCGTGTCAATCAATCTGCCCGACTGGAAGAGTATGCTGAGTTTCATATCCGCCACATTGTTCCAGCCTTTCCCGGAAATCTCTGAAATCATCCCGCATATCCACTGCTTTACCTGTGCCTTGTAATCCCCCGGAACCGTGCCTGACTTATCCACTGCCGCACTGATCAGCTCCTTTATATCCTCTCCATCCTTTGTATAATAGGTTCCACCCCACTCCTCCAGTTCATTCAATTTCAGCCCAGTATATTCATACACCTGCCGGAATGCCTGAAACTTCAGCTTGGAATCCTCAGAAACCTGTGAACTGTTGCATCCGTCCTGTGTAGAACAAGTGAAAATGTGCTTATACAGATTCTTCCCATTGCTCCCCTGATTAAGCGCCTGCTCCATTGACAGCTTTAACGAGTCATCCACGCCATCAACTGAAATATAATAGCTGTATGGGTCAACCGTGAAAGCACAGGTGTCCGGAATCCCGTCAATGCCAATCCCCGCACCCGACAGGATATTGGTTATCTGCCTGTTTACAGTCTGCCGTTTAAACATAATCCTGTCATTATCCACCACGTTCCCATCTATCTCAATCCCCCTGAAAAGGGAATCCTGATAATTTACGCCATTTATCCTTCCGCTCTTATACATCTGCATTTCATAGTTATAGGCAATCCGGCGCTCCGTATCTGTCAGGTTCGTTTCATAATACTGTGAACCTTTGTCATAATATTTCCCGTAGATATATACTTCAGGGTTGAAATGCGTCCTCGCCTCTGCCGCCAACCTGGAATATTTATCCGTCAACGCCGCCCGAAACGCTGTAGAATTGTCCGTGTATGGAACAGCATTGACATCTATCTCATTTCCAGCATTTTCCAACGCCACGCTGTTGCTTTCCCTGGCTGCATCCACGTACTTCTGCAAATCAATCATGCTGTCTATGCTTGTATTCCGCATCCTGCCCGATATGCTTGTCCTCATGGACAGTTCCTGTGCCTCGCTGCTTATCGTAACGGTGTCCCTTCTGCCGGACTGAACATTTTTATTTGTTTTTGCATTCTGTGCCTTCCTGCCAAACATGATGTCAAGCAGTGTCCGGTTACTTTGAATCTGATTGTTAAGAAAAATATTCATTTATACCTCTGCCCTTGTTTTTTGCTCCTCAATATAAGTCCCGCCAAAGTTGACCTTGATGTGATATTTGAGATTTTTTCCCACAGCTATTGCAGAATTGGAAATGATCTATAATTTATATTGGCATTTTCTCTGTTGAAATTCAAAATACCCCAAAATTATTATCTTTCCTTTTCGCATAAGTACCATTAAATTCTGATATCTATCGGCACATATTTTTTATTCGCTTCTGTCTGCATCATCTCTGTTACATCCGCACCGGCTGCCACAATTTTCTCCTGCAGGGTTTCTTCCGAAAATTCATCCAGATTTCCCACAGTACCTTCTATAATCTGCTCTGTCAAATCTTCCGTCATTTCTTCTGTCAACTCCGAAAGTTCATTCATGATTTCTGACATCATACCCTTGTTTTCATCCGTTCCAAGAGCTTCATCTATCATTTCTTCTTTTCTTTCTTCTTCTGTCTTAGGCTTATTCTTTTCAGCAGCTTCTGCAATCTTTTCTCCCTGTTCCTGTGCCTCATCCATAACATGGTACATTTGCGAACTATTATACTCCTGCTTTGCGGCTGCGATTTCATCCTCACAGGTATGAAACATCTCTAATTTTTCTGCAATTTCTTCCAGAGTTTCAGCCTTTCGGTTTTTAAGATTCTCTTTCTGTGCTTCAAAGAAAGCTATCTTATTATCCCGTTCCTGTTGCCGCTGCAATTTTTCCTGTGTGCTATTCAGCATACCAGAGCTGTTTAATCTGCCCATCAGCAGACCGCCGCCGGATAAATTAACCGTAAAACTCATTATACTTCCTCATCTATCTTGCTTGATGCCAGAGAAGAAACTGTCTTAGAATATGTACCATTACTTGTATAGGCAGCACTTGCTCTATTTGCGGCATTGGATATGCTTGTCGCCTTCTGTGATATTTTGCCTGCAAAGGAATTGTAGCCCGTAAAAACAGTTTTCAATGAACTGATATCTGCTTTCTTTAAAGCATCTTCGTCTAACTCCAGCTTATTTCCTTTCCCTATGGTAATTCCGATTTTTGCAAGCATATTGCTGTTTTTATCCGTCATACCCGTCATCCATGCCGCATTACGCAGAACATCTTTTGTATTAGATTCTCCTGCATCTTCAACCACACTGTTATAATCCTCAATAAATGATTTAACCGCTTTTGTGATTGCGTCCCAATCATAATCTTCTACTTCGGTTTCTTCTCCCGTCGTTTCGTCTTTTTTCTTAATCTTTTTCTTTTCCCAAAGCGAAGTATCGTTCAGGGCATCTGCCGATTTTTTTAAAGAATCTGCACCGGACTTCATCAGTGTCAGCTTTTGTGAAGAATCTCCTGTGCCAGATAATTTTTCAGCATCTTGCTGTGCATAGTATGCTTTCAGCAGTTTTCCATAGCTTCCATTTTTAATAGATGCATAATCGGAAAGCAGATTGCCGGAAGAATTGGCAGTTCCACCCAAAAGAGCAGAAAAATCATAACCCGTATCATAATAATTTGTATAATCATTAAAACTAACCTTTGACATATGATTTACCTCCTACAAACGAATATCGATTGATGTATGTACTGTATTCACGCTTTCTGCTTCTTTTCCGTTGATATTCATATCGCCGTTTTCTGCATCCTTATCTGATTTGTTATTCTTGCTTGCAGTAGTTTCTGCCTTACTGTCTGCCTTTGCAGCCTCCTCCATAACCTTCCCTGCATCTGCAAGTGTTGACACCTGTGCTGCTGTGGCAGCCTGCGCCTTTGCCTGCAAATCAGCCAGTTCTTCCTCTTTCTTCTCTGTACTTGCTCCTCTGCCCTTATCCATCTTTATCTCAGACTCCAGCACACCTGTTCTGCCCTCCATCTGTGCAGCCATACTGCCCTGCGCCTTCGCCTGCTTCATGGAAGAATCTGCGGAAATCATCGCTGTCATAGTCGCCTGCGACAGCCCGCTTTCCTTGTTTCCTGTCTTTGCCGCCGTTCTGCTTCCTCCAAGCATATCATCCATCGACATGCCTTCCTGCTGCTGTTCTTTTCTCTGCTCTATCTGATGCTGCCTAAGCTGCTGGTTCAAATTTGCAATCTCCTGCTGTATTTCCTGCCTTTTTTTCATTTTTTCTTCCAGTGTCATATCTTCATTAGAAGAAATCTCCTGCAGGGCTTTCTGCGCATTTGCAATCTGTTTCTGAATATTCCTGCTGTAAGAATCCGTTGCCTGCCCGATTCTACACATTGATTGTGAATTTTTATCCACTCCGTTCATGCCACTAATGATCATTTTACATTCCTCCTTGAGCTTGTTGCCGAAATCCGTTTCCCGAAAAATCAACATGATACAATATATTTTATATCTGATTTTTCGGCAATTTGACCTTTGCAATAAATCAAGATGTTGTGAACCGACCTTTTTTGGTTGTGAAGCAAAAATAAAAAGGCTCGGAAATACGAAAGTTGTGTATTTTCCGTGCCTTTCCTTTTTATTCTTCTACCTGCAGCATGGCAGTCAATACGATTCTGCCCTTCTCCTGTTCAAAAGCAATATCTCCAAGATACATCTGCGCTACTCTTCGGATATTTGCAATGCCCAGCCCATGCCCAATGCCTTTTTTCGTAGAAATCGGGAGCTGTGTATCCATATCCAGCTCCACAGTCCCTTCAAAGCTGTTTTCTACCATAATCATAAAAATATTGTTTTTACGGTAGGATGAGATGCTGATATATGGACTGTCCCCATTTGCACACTCCAGGCTGTTATCCAGTGCATTGTTTAAAATCACGCTGATATCAAACGCACTGATATTTGCACCCTCCGGATAATGAAAGTCTGATACAAACCGTATGCCGCGCTCCTCCGCTTCTTTTTTCTTCTCCAACAAAATCACGTCTGTGACCGGATTGCCCGATTTTATTTCGGGGGTTCTGTCCTGCCACTCCCGCCGCAGCCTTGCCGTATACGCGACCGCTTCTCTTTTATCGCCGCAGCCGAGCAAGTGCTCTATCGTCTGTATATGGTTTCCCATGTCATGGCGCAACAGGCGTATATCCTGATACAGCTTTTCCACCTCCGCAATATGTTTTTTCATATCTGAAATCTGGCTCTGCATCAGCTTCTGTCCGGCGTTCTCCTCCTGTCTCGCTTTCAGATTTTGAAATACAAGTACCATGACCAAAATGGAAATAACAGAAATGAGATAATGCAGGAAACCGAGGCCCCCGTAAATTCCATGAATGGAAGCCAGGCTTTTCCCCGTATCCTGCTCGTATATCTCCTGATAAAACTGTAAAACAGCATACCCTGACATCGCAGACAGAGATGGCATCAGCAGCATAAGAAGTTCCCTCTTAGTCATATTTGCCTTTTTGTATGCAAACGCTTTATTCAAAAAGTAAATTGATACTGCAATAAACAGAACACTAATGCCGACATTTAAGATTCTCATGCAGACATAGACTGCATACTGCAGCCACGGTCTTTCCGCCATGCCCTGCCGCATGATAAGCACCGAAAATAATGCGGAATCGATTTTACCCGCCATGGCAATGGACAGCCAGCGGAGTGAAAAGAATGTGACCGCAAGAAATATTTTCTGTTCTACATTCCTGCGGTCCATGGCATACATCACAAGGAATGCTGCCAGTATGCCGATTGCATAGGCTGTAAAGTTATCAAGGCGCGGCGGGATCAGATACAGCGCAAGCATTACCACAAAATACACGCCTCCTGCATATGCCGCTGCTCTTTTCCTCCTCAGATAAGGGCGGACAAAGCAGGAAAAACAGATTCCTGTAATCAACATAACCGTTATGATAGAAACATAGGACGTAATTGCCCAGCCAAGCTCAACCGCATTCATTGAATTTCTTTTCCTTTCCGCTGGTTATATTTCAGATATTTCCGCACAAATTCGGGAAAATTTGCTTTTGCCATAAGTACGGTTCCCTTTGTCATGGTAATGGAAGATGCGTCATATTTCACAACATATTTAAAATGAATCAGGTACGCCCGATGCGGACGGAAAAAATCTTCCCCCAGCGTCTTCTCCAGCTCGGAAAGCTTCCCATAGTATTCCACATCCCCATCCTGCATGTGAAGCATCACTTTCCGGTTAAAAATCTCCGCATACACAATGTCATCCAATAAAATCCTGATATGGCTGCCTCCAGAATGAATCATCATGTAACGCTGCGATTTCTCTTCTCTGCCCTTTTCCTCCAGCCGGTTTACCGCATTTGTAAGAACCTCATAAAACTTTTCATCGGTAAAAGGCTTTACCAGATAGTGAAATGCCCCCACATCAAATGCCTGAAAAACATACTCTTCCATGGCTGTCACAAAAATGAGAATAGCTCCTTTATTGTTTTTCCGAAATTCCCGGGCGGTTTCCATTCCATCCCTCCCCTGCATCTGGATATCCAAAAACAAAATATCGGGATGACGCCCGGCAGCCAGAAAATTTTCTCCTGTCTCATAAGCGTAAATTTCCGCTTCGGGATAAGCTTTTCGCACTTTATCTCTGAGCAGTTCCCTGATTTCCCTTTCATCATCGCATATTGCTATCTGCATTTTCGTCATCACATCCTCTCTGCTTTTATATCGGAATGTGTCAAAATTTACTGTAGTAAAAAAGACAGACGGAACATACTCCATCTGCCTTAATACTGCCATTTTCCCGCAGCGCTTACCGCGCCGCACGGATCACGTCGCTCATATCATAAAGTCCCGCGGGCTTTCCGGCCAGGAATTTCGCCGCCTCCACCGCGCCCTTGCCGAATACGCTCCTGGAATACGCCGTGTGGCGGAACTCGATGACCTCGTCAAGTCCGGCGAAAATCACCTCGTGTTCCCCGACGATACTGCCCCCGCGGACCGCGGAAATGCCAATCTCGTATTTGTCTCTTTTTTTGCGCTCCCTGGTGCGGTCATATTGATACGTGTAGGCATTGCCGAGCGCCCCGTTCATCGAATCCGCAAGCGCGAGTGCCGTCCCGCTGGGCGCATCCACCTTCTGATTGTGGTGCTTCTCCACGATTTCCATATCAAAGCCGGCCGGTGCAAGCGTTGCCGCCGCCTGCTTCAACAGCTCCATAAGCATATTGATGCCAAGCGACATATTCGCGGACTTCAGCACCGCCGTTTTTTCGGAGACCTGCTTTACCTGTGCTAACTGCGCTTCCGAAAGTCCCGTCGTACACAGTACCACCGGTATCTGCTTGTCCGCGCTGTACACAAGCAGATCATCCACCGCCTTCGCATTGGAAAAATCTATGATAACATCCGCCTTGACGTCGCATACCGAAATATTCGGAAACACCGGATAGTCATTTGGGATTCCGTCATACACATCAACGCCCGCCGCAATCTCAATTCCGTCATCCTCCCTGCAAATCTCCGTGATGACCCTTCCCATTTTCCCGTTGCACCCGTGCATAATCGCTTTTATCATATCGTTCTTCCCTTTCTTTCTGCGGAGGGACGTTTCTTACTCCCTCCGCGTTTTTCTGCTGTCACTCTGCCAGTTTCAATCCGTACTCTTTCATTGCCTCAGCAAGCTTCGCGGCATTTGCCTCCGTCATTTCCGTCAGCGGGGAACGGAGCGTTCCCACATCCATGCCCATCAGATTGAGCGCCTTTTTCACCGGAATCGGATTCACCTCCGAAAACAGTGCCTGAATCAGAGGCTGCGCCTTTAACTGCATCTCGGCAGCCTTTTTCACGTCGCCGTTTAAAAATGCCATACACATATCATGCACATCCTTCGGCGCAATATTCGACCACACGGAAATCACGCCGATGCCCCCGATGGCCATAAGCGGAACCACGATCCCGTCCTCGCCCGAATACAAATCCAGCTTTCCGTCCGTCAGATACATGGTTCTGGCCGCCTGCGCAACGTTGCCCGTCGCTTCCTTGATACCGACAATGTTTTCCACATCGCGAAACAGCGTCGCCGCCGTCTCCGGCAGGATATTACAGCCGGTACGTCCCGGCACGTTATACATGATGATCGGCAGCTTTACCGACTCCGCAATCTCCGTATAATAACGAATCAGCCCGCCCTGCGTCGCCTTATTATAATAAGGTGTTACGGCAAGAAGTCCGTCAACTCCGGCAGCCTCTGCCTCCTGTGAGAGGTGTACCGCCTCCCTGGTGCAGTTGGAACCGGTTCCCGCCACCACGGGCACCCGGTGCTTCACAAAGTCTACCGCCGCCTTAATCACCGCGGAGTGTTCTTCGGTCGTAAGCGTAGAGCTCTCACCGGTTGTCCCCACGATAACGATACAATCCGTTCCCTGGTCAATCTGAAACTCAATCAGCTCCTCTAATTTGTCATAATTTACTTCCCCGTTGCTTTTCATCGGTGTCACAATCGCTACACCGGCTCCTTTAAAAATAGACATAGCCATTCCTCCTAAAATTATCATACGCTGCCGGGTTCCGTTTGTGCACCACGAGATAGTTTTCCTGTAAAATAAAGAAGAACCGGCTCAAGACGAGCCGGTTCGAAAATTCTAACCACAAATATCCGTATTGTATGTAGAATCCGATAGCGCCCCATCTTCTCCGCCGTAAACGAAACCCAAGATGACAGTCGTAAGATTCTTCACCTTACGCCCAAAGGCATAACCGCAGGAATTATACCCTTTCGGCGCGCTTTCCTTTGATTTCCCTTCTTTTGTGCCTGCCACATCCGGGAAACTACTCTTAAAGTACGCAACCTCTATCAAGCAATATGTACTTATATTTTTAAAAATCATAGCACTATCTATTTCTACTGTCAATCCATATCCTCTAAAAAATCAATTTTGCTGACCGAAACCTCGTAGGCGATTCTTTTTTCCGTCTCTGTCTCCGACAGCTTTTTGACGTATTCACGGCTCTGGATCCGTCCCCAAATCTGCACATGCCCTCCCACATCAAAACCGGACGCAAACCTGGCGTTTCTTCCCCAGCAGATACATGGGATGTAATCGGATTTGCCGTAGGAGCGGTTCACCGCGATTAAAAGGTCAGCGATTTCACGTCCCAGCGGGGTTTTCCGGTAAATCGGCTCTTTGCAGACATAGCCGTCCAGAAAAATCTGGTTACTCTTTATCTCCTGGTCGATTTCGTCCAGAAACTCCAGTTCCCGCACAAACACGGAGAGTACCAGCCGGTTCTTTTTTTCCTCGTGCCTGTTGAAGGAGCGGAACTGTCCCGTCACGTAAATGCTCTGGCCAATCAGATTCGCGCTCACATCAATCAACCGTTCCGATATCATAAGCGGTATGTAGTCCATATAATTGCTCAGGCGGTTGACCGCCACATCCACAATATAGAAGCCCTCTCCATATACCTCGTGGCTGAATCTGAATTCAGAAACAATTTCTCCTACGATAGACACCTGGTTGTTTTCAAAAATTTTATCTGCCATGAATTTTCTCCCTTCCTTACGACCGCATGCATCTTTCTGCTGTTTTTTTCTTAATTTCAGTTTATTTGATGCGGCCTGCCTGACATACTATTTTTACCATGCCGCCCTCTCAAAATTTCGTGCAACCTGTCGATAAGAAAAATAATGTATTGCGAGAAATTGTCGGATTTTCTGGCCGCAAAACGCTTGTGTTTTCAAAAAAATATGCTAGAATATATAAGTTAGTTTTTTCATTATAACCTGTTTCCGGCATAAGTCCGGGATATTCACAGAGGAAAGAGAGATTTAAAATATGAAAATGAAACGTGAAGATGTCCGTAACATTGCCATCATCGCCCACGTTGACCACGGCAAAACAACGCTGGTTGACGAGCTTTTAAAGCAGAGCGGCGTATTCCGCGAAAATCAGGCGGTGCAGGAGCGCGTCATGGACTCTAATGATATTGAAAGGGAGCGCGGTATTACCATCCTCTCCAAAAATACAGCCATTACCTACAAGGGAGTGAAAATCAATGTCATCGACACGCCCGGCCACGCGGATTTCGGCGGAGAGGTAGAGCGTGTATTAAAAATGGTCAACGGCGTCATCCTCGTGGTAGATGCCTTTGAGGGTGTTATGCCGCAGACGAAATTCGTACTGATGAAGGCGCTGGAGCTCTCACTGCCGGTTATCGTTTGCTTAAATAAGGTTGACCGTCCCGAGGCACGTCCGAACGAGGTCGTGGACGAGGTATTGGAGCTGTTCATGGATTTGGATGCCTCCGACGAGCAGTTAGACTGCCCGTTCCTCTTTGCCTCCGCCAGAAACGGCTATGCGGTCCGTGAAATCGGCGACCTGATTAATAATAAGAAGGATATGACTCCGCTGTTTGAGACGATTATCGACTATATTCCCGCCCCCGAAGGCGACCCGGATGCCAGCACGCAGGTTTTAATCAGCACCATTGATTATAACGAATACGTCGGACGAATCGGAATCGGCAAGGTGGATAACGGCTGCCTTAAGGTCAACCAGGAGGCGGTTGTCGTCAACCATCATGAGCCGGACAAGCAGAAAAAGGTCCGGATCAGTAAATTATATGAATTTGACGGATTGAATAAGGTCGATGTAACCGAGGCAAAAATCGGATCCATCGTGGCGATTTCCGGAATTGCGGACATCCACATCGGCGACACCATCTGCGCGCCGGAAAATCCCTGTGCGATTCCCTTCCAGAAGATTTCCGAGCCGACGCTTTCCATGAATTTTATGGTAAATGACAGCCCGCTCGCCGGACAGGAGGGCAAGTTTATTACCTCCCGCCATTTAAGGGACCGTCTGTTCCGCGAATTGAACACCGATGTTTCCCTGCGTGTAGAGGAAACTGATAGCCCGGACTGCTACAAGGTTTCCGGACGCGGAGAGCTTCACTTATCCGTCCTCGTGGAAAATATGCGGCGCGAGGGCTATGAATTTGCGGTCAGCAAAGCAGAGGTACTCTACCACACCGATGAGAACGGCAAAAAGCTGGAGCCTATGGAAATGGCTTATGTAGACGTACCGGATGAATTTACCGGCTCAGTCATTGAAAAATTAAGCCAGCGCAAGGGCGAGCTCTTAAACATGAAGCCGATTACCGGCGGCTATACGCGCCTGGAGTTTAATATTCCTTCCCGCGGACTCATCGGCTACCGCGGTGAATTTATGACGGACACAAAGGGCAACGGCATTATCAATACGATTTTCAACGGCTACGCGCCCTACCGCGGCGAAATTGCCTACCGTAAGCTTGGCTCCCTGATTGCCTTTGAATCAGGCGAATCCGTTACCTACGGCCTGTTTTCCGCACAGGACCGCGGCACGCTGTTCATCGGCCCGGGACAAAAGGTATATGCCGGCATGGTCATCGGCTCCTGCTCCCGCGCCGAGGATATTGAGCTGAACGTATGCAAGAAAAAGCATCTGACCAACACCCGTTCCTCCTCCGCCGACGAAGCGCTGACGCTGGTTCCGCCCAAAATTTTAAGTCTGGAACAGGCGCTTGATTTTATCGACGTGGACGAGCTTTTGGAGGTTACCCCTCAGAGCCTTCGCATCCGCAAGCGTATTTTGGATCCGACGCTGCGCAAACGGGCGGCAATGAAAAAATAGCAAAAAACACCGGGTACAGAGCAAAAATCACTCTGTACCCGGTGTTTTTTCAACGCTGTGCGGCTATGCAGCCAGGCTGCGCAGCACATTTTCCAAATCCGCGATTAACTCCTCCGAGTCTTTCTCCGCCTCCTTGTACAGCGACTCCGCTCTCTCATAATCCTCAGAAAACAGCGCATTCGTCACAGAGGAAGCATAGCCGTGGAATTTTTTATGCTTCTCTCCAATCACATTCCACAGCTCTTTCAGCTTTGGATTCTCCGGTCTTACCGCATAATAAAAATGTCCGAACCCGCATTTTCTATCGTCAATTTGCAGCGGCAGAACCGTCCGTTCATCCACCATCTGTTTCAGCTTACCAATCCAGGTCCTGTGCGCCACAATGGCATTCTCAATATATTTCTGAAATTCCTCCGGCTTCAGGCGGAAAAAGGCGTCGTCCGCCATCACTCCCATCAGTTTGACCGCCTCATCCAGCCCGGTCTCGATTCCGGCCATCGGCTTTACAATCTCGCCAAGCCTGCCGCCGACCGCATTCATTTCCGCCGCGTGCTCCTTTAGCTCCTCGCATTGCTGATGAATGCAGTTCGCCTGTTCATCCATCTCCGTCATGGAATCGCTGATTTTTTCACTGACCTGCGCCATGGCCGCAAACGAATCGTTGATTTTAGAAACATTTTTCTGGTTCTCATCGTTAATCTCCCATACGTTTCCAATCTTTTCCGTCATTGCGTCAAGTGCCTCAATGGTATCCTTCGCGCTTACAGCGCTCTTCTCGGAAGCGCCCCGGATTCCCTCCACAAATTCTCCCATGCTGCCGGTAAGCTTCTGTGTCTGCTCCGCAAGCTGGCGGATTTCATCCGCCACGACCGCAAATCCTCTCCCCGCTTCCCCTGCTCTGGCCGCCTCGATGGAAGCGTTAAGCGCCAGCAAATTCGTCTGGGCGGAAATAGCGTTGATTCCGGCAATAACTTCGTTCATATGGTTGATCACCTCAAACAGGTCATCCATATCCTTCTGCATTTTCTTCGACACGTCAATCGTCCGGTCCGACAAATCACGGATTTCCGTCAGCTCCCGCTGCCCCGCCTCGATTTTTCCATATACTTCGCTCGTCTCCTCGGACGCCTGCACAATCGTATTCGTCAATTCCTCGTGCTCGGATACCACGCTGCCCGTCGCCTTCGTCGTCTCCGTTGCCGCGTGATAGATAACCTCGCTCGCCTCCGCTACCCGGCGTGAAAGCTCCGTCATCTCCTTCGTATAATTTTCCAACGCCAAATCAAGCGAGCTTACCTGCATTACCGCGTTGATATCCTTCTCGAACACTTCCGCAAACTGCTTTCTGTTCTTCACCAGACGCATATAGATGTCGCCGAGCACCGGCTCCCTGGAATAATCATTCTCCTTAAGGCTGGCAACCGACTCTGCCAGCTTTCCTCTTGTTTTCCCCAATGCCATCGTTATCTCTCCTGTTTCTTTCTTTTTTTATCAAACCGTCAAATCTGCGAACTATCTAAATTATCCTCCAATTTTCACCAAAAAGCAATACCCGTTCCCAAACTTTTCCCCGATGCCGCGTCACAGATGAAGCTTGTCTGAAAAAAATACTTGACCGACGCGGCAAATGTGATAGTGTGTTATCAGATACGGCTTTTTTCAGCCACAGGAGGATTCCATGAAAGCTATCGGTATTATCGCAGAATACAATCCATTCCACAACGGACATGCCTACCAGATCCGTGAAATCAAAAAAAGAACTGGCGCCGCCTACGTGGTAGCGGCGATGAGCGGGAATTTTGTGCAGAGAGGCGCGCCTGCCATCGTGGATAAATATGCCAGAGCGGACATGGCGCTGCGCTGCGGCGCGGATCTCGTTATCGAGCTGCCCGTCACCTGGGCAGTCTCGTCGGCAGAAGCCTTTGCCTGGGCCGGCATCACTCTGTTTGAGAAAATGGGCTGTGTGGACGGTGTCTGCTTCGGAGCAGAAACGGACGACCTCGCCCTGCTTGCCCGGATTGCCGATATCCTTGCGGAAGAACCAAAATCATACCGGGAAGCGTTTGCCTCCCATATCCGGGCAGGCGTTCCCTTCCCTGCCGCCCGCATGCGTGCGCTCCGCGGTGTCGCCGCCCGGAGGGAAACCGATGCATTTACGGACGGCCGGGATAATTCTGCACCGCATGCGCAGTCCGTTTTTTCCGAGGACGAGCTGACCCTGGCGCTCGGCTCTCCGAATAACATTCTCGCAATCGAATATTTAAAGGCAATGAAACGCAGAAAATCCCCCTTAAAGCCGCTGCTCTTAAAAAGAGAGGGCGCCGGCTATCACGACACCGCCCTCTCCCCGCTCGCGTCTGCGACTGCCATCCGCCATGCCCTGTCTCCATCGGACGGTACAGTTTCCCCGAAAGCTTCCTTTGCGCACCTGGACAATGCCATGCCAAAGCCCGCTCTTGCCGTGCTTCGGGACTGTCTTTTGAATGCCCCCGCTCTTAGGTCCGATGATTTTTCCTCCGTACTCGGCTGGCGGCTTCTTTCCCTTGGCCGTACAGAGCTGGCACACATTTATGACATGACGCCGGAAATTGCTGCGCGCCTCTCCAAAAACAGCTCCCGTTTCTGCTCGTTTTCCCAGTTCTGTGCCCTGATGAAAAGCCGGGACATCACTTACACCAGAATGAGCCGGATTCTGACGCACCTGCTTTTGGATATTACCGATGAGACCGTGGCGCTGGGGCGTTCCCTCGACGCGGTTCCCTATCTGCGGATACTCGGGTTTCGCGAAAGTTCCACGCCCCTGCTCACCGCCTTAAAGGCTTCCGCCACGGTTCCGGTCATCTCCAAGCTCGCGGACGCCGGTTCCCTGCTGGAGAAATCGGCATACCGTTTTCTGGAAAAGGACATTTTTGCCGCGGAGCTCTATGCCCAGACGCAGGCGGTAAAGGCGGGCAGACCGCTTCCCGTCAGCGAATTTAAACGTCAGATTGTGCGGGTGAAAAATACCGTCACGCCTGCAACGAAAAAAAGCGCCGATTAACGGCGCTTTTTTTCTTTTAATGATGGAACAACCGGATTCCGGTAAATGCCATCGCCATATGATATTTATTGCAGGTCTCAATGACATTGTCATCACGAATCGAGCCGCCCGGCTGCGCTACATAGCATACGCCGCTTCTGTGCGCCCGCTCGATATTGTCGCCGAACGGGAAAAACGCGTCGGAGCCGAGGGAAACGCCGGTATTTTTATCCAGCCACGCACGCTTTTCTTCAGCGGTAAACACCTCCGGCTTTTCCGTAAACGTCTTTTCCCATGCGCCGTCCGCCAGCACATCCATATAATCCTCTCCGATATACAAATCAATCGCATTGTCCCTGTCGGCACGGCCGATGTGCTCCAAAAACGGAAGCTCCAGCACCTTCGGGCACTGGCGAAGCCACCAGTTATCGGCCTTTTGTCCCGCCAGTCTGGTGCAGTGGATTCTGGACTGCTGTCCCGCGCCGATACCGATTGCCTGTCCGCCCTTGACATAGCACACAGAGTTGGACTGCGTGTATTTTAAGGTAATCATTGCAACAGCAAGATCCCTCTTTGCCTCCTCCGGGATTTCCTTGTTTTCCGTCACCACATTATCAAAGAAATGCTCGTCGATGACCAATTCATTTCTTCCCTGCTCAAACGTAATGCCGAACACTTCCTTGCGCTCAATCGGAGCCGGCACATAAGAGGCATCTATCTCGATGATGTTATAATTTCCTTTTTTCTTCGCCTTTAAGATTTCCAGTGCCTCCGGCGTATAGCCCGGAGCAATCACGCCGTCGGAAACCTCACGCTTGATGATCAGGGCCGTCGCCTTATCACAGACATCGGAAAGTGAAATAAAATCACCGAAGGAGGACATACGATCCGCGCCCCTCGCCCTCGCATAGGCATTTGCCAGCGGTGTAAACTCCACATCCATGTCATCTACCCAGTAAATCCTGCGCTCCACCTCCGATAAGGGAATCCCTACCGCCGCGCCCGCCGGAGAAACATGCTTAAAGGAAGCCGCCGCGGGAAGCCCCGTTGCCTTTTTTAATTCGGAAACCAGCTGCCATCCATTGAAGGCATCCAGAAAATTGATATATCCCGGCTTGCCGTTGAGCACTTTAATCGGCAGCTCGCCGTTCTCCATATAGATTCTGGAGGGTTTTTGATTCGGGTTACAGCCATATTTTAATTCTAATTCTTTCATGATTTTCCTTTCCGCCTTTCTATGCGTTTTTATTGACGATTCTGCTCTCCCATGTTCCGTCCGCAATGTTGATATAGCGCACGAACAGGGAAACCTTATTTTCCTCGTTCAGGCTTTCCCATACAAGCTTTGTAAAGCTGTCGATATCTCCGTCAAGCCCTACCAGCTTCGGCTCTCCCTCAAAGCTCGGAAGCGGATTGCCGTCTCCCATGTAGGTATGAATAAAATGCGCCTCCCCTGCCAGCGGATTTTCGTAGGCAAAGGTGTAGCGGCAGCAGGATCCGGGATCCCCGTTGCTGCTCTTTAAAATAGACATTGCATAGTTAAAGCCGCCGTTCTCAATATGCATAATACCTGAAATACGCGGGGTATAATTGGGGGCATCCGGCTCAAATTCCCTGGTGCGCAGCGCCTGCTCAAAGGTCTGCTGCTTGTCCATCAGTTCATAGATAGTATCCGTCTGATCCCCGTTGGTTACAATAGTTTTATTGCCGAGCACACGCACAGGCGCATAGATAATCAGGCTCGGATCGGTCAGCTTGGACGGGTCAAACGCCTGCGTGCGGATGCCGCTGCCGTCCTCCACAAATACACGGTTCCTGCTGTTTTCGCTTCTTCCCATAATAAAGTAAGCGGTCACGGCATATTTTCCATCTGCCGATTTTCCGATGATGATTCCCCTTCCGGGATAGGAATTTCCCGAAAGCTCCTGCTTTAATGACAATTTTTCCATGATTTCCTCCTTCATGTGTGCTGCCTTCGCTTTCTTCTTTCATCTTATCATGTTGGCTTTTGATTTACAATAAAGTCATTGTTATTAGCATTATGAATTTATTTTCTTAAATTTATAAGTTTTTCTAATATTTTACAATTCCTATCGAACCGTATCTGCGGCAAATCCCCTATGCCCTTTTTCAAACGCCTCTTTCAGTGCCGGGATTCCGCCGCGGCTCCACAGCTCTGAAAGATACAGCATCCCGCACATACAGGCAAACTTTTCGTCATATTTGCCGCAAAATGCCTCCGAAAGATTCCGTTTCTGCCTTTGCGGATCTGTTTCCGCAAGTGCCTCCTTCATTCTGACTTTACTTTGCTCCCGGATTTTACACATTTTTTCTTCCTGCCAGTCAACCATATCTCTATCTCTGCTCTGATAAGACAAAAGATGCGCAAATGCCTCATCAAAGGAGAGCGCATCCAACTGCGTCAGATAATCCTCGCTCTCCTCATCCGCGGCCAGATTTTTAATGTAATGATGGTTCAAAACATGACATATTTCATGTGTCAGAAGATTCTGCACTACTTCCGAAAGATTGCAGTGTCCCACATACCTGGCCCAGCAAACCAGGTCAAAGATAATATGGCATGTGCCGTCTTCGTGATACTTTACAGTCGCATCGTAAGGCTCCGGAAAGCCGACAATGAGATCTACCGAGATATCATTCAGCATTTCCCTCCACTCCGGAAACAACTCATCCCAAATCCGATAGTTTGTGGGCACAAAATCCGCAATCTTCCCACAGAGCGCATCATATACGATTCTGACTCTTTGTTTTGTCTGTGCATCCGCCTTTGGCTCCACAAAAAAATCCCGATAAAACCATTCCCCGGAAAAACTGCGAATCTCATGATTTTTCAGATATTCTGCCACAATCCTGTCATATATCTTCATGTTTCCCTTCCCCTTTAATCTCTTTATTTATTTGAGCAATTCCATTTCAATGCAATTCCATACTTCACCCATACACCGGTAACTTTCCACATTTTCTGATTCCACTGCTTTAAAACCGCAAGATTCATAACATTTTCAGTATCATCAAACTTTCAAAAATATTCCGCCAGTGCCGCCGCCCGCTGCTGCCAGGTATGCTCCCGTACCGCAGCTTCATATCCGGCCGCTGCAAGTCTCTGTGCCCGCTCTGGCTCCGCAAGCAGTCCGCGTACGATTTCTGGAAGTTCCCTCCACGCTGCCAGGTCATAAAAGGCAATATTCTTTCCGTCCGTAAAACGTTCTTCCAGAAAAAGGCTCTTGTCCGTGAGCGGCACGGCTCTCTGCAGCATTGCGGTAAATACCCTGTCGTGTACGCCGTCCTTAAACCACGGCATAATATTCAACGCGATCCGCGCGTCGGAAACAGCCTCCACGCAGGCCGCAGAATCCACGACTTTGCCGCTGCTTATCAGATTTTCCGGTTTTTTGCAGGGAAGCTTGTCCCAATCCGCGCCGAATACATGAACTTTGATACCGCTCTCCGCCAAGTGACTGATAATTTTCCCCCGAAAACAGCTTCTGACACATATGTCCGCAAGTACCATCCCGGCGATGGCTCCCCGCATCTCCTCCGGGGATACCTCACCCAGCTCCCGCAGAATATGGCGCTCCGCCACTGCTTCTACCGTCTCCGACGGATGCTTTGTCAAATCATCTATCACGCCCCGATAAAAGCTCCGGTAATCCGGCTCCAACTCATCCAGCCTGCGGTAAAACTGCTCGGTGGGCGTATAATTCCCTGTGAACACCAAATCATATTTCCGTTTTTCATACGGAATCAGGGTTTCGTCTCCCTCCTGCCCATGCAGTCTTACATTTCCCGCCAGAGGAAGAAAATCCACCCGAATGTCCGGATAAAACCGCTTTACATAGTCCCTGTGGCCGCGGTCAATGCAGAACACATACAACTTGGCCGCCGGAGGATCTGCGAGCCTTGCATGGTAATACAAGGGATGGTCCACCATGATATTAAAGCATGTCATCCCGTATCTCTCCCAGACGGAAACCCCGTTTTCGTCCAGGAATATCTCCTCCCCCGAAAGCCCGATAAAATTAAAGGTGCAAAGCGCCGTCCTCCCCGGCGCCGCAAAGCGGCCGATGCCGTCCACCGTATCGGCCAGACGCGCAAAATCCACAAAATAAACGGCCAGGCCCATCCGCCGGAATTCCGACGCAAGCTGCATGGAAAAATATCCGAGCGTCTCCACCGCGTGGCGTATCATAATGATTCTGTCAATGCCTCCCATAGCCTTCCTCTTCTTCCTTTCCCAAGATACATTTGACGAAATATTTCCCGAAAATGAAACGAGAGTGCCCTCCGCCGCAAAAGCAGAAAAACACTCCCTTACCTCTGTTAAATTATAAGAAGCACAGCCTCTAATTCTTAAAGCTGTGAATCGGAGCCGGAATCCTTCCGGTACGATTAATGAAATCATCGCAGGAATAGCGGTTGACCGGCATAATCGGCGCGTATCCGAACAGCCCGCCGAACTCCACCGTATCGCCGACACCTTTTCCAATTACCGGAATCAGCCGCGCTGCCGTCGTCTTCTGATTTACCATTCCGAGCGCCATCTCATCCGCGATCATACCGGAAATCGTCGTCGCCTTCGTATCGCCCGGAATTGCAATCATATCCAGCCCGACCGAGCATACACAGGTCATCGCTTCGAGCTTCTCCAGCGTAATCGCCCCCGCCTTCACGGAATCAATCATACCCTGGTCCTCGCTGACGGGAATAAACGCACCGCTTAAACCCCCGACATAGGAAGATGCCATGACGCCGCCCTTTTTGACCTGGTCGTTTAACATGGCAAGCGCCGCCGTCGTTCCCGGCGCTCCGGCATATTCCAGACCGATTTCACGCAGAATATCCGCCACGGAATCTCCAATCGCCGGTGTCGGCGCCAGTGATAAATCAATAATGCCGAACGGAATGCCAAGACGCCTCGACGCCTCCTGTGCAACAAGCTGTCCGACCCTCGTGACCTTAAACGCCGTCCGTTTAATCGTCTCGCACAGCACTTCAAAATTCTCTCCGCGCACCTTTTCAAGCGCCGTCTTTACCACGCCCGGACCGCTGACACCCACATTAATTACGGCATCCGCCTCGGTCACGCCGTGAAAAGCTCCCGCCATAAAAGGATTGTCATCCGGAGCATTACAGAATACCACGAGCTTCATACAATCCACAGAATCACGGTCCTTTGAGCGCTCCGCCACCTCAAGCAGAATCTCACCCATCAGCCGCACGGCATCCATATTGATTCCGGTTTTGGTGGAGGCAAGATTCACGGAGCTGCACACTCTTTTGGTCCTGCACAGCGCAATGGGAATCGAACGGATCAAAAGCTCATCCGCCTTTGTCATCCCCTTGGATACCAATGCGGAATAGCCTCCGATCAAATCCGCGCCCACTGCCTCGGCCGCACGATCCATCGTGTCCGCAATTGTCGCAAAATCCTCCGGTGTTTTGCACGCCGCGCCGCCGATGAGCGCAATCGGCGTTACGGAGATACGTTTATTTACAATCGGAATACCGTACTCGGCTTCAATCTCCTTCGCCACTCTTGCCAAATCCTTCGCCACGCCGGTAATGCACTCATAAATGTTCTGATTGAGCTTTTTCAGATCGGAATCAATGCATGAAAGCAGGCTGATGCCGATGGTAATCGTGCGGACATCCAGATTTTCATGCTCCACCATGTTATTGGTCTCATTTACTTCAAATATGTTAATCATTACCTGCTCCCTCTCTAAATACGATGCATTTTCTCAAAAATCTCGGCTTTCTGGCACTTGATGGAAACACCAATCTGTTCGCCGATGGCATCCAAATCCTTCTGGCACTCCACAAAGGATTTCGCCGCCCGATTCATATCCACAATCATCATCATATTAAAATAGCCGGAAACAATCGTCTGGGAAATGTCGAGCACATTAATGCCGTTCTCCGAAAGATAGGTACATACCTTCGCGATAATGCCCACGGTATCCTTTCCCACCACTGTAATAATTGTCTTGTCTGCCGTATTCTCCATTCCTGCTCTCCTCATTTCTTTCTCAGGTCACACCCGTTTTGGATTCATCATAACACATCCGCGCCGTCATTTCCAGCCGTTAAAATACAATACGTTCCGACGGCTCGTCTCTTTTGGCCACGTAAATCGGGAAATCATCCCCCTTATAGGGATTCTCGCCCAGGGTCACCTCCAGCCGTACCGCCTCATACGCAAGCTCCGCATAATTATTTTCCTTGCTCAAATGCCCCAGCATCACCGTTTTAAAATTATCGTGGAGCACCTCGCCCAAAAGCTGGCCGGAATGCTCATTGGATAAATGACCGCGTTCTCCCAGAATCCGCTGCTTGAGCGGATAGGGATAGCTGCCCGCCTGCAGCATATGTACATCATGGTTCGCCTCCAGAAGCAATACGTCCAGATTTCTGATTTTTTCTATAATTTTTTCGTCATAGGTCCCAAGGTCGGTCACAACGGCCGCCGTCCTGTCCTCATGTCTGATTTTATAAGCCACCGGGTCTGCCGCATCATGGGAAATCGGAATCGGCTCTATCTCCAAATCTCCTATCGTAAATTCCGTACCGGGCGTAACCTCGCAGAACAGCGCCTCATCAACCTTTCCGACCGACTTTGTATGTAAAATCGCGTCAATCGTGCCGCGCGTGGCATAGATGGGGATGCCGTACCGTCTCGCCACGACCCCGAGCCCCGCAATATGGTCGGTATGCTCGTGGGTTACGAGAATCCCCTTCATCTCCTCCGTTTTCATGCCCAGCGAATTTAATCCCGCTTCCACCTTTTTCCCGCTGATTCCCGCGTCAATCAGCACATGGCAGTCATCGGAACCGACACAGATACAGTTTCCGCTGCTGCCGCTGGCTATGCTGCATAATTCCATAACTTTAATTCTCTTTCCATTTCAGTTCTATCGTATCTCCTGATTTCAGCACTGCCGAATACGAAGCATTCTCGCCATTTAACGTCGTAATAATGGCCCTTCCGTTTGACGCGCTCAAATCAAATTCATAAAAGTTAAAAATATCCACGAAAATATACTGCGGCTTTCCGGTCAGCCGGACGGGCTGCCCGTTGATATAAACCAGCAGGGAACCGTCGTCCTCCGGTTCTTTTGCACCGGCCGCCGAAGCCGTTTCCTCCGGGTTTTGTTCTGCCTGCCCTAACGCTTCCTCCTCTGCGGGCGCAGCCGTCTCCTGCTCTTTCCCGATATCCTCCGGTGTTTCCTCCCGGTATTCCCCTACCTCGGGAGTCTCCATTGCCTCGCCCTCGGCAGGCACAAAAGCAGCGGAACCGTAAGAATGTACCGTCCACTCAATGGTAAAATTCTCATAAATGAGCGTATCAAACGTAGCCCTGCGGTTATTGACCAAAATCACATGCTCCTGATTCACATCCACATCCATAAATTCCGCAAGCTGTCCAACCGTATAAAAGCTTCTCGTCTCAATCTCATCGCCCTCCTGTATCTCATAGGACGGCAGCCTGAGACTTCCGTTGACCTCCAGGAACTTCGGACAGCGGACAATGCTTCCGTTGACCACGAACGCTACCGAGTCTGAAGTGTACTCCTCCAACTGCTCAAGCGTACACTCCGCAGCCCGCCCCGCCGTGGACGGCTCCACAATAATCTCGCAGTTCGGTTCCAGCGGCGTATTGATGCTCACAATCCTTCCGTTCATATATACGGTCGCGGACTCTCCTGCCTCACCCCGCACAATCCTTCTGGCCCCGTTTACCACAAAAGCAAGCTCCCTTCCCCGCTTCGGGAATAAATCCTCATTGGGAAAGCCTGCCTCGATCGCCGCGTCGGCTATGGTGAGATTATCATTATCGTACAGCTTTAAGCGCTGGCCGTTAAAACGCACCATAATAAAACCGTTCCGCTGCTCATAATAATTCAGGCAGATGCCGATCGGCGTCACCAGAAGAGGATCCTTTTCAATTCCCTCCTGCTCGAAGATAACCTCCTGCAGCACCTCCTCGCCGCGCAGTGCGACACGTTCCTCGGGCAAATCAAGCTTTTCCGCAAGCATCTTTGTATAGCCGTGAATCTTTCCTCCGCCTCCGACGATGAAAGCCGCGCTGACGCTGGAATCTCCGTTCAGTTCCCTGATTTTTGCGGCAACCTCCGTCGTCATCTTATCGACCACCGGCTCTGTCAGTTCCCAGATTTCCTCCGCCGGAACCGTATGCTCAATCAGCATAATATCCTTGTAGGTAATCTCATCCTCCGTCGTGCTGTGCAGCTTAATATATTCCGCCGTTTTAAAATCGACCAGATACCGCTGCACAATCAGCTCCGTCAATTCATCCCCTGCCAGCGGAATCATACCGTAGGCGATAATGCTGCCGTCTCTTGTAATGGAAATATCGGACGTTCCGGCCCCGATATCTACCAGCGCGATATTCAAAAGCCGAAAATTCTCCGGAATCGCGACGTTAATCGCCGCAATCGGCTCTAACGTCAGATTGGCAACGGTCAGCCCGGCCTGCCCGACCGCCGCGTAAAGCCCGTCCACAACGTCCTCCGGAAGGAAGGTTACGATAATATCCTCGCTGATCCGCTCCGCCTTGTGAGACTCGATATTGGAAAAGGGCTCGTCATTCAGAAAATATTTGACCACGGAATAGCCGACACAATAAAACTTATAAGTGGTATCGTTCATCTCCTGAAGGATATTCTGCGCCTTCTCGATGCCGAGCAGATCCAACGTGTGTATATCCTCCCCGCTCACCACGGTCTCCTCCGGAAACACATACTCTACATTGCAGGTAACCGTCTTTAACACACGTCCCGCGGCAGCGATACAGACCTCATTTAACGGCTGCCCAATCTGCCGCTCGAGCTGTTCCTTCATTTTCCTTATGGTTTCCGCCACACGGCCGATATCATGAATCTGCCCGTCAAGCATCGCCCTCGTCTCATGCTCCATGATATACTGTGCCACCACGATAAACGCGTCCTCCGTGCGGTAACCCACGGTACCGACCACGTTTCTCGTTCCGATGTCAAGTCCAAATACCAACGGTTGTTCGTATACTTTCGCGTCACTCATTTACAGCGTCTCCTACTCACTTTCCATGTTCTTTAGCTCCCGCTCCAGCTGGGAAAAGGTTTCCTCCGCCGTTCCGTTATTATCTATCACGACCCGGCAGTGCCTGCGGTAATCCTCCTCCCCAAGCTGGCTGGCAAAAATCTGATGTACCTTCTCCCTGGAATAACCCCTGGAAGCCATCAGACGCCTCTCTCTGATTTCCTCTCTCGTATAAATATACCAGATTTCATCGCAAATTTCATCATAATGTTCTTCAATCAGCAAAGCCGCCTCCAAAAACAGCACCTTAAGGCTTCCCTTCTGCCGTTCTTCCCTTACGGCATCGACAACATATTCCCGCACCGCCGGATGCACGATTCCATTCAGCCTTATGCGCTTTTCCCCGTCGGAAAAGATAACCGCCGCCAGCTTCCCCCGGTCGAGCCTCCCGTCCTCACAAAAAACATCCTCTCCGGCAAATTGTTTTTTGATTTCCTCATAGCAGGAAGTGCCCGGATTCATCAAATCATGCGCAATTTCGTCCGCAAGCATGACGCGCACGCCGTCTCTTTCCTTAAGATACGCAAGCACCGCGGATTTGCCGGCGCCCACGCCGCCCGTGATTCCAATAAACTTCATTTGTTTTCCCCGTTTCCACTATTTCGCTTCATACCAGTCATGACCCGAACTGGCGGAAATTTCCAGAGCCACGTCAAGCTTCGCCGCCCCGTGCATCTCCTCTTCCACAATCTTTTGTACCCGCTCCAGCTCATCCTCCGCCGTCTCCACGAGAAGCTCGTCATGCACGGTCAGAATCAGCCGGGAGCGCAGTCCCTCATCCAGCAGACGGTCATGCACACGAATCATCGCAATCTTGATAATGTCGGCCGCCGTCCCCTGAATCGGAGAATTCATCGCGACGCGCTCTCCAAAGGAGCGCTGCATAAAGTTGCTGCTGGAAAGCTCCGGCACCGGACGCCGTCTTCCGAACATCGTCGTCACATAGCCCTTCTCCTTTGCCTCCTCCACAAGCCCGTCCAGAAACGTTTTGATTTTCGGATAGGTCTCAAAATAGCGCTCAATATATTCCGCCGCCTCTTTTTTGCTGATACTCAAATCCTGACTGAGTCCAAAGGAGCTGATGCCATAGACAATCCCGAAATTGACGGCCTTTGCGTTGCGCCGCTGCAAATCCGTGACCTCGTCAAACGGGATATGGAATACCTGGGAGGCGGTAATCCGATGAATATCCTGTGCCTCGCGGTACGCTTCAATCAGCTTTTCATCCCCCGACATGTGGGCGAGCACCCTAAGCTCAATCTGGGAATAATCCGCGTCGAGGAAAACAAAGCCCTCCTTCGGCACGAACGCCTTGCGGATTAACCGTCCGAGCTCGATGCGCATCGGAATGTTCTGCAAATTCGGCTCCGTGCTGCTCAACCTGCCGGTTGCCGTAATCGTCTGGTTAAAGCTGGTATGGATTCTCCCGTCCTTTGCAATATAATTCACCAGACCGTCCGCGTAGGTCGACTTTAGCTTGGCAAGCTGTCGGTACTCCAGGATATCCGCCACCAGCGGATATTCGGGGGCAAGGCGTTCCAGCACCTCCGCCGCCGTCGAATATCCGGTCTTTGTCTTTTTTCCGTAGGGCATTTTTAATTTTTCAAACAAAATCACACCGAGCTGCTTTGGGGAATTAATATTAAACTCCTCGCCCGCCTGCTCATAAATCTGCTGCTCGAGCTCCGAAATCCGCACCGCAAGCTTATCCCCATACTCCGTCAGGGCCTCCCGGCAGGCGATAATCCCCTCTTTTTCCATATCCGCAAGCGTAAACACCAGCGGCATCTCAATTTCCGTAAAAAGCCGCTCCATCTCCTCCTCCCGCAGCTTTTCCGACAGCGGACGCTTCGACGCGCACGCCACATACGCCATGTAGCAGACACACTTTAAAAAGTTCTCCGGCTGCTCCTGCACTGCTGCGTCGAAGGTCCGCTTTCCGAGCAAATCCGCCCGCGACGGAATCATCTGCCCGAGATAATCCTTTGCGATGTCCTCATACGGATATTGATTTTTCAGAGGGTTCAAAAGATATGCCGCGATGACGCCGTCAAACAGGTTGAAAAGCCCGACGGAACCGTTGCTCTTTTTCTCCAGCAGGCCAAGCGCCGCAAGCTGCGGCTTTAAGTCCAATGTGGAAAAGGAAGCCGCACCGCAATTTACAAACCCCGTAAGCAATTCCTCCGCCGTCAGCTCCTTTCCTGCACTGAGAAAGCAGGTATCCGCCTCCCCCGTGGAGACCGCGATTCCCATGCAGCCCTCCCGCGCGGCTGCCTGCGCCGAAGCTTCCTCCGTTCCAAACAGGCATAACTGGCCGTCTGCTTCCTGGCGTCCGCTGTCCGTTTCCTCATACGGCACGACAAAAAAGCCGCATTCCTTTCCCTTCAGTCCCGCGAAAAATGCAGCCGCCGCCTTTTTGTCCGTAATTAGCCGGAAGTGCTCTTCCGCCTGATTTTTCGGAGCCTCCACCTGAAACCGGCTTAAAATATTTTTTAATTCCAGCTTTTTGCACAGCAGATAGGCTTCCTCTGTATACAGGCTCGCAATCCCGTTCAGTTTTGCGTCCTCTAACCGATAATCAATTTTTGCGTGGGTATCAATCGTTGCGAGCGTCTTGCTCATCTGAGCCATGTCATAATGCTCCTTAAGGTTTTTGCTCGCGCGGGGCGGCCGTATCTCATCCACATGCGCATAGGCATTTTCGATACTGCCGTATTGGACGATAATTGCCGTCGCTGTCTTCTCACCGATGCCCGGCACGCCCGGAATATTGTCAGAGGCGTCACCCATAAGCGCCTTCACGTCGATAAACTGTGTAGGCGTCACCTGGTATTTTTCTTCTACCTCCTTTGCGTTGTAATCCTCAATCTCCGTCCCTGTCTGCTTTGTTTTGGGAATGCGGATTTTGATGTGCCCGGTGGCAAGCTGAAGCAAATCCCGGTCTCCGGATACCACGGAAACCGTAAGCCCCGCCGCCTCGCTCTGTTTTGCGATGGTTCCGAGCAAATCGTCCGCCTCGTAGCCGCCCTTTTCTATCACGGTGACCCCCATCGCCCTTAACATTTCTTTCATAACGGGAACCTGCTGGCGCAGCTCATCGGCCATCGGCTTTCTGGTTCCCTTGTAATCTGCGAACATCTTATGGCGGAAAGTCGGCTCTGACACGTCAAACGCGACCGTCAGGTAATCGGGCTGCTCCTCCTCCAAAATCTTGAACATAATATTTAAAAATCCATAGACTGCATTGGTGTGAAACCCTTCGGAATTGGTCAAATCCCGTATTCCGAAAAATGCCCGGTTCAAAATACTGTGTCCGTCTATCAATACCAGCTTTTCGCTCATTTCCTACCTCATGCCCGCACTGTATTTTGCATTTTCCGGTGCTGCGCGGGCACAGCGCCGTGACCGGGGCCGCGTTTTACTGCTCCCCGGTCTTTCTTTGCGTTTAGATTTCTCTCGTGTAAACCTTAAGCCACTCGTTTTCCTCCGCCGTCATATACGGGGAAAGCGTCTCATATACCATTTTATGGTAATCGTTCAGCATTTTTTTCTCGCGTCCGCTCATCAGTGCGGGCTCAATGGCATCCAGATCGATCGGCGCGTACGTGATGTTTTCAAACTCCATAAACTGTCCGTATTCATTCTTCTCCGCTTTGCGGCAGACCAACTCGTTTTCGGTACGGATGCCGTATTTTCCTTCCAGATATACGCCAGGCTCGTCGGTCGTAATCATGCCTTCCTCAAGCACGCCGTTGTCATGGCGCTCCTGCACGACTCTCCAGCGAAAGCCGTTGGGGCCCTCGTGCACGTTTAATACATAGCCCACACCGTGCCCGGTCCCGCACTTATAGTCAAGTCCCAGCTCCCAGAGCGGTCCTCTCGCCAGAATATCGAGATTCAGTCCCGTACAGCCATATAAAAACTTCGCATGGGCAAGATTCAGATTGGAACGGCACACCGTCGTAAAATGGAGCTTCATCTCATCAGTCACCGGTCCGAGCGCCATCGTTCTTGTAATATCCGTGGTTCCCTCGAGATAATGTCCCCCGGAATCCACAAGCAAAAAGCCCTCCGGCTTTAGCTCCGTGTCGGTTTCCGGCGTCGCCGCGTAATGCATCATCGCCGCGTTCGGCCCGTAAGCGCAGATGGTGTCAAAGCTCAGCTCGATAAAATGCTCCTGCTCTCTCCTTTTTTCTTCCAGATAATCGGAAGCCGAAATCTCGGTCATCGGAATTTTCCCGATATTCGTCTTCAGCCAGTACATAAACTTTGTAAACGCGACGCCGTCCTTAACGTGCGCTTTTCTGGTGTTGTCCACCTCTATCGGATTCTTGACCGCCTTCATCCACTCGGTCGGATTCGGCCTGTCAATTACCTTTATTTCCGGTCTTAAACTGCTCACAATGCGGTAATTGACCGTGTTCTTATCCAGCAGCACCGCCGCGTCCGCCGGAAGCCCTGCCACGTGTTCATATATCCCCTGATAGGGCTTTGTCGTAATATCGTTTTCATCAAGGTACGCGCGGATTTTTCCGTCCACGACTTCCTCCTGCAAAAACCAGATGCACTCCCGCTCCGTTAATACCAGGTAAGACAGCACAACCGGGACATAATCGATATCACCGCCGCGGATATTTAAAAGCCACGCTATATCATACAGAGAGGTCAGAATATGCACATTCGCCCCCTCTTTTTTCATAGCTTCCCTCACGTCGGCAATTTTATCCGCCGTCGATTTGCCGGAATAGATTTCCTCCAGTAAAAACAGCGGTTCTTTCGGAAGCGCCGGACGATCCTCCCAAATCAGATCAATTAAATCCTCGTCCACATGAAGGGAGGCATGTTTTTCGGACGCGAGACGATTCAGCCTGCCGCCCCAGGCGCCGTTTACCACGCGCCCGTCAAAGCCGAGGCAGCCGCCCTCCGGCAGTTTTTCCGCGATAAATTCATCCACCTTCGGTACGCCTTCCTCTCCCATGCGGTAGAGCGTCACGGTGCTTCCCGCAAGCTGCTTTTCCGCCTGCACGAAATAACGCCCGTCCGTCCAAAGCCCGGCCTCCGTAAGCGTAATCACCGCGGTTCCAGCAGACCCGGTAAAGCCTGTGATAAACCTTCTTGTCTTAAAATGTTCCCCGACATATTCCGATTCGTGAAAATCCGACGTCGGTACCACATAAATATCAATCTTTCTTTTCTGCATCTGGCGGCGCAATGCCTCCAACCGTTCCTGTATCATGTCGCTTTTCCTCTTTTTCCTGTCTCTTTTTTCCCATTTCATATTTGAAAGCCGCACACGGCCTTAAGCATCCGCGAACTCGAAAAACTTCGTATCCAGCTCCGGATACGAGCGTTTGAGTGAAATCGGCCTGCCGGAACGGTTCAAAAAGCAGTGGGAGCTTTTTGCGGTCGTTCGCAGTTCGCCCGTCTCCTTATCCGTCATACGGTATTCCACTTCCATCTTGATACCGTTATATTTGATAATTTTTGTCTCGATCACAACTACATCGTCAAAATGTACCATGCTGTGATATTCGCAGGACACCGAGAGCACGGGGCTGATAATCTCCATCGCTTCCATCTGCTTATAGCTCAAGCCGATTTGCTCCATCAAATCCATCCGGGCTTCTTCCATCCATTTAATGTAATTCGAATGATGGATGATTCCCATCTGGTCCGTCTCGTAGTACTTTGCATGGTGCTCATACGGGCGGATTTTGATTTCACCGGCATTTTCTCTGTAAATGTCAATCTCTTTGCCTGTCATAAAAATCACTACCTTTCTCAAACTCCTCCAAACTATAGTATCGCACATGCCGACTTCAATTTCAATGGGACTCTTGAAAATATTCGCGATAATCCGCCTCGTCCGCAAATAGCATATAGCTCCCGTTCACATAGCCCATATAACCTGCTTCCACTACATATCCTTTCATAAAAAATACACTCCTTTACCGTTTTCTGATATAAGGAGTGTAACAGTTTAGGTGTCCGTTAAACGGGACATTGTTTCACTGATTTTATTTAATTTGAAATTCGCTCATCTTTTCGGACATTTCCTCCACGCACATTTTCAGACTGTTCGCATGTCCCTCCATGTGATCGGCAAGCCTGGAATCATTCTGAACCACCTTTGCCATATCGTCAATCCCCTCCTGAAAGGTCTTCATTTCCTCAAGCTGCCCGGCCGCATAGCCCGACGCCGTCTCCACCATACTGCGGATCCGGCGCATTCGCTCCGTAATCATAAGAACCTGTTCTCCGGTACTCATAACCTCCTGCATACCCTTCTTCACCGCTTCCGAGCAATTGACAATATATTCCTTCGCGTTTGCGCTCACACGCTCCGTCTGCCCGGAAAGCTTGCGGATCTGTTCCGCGACCACGGCAAAGCTTTTGCCCTGCTCCCCAGCCTTTGCCGCCTCAATGGACGCATTTAAGGACAGCAGTCCGATTTCCTCGGAAATGTCCTGCATCCCATTCATCAGTGTCTCCAGATACCGCGTGGAAGCAACGACATGCTCCATGACCTGCTGCAGGTCTTTCGTCCGCTCACAGCAATTCTCCGCCCAGTCCGTAACCTCCTTTTCGGCCCTGTCTACCTCCTGCATTTTCTCCAGCGTTCCGCCGACATGTCCTACCACCGTCCCGAGCGCTTCCGTCATCCGCTCCACGGTCTTTGCATTTTCCCCGGTATTCTCCGCAAGCACCGCGGCAAGCTTCTCCACCTGGACTCCCGCACCCCGGACCACCTCCACGTCTCTTGAAATTTCTCCGATTGTACTTTTCAGTTCCTCCATAATGCCGTTCATGGCATCCGATATCTGGACAAAATCACCGGCGTACACGTAATCGTTTCGTATATTGTACTGCTTGCACGCCAGGGCTTTGAGCGTTTTTTCCACATTTCCGATATATCCGCTTAAAATCCCGGTCGTCCTTCGTATCGCATCCATAAGGACTCCCATCTCATTTCCGGAATGATAGCTGCTCTCATACTTTAAATTTCCTTTTTCCAGCTCCTGCATCGCGGTAATAATTTCCCGGATCGGGATCTTTAACATCTGTTCCAGCTTTGTATTCTGCCGTTTTGCATCAAGCAGCTCCAGCCAAATGATGACAACCAAAAGAACGGCAACCGACGCCATCATCAGCGCCGCCACGCGCTGGTTCTGCGCGCTGCTCTCCTGTGCCGCCTTCTGTGACAGCTCGGTACAAATCTCCGCAATCTCCTGCATTTTCGGCGCATAATCCTGCTCTAAAATCTGCAGCGCCGCCTCCCCGTCATCCTGCGCGCTGGCATTGATAATCATGCGCTGCCGCTCCTGGAACGCGCTCTGCAAAAGCTCCTGAATCCTTCCCAGGCGCTCCGATTCTTCCGGCATGAGGCCCCGCAGCAGCTTTACCTGCTCCTGAATTTCCATATCATAGCCATCCCCCTGCGCACTGTATTTTTCCCTGCTTTCCTCATTCTGCGCAAGACAGAGCTGCATCACGCAAAGCTGGCTATTCCGATTCGACAGCTCCAGCCCGTAAACAGCCTCTCTCACCTGTGTATTTTGGGCTTGTATCCCATTGAGCGTCCACAGAAAATATCCGATGATCAATACAAACAAAAAAGACATTGCCATAAAATTACGCTGGTTTTTCCGCAATGTCTTTTTGACGATATAAAGAATAGAATCATTCTCTTTCTTTTTCATGGGTTTCTCCTTTGACGGTTATTCCCCTATAATTTAGAACCTATTTCCTATTCCCTCTATCATTTTATGTAATTTTTTTGTAAAATCCCTGTATATTCCACCTGGACTTTTGGAACGCTCAAAATGTTTCAGCGCTCCCCGGCAGACCTCCGGCGCCGTTTGATGCAGATTACAAGCACGAAGATTCCCACACAGCCGTAGGAAATCGCCAGTCCCACAAAAAATCCGGGGGTCTGGTAGCGCAGCTCGATTTCATGACGGCCCTCCTCCAGATATGTACTGATGAATGCTCCGCCGAAGGCTTCCGGTTCCACTTCTTCTCCGTCTACATACAGCGTCCAGCCGTCCTCCTTTGCAATGGAAAAAATCAGCCTTCCCGCCTGCTTTACCTCAATCGTGCCGGTGATTTCGGTGTCGGAAAACGAGGTCATATCCATCGTCTGGGCATTGAGCGTCTGAAATGCTGCGTCCACCGCATCTAAATTCAGGCGATACGCCGTAATATCGACTCTTGTCTCCTTCGCGTTTTTCAGCTTAATCTCCGTCCCCGCGGTACAGTAGCCCAAATCCAGCGTATAGCCGTGTGAAACCTTCGTAAAGGATTTTGTCCTGCCGTCACTGATTTCCTCGGTGAGGTTATCCACCGATGTCTTTTCATAAGTCGCAAAAATATAGGCATCCTCATCCACCAGGATTGTGGATTCCCCCACAGCGGATTCGGAGGGGATTTCCGTCAGCATAGGCTCCTTAGCGCCGAGCAAAAATGCAAGCTGATTCTGCGCCTCTATGTCTCCGAGATTTTCATAATCCCATGCCTTCACCGCCGCCTCATCCATCATAAATCCGAGCGGCAGCACATATTTATTCTCATACAGCCAGGTTTCCCCGCTGTTTGAAACGAGCGTGCGGATGGGATTCGCCTCCAGCCCGTTGTCCGCAATCACATACTTAATGGAAAGCATGGCCGAAAGCAGCGGCGTCGCGCCATTGACGCAATAAAAATTTTTGCCGCCCTCCATGCCTACCGCCTGATAGAAATGGCTGACCTCCAGATTCATAAGGGAGGAAAACTGCGTCGCGGAGCGGTAGCCCGAAAGTGCCGCGTCATTTTTTGTCTTCCGCTCCAGCTCCTCCGTCCGGTAAAACAAAAGCCCCTCGTCGTCCGCCTGCTGCTCCCCGTCCGCAAGCACATTCTGATAGTCCTGCAAGTCTTCGACATACGCCGTCCTGCTGGTCGTCCCGAAGCCCGTGACATTATAATTCAGAAAAAGCTCCACAAGCATGGCAACACAGCCAATCCCAAGCATCAGGCTTTTCACGTCCTGCCTGCCGAACCGCAAGCTTTTTGAACCGTCTGCCGGCTCCCGCACACACTCCTCGGCGTAGTAGTAAATCAGCAAAATTACCACATAGCAGCCAAGCAGTACAAACGTCACGTTCCTCGCCTGCTCCCCCAAAAGCTCCTCGTCCGAAATATGGTATGCCGCCGCAAACAGCACCGCAGAGGCAACTCCCGCCGCAATGACGTCCAGCAGCCGGTTTCCCTTCAAATGCAGGAACGCCTCGTACCCAATGACAAGCAGTAAAAATGCGTAGAGAAATGTCTGGCGCCCCGGCAGGGAATCCGGAAAATGAAAACCGTGCCAGATAAAATCCAGAACGTTATTTGCAAAGCTGACCACAAAAAACGCCGCGAACAACGCACGCCCCAGTTTCTTTTTCCATGAAATTTCACGGTTCAAAAGATACATCACAAACAGTACGAGCGAAAACACCCCGCAGTATATATTCGGCCAGTGATCCCCGCTGGTATATGCCTCCGTCATCGCGGAATGTCTTCCAAGCTCCGCAACGATATTAAAATACCACTCCAGCGAATCGGGAAACGAAATGTTCTGCGAGCCGCTCATGCCAAGAATGATTGCCTCGGGAATAATCAGCACCGCCCCGGTTCCGCCCGCAAGCAGCGAATAGCCCGCAAAACGCAGCCAGGCGCCGATCCCCGTCTCCCTGTGCTCCAGCCAGGTAATAAAAAACCAGATTACAAGAAAAATGCAAATCATTATGGATATGTAATAATTGCTTAAAATACTTAAAGACAGGGCCACATAATAAAGCACCGGCCTTCCCTCTTTTACCAGCCGCTCCAGGCCGAGAATAATCAACGGAGCCAGCGTCATGCAGTCCAGCCACATGATGTCCCACGCATAGGCCGCGGAAAACCCGCAAAGCGCATAAGCCGTCGCAAAAATACTGATTGCAAAATGATTCCTGTGGAAATGCTCCTTTAAATAGTACCCGAAAAACAGACCTGCCAATGCAATTTTAAGCACCACAAGAATCGTCATAAATTCAATGACATACTCCCCCGGGCAGAGAATCAAAAGCCAGTTGAGCGGGCTGGCAAGATAATAGGCATACAGGGAGATAAAATCCGCTCCAAGGCCGATATTCCAGGAATAAAACAGGCTTCCGCCGCTTTTTAATTTATCCATCAGCTCCGTAAAAAACGGACAGTACTGATGATACATATCAATATGCAGAATACACTGTTCCCCAAACGGATATACCTCATGATTGATACAGATGAGCAAAAGCAGCAAAAACGGTAGCAAAAAAGATGCCAGAAGCGGAATCCGCTTCTCCCAGGCCCTGCCGTTTATACGTCCCCCTTTATTTTTTTCGGCTGTCATCAAAATAAACCCTCACTTTTCCATTCATTTAAAAACATGATGCGCGCTGTTATCCCGGGCGCTAATCTGTTCCGGTGTTATCAAACAATTCATAATATTGCAGCTTGCGGTAATCATCCATTGCGCCGCTCTCCTCCGACGCCTGCGTCTCCGTCCCGTCCGCCTTCACCGTCCGCACGGCGGAGATAATCGGATATTCCTCCTTTAAATCCATAAGGTATGAGCGGTACGCGTCCAACGGCACGCCGATGCGGCTTAACACCTCAGCCGCAAGATAATTTACGCTCGTATCCGCCCCCGTCTCCTCCTCGATATCATAATTTGCCCAGATAACATAAGGCACCTGATAACGAAGCTTTAGCTCCTCCTCATTAAGATTATTCCACGCCATCCCGTTCTTTGCCAAAATCGTATAGGCAGCCGTATCGCTGGGCTGATGGTCTCCGAAAAAGACAACGGCCGTTTTCTCGTCGACACCGGAAAAATAAGTGATGAGCTGCTCAAGCGCCGCATCCGAAAGCTTGATCAAAGACAGGTACTGATCCAAAGAAAAATTATCCGAATCCGCCACCTCGATATCCGGCGTAAAGTTACTGTAGGAATCCGCGTAGCCGCCATGATTCTGCATCGTCACCGCAAACGCGAACAGCGGCTTGTCCTCGTCCTTATTTTCATAAAATTCAATGATTTTGTCAACGCAGCTCTTATCGCTGACATACTGCCTGACATATTCGGGGGAAATGTAGCCCTCCCGAAATACGCTTTCGGAAAAGCCGAGCAGCGGATATACCGTGTTGCGCTCCCAGCCCGTAGCGTTGTAAGGGTGCGTGGCGATTGTCTGGTAGCCCAGTCCCTCCAGATATGCCGGAAGGGCGTCCAAAGCACCCGTAATATACTGCTGGTAGGGTATGCTTCCCTGCGGCAGGAACGCCATCGTATTCCCGGTCAGAAATTCAAATTCGGTATTTGCGGTATTTCCGCCGCACACAGACACATTCAAAAGACCGGTCACCGTATTTTCGGCTCCCTCCTGCAGACTGTGCAGATAAGGCATATAGTCCTCGTTCGTCTCAAAATCGCCCAGCACCGACAAATCGGAAAACGCCTCATCCATCACGACAATGATGTTTGGCAGCTCCCCGTCTGCCTCAGTCTCCGCTTCCTCCTGCGATTCGTAATCCGCAAGAATTTCCCGCGCCTCCTCCGCGTCGTAGCCCTCCGGTCTGTCAATCGACATGTAGGCGAGATTCATTACAAAAGTAACCGCCAGCCCGTCCACATCCGTCATATAGACCGGCGTAAAAAGCTTATTGTACAGCCTGTGGCTGTTCTGAAAGCTCTCCTGCTGCAATGTATTTGCAAAAACGCATAATACCACCATCACCGCGGTCGCGGGAATCAGGCGTTTCCAGAAAACAAGCCCCGTCAGCCGTACCTTTACAAAACGAAGCAGGACAATGGCAGCGATAAACAAAAGCGTGACCACGACCATCCGCACATTCGGCGTAAAATCATAATTGTCCGCCACGCTTGCCGCCGTTTTCCAGGAAAAAATATCCCAGGGCACAATCGGGTTTGTGCGGAACCTGACCACATAGGCGTTGGCAATCCCGTAGAGCATGGAGACTGTAAACACAATGCGGTGCGCCGTTTTCAGCCTGCCGGTCAGGCAGAAAAGAAAAAGCGCCGCAAGCTCAAACAGAACAATATTAAAAAGCTGGGCCCACGGGCGCACCTCCGCAAATGGATTATGGGTATAAAATTCCGTCAGGTAAAAGCACACAGCCGGAGGAACCACAGTCAAAACCACCGCGGCCATCACCTCCGCCAGCCGCTTTCCATTTATGTGAACCGTACCGAACACGTCGTTTTTCCACGAAAACCTCTTTTTTTCCGGTTTTTTCTTTTTTCTGCTTGCATTCATTTTTGTCAATACTCCTTTTTACCGTATGCTATTTTAACACATTTGTTTTCTGTTTGAAACGAGTTCTCCAAAAATTCACATTTTCTTTCCTGTAAAATATTCCTCCCTATTGACATTCCCGCTTTATTAAACTACAATTATAGTATCAAATAATTGCTTCGAAATGAGGAAGAAAATGAACATTGAAACCGAACTCACCCGTATTAAGAAAGAAAATGATACTTTAAGAAAAATCATTGAGACACAGCAGAAAACCATTCAAAGGCTCGTGGATTATTTTATCCTGGAAAAAACAGACACCACATCGGACTCATGAGCGCAGCTTATGCAAAAAAAATAACCGCATCTCATTTTGAGAGATGCGGCTTTTTCTGCCCCCACGATTCCTTATGTATCAGTTTCCTCAGTCTGTACAACAAAAAAGTTCTCCGAATCCGGAGAACTTCTCTTCTCTGCAATCTGCACTTTGATATGAATGCCGGCAGCGGGACTTGAACCCGCACGTGGTTGCCCACAACAGATTTTGAGTCTGCCTCGTCTGCCATTCCGACACGCCGGCCTGTCTGCTGGTCATCACACGACCAAGCAAAAATTATTCTAACACACCCTTCCAAAAATTGCAAGGAAAATCTTTTGTTTGACGAAAGTTATCATATATGATAACTTATTAATAAAAGCGTCCGCAATCGACGCTTCCTATCAGAAAAATGCCGCGCTTGCGGCGGAATTGAGGGAATCCATGAATCAAGACAGTAATCGGACGGCTCCCCGCCGGGAAGTGGCGGAACAGCTCAAAAAGGCCCGCAAAGCCCAGAATGTGACACAGGAGGTTCTGGCAGAGCGCGTGGGCACTAAAAAATCAAATATATCCCGGCTGGAAAGCGGCAGATATAACCCGAGCCTCGACTTTCTGACCCGGGTAGCGGAAGGACTCGGCAAACAGGTTTCCGTTAAAATCCATTGATGCCGGTGCCGTCTGAAACAGAAATAAAACGTACAGAAAGGATAAACTACCATGGGAAAACCACTGATACTCGGAAAAGATATCCGTCAGCTTGATAAGGATGTAGAATTGTGCCGCACCACCAATGAACGCATCAGCAACCAGGCAGCGCAGCTATTAATCCGCAACCAGATTCCGTTCACGCGCAACTGGATCCGGATTCCGTTTTTTCTGCGGGAAAAATACCGCGGGGCGGAACAGTTTTATGTAATCAGCACAAACCGCAACCGGTATGCGCAGGCCCGGCGGGCGTTGGATGAAATGGATTCCGTATTCCGGCGCAGGCTTATCGTAAGCAACTATTAAGCCGCGCCGCACGGACAGACAAGGGGAAGCGCCCGTTTAAAGCTCGCGGACCCGGTACAGATAGCCGCGTCCCTGCTTCCCGATGCGCTCCACCAGAGAAAGGTCGTTTAAAATCAAAAGAACGGTCTGCGCCAGGCGCACCGGGATTTTGGCGCCTGCTGCAAAATCCTTTGCCGTAAAAGGCTCCTTTAGCCCAAACGGAATGAACTGCATATAGTCCTCCCGGCGCTCGATGCAGACCTCTTCGGCAAACCGCACCGGGATTCTGTCATAGCGCTCGCTTCCGCGCTTTTTATCCCTGCTCCATCCGTTTAACAGCCGGTATTCCTCCATATCTATGAGTGCAAACCGAAACCTGAGATTTTCATTCGCAAGGAAGGGACGTATTTTGTAAAGCTCGATAAACGCCTGATAAGGACTGCCTTTTTTCGGCGACTTCCGTTTCGGGGAAGCCGCCCCGCTCTCCTCGTCAATCCAGCTCACCCATTTTATATTCGGAATCGGATAGACCACGGTCACAGGATAAAGTGCTAAAAACGCGGCAAGCTTTTTGCGCATGGCGTTAAAAGCCCTCGTCTGGATTTCAATGATTTCCGTACCGGTAAAAATATCCGCCACGAAGCCCTCCAGCGGTATCTCATGCATATCGGCGTCAGGCGCGTAATAATTCTTGAGCACGGCATGTATTGTCTTCTCCGACAACGTCCCGATTCCCTGCCGCACCCTGTCGGCTCCCATAATTTTATTTCTCGCCGCTTCAAATCTTCTCTCGTCGATATACATAACGCGCTCCCGTATTATTTCTTCTTTTCCGGATGCTTCATATCCTTTAAAATATCGAAGCAGTCAAATGTCCGGAAATAATCGTCCGGCGTTTCCGCACGGCGGATCAGCTGTGTGGAGCCGTCCTCCTTTAAGAGAACCTCAGCGGAACGGAGTTTCCCGTTGTAATTGTAGCCCATAGAAAAGCCATGCGCCCCGGTGTCGTGAATCACCAGCAAATCCCCCACCTCGATTTCGGGGAGCATCCTGTCAACGGCAAATTTATCGCAGTTCTCGCACAGAGAACCCGTCACGTCATATTTGTGGTCGCAGGGCGCATCTTCCTTGCCCATGACAGTAATATGATGGTAAGCCCCGTAAATCGCCGGACGCATCAGATTGACCGCGCAGGCGTCCACACCGATATACTCCTTGTACGTGTGCTTCTCGTGTATTGCCGTCGTAACCAGACAGCCGTAGGGCGCCAGCATAAAACGTCCCATTTCCGTGTAAATCGACACATCCCCGAGTCCTGCCGGAACAAGGATTTCCTCAAACGCCTGACGGACGCCCTCTCCGATTACCCGGATGTCGTTCGGCGTCTGATCCGGACTGTAAGGTACGCCGACGCCGCCTGATAAATTGATAAACCGGATATCACAGCCCGTCTTCTCCTTTAACTCCACCACCAGCTCAAACAACTGTCTCGCCAGCTTCGGATAATATTCATTCGTGACAGTATTGCTCGCCAAAAACGCGTGCACACCGAAATATTTTGCCCCCTTTTCCTTTAAGATGCGGAAGCCCTCGATGATCTGCTCATGGGTAAAGCCGTATTTCGCATCCCCCGGATTGTCCATAATCCCGTTGCTCATCTTAAACACGCCGCCCGGATTGTACCGGCAGCTTATGGTTTCCGGAATTTTCCCGATGGTTTTTTCCAGGAAATCAATATGGGTAAAATCATCCAGATTGATGATTGCGCCAAGCTCGTCCGCAAACTGAAACTCCTCCGCAGGCGTATCGTTGGAGGAAAACATGATATGCTCCCCGTCAAAGCCCTGGGAATCCGCAAGCATCAGCTCCGTTAAGGAAGCGCAGTCACACCCGCAGTCATATTCCTTTAAAATATTTAAAATAAACGGGTTCGGCGTGGCCTTCACCGCAAAATATTCCCGAAATCCCGGATTCCACGAAAATGCCTCTTTTACGGCCTTCGCATTCTCACGGATTCCCTTTTCATCGTAAAGATGAAAAGGCGTCGGATATGTTTTTACAATTTCCTCAAGCTGTTCTTTCGTTACAAATGGTTGTTTTTTCATTATCATCTTCCTCCTAAAATACATTCTGTATCAAAAACATATATAACACGGTACCCACCCCGATGCTCAGCAGGTTATTCCGTTTCCACACATGAAGCGCGATGACCACCGCCGCTGCAATCAGCTCCGGCAGCCCAAACGGACTTTTGGTGATTACGACATCCTGAAAGCAGTATATCACCAGCATCCCTATGACCGCGGGCGGCAGCACTCTGCCGAGATAGCGAATCGCCGGCGGAATTTCTTTCCCGGGCGGAAAAAACAAAAACGGCAGCAGCCTTGTAAAAAAAATCGTTCCCGCCACCGCCGCGATAATCGCCAGGGAACGTCCTGTGCTAACCGGCATGATGCTCCACCTCCTCCGACTGCTCTTTCTTTTCATTCATCTCCTCACCGGCATTGCCCTGCCAGTGGGAAGCCCTGCCCACCGGGAGCAAAATCAGCAGGATACAAAGCATTGTGGGCAAAATAAAATTGTCCGCCCCGAACAGCAGCAGACAGACAAGGCCGCAGCCCAGTCCGACGACCGCACCGAAACGGTTCCTCCGCTCCATCCACTGCTCCGTCATAATGACAAGAAACAGCGCCGTCATGGCAAACTCAATCCCCGTCGCATCGAACGGCAGCACGGAGCCCAAAAACGCCCCGATTCCCGAACCGATGATCCAATAGGACTGGTCCAAAAGCGCTATGGCAAACAGAAACTGACTCTCATCCACATCCTTTGGCGTCTTCGTGACAAAAAAGAGCGAATATGTCTCATCTGTCAGTGAAAAAATCATATACAGACGTTTTTTCCCCATTTTGGCAAACCGCTCAAGCAGGGAAAGCCCGTAAAAAATATGGCGGATATTCAGCATAAATTCCATAAAGATTACATGAATCAGACTGACTCCCGGAGTAAAAAAATTCACGGCGAGATACTGCCCGCTGCCGGCATAGCATACCAGGCTCATCAGCATGGCCCATAAAAAATGATACCCCTTTTCCTCTATCATTACCCCAAATGCCATACCGATAAACAGGTATCCCGTCAAAACCGGTATGGTACAGGGAAACGCGGCCCGAAACGCTCTGCCGCCGCTTTTTAATTTCTCCCTGACGCTCGCTTTCATCATCAATATCTTTCCTCTGCGGCTTCCATACGTTTGTCCGCCGCTCCTTGTACTCTACAACAATTTCTCCCCTACATCAAGACAATTTTCAACAAAACCTTTCCCATTCGCCACAATCTGTGCTATAATGTCGACAGACGTTTGATTGTGTCGAAGTTTTGTTTTTTGTTTACAAGGAGTTATGAATGAGTATTACTATTATCAATTCCCTGGATCATGAGCTTGTCCGTCGTGTGACGGAACAGGCTTCCGCCCGTGCGAGAGCTGCCGAAGCCGCTGCAGAAGCCGCTGAATTTTCTTCCGTACTGGCGGAAAATACACAGGCAGTTTCCTCCGGCAGCACTGGGGAAGCTTCCGCATCCTCAACCGGAACTTCTTATTCCGAGGAGGATTTGGACGCCATCTTTCAGGAGGCGGCCAACACCTACGGCGTTTCCGCCGTTATTTTAAAATCAATCGCAAAGGCTGAATCCGGCTTTAACCCATCCGCGGTCAGCAGCGCCGGCGCAGTCGGCATCATGCAGCTCATGCCGCAGACCGCCGCTTCTCTCGGTGTGACAAATTCCTATGACGCACGGGAAAATATTATGGGCGGCGCCAAATATATCAGCCAGCTTCTTTCCAAATACGAAGGTAATATTTCTCTCGCCCTTGCGGCATATAATGCCGGAAGCGGAAACGTTGAAAAATACGGCGGGATTCCCCCGTTTACCGAAACGCTGAATTACGTCCAGAAAGTGCTTTCTTATATGGAAGATTTCGGCGCTTCGGCTTCTTCTGATACCTCCTCCGTCTTTGGATTGTCGGGTGATGCCAGCGCTCAGGCAAATCAATTGCTGGAAGAATTTTTTTCCTCAAAAAATATCAGCAAGGACGCTCTGGATTTACTTGTGACTGTTTTAAAGCTGAAATCGCTCGTAAGCTCCGTAGAATCAGATGCTTCCGCGTCCTCCGCAGGGGACACGTCTTCTACCGAAGATTCGTCCTCTACCGAAGACACATCCTCCATACAGGACGGGGATGAAGCCGACGGTACTTCCAAAACCATACGCGTTGTCGTCGCGGAGCATACGCCGGAATCCGGTAGTCTCATCGACGAAACAGGAGAACTCTCCCCCCGCACGCCGAATGGCAACGAAGCCGGCGATACGGCGGCTGCGATATAAACCAATCTGTCAGAAAACCTGCCCGATTATTCTTCGCGGCAGGTTTTTCATATCATAGAAAAGGCCTTGTCTTCGCTTAAGACAGCTTTTCGATTTGTTCCTCCAGATACCTGTTAAACTCCTTTAAGAAGCGGCAAACCGCCGCGGCCTCCTCCTTCGGGTAGCGGGACAAAAATTCCATGTCACGCTTTTCCCATCTGAGATGGCGCTTCTCATGCTCCTCAAACAGCTCCTTTCCGGCAGCGGTAAGACGAAAATAAATCTCTTTTTTATTGGACTCCAACGTATATTTCTCTATCAGCCCCTTCGCCAGCAGCTTTTTTGTCATCTTGCTGATGGCCCCCCTGGTCATGCCCATCTGCTCCGCAATTCTGGTCACATTGGGCAGCTTTAGTCTTCCGATGTAATCAATGCAGTGCGTCTCGGAATAGCCGTACTCATCGAGACACCGGCTCTCGGTCAGCTTCGTGAGCAGCTCCTGACGCTCCAGCAGCAGAGCCAGCTCTTTTAACAGAAGTTCGTGCTCCTTCATGGCGGTCTCCTTTGCATATTGTTTCCACGTAAACAATCACGCAGGATTACTATACCTTATTATTGTTTCTTTGTCAACAAAATACGGCAAAAAAGAGCGGCATTCCGCCGCTCTTCCTCCCGAAAAACTATTCTCCAAGCTTAAGTCCCGCCAGCAGCGAGCCGAGGCTCGTACCCGTCGATTCCTTGCTGGTATATTTTTCCAAATCCTGGGCGCCTTCCGTGTCTACCATTTCCTCTTCCAGCGCCTTCATGCTGAGGCTGATCTTATTGTTATTGGTATTTAAAACCTTTGCCTTGACCTTCTGTCCTACCTTTAATACCTCGGACGGCTTGCCGATTCTGCGCTCACAGATTTGCGAGATATGTACAAGACCGCTCAATCCGTTTCCGAGATTCACAAACGCTCCGTAAGGCATCAAAGACTCCACGGTTCCCTCGAGCACGCTGCCCGGCACAATCATGGAAATGCGGTGATTCCGCTCTTCCTCGGCCTCCTCCCTTGCAACCTCCCTGCCGGAAAGCACAAGCTTATTCTTTTCCTTATCGGCCGTGATAACCTTTACCTTAATTTCCTTTCCTACCCAGGCCTGCGTATCCTCCACATAATCCAGCGTAATCTTGGACGCCGGGATAAAGGCGCGGATTCCCTCCAAATTCGTCAGTACTCCGCTCGGATTGCTCTCTTTGATTTTTACCGTGACTACCGTCCCATCCTCCAGCATCTGCTGAAGCTTTTCCCATGCCAGCGCGTCATTGGCCTCTTTTCTGGAAAGCAGGATATTTCCCTGCCCGTCGTCTGTCTTTATGACAGTCGCCTCGATGACATCTCCCTTATGCACTTCCTCCATTACATTGAAATCCGGATCGTTGCTCAAATCCGAAACCCGAATGATTCCAGGCGCATAATATTTCAAATCCAGCGCCACTTCCTCCTCATTTACGTCGATGACGGTTCCGGACAGAATGTCTCCCTCGCTGACTTTACGGAAGGAAGCCTCCAGCTCCTCTTTGTAATCGTCCATTGTCTCCATGACTGTTCCTCCTGTTCTACTGTTGTTTGCGCCGCTGCGCTCATGCTTCCAGTTTACCACATTTGAACAGAATTACAACTTTGAATAAATCTCCGTCTACCTCCACATGGAATTTTCCTCCCTGCGCCTCGGTAAAGCTCTTTGCAATGGCGAGGCCCAGACCGGAGCCTTCGGTATTTCTCGCACTGTCTCCGCGCACAAACCGCTCCGTGATTTCCTCACCGCTCACGGAAAGCTCCTCGGCGGACATATTTTTCATGACAATCTCCACTTCCGTCTCAAGTTTCTTCACTTCAATGTAGACACGGCTGTCCGGCATCGCATATTTTGATACATTGACAAACAGGTTTTCAAAAATCCGGTAGGTTTTCTGATTATCAAGCAGCAGCACTGTCTTTTCTTCCGGTGCCCGGAAGCGCAGATCCAGTCCCTTTGCCTGCAGCTTATCCGCATATTCAATGATCACCTGCTTTATCAGATTTACCACGTCAAACTCAATCGGATTTAAAACGATATCCTTGCTTGTCGCCTTGCTGACCTCAAATAAATCTTCGATTAAAACCTTTAACCGCAGGGATTTCCGTTCAAGCGTCTCGATGTAGGAACGGCGCTCCTCCTCGGTGATGTCCTCCTTTTTCAGCAGCTCAATATAGGTCGTGATCGCAGTCAGCGGCGTCTTTAAATCATGTGAAACATTCGTAATCAGCTCTGTCTTCATCCGCTGGCTTTTTACCTCCTCATCCACCGCCTTCCGAAGTCCTTTCTGAATTTCCTTTAATTCCTCCTTGAGCGGCTCAAACATGCCGAAATCGCCCCGAATCTCCGCGTCCAGGTTGCCGTCCGCAATCTTATGCATCGCATGAAGCAGCGCCCGGTAATCGTTCCCCGTCTTATCGTAATATCTCTTTATTATCAGGAAGAGTACGACCGAATATACCGCCAGCGCCCCGATTCCGAAAAACCAGAACAAGGAGCACACGGACAATACAACAAAATTGATCAACACCGCTTTGATGATTGTCTTTGTGGACTTTGCGCCAAAATCAATATGCCGCATTTCCTCCATAAAGACGCCCCATTTTTCTTTCAGCCACGGGAAAATCTGATAAATAAAGCTATACTGCCTGATATACCCCCGGATTCCAAGCGAAAACACCGGGCACAGCACAGAAACCGACACATACCAGAGCACATAAATTCCGAAAATGGCGCCGCAGATTTCCAGCAGACGCGTGAACATATCGAACGTATTTCCCGAAAACAGCTCCTGTCTTACCTCCGCAAAGCTCTCAATGCTGTGCGTATACGCAAGCTCCACAAAAACATCGTGCAGACACAGCACAAAGAAAACTCCAATCAGCGCCGCCTCCATCAACCGCTTCTTCTCAAATTTTGCGCTTGCCGCGTCTCCCCACAGCTTTCGGCTTCTCATTACAAATGCAAGGCCTGCTATCACAATCAGGGACAGCACATACAGCGGCGTCGCCCCGGCCTCGGCGTACTCGTGAAGCGTCTGATAATAGAAATCGGCGTTGTCCTGCGAGGATGTCTGGTACAGCAGTCCGCCCTGTCCTTTCGGCACGGCAAAGATAACCCGAAAATTCTCCGGCTCCTTAAGCTCAGGCAGGCCGTCTCCAAGGTAATCGCTGCACGCGGACAAAAGCAGCTCCATCCGCTCTACCTGCTGGAAAGACTTTATCAGCGCATCCTTATAATAGTCGCTTTGGCTGAATAGCGGTTCGATTTCCAGCTTTCCCACCGCGTCAAAGCTAAGCTGAAAATAATCGCTGTAGTATTCTCCAAGCTTATTCTTTTCTTCCTTCGACCCGTCCACCGCATTTTCCAGACTCTGATTTGTATTTTTACTGTATGCCCCCTCTTCGCCGAACATACAATAGTCAATCATCGAACGGTACTCTTCAAATTCCCTGCTCCAGGAATCTAAGATCTCCGTCATCGCGCTGTCCGTCCTCTGCCGGATTTCCGCTTCGGTATAATCCTCCATTGTGCCGTATTCCCCGATGAAAAGCTCAGACGCCGATATCTGGCTTTCGCTCGACTGATTTTCATACTCCAGATAAAGGACATAGCACGCGCGGTAAAGCGTTTCCAAAAAATCAAGATTTATGGCGCTCTCCGCCGACGTCTGCCCGTCATCGCTCTTAAGCTGCGTTAACGTCTCCTGCGCCCTGCTGCAAATCAGTGGATAGAATAAAACATTGACGGCAGTAATCACCAAAAGCACGCACAACGCCACGATATATTTTAATTTAAGGTTGTTTTTCCATTTTATAGCCAACGCCCCACACCACCTTTAAATATTTTGGTTCCCTCGGGTTGATTTCAATTTTATCCCGAATATTTCTCACATGTACCATAATTGTATCTGTATTGATTGCCTTTTCGTTCCAGACCCGCTCATAGATTTCCTCCGCGGAATACACCCTGCCCGGATTCTTCATTAAAAGCGCCAGTATCTTAAACTCAATCGGCGTCATCCTGACCGGTTTTCCGTCCACAAACACCTCTACGGTATCTTCATTCAGCTCGATGCCTCCTATCACGTGCACCCGCTCGTTTTTCTCCTCCCCGGCGCTTTTATTTTTAAATTTTGTATAGCGTCTTAACTGAGAGTTCACCCGTGCCATCAGCTCCAGCGGGGTAAACGGCTTCGTCACATAATCGTCCGCGCCGATGTTGAGTCCGATCACCTTGTCTGTCTCCTCGGATTTTGCCGAGAGCATGATTACCGGAAATTCATAGTGCTCCCGAAGCTTCAGCGTCATCGTAACGCCGTCCATGCGCGGCATCATAATATCTACGATTGCAAGATGTATCTCATTGTTTTCTATGATTTCCAGTCCCTCCACGCCGTCGGCAGCCTTAAATACCTGATAATTCTGACTCTTTAAAAATATCTCTATGCCGTCGCGGATTTCCTTATCGTCCTCTACAATTAAAATGTTATACTGTTCCATTACTTAGCTCCCTTTCCGTCCGTCTTATGTCCGCAGTCCTGCGCCGCGCGGCGCCTGCCCTAACAGTATAGCACTTAAGCGGTCGAAATGGAACTGTGCCGGTATTTTTCCCGGCAGAGCCTCAAGGTATTAAAATAATAAAGTTCCGCACAGTCTGCGACAGCGCTTTCCGAATACTGGCCTGCCGTCTCCTTTGCTTTCTGGCACATGCTCTTATAGCCTGCCGCATCCCGCAGTGCCTCCGCGGCTGCCGCTGCCCAGGCCTTCTTATCTTCCTGCACAAGAAAACCGTTTTTTCCGTGCCATACAATGTCGCATACACCCGAGGCATCCACCGCAACAACCGGAGTACCGGCAGCCATCGCCTCGAGAAGCACAATCCCCTGTGTCTCCGATTTCGAGGCAAACAGGAATAAATCCGACGCCGCCTGATAATTCTTAATTTCCTCATTCGCAATATTTCCGGTAAAAATCACCTCCGTTTCCAATCCAAGCCGCTTCGCACTCCGCTCCAGTTCGCCGCGCAGAGGTCCGTCCCCTATCATCAGATGACGAAAGCTCTTTCCCCTGCGTCCCAGCATCGCCTTTAATTCCGCAAGGCCCTCCAGCTCAAACAAAAGATTTTTTTCTTCCGCAAGCCTTGCCACCGTACAGAACAGATAATCGGCTCCCGCGGCATAGCGCTCCCGAATCATACGGGTCTGCTTTTCGTTTGGGCAGAAGCTTTCCTCCAAAATCCCGGTAGGCAGCACCCCGATGGGCACATCAAGCTCCTTTTCCTGTATGAGATAACGCCGCATCCCAGGAGTGGGCGCAATCAGCATATCGCACTGATTACAGAAATATTTCAAATAACGGTCAATGATTCCCGTGTGTTCCTCAAACTTCTGCAGCGGCTTTATGTAGTGAAGATATTCCTCGTAACGGGTATGATAGGTAAAAACTACCGGGATTCCAAGCTTTTTTCGGAGCGCAAGCGCCACATTTCCGACAATTGCCGGATGATGTACATGAATAATTTCAATGCCCAGCTCTTTTACCTTCCGCAGAAAAATCCCCGTAAGCACGTTTGGCACAGGCGCACCCGCCACCTGAAACGGAAAGGACGGATACCGCACCACAAATTCCTCCTCCGTCTGATTTTCATAGCTCGGAGCAAATACATATACCGTGTGCCCCATTTCCCGCAGCGCCGCCGCCAAATGCTCAATCGATACCGGCACACCCCCAATATACGGCTTATAGTTATTCGTAAACATTGCGATTCTCATCCTGCTTCCTCCTATTTATCCCAATATCGTAAACACCGTATCTCCAAACAGGTACCCCGCCCCCACAAACGCCAGGTTCCACACCGCGATTCCCAGCGCGGAGCTTATCAGGTAATGGGTAAAATTCATTCTCATAATTCCTGCGGGAATCGAAATCAGGGTCCGCACCATGGGAATCAGCTTACTCACAAAAATCCCGACGCAGCCCTTTTCCTGCAAATAGGAAATTTTGCGCTCTATCAGCTCCCTGTGCTTCGGAAATCTTTGATAATAACGTTTTAAGAATACCTCTCCGCCTCCCCGGCCAAGCCCGTAGAGAATCACGCTTCCGGTCAGGCCCGCCGCCACCGTAATCAGCATCGCGACGGTAAAGCTTAATTCCCCGCGCGCCGCCCAGATGCCTGCCAGCGGCATAATGATGCCCGCCGGAAAGCCGGGCAGATTCATGTACTCCAACAGTACTATGACAAATATAGCGATTGGCCCGTAATCCACAAAATACTGCGTAATCGTTTCGATTCCCATTTCTCATCCCTCCCTCATCTGTTGTCCTTATCTTACACGCAGAAAAAAAAGAACCCTTGCAGAAAAATCCAAAGATTTTCGAAAGAAAGTCTTTGGATTTTCCATATCCGGCGCCAAAATATAAAAATTCTCCAATAATTTTTCATTTTGTCTCTTGACATTTATTTGTACCTATAGTATATTGTTACAGGTGTTGAGTTACAAAACACTTGCTGCTGTGGCTCAGTCGGTAGAGCGTCGCATTGGTAGTGCGGAGGTCACGGGTCCGATTCCCGTCAGCAGCTTACTTGAAAAAACAGCGCAAACCCTTGATTTCAGCGGGTTTGCGCTGTTTTTGTTTTTGGCACGGGTGGGGACGGATTGGGACAAATAATTATAGAATTTTATAGAGTTGATACATATGTTCGAAAAAATAGGGGTGAAAATTGCACAAAAAAATAAAATTATAGAGTAATTATAGAGTAAATCAGAATGAGTTTCTTCTATAATATGCTGCACAAAGCACAAATTATAAACTGCAAAAAGCCGGCACAGATTTCTCCGTGCCGGCTTCGTTGTTACTGTATTTTGATTTTCTGCCCAACATAAATAAGGTTCGTGTTTTTGATCCCGTTGCGCTGCTGCAGTTTTGCCACCGTAGTGTTATACCTCTTTGCGATTCCGGACAACGTATCTCCAGACTGCACGGTATATACCTCAGTGCTCTCTGTCTGCCCTGCCGCTCCGGTGGAACGGATGTTTATGAAATTCCCCCGGATGCAATTCGTGAGCTGATCATCAATGCAGCGGTGCATCGCAGTTATCTGGATCATGGCAATATACAGGTTGCGGTGTATGACAACAGATTAGAAATCACTTCCCCAGGGAAATTACCAATGGGACAAACTTTGGAGCGTATGAAAGAGGGGTATTCCCAGATTCGTAACGAAGCTCTTGCTTATGCGTTTTCTTATATGAATTTGATCGAGCATTGGGGAAGCGGTATTCCGAGAATCATCGGCAAGGTAAAAGCCGCTGGTCTGCGGGAACCGGAGTTCATTGGCGGTGAAGTCGATTTGCGTATCAATATCTATCGAGGTCAGATTGACGGCACTGTTGACCCCAATAATGCCGATAAACTGCCGTTAAACCGCCGGGAAACCGCCGATAAACTGCCAGCAAATGAACAAGAACAGAAAATTTATAAGTATGTGTTGGAAAATACCGGTATTACAACGGCACAGGCGATGAAACTTCTTGGCATAAAACAGCGTAGAACCAGAGAAATTTTAGGCAAAATGGTTGAAAGCGGCTGGTTGAGAAAAGAAGGCGCTTCACGAAGCACAATTTATGTAAACAATAATAATCTCTCGGAATCCTGAGTGATTATATTCAGTACAACTGGTGATGAACATTGAAAAGTGAATATTATCCGGAAGGAATAAAAATAAGCATGAGAAACAGACATAACTGTCGCTATGCCTTAAAAAGGTGTATAATAATCATAGGATTATGCCTCTTCTAAAATCAACTTTCTC
>CALWHT010000042.1 GCA_944380515.1 uncultured Roseburia sp.
TTGAAAACTCCCTGAACACTCATTAGTATGCCGGAAACCAGCGCAATGATGACTCCTGTCATGTTTCATTCCTCCATCTGCTTCTCCCGCTGAGTATGCCTGAAATGCAGAAGCAAACGCACTTCCAGCGCAAACTGCGGCTATCAATATTTATGATAGGATATGCAGAACGGAATGGTCTTATGCATTTTCTTCTTTGCTGTGCGTCTGCCGCTCTGGGGCAGACGGCATTTCCGTTCACCAAAAAAGTGATCAAAAAAAGTAAGATTGTAGATAGACTGGGTGCAATGAGAATATAACTGCTTCCACCACCTAAGCAGGTGATGGAAGCAATTATTTCCGTCTTTACACATTCAAATATCATTTGTTCATCCATGCAGGCGTCCTATTTGAACGTTTGAAGCATCATTGATGCGTCATACTTTTCCGGTATAGATAATACTTCCGTCTGATGTGTCCGGCTGATTCGTAGTATCTTTCGATGGAACATATACTCCATTTTTATCTACATATTTCCATACATCATTTGTTTTGATCCATGCATGCTTAAGCATAGCTCCCCAGTCGCGGAAGAAGTATGTAGTATTACCTACCGTAATCCATCCGGTTTTCATCTTACAATCTGTACCGAAATAATATGTATTCTCTCCGTCGCTCCAGAGACCGACATTTAAAGCAGCTCCCCAGTCACGGAAATAGTACCAATCATCTCCGACCTGAATCCATTCAGAAGTTGCAATAGAGCCGTCCTCGTGTCCATAATAAAGATTTCCATCTGCCGGATCTGTGAACAACTCATTACGGAAAGCAGCTCCCCAGCCACGGAAATAATACCATTTTCCATTTAACTGAATCCACTCAGAAGTTGCAATAGAACCATCTTCGTGTCCATAGTAGATATTACCATCTGCCGGATCCGTGAACAGTTCATTGCGGAAAGCAGCTCCCCAGTCACGGAAGTAATACCATTTCCCGTCAAACTGCAGCCATTCTGCTGAAGCCATGACGCCGTCCGATTTCAGGTAATAGATATTCTCGCCGTCGTCATAGAAAGAATTATAAAGAATGCCGCCCCAGCTTCTCGTATAATACCACTTACCGCCGACTTCAATCCACTGATTGTATACCATCCAACCGTCATCATCAAAATAGTAAGTATCATTTCCCACCGTATAGAACTGATTTCTCGGATAATTCAGGGTTCCGTTCCCGATTAAATACCACCAGCGCCCGTTGTCTGCAACCCAGCCCTGAAGGTTCTTGCCATCAACCCAGCCATCTACATAATGATAAAAACAGGAACCATTGGTGTTAGCACGATAGTCACAATCGAGGAGCGTTCCGTTGTTCAGATATTTGACGAGTGTTCGGGAATCTCCCGGCTTAGAACATACAGCAACCTGATTTCCACATACCCTGATACCTCTAACCGTAGAAGATGTTGTGGAAATCTTAATTTTCACAAATCCATCTTCCATTAAAGAGGAATATACTTCATTCAGTTTTGCTCTGCTGGCATCTCCAAAAATACCATCGATAACCAAGTCATAATCACGCTGAAAATTCTTTAAGGCGGTTTCTGTTCCATCTCCAAAATCACCATCGGCTCCAGCAGAACCACAAGAATATCCGCAGGCAATCAATTTCGTCTGCATATCTTTAACGTCTGCACCTTTCGATCCTTTCGACAATACATTGCCGGAAGAACCATCCCAGCTTGCGTTGCTACCCATATCAAGATTAGTTGCAGTATGATGCCCCACATTCAGGAGAATATCTCCGGGCCGTAAATATTTATCCGAAGTTAAATATTTACTATCAGTCAATTCGATGGCTCCTGCGGTCTTTAAACTGCCACGAAGACTTTTTGTATCATTATAGATAGACATATTTTTTAATGCTGGTATTCCCAAACGATAGCCAGCAGCTTTTACATTTGCTGCTACTCCAGAAGAACAATCCGCTTCACAAGCAACAGTAATTTGCGAAGGATCATAATTGCTGGCCTGAAGATGCTGCCAATATGAATAACGATTTTTCTGGTCATATCCAATTAAATTATTTAAAGCAGCTGCTCTCCCAAGATCTGCAATCATCTGTGCAACAGAACGATTTTCAAATCTCAAAACAACGTCCCAACTATTGGCATACCATGTTCTAACAACCCATTCCTGTCCAGTCTGATCTCCGTCTTGTCCATACTCATATTCACCACGTTCATCATGTCCACAATTACTAATCATAACTTTTCTCCTTTCTCATTTAAATGGTAGTTTGTATGGTATTTAACCATTTCCGTATTGATTAAATACTTGCCTTATAGAATGAAGCTTCTTTTCTATGAATTCATCATACTGTGTAGACATACTGCAATACAATGCAATATGTGCTTTTTAGAATACTTAATATCCGCGCAATTCATTTCGAATAGCTTTTATGAGAGATATTGATCACTTCTTCCACATATGTAATGCACAGGCATGCTATATAATGGTCTCATAAATTAAGACACTTTTTCGGACAGTTTTTAATGAATCTGATATACTAAAATCAATACGAAAGAAAGGATTCATTACCATGTCCAGACAAAGAAGAAGTTTTAGTGCCAAATTTAAATCAGACCTTGTAATCGAGCTGTTAAAAGGCGAGAAAGATATCAATACCCTTGCTGTAGAAAATAACATTCAACCGAATCTGCTCCGCAATTGGAAGAAAGAATTCCTTGATAAAGCATCTGTTGTATTCGATGACAAGCGTGAGGGCAACCTCAAAGAAAAGCTTGTGGAAGAACGCAGAGAGAAGGCGGAGTATGCTAAAAAGGTTGGTCAGTTAACCATGCAGGTTGACTGGCTCAAAAAAAAATCTGAAGAAATTTGCGGATCTGACTACGAAAGTAAGTTTAGTCCGAAACCTTTTGACGACTAAGGAAATCCCGGCTTCTGTTGGTGCCCGGCTGCTTGATATCAACCGCACAAGCATTTATTATAAAGGCTCACCTGTATCAGACGAAGAACTGGCCTGCAAAGAGATCATAGATCATCTCCATACGGATAATCCCACCTGGGGCGCAAGACAAATGTCTGCACAGTTGAAAGCCCGTGGTTATCATGTTGGTCGGCGCAAAGCAAGACGATATATGAATGAGATGGATATTTACCCGATCTATCCAAAGATGAATCTTTCCAAACGAATGCAGCAGGCAAAGGTGTGTCCTTATCTTCTTCGTAATGCAGTCATAGACAAGCCAAATCAGGCATGGTCTATCGACATTACATATATTCCAATCAAGCGCGGATTTCTGTATCTGACCGCCGTGATCGACTGGCACAGCCGCTGTATTGTCGGCTGGGAGGTCGATGACACTCTTGATACCAGAATGGTCATCAACGCTCTTAAAAAGGCATTCAAAGTGGCAAAACCACAAATTCTGAATTCGGATCAGGGCTGTCAGTTTACAAGCCAGCAGTACATTGACTTTGTAAAGGAAAGTAGAATCCGTCAGAGTATGGATGGAAAAAGCCGCTGGGCAGATAACATTATGATCGAGCGCTGGTTCCGCAGCTTCAAATATGAGGAAGCTTATCTGACACAGTACAACAACATCAGGGAAGCCAGAGCCGCTATCGGACAGTATATCCACACTTACAACTTTGAGCGGCGCCATTCTGCACTTAAATACCAAACACCGGCTGAATGCTACTATCCGGCAATGCTGATGCCATATGTAGCTTAAGCATATATGGAACTGGGGAGCGCTCCACTATCCCCTATGTTCCCTGTAACTTATCCACCATATCAGTTCATTATAAAAATCTTAGATTTTTGTCTTGACAACTGAGCCACTATAGTGGCATAATTTATCGTGTTTTCCAATTTGCGCGGATTATCGGCCATTTTTCCAAAATTCATCCATCGTTTTATTAAATTCATCCGGAACATCCATGTTAACACAATGTCCCGCATGTTCAAAAATCACATTCTTACAATGCGGCTCTGTATCTTTCCATTTTTCGACTGCCGACAGTTCCATGGGTATATCGAATTTTCCGCAGCCAATCAGTAAGGGATAAGGTCTTTCTTTTGTCCGATGCGTATTGACCATATTGTTTAAACCGGCCAGGTACATAAAGGATTTTTTGGGAAACTGGATATTCATTTGGTAAAAGTCATTTTGGGCCCGTGTAGTGTATGCGGATATTTTCTTATTTGCCTTTGCAAACCATTTTACGGAAAACATCGCTTTAAGCATCATAAGCATTTGCGACGCGCTGTTTTCTTTCTGCATTTCCGCATCAAAGTTGTTGATGTCATATCCGCCGAAACAGGCAAGCGATTGGACCGCCTCGGGATAATGGTTAGCAAAGTCCTGCGCCAAAACGGCGCCCAATGAAATACCGACAATATGTATTTTTTCAATTTTTTCCGTTTTGAGAATATCGTATATCCATGGAGACATTTTATCTATGGCATCACCTTTTCGGGTTCTTGTGGACTGTCCGTGGCCGATAATATCGACTGCCAACACGTTGTATTTGTTTTTAAAATAATCAATCTGCGCTTGGAACATTTTATGATCGACAAAAGCAGCATGCAGGAAAAGAACCCATTCAGTGTGCGTCTTACCACTGATATAATATACAATAGGTGAATGCTTTGACTGGTACTGTTTCATAATTTTGTACTCCTTATTTCCTTTAGAAGACTTTCATACCACTCTATATTGAATTTCATAAAATCCCTCCCATAACGGGCGGCTGCGAGCTGATAAAAGAAAATGTCCCTGTGTTCCTCAGAAGCTTCGATACGATCTGCTTCTTCGCATATCGCATGTAACGCATCATATTGTTCCTTTAAATAGGTTAGATAATTTTCAATATTTATTTCCCTGTTTTTTTCATCACAAAAACCCATAAAATACACCTTTGCCAATTCTGGATTTTTCGCATTCTGCATTTCGAGCGGACTGTTTATCCATTGAAAAAAATATTGTTTGCCGCTGTCGGTGATGGAATAAATTTTTTTATATTTTCCGTTTTCAACAGCTTCTTCATAGCTGATATATCCGTTCTTCAGCAGCTTTTTTACGGCCGCCTGTATGCTGCCCATGCTGCTGCTGTACATTAAATTAAGTCCCTTATGAATCCGCTCACGCAGTTGATAAATTGTTCTGCTGCTCAAAAGTAAAAGTCCGAGTATTATATGCTCCATTGATATTCTCCATATATTTGTTACTATTAGAAATATACCTATATGAAATATATCTCATTTTGATTCTTAAGTCAAGTGCCAAAGTTTGCTCGCGCTTTTTTCTTTTACAAAATAAAGCGGCAGAGCATTTACACTCTGCCGCTTCCCATCAATTACAAAACCGTTTTCTATGAAGCTTCCCACAATATTTCACTTAATGTCGTTTATTTGCATCCAGAACCTCACGACATTTCAAAATCATATCCACGCAGCCGTCGATACCGAGTTTTCCGGAATCTAATGTGAGGTGATAGCCTGTGGAATCGCCCCATTTCTTGCTGGTGTAATAATTATAGTAGCTGGAACGCTGCTTATCCGTTTTCTGGATGACATCCTTTGCCTTATTTTCCGTAAGATTAAGCCGTTTGCTCACGGTTTTGATGCGCTGTTCCATAGCCGCATGAATAAAAATATTGATGCAGTCCGGATTATCCGCCAATGCGTAATCCGCGCACCTTCCAACTATGACACAGGACTCTCTCGCCGCAATTTTTTTAATCGTTTCAAACTGGGCAAGAAATACTTTGTGATTCAGCGGCATATCAAGAAACGGTGCCGAGTTGTAGCCGCCTACAGAATATGTATCCATAACCAGGGAATATAAAAAGCTGCTGGTCGGTTTTTCGTCGTGATTTTCAAAAATCTCTTCGCAAAAGCCGCTGTCCTTGGCCGCCTGCTGAAGCAGTTCCTTATCATACACTTTAATTCCAAGGCGCTCCGCCAGCTTTTCACCGATTTCTTTGCCGCCGCTTCCAAATTCTCTTGCGATGGTATATACCTTGTTGCCCATAATAATCCCCCGCTTTCGTTTATTTCTCTGAAATAATTATACTATATTTTCATTAAAAATAAAACAATTATTTGAAATTACGTAAGTCACGCAAGATTTTCTCAAAATATTCCGGCAGAGGGGCCGTCACCTCCAGATATTGTCCGGTACGTGGGTGAATGAAGCCAAGGGTCATCGCGTGGAGCGTCTGTCCCTGCAGTTTATAAGGGCTTTTTCCGTTTGAATACAGGCAGTCGCCCAAAAGCGGATGCCCGATGCTTGCCATATGAACACGGATTTGATGTGTTCGTCCTGTTTCCAGCTGAAATTCCATATAAGTGTAGCGTGAAAAACGCTCCAGTACCTTGTAATGGGTAATCGCCGGTTTCCCGTTCTTTTCGTTGACCGCCATTTTTTTCCGCTCAACCGGATGACGGCCAATCGGCGCGCAGACAGTGCCTTCGTCCTCTTTCACCGTGCCATAGACAATCCCGCGGTATCTGCGGTTTACGGTATGGGCTTTAATCTGTTCCGCAATGAAAACATGGCTCTCATCGTTTTTGCAGACAATCAGGGAGCCTGTCGTGTCCATATCGATGCGGTGGACGATACCGGGGCGGATTTCCCCATTGATGCCGGAAAGGCTGTCCTTGCAGTGAAACATAACGGCATTGACGAGCGTGCCGGAATAATGGCCGGCTGACGGGTGAACTACCATTCCTTTCGGCTTATTGACAACGAGAAGATCCTCATCCTCATAAAGAATGTCCAACGGAATATCTTCGGGAAGGATTGGTGTAGAAACGGCATCCGGAATTTCCACGGAAACCAAATCTTCGATTTTAAGACGGTAATTTGCCTTTTGCAAAACGCCGTTTACCGTAACATGTCCGTCTTTGATTAATTTTTGAAAAAAAGAACGGGACAGCCCCTTTGCCGATTCCTGAAAAATCAGGTTTAAAAACCGGTCTAAGCGCTCTCCCTCATATTCTGTTTCCACTTCAAAGGTTTCCATATTCATGATGCAGTATCCTTTTTCTTTTTCGATGGCATAATCCGCTCAAAATCTTCCTCCCTGTAGTAAAACAGGCCAAGAACAATCAAAAGAAACGCTGCCACTGTGACATAAATGTCAGCAACATTAAAAATCGGAAAATCAATCAGTACAAAATAGAAAAAATCCACGACATAGTCCTGCACGAGCCGGTCGATAAAATTTCCGACAGCCCCTGAGAAAAATAAAACAGCAATCAGATTGAGCGGTAAGAAACGGCGCTCCGTCGGAATTTTTTTCAGGTAAATATAGACAATAACGGCAAGAACCAGTACCGTAAAAATAATCAGCGGCCATTTCTGATTTTGCAGAATACCAAAAGCGGCTCCCCGATTTTCCAGGTAACGAAGCTCAAATACCCCTTCCCATATCACAATCGGAGCCTTGTCTTTTAATCCGTGGACAGCCAGGTATTTGGTAAGCTGATCCAAAAGAATCAGCAGCGCGGCCGCAGGGATACCGAACAGTTTCTTTTTATTGACAGAATTCATAGCGTTATGTGTTCCTTTCTGCATTACCCCTGCGTCTGCCGGCAGACATACCGGATTCCTTCCAGAATCTGCTCATCGGTCAAATCCCGGTAAATATAAGCATTGCCGATTTCCTGAAGCAGAATAAATTTTACTTTGCTGCCAACCATTTTTTTATCTGATTTTGTGGCTGCCAGCACCTCTTTCGGCTCGTACCCGTTCACTTCCACCGGAAGCCCGAAATCGCGCAGGGATTTCTTTATCTGCTCCAAATCCGCCTCGCTGATATTGCCCAGACGGTAAGACAGATAGGAGGCGGCCACAATTCCAAGGCTTACACATTCGCCATGATAAAGCTGAAAGCCGGACAGCTTTTCAATCGCATGCCCGATGGTGTGCCCGAAATTCAGCAGGGCGCGTTCTCCCAGTTCTTTCGGGTCACGCTCAACGACCTCCCGCTTGATGTTGCAGCTGCGAAAAATCATATCCTCCACCTGCTCCGCTGCAAGCGCTGTGAGCTGCTTTGCATTTGCCTTTATCCAGGAAAAATAAGAGGCATCCTTAATCAGCCCGTGTTTGAGAATTTCTCCCATTCCGGAAGAAAACTGCCTTTTGGGCAGGGTTTTCAGAACGGAAAGATTCATATATACCAGTCGGGGCTGGTAAAAAGCGCCGACCATATTCTTATACTGCATGAAATCAACGCCTGTTTTCCCGCCGATGCTGCTGTCAACCTGGGAAAGCAGCGTGGTAGGTATCTGAACAAAATCAATGCCGCGCAGATAGGTTGCCGCGGCAAAACCGGTCAAATCGCCGACGACTCCACCGCCCAAAGCAAGCAGGATATCATTTCGGTCAAAATGATTCTGTATCAGCGTTTCGTACAGTTTATTTACGGTTTCTACATTTTTGCTTGACTCACCCGCCGGAAAGATATGGATAAAAAGCTGAGGGAAAAAAGGCGCGAGCAGTTCTCTGACCTCGTCGGCGTAAAGCGCCGCCACCTCGGAATCAGTTACAATACACAGCTTCCCTTCAGCAGTATAGCCGAGCTTTTTTAATTCATCGGCAAGCTCCGTAAAGTCCTGTCGAAGTTCAATATGATAAATAAGATTTTTTCCGTCGGTCACCGGAATACTTTTTGCCATGATAATCCTCCGTTTCGTTTAGTTTTTGTATAATCGATATTGAAATTTCAATCTTCCTTTTCCAGTCTCGCCGCAGGAGGAATCATAGATAAATCTTCCGTAACCACGGACAGAGACAATGTCGCCAGGCTGGCAGGCATAGGTGGGATTTTGCAGGAGCTTTCCGTTTACAAAGACGCGTTCCGCACGGATGAAATTAAGCGCCTGGCTTCTGGAGAGCCTGTGTACGCAGGCAATCACCGCATCCAGTCGATTGGAGGTAACAATTCCGTTTTTTTCTTCAAACTCCTGCCGGACGGTTATTTCCTCCGGAGAGACGCTGCTTAATCGGACAAGCGTGTGGCGTACCCTGGTCAGATTTTCGATAAAATAGTCGGCCATGCTCTCCTCACAGAGTATATAAGAGCAGTCCTCCCCCACGAGAATATCACCGAGCTTCCCCCGGTCAACGCCAAGCTTCATGATTGCGCCGAGCAAATCACGGTGTCCGAGCTGTTCCGCAAATTTCGGATAGGCGGGGGAAACTTTTAACGCGGTAATCGGAAAGCTCCACTCATAATAAAGAGCATCAGGAATAAAGGCAATTATCTGACGCTCTGCATACGGGATTCCGCCAAAGCTCTCGGTTTGCACGGCAAACTGAGACCGGTTTTGGTGGTAGATATTCAATTCATTTAAATTAAGGAAATCGCTGAATAAGACGATTCCCTTTCTGTCTGCCTGTTTCGATAAATCTATCAGTCTTTTTCTACAAAGTTCCTGTTCATTCATAGCTTAAAAATCCGTCTGGATTCCCCTTGTCTCAAATGTGTCCATAAGGCTTAAAAAGTCTCCGGAAATATCCACGGACGCCGGCGTGATGATAAATATGTAGTTTGAAATCTTCTGGAGATTTCCGCTGATGGCAAAGCAGGAACCGGAAGTAAAGTCAATAATACGCTGCGCGATTTCGACATCCAGCCCCTCAACATTGAGCACGACGGTACGGTTATTGAGCAGCGTCTCGGTAATCTCCCGCGCGTCCTCCACAGAGGTCGGTTTTATCACACATACCTCCATGCCAGAGCCTGTCTGCTTTTTGGAGGGACGGATCGGAGTCACCTTGGGCGTTGTCTTCACCTGCTTTTCCCTGGAATGTCCTTCCTCATAATCCTGCTGTGCGGCCTCCTTTTTTTCCCGGCGCACTGCTGCCCTGCTCCTCGGTTCTTCCTCTATATAATCATCATCGTAATCGTAATCATCATTGTAAAAATCATCGTCATCATCCGGATTCAGCCGCATGACGTTTAAAAATTTATCAAGAACTCCCATGTTCTCACTCCTGTTTATAATTTCTTTCCCCGAAAATTCCGGTTCCAACACGCACCATGGTTGCCCCTTCTTCGATTGCCACCATATAGTCACCTGTCATACCCATAGACAGAATTTCCATAGATACATTATCTATGTTTTTATTTGTTATGTCAACAGATAATTGTTTTATTTTTTGAAAATACGGGCGGTTATCTTCCGGATTTTCTACATAAGGAGCAACTGTCATAAGGCCTTTGATCCGGATATTTTCCAATTTGGAAATATCTTCCACCAAAAGAATGGCATCCTCTGCCGAAATGCCGAACTTTGATTCCTCGTGGGCGATATTTACTTCCACCAGAATCGGAACGACAATCCGCTTCTTTTTCGCCTGGATGTTGATTTCCTCCGCCAGACGATAGGTGTCAACCGAATGAATCAGCGCGGTTCTGCCGACAATATATTTTACTTTATTGCGCTGCAGATGACCAATCATATGCCACCGGATATCCGATGGAAGCTGCTCCATCTTGCCGCAAAGCTCCTGTACCTTGTTTTCACCGAAATCACGTATATTTTCTGCGTAGGCCTCCTGCAGCATTTCAATTGGCTTTGTCTTGCTGACCGCTATGAGCGTGACCTCTTCCCGTGCCCTTCCGGCCTTTTCGCAGGCCTGTCTGATATTTTTTTCAACCTGTGCCAGATTTTCCTTAATCATGTCATCCTCCATCGTTTCAAAATGATTTTTCGTGCTATTTTAGCAATTCATCTTCCTGTACCTTTGTGCTGTCGAGCGCGATGTGGTCATACAGGGAAATACCGTATGACGTCCCTGTTTTCACGATCGTATATTCGCGGCTCTGGTAAAGAATATCTATCTGTTTAAATACGGCATAGCCCTTATTGACGTTGTATACGCCTTTGAGGGTCGCGGTATCGGCTCCTACAACGTAGGTTTCGCTGGAATCAGCCTTCACCAGCTTATCGCCCGAGGAAATATCCTCATCGTCAATATAATAAAAATCTTCGGTCTGATAATACACGGTGGGCGAAATAAATTCGGTCGTCTTATTGCCGTCGTCATCCGTCCGCTCCACCAAAAGACCGTCACTGTCAGAATCTCCGCCTTTCATAAAATAAGAAACCGGAATCGTAAAAAATTCTTTTTCGGTGATCGCTGAGTTGGGGATTTTCAAGCCGGTCTCCTCCGTCAGCAAAAGCTCTACCTCCAGGAAACGCTCCTTTGCATAGCGCACCATGGAATTGCGCAGTGTTAAAATCAGATAATTCTGTCCTTCTTTGCTTGTCAGCGTGTAGGTGGCATAGGCTGTCTTTTCATCCTGAGTAAAGCGAATCTGTATCGTGTCGTCATCGGAAAGCTGTTTTGCCAGCACCTCGCTCACCGGAATTACGATATTCCATTCCTCACTGTCTATCAGCTTGTAGACTGCCCCACCGGAATCCACCGTTGTATTTTGCTTCAGATTGGTCCGGGTGTAAGCAGATTCATCAAACATATCCGCCGTAAAATTGTCAGTTGTAACTCCCTCAAAACCGTCCGTATAATATACTACAATTCCTGGCGTATCAGCATACACCTGATGAAAGGTATTCTGGTTCTGCGCACTGGCGGCATAATCGGAGATTTCATTTAGAGCTCCGAGGCTTAGTGCCTCGCTAAGCGCGGAATTGATGTCCTCCCGAAAAGAATAGACATTGTAAAATTCCAGCGAGCTGTAAGAAGACTGGAAAGCTCCGATATCGGACTCAATTTCAGTCAGGCTTTCATCATCAAGATTTGCGGCATCCTCATTTACCTCATTGATTTTCTGTGACACATCCCCGTTTTCATCCACGGAATAAATCAGCGTGCCGTATCCGACGCGGGAGGCTTCCCGGACATAGTAATTGAGTGCTCCTGTATAGGAAGAATTGACAATCTGCTCGTCCCGAAGTACAAGCCCCCGGTAAACATTATTTTCTGCCATCGTTCCCTGCACCACCTCGTAAACGGAGACGTGTGTTGTCGTTAAATAAGAAAAAACATTAAAAATGAGATAAATAAAGATAATAAAAAAAATGATAACTCCAATATTTATATTGAAAGGTTTTCGATATTTTATTACCTTTTTATTTTTACTCAAAAATCTGCCCACCTCTCAAAAATTTCAACATATCTATTTTAACATTTTATATTCGAGAAAACAACTTGCATAATCATAGTTTTTTGAGGCATACTAGAAGAAAAAGGAGGCTAACAAAATGAATACAAATTGGCTAGACTACACATTGCTTACATTAGTAATTATCGGCGCCATAAACTGGGGGTTAATCGGATTTTTCAGATTCGACCTTGTGGCATTTCTCTTTGGGGATATGTCCTGGCTCTCAAGAATCATCTACGCGCTTGTCGGAATCGGTGGACTGTATTTAATCAGCCTGTTCGGAAGAATCCGTTCCGTCGGAGAGGCTTAAGTGACAGAAATAAAATGGATTATGCGGTATAGAAAGGCTTTGCCGCATCTATACCGCATAAAAAATGAATGGCATCTTATGTATTGCCGGAACAGCTATAAGGAAATGACAACTTTCGCTTTTGCAAGATCCGTCAACTCATCCTCGTTTTTGGATATGCTGAGGATAAATTTGACATTATATTTCTCACTGATCATATCCAGCTTCTGAATCGCATGATTAAGCAGCTCATCGGAATCAATCGCCGCTATGGTAAGAAAACTGTCCAGGTACATTTCTTCCAAATCATGATCCTGCGAGAGGATACCGCAGATAAAACCGAGAAACTCGTCGCAGTTATCAATCAGAAAATCCTTCACGTTAATCAGTCTTATTTTGTTATTCAGTTCATACATATGCTTCTGGCTTTTGTCAAGATAAACAAGATTGCCGGATGCCGCCGAAACAGAAGCATTTACTCTGTTTAACAGTTCTTTGGTCTTTCCTTTTCCCTTTTCGCCTGAAATAATCTCTATCATGGTCATTTCCCTCCTGGTCCTTCGATTCACTGCAATTATTCGTTAAATTGAATAAAAACAGTTCGCTTTATAAACTAATTATAGTATAGTTCCACAAGAATTACAATGCTATTTTCGATTAATTTGCAAATCCTGCGAGCATTTCATTCATCAGCAGATACAGGTTGGATTTGCCGTCCGCTTTCAGTACAATGGAAATAATCGGCTGCCCGGATGAATTCAGCGAATAGAGCACCAGACAATAGCCGGCATCCCCGGTTGTCCCCGTTTTTCCCCCGATTACCTGAAAGCCTTCCGGCGGTTCGGAATGACCGCTTAAATACTGGTTGGTATTTTCCCAGTTCTGTTCCACGGGATTGCCCTGTGCGTCCGTGTAGGACACAACGTAGGACTTCGTGCTGATAATATCGACAAACAGTTCGTTTTCCAATGCTGCCCGGAACATAAGATATAAGTCATATACGGAGGTGTAATGATTTTCGTCCGGCAGGCCGTTTGGATTGACAAAATGGGACTGGGTAGCCCCGAGGGCAAGCGCCTCCTCATTCATCAGGCTGGCAAACTCCTCTACGCTGCCGGAAATGGCTTCCGCAATTGCGATTGCGGCATCGTTGCCGCTGCGCAACATCATGCCGTAGAGCAAATCCCGCATGGACATCACATCGCCGGCTTTCAGCCCGCACACCGAGGAATCGGACGCCTGATCCGCCGCGTATTCGCTGACCGTGACCATCTGATCCAAATCCGTACAGTATTTCAGGGCGAGATAAGCCGTCAGGATTTTTGTTGTACTTGCGGGATAGAGACGCTCATATATATTCTTGGCATAAACGACTGTATTGGTGGCAAGGTTAAAGGCTCCGGCCCCCTCCGCCACCTGTGAATCAGTCTCATCTGTCCCAAGCGGAAAATCATCCGCGACACAGAGATCCTCCGAAAAATATGACTTTTCCAGACCGGAGGAAGCCGCGGCAATTCCGGCCTCTGCGGTTGTTTCGTAAACATCATATGGCTGTTCCAGCGAAACATCCGTTCCGCAGCCGGTAATCAGAAGCGCCGCCAGACAGACAACTGCCGTCAGGCGTTTTTTTCGCGTATGGGAATTACTTGTACATTTCACGCCACTCTAAATCTCCTCTGTCTAAAGACTTAATCAAAAGCTCGGCCGTCGCCAGATTCGTCGCGAGCGGAATATTGTGCGTATCGCAGATTTTTACCACGTTGTTGACGTCCGGCTCATGCGATTTCGGCGTCAGCGGATCCCGCAGAAAAATCACCAGGTCAATCTCATTGTGCTCAATCTGCGCTCCGAGCTGCTGTGCGCCTCCCAAATGTCCGGCAAGGTACTTGTGGATATTAAGATTTGTCACTTCCTCGATCAGTCTTCCCGTCGTTCCGGTGGCAAAAAGCTCGTTTTTGCAAAGGATACCTCTATAAGCGATACAAAAATTCTGCATTAGTTTTTTCTTTGAATCGTGTGCGATTAGTCCGATGTTCATTGCGTAATACCCCCCCTGTTGTTAATATTTTTTCGGCAAAAGCCCTACATTTAAGACAAGTCCGATACCTATATATAGGGACCATAATGACGTAAGTCCATAGCTGACAAACGGAAGTGTCACCCCGGTATTCGGCAGAAGCCCGCTTGCCACTCCGATATTGACAAAGCTCTGGAATCCGATGAGCGCTCCCATGCCGCAGCAGATGAGTTTTCCTGCCATGTCTTTTGCTTTTCTAGCAATAAATATACACTCAATCGTGATGAAAAGCAAGAGAATTATAATGGCCGCGCTGCCGACAAAACCGAGTTCTTCCCCTGCCACGGCAAAAATAAAGTCATTGGCCGGCTCCAAAATAAAGTTGCCGTTTTTCACCGAGGTGGCATCGGTATTGTTCAATCCTTTCCCCCATAAAAGACCGGAACCGATTGCCATGATGGAATTTTGCTGCTGGTAGGCAAGGTCGGGATAATCGTCGGGATAGAGCCACGCCATAATACGGCCGAGCTGGTAAGAACGGATAAACGGGATTTTGTCCTGGATAATGAGCGTAATGCCGACAATCCCCAGCGGAACACAGACCGCCAGAACTCCCGCCACCAGTTTATAGCTGATTCCCGCAATAAACAGCATTGCGGCAAATACCAGTGTAATGACAATTGCCGTTGAAAGGTTCGGCTGTTCCAATATCAGCACTAACGGAACCGCCACCAGAACCAGGGAAGAAACAATCAGCTTTACCGAAGTGATGTGTTCTTCGTGTTTCATAAAATAATAGGAAAAAAATAAAATCAAAAGTATCTTTACCAGCTCGGAGGGCTGAAAACGGAAACCGCCGATTTCAAACCAGCGCTGCGCCCCTCCTGTATTCTGACCGGCCACCATAACCAGCACCAGAAGAACAATCGCAAACAGATAAATCAGCCAGGAAAATTTTAAAATAAAACTGTAGTCAATCAGAGAAACCACTACCATAATCCCGATTCCGACTGCCATACCGATCATTTGTTTTTTAAAATCCCCCGGACTCGCACTCCGAATCAGCAGCGTGCCCAGGGTATTTAAAATCAATACGGATAAAACCAATATGAATTTGTAATTCTTTAGTTTATACTGTTTGAACATACTACTCTCTCTTTTTGTAATCTTTTAACGTAACTTTTACTTCCACATTCTCCGGGTCAATTACGACGTATCTTGTGATAACGGTTCCTATTTCCCGTCGAATCCGCTCCATGGTTTCGTCGTCCAGCTTCTGTTTTTCTTCCGTCATCATAATTCTTAAGCGCTCTTTTGCAACGTTGCCAGAATGGGTTTTAAACATTTACGACTCCTCCAGATACCTTCTTTTTGAAAAAAAGCCTTGAAAAAATGCCGGTGCTTCTTATGTAATCGGGTATCGGGATATCCTCACCCGCAATCCGGCCCGCAATGTTGCGGTAGCATTCTTCGGAAATCGTATGTTTACTGCCCTTCTGCCCCATAATGGGTTCTCCGTGGTTCTGCGCGATAATGATATTCTCATCCTCAAGCACAACGCCAAGCAGCGGAGCGTCCAAAAGCTCACAGATATCGGGAACGTCAAGCATGTCCCCGTCCTTTACCATGTGACGGCGAAAGCCGTTAATTAATAGACATACATCAGCCCGTTTCTGTTTTTTCAAAATCTGAAGCACGCAATCCGCGTCGTGAATTGCCGCAATCTGCGGGGTTGTGACCACTACGATGCGGTCCACATCCGCGGTAGCAAGGGAAAAACCCTGGTCAATCCCCGCGGGACTGTCGATTAAAATATAATCAAAATCCTCCCGCAAATCCTGTAAAAGCAGTTTCATCTTCTGCAAGTCAATCGGATTCTTTTCTTTTGTACAGGAGGACGGAATAATGGAAAGATTCGGGAAACGCTTATCGCGTATTACCGCCTGCTTCACACGGCATCTGCCGCTTAAGACGTCTACCAGATTGTACAAAATCCGATTTTCCAGTCCCATGACAACATCAAGATTCCTTAAACCGATATCGGTATCCACCAATACCACTTTTTTATCTAACAGTGAAAGTCCCGCGCCGACGTTGGCTGTGGTTGTCGTTTTGCCTACGCCGCCTTTTCCTGAGGTAAAAGTAATTACTTCACCCATAAGGGAAGACCTCCTGTTTTTATTTATTAATAAAACCCTGCCGGGACAAAAAACGCATCCCGGCGGGAATTATCCGCACTGATATCAGTCGCTGACTGCATTTGAGGTAGAATCAACCTCCTCCGCCTGTCCGTTTAACAGCGTCTCCTCATCCTCCACGCCGAAATAGTACGCAAGTATATTTCTTGAAAGCTCCGCCGCATTGTGCGAGGTATAGCCGAATGCGATTCTGGTCGCGATGGAGATTTCCGGATCGTCATACGGTGCATAGCCGACGAATAATGCATGGTTTGCCCTGCTTAAATCCTCCTGTGCCGTACCGGTTTTTCCGGCAACCTGAACGGGGAATCCGCTGAACTCGCTTGAATTTTCCGCCACCATCCGCATACCGGAATGAATGGCGTTCCATTCACTGGAATCAAGCACATCTACCGTATTGCGGATTTCCGGTTCGTAATTTTGGAGTACATTTCCATCGGAATCCTCCAGACGGCTTAACAGGGTGTAGTTATACACGGTTCCCCCGTTCGCAACCGCCGTGACATATCTTGCAAGCTGTACGGTTGCATATTTGTTATTACTCTGTCCAATCGCCGCCATAACCGGGAAATCGTCCGCTATCTGCGGGGCATTTTCTTCAATTTCAATTCCCGTTGTCTCATCCAGTCCGTAGAGAGCCGCGTATTTCTGAATCCTTTCGATTCCATTTTGCGCAGCCTCGTCGCTGTAGCTCATGGCATAATTGTTTGTACTCAGCCGGTAACCGACCTCGTAGAAAAAGTAGTTGCAGGAATCGCGCAGTGCTTCGGAAACATTGATAATTCCGTGGCTGGAAGGATAAATCCAGCATCTCGGGCGGTTGCTGACATTCTCATACTGCCCACGGTCCTGTATGGTCTCCGTGGTGGTGAGATAACCCTCTGCAAATCCGGCGGTTGCCGTCACCATCTTAAAGGTGGAGCCCGGCGCCGTTCCCTGCTGTGTCGCATAGTTGTAAAGCGGCAGCGATTTGTCGTTCTGGAGACTGCTGAAATACTCCGCATCTACCGTATTGGCAAGGCGGTTTGCATCATAACCCGGATAACTAACCAGTGCGAGCACTTCTCCTGTCTTAGTGTCGGTAATCACGCAGGAGCCCGAGCAGGGATCCAACGCAAGCTGTGCCGGAGTGATTTCGAGCGTTCTGATTTTTTCTTTAATGAAGGCATTCGGAGCAGTCTGTCCGGAAGCCAGCCCGGCAATCTCCTCTTCGTTATAAGTAAGCATGCCCTGGTCAAACAAAATCAGGCAGAGCTGTCTTCCGGTGACGGTTCCCGTCTCTATCAGATATTGATAAATCAGCTTGGAAAATTCCGTGTCCGATGCAATATCTTCCAGAATATAATTGCACAGCCCGTCATAGATTTCAGTGGAATCGGAATATTTTTCTTCCACGGAAAATTTTGTAATGTCAATCCAGTTTTGAGAAATGGCATGGTTTAAATATTCCTGAGGGCTGATATCTCCGTTCCTCCATGCCTGGTACACCTCATCCGAGGTGTCAATGTTTTCCGAGATCAGAATATCATTTTCCCTGAGCATCCTGATAATGTAGGTAAAATAGTCCTGATATTCTTCTGTCATCGCGGAAAGATTCGTCGGTGCGCCGCCGGTCAGTTCCGTGCGGACACGCTCTGTTACCACACTCTGCCTGCTTTCGAAAAGCTGCAATACTTCCTTTTCATAGGAGGAAGCGTCCGCGTCGGAAAATTCGGTAAAATCAATGACATTGTTATCAATCAGCGCAAAATATACGTCGGTAATCGGAATATTGATGTCGGATGACGGGTTTTCAATATTAGAATACAGAATACCCGCAATCTCCTGCTCCAGTAAATTATAGACGGCAATCTGTAAATCACGGTCGATGGAAAGGTAGACATTGTTGCCTGCCGTCGGCTCCTCATGATCGATAACCTCTACCTCTTTTCCGAGGTAGTCCACATAGAGCTTTTCGTAGCCTTTTTCTCCCTTTAATCCGCTGTCCATATACTGCTCGATACCGAGCTTTCCGACAACGTCATTGAGCGTATAGCTGTCGTCCTCCTCGGACAGCCGGTTATATTCCTCCGTGGAAATCTTTCCGGTATAGCCGATAATCGAAGAAAAATATTCGCTGTCGTTGTATCGGCGCACCGTGTCATCTATGACTTCCACACCCTGAAGTTCCGAGGAATGTTCGCTGATATAGGCCACTGTCTCTTCGGAAACGTTGGTTGCGATGGTCGTTGCAATATATCTTTGGTAGGCATTCTGGCCCATGGCAAAGCGGACAACCGTAATCTTGTACGCCATCTCCTTGTCATACTCACTGCCGATATCGAAACGTGATTCACCGGTCAGATATTCCATGACCTGCTCCGCCGTTGCCTCTGCTTCATTAAAGCCCAGATTTTTATTGTATTCCAAATCGTCATAGGAGTTTTCTCCGAAAACATCCGCGAGGAAACGCTTCCAGGTGGTCGAGGACTCCTCCACGTTATAGCTGTAGGTTCCGTCGTCATTCAGTGTGATCCTGAAATCGTTGGAAATCGAATCCCCGTTTTTTTCCAGCGCGGTGATAAGCTGGGCAATTTCCGCGTTCAATGACTCATTTTTTACTCTTGTGGAGCTGTAGGTTCCGTTATCTTCAATCGTAACAGAATAGGAAAGCTCATTGTAAGCGAGCAGATTTCCGTTCCGGTCATAAATATTGCCTCTGGTGCTGTTTAAGGTGCGCTCTTTGACAATGGTCAAAGTATAATTCTCCTGATACTCCTTCCCATTTATAATCTGCAGGGAGAAAACACGCCAGAGCAGAGCGGAAAACAGAAGTATCATAACAAGCGCTGCTACCGCAAGACGCGATTTAAAAAACAGGCGCAGTCCTTCTTTTATATGTTCAAACAAATTTGCTGGCACTCCTTTTCTCAATAGCCTCAAGCTTCCGGTTGATTTTGAGTATGGCAAAATACAAAAAAATTGTCACAACCATTGTATAAACCAATTCCGGTATCATTAATTGTAAAAAATAGTAGTTAAAGTTGTATCTGTTTCGAAACAGGAACATAATAAAATAAATAAACAGGTTGCAGCTCAAATCGCTTCCGGCGATCAGAAGCATCGGCAGCTTAATATCCTCCGGATAAAACAGCTTCCGGAACATGCCGTTAAAATATCCGATATACATATAAAGCAGAGCATAAAAGCCGAGGACGCTCCCGTTGAAAATATCAAGCAGAAGCCCCGCAAAAAAACCGATGAACATTCCCTCTTTCTTCCCTCTCATAAAGCCGAAGGAAGCTACCACGATAATCAAAAGATTCGGCGAGATAGATGCAAAGGCAAGCCATTCAAACAGCGTGGTCTGCAGCAGATAACAAACGGCGATAATGATAAATACGATAATTTTTCTTTTCATAAAAACCTCGGTTCCTAGGATTCTGCTGTCTGTTTTTTATTCAAAATTACAAGGACCTCCTGAATATGCTCAAAGTCAACCGCAGGCGTTAACGTGCCGGATTTTGTCAGATTGTTGGAGTCCGTGGTAATCGTACTGATATAGCCGATGAGGATTCCCTGCTGATACTGATCCGAAACATAGGAGGTGACGACCGCATCGCCGACGGCCACCGCATCATCCTTGTCATTGAGATTGGAAAATTCAATCACCATGTTTTCATTCATATTCTGCAGGCTTCCGTTCACGACAAGATTATCCGAGGTCGTCGTCACCATGCCGCTGACATTCACGGTATCGTTGATGATGGAGGAAACTTTCGCATAGTTCGGCCCGACATCGGTGACAATTCCCACCAGGCCGCTTCCGGCAATGACATTCATATCCACCTCGATTCCGTCATTGGAACCTTTGTCTATGGTAAAATTGGTAAACCAGTTCCCGCCGTCCTTGCCGATGACATTGGCGGCAACCTTATCATAGCTGGGGTACTTCTGATCCAGTTCAAACAACTCTCTTAAATTCTCCAATTCGTACTGCTCCAGCTTTATCGTATTCAGCTCGGTAGTCAGTTCGTCTACCTGCCGCTGCAGTTCTTCATTCTCCGCCATGACATCACTCAGCTTTTTTAAGTTGTCCGATTTCTCTCCGAACCAGGCACCGACGGAATTGATACCCTTTTGCATTGGGATAAATACATACCCTGCGACGGTATTTAACGGACCGCCGGAGATTCCAAGCGTAAAGCAAAGCAGCATAGCCACAATGCATACCCCGGTCATAATCAGCAGTATGTATTTGGTAGGAAGAATAAATTTCGGTTTTCGTTTCATGTTTTCCCCTAAATCAATATCTTGCTTTTCATACTGAAGGCCAGATGTTTGTATTTATTGTCGGAGACAATCTTTACGAGTCCGCGCACCACGCACTCCTCCGGCTCCTCGCAGGTATTGATGTTAATACCTGTAATCTGTGCAAACAACTGGTCTAAATCGTGAATCTGCGAGCTGCCGCCCGTGATATAAATACCGGAATGGATAATATCCTTTGCGAGCTCCGGCGGCGTCTTTTCCAGAATCATTTTGATGGAATTACAGATGCTGTTTAAATTGTCCTTGATCGCCTCGTAGACAACCTCGCCTGAGAGCTCCATCTCAATCGGCAGGCCGCTCACCACGTCGCGTCCCACAACCACCATCGTATCCTGTCTGCCCGGAACACCGGAGCCGAGCTGCTCCTTTAAGCTCTGGGCCGTCTTCTGGCCGATGACAAGATTGTAATTGCGTTTTACATAGGTGATGATGGATTCATCAATCTTATTGCCGCCAAAATGAAGAAGGTCGCTCAACACAAGACCTCCGAGGGAAATAACGGAAATTTCCGTCGTGTCCGCTCCGATATCCACGATCATAATTCCTGTGGGTTCGTTGACGTCAAGCCCGAGTCCTACGGCATCGGCAATCGGTTTCTCACAGAGAAGCACACTTTTCGGCTTTAATTTGCTCTTATAAAACATATCAAAAAATGCTTTTTTCTCCACGTCCGTAATGCTGGTCGGCACAGCGACGATAAACTCCGCCCCCTTTAATTTGCCTTTGGCATGCGTCTCCAGGAAAAGCTGGAGCATGGACTGTAAATTATTGAAATCGGCAATCACACCGCTCGTCACCGGGAAGGTAACATTGATGGATTCCGGCGCCTTCTCATACATAGCGTATGCCGCATCGCCGTATGCGTAAATCTCGTCCTTATTTACCAGCGCAATGGTGTTCTTCTCATTCAAAATCTTGTTGGACGCCTTGCAGTAAATTTTCATGTTGCAGGTTCCCAAGTCGATACCGTATACGTTGTTTATCATTGTTCTCTCCCTTTGGATGGCATCTTATGATACGATCCTGTTTTTTTCTCTGTAACTATAGTAAGAATGGTCTCCGATGATAATATGGTCGGAAAGCGGAATCCCCATCATCCTGCCGCACCGGCAAATACGTTCCGTGACGGCATCGTCCGCCCTTGACGGCTCCGGTATGCCGCTGGGATGATTGTGAAGCAGTACAAGCTGGGCGGCACGGCAATTTAAGGCCGCGGCAAAAATCTCCCTGGGGGAGACTATGGATTCTTCCGCGCTGCCGATGGAAAGAAGCCTGTCGTCCATCAGATGGCATTTGCTGTCAAACATGCACAAAAGAAGCTGCTCTCTCCGCTCGTGCCGCAGGCGTTCCATATAATAATCCGCAATCGTCTGCGGATGGCTGAGCCGGACTCTGGCGGCATATTTCGTCTGTGAAATCCGTTTTGCCAGCTCCGCCGTGCATTTGAGCTGGATTGCCTTGACCCGGCCGATTCCGCGCAGCGTAAGCATGTTTTCATAGGGAATCTCATACAGATTTAGGAGACTGCGGCCTCCAATCCCAAGAAAATTCTGCGCCACCTCCACGGATTTTATACCGTTCGTCCCGGAACGGATAATGACTGCCAAAAGCTCCGCGTCGCTTAATGCCTCAGCACCGTATTTTAAAAATTTTTCGTAGGGTTTTTCCGAATCCGGAAGTTCTTTGACTGTTGTGTTTCCATTCATAGCTGCTTCCTTTCACTCTCCCCGGAAGCAATACGGCTGATACCAAAGAATAAATCAAATTATATTCTAACATAACCGGTCAAGGTTCACAAGATTACGTTCCTTAAGTTTTTGTAAAGATTTCAGAATACCGAGCTTTGCATGGTACCAGGTCAGTCCGCCCTGGAAATAAACGGCATAGGGAGGCCGGATGGGCCCGTCAGCGCTCAATTCAATCGACGAGCCCTGCACGAACGCCCCCGCTGCCATGATCACGTCACTGTCATAGCCCGGCATTGCCCATGGCTCCGGCGTCACATAGCTGTCCACCGGCGCGGCCTCCTGGATTCCCTCGCAGAAAGCAATCAGCGCGTCGGGATTGCCGAAGGTAACCGCCTGAATAATATCATGGCGGCTCTCGCTTCCGTTCGGGATCACCTCAAACCCCAGCTTTTCATAAATATTCGCTGCAAATACCGCCCCTTTTAACGCCCCGTTTACGACAGTCGGGGAAAGGAACAGTCCCTGATAGAAGGACTGGATGACGCCAAGGGAGGCGCCGACCTCCTTGCCGAGCCCCGGCGAGGTCAGACGGTATGCGGCGTTTTCCACGCATTCTTTTTTTCCGACGATGTAACCGCCGATGGGCGCCAACCCTCCGCCCGGATTTTTGATGAGAGAGCCGACAATCATATCGGCTCCGACTTCAAGCGGCTCCCGCTCCTCGACAAACTCGCCGTAGCAGTTGTCTACCATGCAGAGGATATCCGGACGGATGCCCTTGATAAAGGAAATCAGCTCCCCGATGCGCGCGACGGACAGTGTCGGTCTGGTAGCATAGCCCTTGGAGCGCTGAATTGTCACAAGCTTTGTGCGGGGGCCGATTGCCTCTTTGATTTTTTCATAATCAAAGCTTCCGTCGGCCAGCAAATCCACCTGGCGGTAAGTGACGCCGTATTCCGCCAGTGAGCCTTTGGAGGGACGGATGCCGATGACCTCCTCCAGGGTATCGTAGGGCTTTCCTACCGGGGAAAGCAGTTCGTCTCCGGGGCGCAGATTAGACATCAGCGCAAGTGCGAGCGCGTGGGTTCCGCAGGTAATCTGCGGGCGCACGAGCGCGTCCTCTCCGCCGAAGCAGGAAGCATATACTTTTTCCAGCGTATCGCGTCCCAAATCGTTGTAGCCGTAGCCTGAGGATACCTGAAAGCATTCCGCGCTGACACGATTGTCCTGCATTGCCTTTAACACCTTTAGCTGATTAAATTCCGCCACGCGGTCGAAGGAATCAAAACGCTCCGCTAAGGATGCCTCGATCTGTTCGCCGAATCTGTACACCTCTCTTGATATTCCAAGCTTTTCATATTGCTGTTCCATCAAATGATTCATGTTCTTTCCTTTTCCTTTTTTGTTTTTCCGGGTGTCAATTACCTGTATCCGATGCGTCCCGGGGCACAATCCCCTTTTCCTGTAAAACAGAAAGCATGGCCGCAAGCATGGAATCCTCCCGCTGCCCACAGGCCTGCCGGTCAATCCAGATGACGTCCCTCTCCCGTTTCAGCCAGGTGAGCTGGCGCTTGGCGAAATGGCGCGTCTCCCGCTTGATGATATATACGGCTTCCTCCAAAGAAAGCTTCCCGTCCAGATAAGAGAGGATTTCCTTATAGCCAAGCCCCTGCATCGAAACCATGTCTTTTGTACAGCCCATGTCTTTAAGCTTCTTTACTTCATCGACCAGCCCCTGCTCTATCATTTTATCCACCCGCCGTTCGATGCGCTCATACAGCCGTGAACGCTCGTCCGTTAAGGCGAAATAGGCAAAACGGTAGGGAGAGGTCTTCTGCCTCTGCTGCTCGTTGTGCTCTGAAATTTTTCTGCCGGAGAGACGGTAAAATTCCAGTGCGCGTATGATGCGTTTTTTATTGTTTGCGTGGATTGCTTCGGCAGATTCCGGGTCCACGCTTTTCAGCATTTCATGGAGGTATTCACTGCCCTTTTCATCGGCTATCTGTTCAAGGCTCCTGCGGTACGCTCCGTCGGATGCCTGCTCGGTAAAGTCAATATCGTACAACAGCGCCTGGATATAAAATCCGGTTCCTCCTGTAATAATCGGAATTTTTCCCTCCGCATAAATTTTTTCCAGATACCGCTTTGCCATTTCCACAAAGCGTACGACGTGAAATTCTTCCTCGGGGTTAAGCTCATCAATCATATAGTGCGCAACACCCTGCATTTCCTCCGGAGTGATTTTCGCAGAGCCGATATCCATATACCGGTAGACCTGCATGGAATCCGCGGAAATGACGGCTCCGCCGATTTTTTTTGCAAGCTCCACCGAAAGGGCACTTTTCCCGACTGCCGTAGGCCCCGCCAGTATTACCATTGGTCTTTTTTCCATGTCTTCTCCCTTCCAAAGTCCCTGCCGCGGCCTTATACAATCCGTTTGAACTTTTTTTCGATTTCGTATTTTGTCATGGAAATAATGGTCGGCCGTCCGTGCGGACAGTGATACGGATTTTCCAATTCCAGCAATTCGTCGATCAGCCGCTCGGCCTCCGCGCGGCTTAAATGCTGATTCCCCTTGACGGCCGCCTTGCAGGACATGGATGCCACCTTTTCGAGGATGGCATTCGGGCTGTCCGAGCCGCTGATATTGGCAAAATCATCGAGCATTTCCAAAAACATCATTTTTACGTCAATATCTGCAAAATCTGCCGGAACTGCCGTCACCGCATATTCTTTCCCGCCGAAGGGCTCAACCTCGTAGCCGAAGGCGGCAATCTGCTCTGCGTACCGTTCCAGAATTTCAGCTTCCTCCACGCTGAGTGTTAAAATGATGGGCGGACTTAAGCTCTGTGAGGCAAACTGCTTTTTGGAAATCCGCTCCATATTTTTTTCATACAGCACCTTCTCATGCGCGGCGTGCTGGTCAATGATAAAAAGCTTATCCTCATATTCCACCATCCAGTAGGTCTCGAAAAGCTGTCCGATAATGCGGTGCCTGCGCCTTGCGTCCTTCGTGAGGAATGACGCGGAGAGCGAGGAAAGCTCCTGCTGCTTAAAAGCCGGCTCCTGCTGCGGTTTGGCGGGCGTTTTGTCCCCGGGGAGCGGCTCCTGCACGCTGTCCTTTGCCTCCTTCGAAACGGCTGCCTGCGGCCGGTAGGAATTTTCCTCCGCCACCCGCCCGGCCATCGCATCCGCGGCTTCGGCAGTCTGGCGCATTTCACCTCCGGCTGCGAGCAGCTTTTCAAAGACCGCAAGATTTTCCGGCTGTGCCACATTTTCCGGCGCTGCCCCAGGTATATGCTCCGCGGCCTGTCCGCCCTGTGCGCTCTGCTGTGCCGCCTCGACATGCTCTTGTTCTGCTTTCCCGGCAATTCTTTTGCGCTCAAACGGCTCCGGCCCGTTTGCGGCGGGCGGCTTTGGCTTTTCTCTGCCGCGCTCCGTCACGGGAACCTCGGGAATAAAGTCCTTGTGTGTCAGCGCTCCGCGGATCACGGAAAACAGTTCACGGTAAACGTCCTCGTTGCGGGAAAACCGCAGCTCCATCTTCGTCGGGTGCACATTGACGTCGAGAAGCCCGGTATCAAAGGAAAAATACAGTACGCAAAACGGGTACTGATGCTGCATCAGAAACCCCTTGTACGCTTCCTCGACTGCCTTTGAGAGCAGGGCGCTTTTGATGTAACGTCCGTTGATGAAATAATTTTCATAGCTGCGGTTGCCCCGGGAAACGGACGGCTTTCCGATAAAGCCTTTTACATGGAAAAGCTCCGTCTCACAGTCAATCGGAAGCAGGGCGGAGGTGATATCCCGTCCGTAAATGTGATAAATCAAATCCTTTTCTCTGGAATTACCGGAGGTGTGAAGCTTTGTCTGCCCGTTGCTGATAAATTTAAAGGACACGTCCGGGTGCGACAGGGCAAGGCGCTCCATAAGGTCACTGATATAATTACCCTCGGTCTGCGCTGTTTTTAAAAATTTGCGCCGTGCCGGCGTGTTGTAAAACAGATTGCGCACGAGAAAAGTCGTTCCCTCCGGCGCGCCGATTTCTTCGTTTTCCTTTTCCTTCGAGCCCTCGATGACGTAGCGTGTCCCGGTCAGCTCACCGTAGGTTTTCGTGATCAGCTCCACCTGGGAAACGGCGGCGATACTCGAAAGCGCCTCACCGCGAAAACCCAGTGAGGTAATGTTGAAAAGATCCTCTACGCTCTTTATTTTGCTGGTAGAGTGCCTTAAAAATGCCAGCGGCACCTGGGCGTGCGGAATGCCGCAGCCGTTGTCCGTAATACGGATGAATGAGATGCCGCCTTCTTTGATTTCAACGGTTACGGCGGTCGCTTTCGCGTCGATGGCATTTTCCACCAGCTCCTTGACAACCGAGGACGGACGCTCCACAACCTCCCCGGCCGCGATTTTATCAATGGTTTCCTGACTCAATAAGGTGATTTCCGGCATGCTTTCTCTCCTTGCTCTGATACCCTTACACGTTCCGCCAAAATCAAATTACGGCGTCTTGAGCCTGCGCCTGCCTGTTACCGTTTTCCCGCAGGGTCTTGTCTCCGGGCAGTAGCCCAGGTAATCGCATTTCGGCAGAAACAGATTTTCGGTAATCCATTTCCATTCTTCGGAATACGCACCGAGCGCACGGCTGATATCCGAAAAAAGCTCCCGGTACTCCCAATACGCGCGGTTGCAGAGCCTTTGGTGGCTCATTTCCACAAGGCTGCGCAGATTCCGCTTGTCTACGATGCTTGCGGTCATGCCAAGCGGCAGGGCATTTGCGACATCCTCCTTCGGGATGCCGTAATCCTGCTCGAGGCTGCGGCATTCTTCAGTGATATGCGCCATCAGCGCCTGATATTTTTCAAGCGCCTCATTGTTTCTGCGGATGGACGGCGGAATGATATAGTCAAAGCCTTTTTTTGCGTAATCAATATAACGGGTGCTGGATTGCAGTCTGGTCGGCGAACCGCCGATATGCGTGTACCATTCACGCTCGACTCTGGCGGAATATCCCGCAATTACCAGCTCGACGTTGACGTATTCCATAACGCGTCCGTGGCCGGAGATAATACAGTCCATGCCACGCTTATAATTTTTTTCCGGGGCGGAAATGTCCCCGCCCCAGCAGACACCCGCTCTTTCGCCCATCAGGGTGATGGGGTTTTTCGTTGTCTCCGGTAAAATCGTAATTGTTCCCATTAATTATAAGTCCTTTCTGTTACCAGCGGTTTTTCAGCTTATTTTGTAATTCGTATAACTTGTTTAAAGCCTCTATCGGCGTCAGGTTGCCGACATCCAGATTCTTTAATTCCTCGAGGATATCGTCGTCTTTTAGCGTATCAAATAAGGATATCTGCGTTAAATCCACCTCATCCAACCGCTCCTTTTTCTTTTTCGTGCCGGAGGTGTGCGGCGTCAGATTTTTCGTTACGGTGGTGATATCGTTGGCGCTTAATTCATCGACAATTTCCTTCGCGCGTTCTATCACGGAATCCGGTACACCGGCGAGCTTTGCCACCTGAATCCCGTAGCTTTTGTCCGCACCGCCCTGTACAATTTTGCGCAGGAATACAATATCGTCCCCCTTTTCTTTGACGGCAATACAGTAATTGTGGACGTTATTCAGTTTGCCTTCCAGCTCGGTCAGCTCGTGGTAATGCGTCGCAAACAGGGTTTTCGCTCCCAGAAGCCTGGGGTTGCTGATATGCTCCACCACTGCCCAGGCGATGCTTAATCCGTCAAACGTGCTGGTTCCCCTGCCGATTTCGTCCAGAACCAGCAGCGAATCGGAGGTTGCGTTCCGCAGGATATTGGCTACCTCGTTCATTTCCACCATAAAGGTACTCTGCCCGCTGGCCAGGTCGTCCGACGCCCCAACCCGCGTAAAAATCCGGTCTACAATGCCGATTTTTGCCGAGGCTGCCGGGACATAGCTTCCAATCTGCGCCATCAGGACAATCAGCGCCGTCTGTCTCATATAGGTGGATTTTCCGGCCATGTTCGGTCCGGTGATAATCGCAATCCGGTGGCTGCCGTTGTCAAGATAGGTATCGTTGTCAATAAACATTTCGTTCGGAATCATTTTCTCTACCACCGGATGGCGGCCGCCCTTAATGTCAATCACGCCGTTGCCTGTTATCTTCGGCCGGCAGTAATTATTCTGCTCCGCCACCAGCGCAAGGGACGCAAATACATCAAGCTTTGCCACGGCCTTTGCCGTTTTTTGGATACGCACAACCTCCGCGGCAATTTTTCCGCGCACCTCGCAAAAGAGGTCGTATTCGAGAGCGACAAGCTTGTCCTCCGCCCCCAAAATCATATCCTCCAGCTCCTTTAATTCCGGCGTTATGTAGCGTTCCGCGTTTGCCAGCGTCTGTTTTCTCGTAAAATAGTCCGGCACAAGCTCCCGGTAGGAGTTGGTTACCTCCAGATAATAGCCGAACACCCTGTTGTATTTGATTTTCAGGTTTTTGATGCCTGTTTTTTCCCGTTCCTTCGCCTCAAGCTCTGCAATCCAGGTTTTCCCTTCGGTCTTTGCGTGGCGGTATTTATCCACATCCTCGTGATAGCCTTCTTTAATGAGATCTCCGTCCCGGACGGAAATCGGCGGTTCTTCCATAATGGCGGAATCGATAAGCATATAAAGCTCCTCCAGCGCATCCATCTCTTCCCGGATTTCTTTTAACAGCGAGCCCTCAAATTCTCCGAGCAGCGCTTTGATGTGCGGCAGCATGCCGATGGAATTTTTAAAGGCAATCAAATCTCTCGGGTTTGCCGTACGATAGGTCACTCTCGTAATCAGACGCTCCAGATCATAAATCGGGTTTAAATATTCCCGCAGTTCTTCCCTCGTGATGGCGCTTGCGTTCAATTCCCCAATGGCATCCTGACGCCGCTCAATTTCCTCCCGTTCAATCAGGGGCTGCTCCACATAGGAGCGCAGCGTCCGCGCCCCCATGGCGGTTTTTGTCTTATCAAGCACCCAGAGCAGGGATCCTCTTTTCTGCTTTTCGCGCAGCGTCTCCACAAGCTCTAAATTTCTTCTTGTGGAGCTGTCGATAATCATATATTTTCCGGTCAGATAGGGATGAATCGACGAAATATTGCAAAGCTCGTTTTTCTGGGTCTCATATAGATATCTTAACAGCGCCCCGGCGGCGATGGTTCCGCAGGGAAAGTCCGAAAGACCGAGCCCACTTAAGCTTTTTACCCGAAAATGCTCTTTCAGCGTATTTTCCGCGGTCTCGTCGCTGAAGTACCACGGCTCAAGCGCATAGATTGCGGCTCCAAGCCGGTGTTTCATCTCATCGAGGTTCACACCGCTCATATAAAAGCTTTCATTGCAGATAATTTCGGAGGGAGAAAATTTATTAATTTCATCCATCAGCTTCCGCTCGGAGTCCACCTCCGTCACCAGATAATCTCCGGTAGAAACATCCGCCAGGGAAATCCCGTATTTGTCCGCAAGATAAACAATACAGAGAATATAGTTGTTTTTGGACTCGTCGAGCGCCTGCATATTTGTGTTGGTTCCCGGCGTTACAATGCGGATGACCTCACGCTTCACCAGTCCCTTTGCCAGCTTGGGGTCCTCCACCTGCTCGCAGATAGCCACCTTGTGGCCGTTTGCCACAAGCTTATTCAAATAGCCCTCCACCGCGTGATAGGGAATGCCGCACATCGGGGCGCGTTCCTCGGTACCGCAGTTTTTTCCGGTCAGCGTCAGCTCCAGCTCCTTAGATACAACCAGAGCGTCGTCAAAAAACATTTCGTAGAAGTCCCCGAGCCGGTAAAATAAAATACAATCCTTGTATTCTTCCTTGGTCTGTAAATATTGCTGCATCATTGGTGTGTATTCTGCCACGTTTTTAACCTCTGTTTCCGTAAATTCTCATTGCTTCCGTTCCGGCGGCAGCGTCATTCCTGCCGATGGCCTCCGCAACCTTTAAGCCGTCCATAGCCGCGGACATAATACCGCCGGCATAGCCCGCTCCCTCACCGCAGGGGTAAACACCCGTGATATTGGACTGAAAATCCGCTCCCCTGGTAATCCGTACCGGAGAGGAGGTCCGGCTCTCTACTCCCGATAAAATTGCATCTTTTCTGTCATACTCTGCAATCATATGCGAGAATTGATGCATTCCCTCGATAAATGACTGCTCCAGCGCCTTTGGCAGAAGTCCCCGCAGATTACAAAGCGCGGCATCTCCCTTTGTACAGCTCTCATAAGCGCCGTAAGACAGGGACGGCACGTTTTCACAGAAATCCCCGAAAAGCTGCTGCGGAATCCGGCCCTTGGCAAGCGCATAGGCGCGCTCCTCAAGCTGTTCCTGAAAGGAAACGCCCGAAAGCGGATCTTCTCCCCGCCCCGGAAAATCCTCCGGCGTTACGGACACGATCACGGCACTGTTCGCATTGCTTCCCGCGCGGTCGGAATAGCTCATGCCGTTGACGGCAAGCCGTCCCTCCTCCGAGGATGCGTTTACCACATATCCGCCCGGACACATGCAAAAGGAATAAACGCCCCTTCCGTCCGCAAGGTTTGCCGTCACCTTATAAGGGGCCGGCGGCAGTTTTTGCGCCGCATCGCCGTACTGGGCGCGGTTGATCTGAAGCTGCGGATGCTCCACGCGCAGTCCCACGGCAAAGGATTTTGCCTGCATGGAAAGTCCGCGCTTTTTCAACATGCGGAAGGTGTCCCGCGCACTGTGCCCGATTGCCAGAATCAGGCAGTCACAGTCCACGCGCTCCCCGTGATGGAAAGCCACCCCGCAAAGTCTGTTCCCGCGGTCCGTAAAAATATCGGTAACACATGTCTCAAACCGGAATTCGACGCCCTCCTCCTCCAGAAAAAGACGCATATTCCGAATGACCTTCGCCAGAATATCCGTTCCGATATGCGGCTTGCTTTCATAAAGAATTTCCTCCTGTGCCCCGAAGCGTACAAAGGTTTCCAGTACAAACCGGTTCCGGCCAGCGGGATCCTTGACCAGTGTATTTAATTTTCCGTCCGAAAAGGTTCCCGCGCCGCCCTCTCCGAACTGTACGTTGGAGGAAACATCGAGCATTCCTGTTTCCCAGAAACGCTTTACATCCGCGGTCCGTTCCTCCACTTTTCTGCCGCGCTCCGCGACGATTGGGCGGTAGCCCTGCAATACCAGCGCGTAAGCGCAGAACAGACCTGCCGGCCCGCAGCCCGCGATCACCGGCCGGCACTTATTCTCTGTCCGCTCCGGCAGACGGTAAAGCTTCTCGCTAGTTAACATAATATTTTTATCGTGAACCTTTTTGAGTATGTGCTGCTCCCAACTGTCCGGTGCGTTTGCAGTGTTAACGTTTACGCTGTAAACATTTATAGCATAAACGTAAAAAAGCTCCGGTTTTTTTCGGGCATCAATGGATTTTTTGACAATCCGCCATTCCTTTAGCTGTGCCGGTTTGATTTTTAACAATTTTGTGATTTTTTGCGTCAGCTCCTCCGGACTGTGCCCGATTGGCAGCTTTATTTGATTAATCCGAATCATTCTACCCTCTTTTTCATAATTCCAGCGCGTAAGCGGCCGCATGGCTTCCGGCAACCTGTCCGCTTGACCATGCCCATTGCAGATTGTAGCCTCCGCAGGCGCCGTCGATATCAACGACCTCCCCGGCAAAAAAGACGCCGGAAACAAGCTTTGACATCATGCTTTCTCCCTCGATTTCTCCGGTATCAACGCCCCCGGCACAGACCTGCGCCTGCGAAAAGCCCTTGCTTCCGATAATATCCACCCGAAACCGTTTGATTTGCTCTGACAGGCGGCGAAGCTGCCGGGCCGAAACGCACTCTGCCGGAAGCTGCAAATCAATGCCTGTCTCCTTTAAAAGCACCTCGGACAATTTTTTATGGAACAGGCCGATCATGGCCTCCCCCGCCCGTTTTCCGTGGGCGTATTCATAAAAACGCCGCTCCAGAAGCTGCTGCGCTTCCTTTGCATGCAGCTGCGGCAGAAAATCCAAAACGGCCCAGACCTCTTTTTTCTGCTTTAATGCCCTGGTTGCAAACCGGCTGAGCTGGAAGACGGGAATGCCGGAGATGCCGAAATCCGTAAGCTGTAATTCACCGTTTTCCCTTCCCGCCTCAACGCCTTCTATGTAGATTTTTATCGAAATTTCTGCACGTATTCCTGCAAGTGTTTTAAAAAATGACTGTTTTCCCTGCAATTGTACAAGTGCAGGCACAATATCTATCACCCGATGCCCAAGCTTTTCTATATATGGGAGAGCGCTGCCGTCGCTTCCGGTCTTAGGAGCCGCAAGCAGCCCGGTGGCAAACACGACGCTTTTTGCCTCAAGAACCTCGCGGCTGGTCAAAAGGACAAAGCATCCGTCCTGTCTGTGCAGGTCCTTCAGCTCGCAGGAAGTCCATATCTCCACATCCCAGAAAGCGGCCTCCATCCGAAGTACGTCCAATACCGAGGATGCCTGTCCGCTCGCCGGATAATAATAGCCGTTTTTGACCTTGGGCTCAATGCCCATTTCCCGGAAAAACGCCACCGTATCCGAAAAACCGAACTGACGGAAAACGGACATGACAAATGCAGGGTTTTCTCCCCTGTAATAAGGAATTCCCTGCGCTTCGTTGGTATAATTACATTTTCCGTTTCCGGTGGCAAGCAGCTTTTTGCCCACCCGGTCCATATGCTCAATGATTACTGTTTTCGCTCCACGGCGGGCGGCTGCGATTGCTGCCGTCAGTCCCGAAGCGCCTCCGCCAATCACGGCGACATCAATTTGTCTCATTTTCTTCCTTTTCCGGTATCATTTCAATTCGTATTTTCCATCGCCCATTTTAACACACCCCGGAAAAACAATCAATCCTCCATCAGCTCGAATAGCTCTCCAAAAAGGCATACAGCTCCTGCTCATCGGAAAAATACAATCCGTTTTCGATTTTGGAGAGAACCGTGTCATCCAGCTCTCTGGTACGGATATTTGTTTCAAAATAAAGAGTTGCACCGTCATTGATATAGACGACAAGAACACCGTCCTCCACACCGATTTTATAGGTGCCGGGCTCCTTATAGGCAAGACTCTCCGCTGCTTCCGGCGTCTGTGTAACTGAGCTTTCGGTCTCCGCAATGATCGTCTCCGATGCCGGAGGCATAAGCGTTTCTTCTTTCTTCCATGCCGATGCGGCGAAAACCGTAATCAGGAAAACCGCCAAAGCACTTCCTGCAAAAAGGCAAATACCTACCGTTTTTTTCATACTGTGTCACCTCTGCTTTTTACGATAAGTATTTGCCATATTTTTCTTTTTATTCACTCATTTACTTCAGAAGATGAAGCCTCTGCGCCAATTTCGCCAGAAGCTGTCCCTTTGGGAGACGCAGGATTTCCTGCTTCGTAAGTCCTCTGAGCAGTAAAAGCAGCACCGCGTACACCGCCGCTCCGATAAATATCGAAAGAATTGTGGCGACGGCGTTGATGCGGAGGATGTATAGAAGCGCCTGATATACAAGCCACACCACAATGCCCATGCCGGCCGCAGCGATTGCGGGAACCAGAAAGGTACGTTTGACTTCCTGGCGGTAACCGCTGTATTTGCGGATGGATTTCGCGTTCAAAATACACATAATAAGACCAAATGCAGCGTTTGCGATGACAACGGCATAGATATTTAAATCCAGCAACAGCATCAGCGCCACAAGCAGAATCAGATGAAGCACCAGTGCAATCACCGCGTTTTTAATCGGCTCCTTCATCCGGTTAATGCCCTGCAAAAGTCCGTTGGACAACGTAGACAGGGAGAAAAACAAAATTGCAGCCGCGCCGACCTGAAGCATTCTTGCCGACAGCTCGGAGGAATCGCCAAACAGAAGCTGAAGAATCGGGGATGCCAAAACGCCCATGCCGACCGTACACGGAAAGGCAATCACCATGATAAAACGGGTTGCCGTTCCCATCTGCCGTTTCGCCTCCTGCCGTTTTCCCGCCCCATAAGCCGCGGTCAGCGCCGGCACCGAGGACGCAGCCAGAGCAGAGGCGATGGATATCGGCACATTGATCAGCACTGTATATTTTCCCGAGTAAATACCGTTCCAGTCGCCGTACTGGCTTTCCGTATATCCCTGGAATGCGGCAAGATGTTTGTAAACCGCTTCATCAATCAGAGAATTGCAGTTATAAATCGTACTGCTTAACAATACCGGAATAATTGTAATGATCAGCAGATGAAAAATCGACGCATAGGAATCCACGCTGCTGCGCCGCTCTTTTTTCAGCCTCTTTTTAAAGGCTCCCAGATATACCACAAGCACAAACGTACAGAACAAGAGGGCTACCAGAGCGCCGATGCCGGTACCGAGCGTTCCGCCCGCTGCCCCGTAGGCAGCCGCGTAATTTTCCTTATTGCCGAGCAGGGCGCCCGCCTTCGCGCCGTAGGACACCAGCACATAAGCGGCCCACACGCTTACGATGGCATTCGCAATCTGCTCTAAAATCTGAGATACGGCACTCGGCATCATGGTGCCAAGCCCCTGAAAAAAGCCGCGCATAACGCCAAGAATCGCGACAATCAAAAGCACAGGCACAAGCACCTGTACCGCAAAAATACTTAAAGGCGTTTTCATCAGCGTTGTAGTGATAAATTCTGCTCCGAAATAAAGCACCAGCGATGCCATCGTTCCTGAAATTGCCCCGAAAATCAGCGCGCATTTCAAAATACGGTAGACGTTTTTTCTTCTTCCCTGGGAAATATTGGCGGAAACCAGCTTTGATACCGCCAGAGGAAGACTGTAGGATGAAATAATCAAAAGAATATTATATATTTTAAAAGCACTGCCGTAATAGTTATTTCCGGTATCCCCGATGATGTGTGTCAGGGGGATCCGGTAAATCAGCCCGATAATGCGGCTGACAATCGACGCCACGGCAAGGATCGAGCCCTGTACCAAAAAGCTTGTGCTGTTTTTTCTGTTCTGTTTACCCATGCAACTAACCTCAATTTCTTCTATCTTAAAATGCCGAGCTCATTTAAGATTTCCCTTTGCTTTTCCTCCATGACGGCCGCTTCCGCCTCTGTCATATGGTCATACCCGAACAGATGAAGCATACTGTGCAAAACTAAAAATGCAAACTCCCGGAGCATGCTGTGCCCGTAGCTTTCTGCCTGCTCTTTCACCTTATCCACGGAAATAATGATGTCGCCCAGCATGATTTCTCCGGTGTCGGGGTTAAAATTATCACTGTAATCATCCTCAAGTCCGGAAAAATCCCCCGGTGTTTCGTAGGAAAGCAGCGGAAAGGATAAAACATCGGTCGGCGCGTCGATTCCGCGGTGCGCCTGATTGACGGCACGAATCCCATCATTGTCTGTGAGTGTCAGATTGATTTCCGCCTCAAACGGAAACCCCTCATGCTCCAGCGCAAAGTCCGTGACACGCTTTGCGGTATCTTCTGCGTCAAACGGAAAATCCGTTGTGACTTCTTCTTCCATATAAAGACTCATTTTCTCTCCATTTCTGAACGTTTTCCATACAGTCCTGTCTACAGGATCGTATCCTCTTTTACCAGATATTCCCTGATTTTTAAAAACATATTCATGCCAAGCCCGGAACGGTCATAGATTCCGCTTGCGGAAAATTCATTCAGGGTTTGGTAAATGACCATATCCTGGTTCCATTCACTTGACATGGTCCGGCTGTCAAATACCTCGAATTTTTTTACCAGCCCGTCCACCATATGTACAATGGCCGATTCTATCGTGGTGGGCAGCTCCCGCTCACCGTTGTATTCGTTGATAATCCGTATCACCGATTCCGGAAAACAGCAGTTTTGCGCAATCCGCATACCGCTTTCCGGCAAGGGTTCTCCGTCCAGAATACCAATCCGGTAATAAAATCCCGCCGCGGCGCATACCTGCTCGTTGGCGCCTACGACCTTCGCACAATTTGCCGCAAGCCTCGATACGCGTCTGGCGTGCTGGTATTCCTGCTTTGAAAAGCCCGAAAGCTCCCTTACCATGGGATAATCATCGTCGAGAATATCCGCAAGCACCTCCGGTACCTCCGTATCCCTGATTTTTACAAGACCCGTATACACCAAACGCAGGAATACCACCATCAAGGCTCCCTCGGCCGCTCCGTACCAGAACAGCTCCATTTTCACCTCCTGATAGGTCAGATAGTAAAAAGTGGCGGGAAGGACAGCGGAAAGGCAGAATATTACGGTACAGTGCCAAAAACCGGCACGCTTCTCCCCGACAGCCTCCGCCAGAATCTGGCCAAACAGCGTCATCAGGCAGTAAAGCGCCAGCTCCTGTGCGGTAAAGCCGAGCACAAGGCAAAGGATGACATCCCAGAAAATGCCGGCCGCAAGCGCCAGCTCCCGGGAACCGATTGCCGTCATAATCATTGGAAATACAATTACCGGCTTTACAAATTCCGGCAGAAAGCTAAAGAGCACTGCCAGAAGGCAGACCGAAAGATACCCCAGCCATATTTTTTTATAGTCCGTTTCCCGGTTTTTCGAAAACCTGCGCCTGGAGCGGTTATATTCCAGCAAAAACAGAAGCAGTACAAAATAGACCAACACCACAACGGCGATGCACAGAGACTGGTCCGGATAAAGTCCGTGCAGCGCGCAGAGAACCGCAGCCACCGCCGCAGTTGCCAGAAACATCAGCGCCAGATTCAAAACTCTCTTTGGTACAAGACGATCGTTCATCGTTGCTTCTTCTCCCGTTTCCGTTTTGAGGCAGATTTCTGTTTCTCCTCGTAATCCTCGTACGCCTTGACAATCTTCTGCACGATGGGATGCCGCACCACATCCTTGCTGGTAAGCTCACAGATGCCGATTTCTTCCACCTTCTTTAATACCTTCAACGCCACGTCAAGGCCGGACGCCGTCTGGGGCGCAAGGTCCTTCTGCGTCGCGTCTCCGGTGATGACCGCCTTGGAGCCGAAACCGATTCTGGTCAGAAACATTTTCATCTGCGCCGGAGTCGTGTTCTGCGCCTCGTCTAAAATAATAAAAGCGTTGTCAAGCGTCCGCCCGCGCATATAGGCAAGCGGCGCCACCTCGATTAATCCTTTTTCCATATTCTTCTGAAAGCTTTCCGCCCCCATAATCTGATACAGGGCATCGTAGAGCGGCCGTAAATAAGGGTCGACCTTACTCTGCAGATCACCGGGAAGAAAACCGAGCTTCTCCCCCGCCTCGATTGCCGGGCGCGTTAAAATGATACGGCCGACTTCTTCGTTTTTAAAAGCGGTAATCGCCATCGCCATCGCAAGGTAGGTCTTGCCGGTTCCCGCCGGCCCCATGCCGAAAACAATCATCTTCTGCCGTATGGCATCCACATATTGCTTTTGTCCCAGCGTCTTTGGCTTTACCGGCTTTCCGTTTATCGTATGGCAGATACAGTCCTTATCGATTTCCACGATGGCAGACTCCTTCTCTTCCTCCAGCAGGGCCAGGGCATAGTTGACATTCTGCTCCGTAATGATGTTGCCGCGTTTCGACAGCTCCAAAAGCTGGGTAAATACGTCCGCCGCCTTTCGGATGCGGCGTTCCTCACCAATCAGCTTTATGTTCTCGCCCCGAAGCACTACGGTCACATTTAAGGCGCGTTCTATTTTTTTCATATAAGTGTCAAACTGACCGAATACGTTTGCCATATGGTCAGTCGGTATATTCAATGATATTTCAGTCAGACTCATCCGTCGGTTGCCTTTCTTCACTCGTAATTTCGATGATTTCTGTCGGCTGATAGGAAACGATGGATTCTAAGGCTTCAATCGTTCCTTTCGCCACATACTTTTGATTCTTTCTCTCTATAATAACATTTTTTTCTATAATTTGAATACCTTTTTCTTCCAAATCGGAAATATAATTCTTCAGATTTTCGGAAGCGAGCTTTTTTACTTCCGCTTCGGTGTAGGTCTGCTCCACATTTTCGTACTCCTGATATGTCTTTTTTACAAGGTATACCGGCAGGTAAAAATTGTCGGTCATGTGAAGCTGTTTCATATCGGTTATGATTTCATAAAGACCTTCCTTTGTGCGGAAGAAAGGATTTTTTATGGTGTAATTCATGACGGTAAGCTGATAATCCGTCTTTTGGTTTCCGGTCGGAACCTTTTTGACATAGGTTTCCGGTATTTCGTCCTCATAGGTATAGACTACCCGGGCCGTGATGTCCGCATCCGCACTGCGGTAAAGATACTGCGCCACCTCTCCGTCATCGTTTAAAACAGGCAGGCTTCCGCCGACCAGAAGGTCGCCCTTTTTTACTTCGGTTCCTGCTGTCACACAGGGCGTGCCGCTCCTTGTGATCATCTCCGTAATCACGCCGTCCTTCGCCGCCACAATATCATACACCGCATCATCCGCCTGCTCATACTGCTCCTCCGGCAAAAGGTTTTCCTGTAAATCCACCGTCATTTTTGTGCCGTAAATTTTAATCGAGGTCCAGATCACTTCGGAATACCGGCTGCGCAGCCGCTCCTCCAGCCCGGCGCAGTCAATGTCCGAAATTTTCGTGCCGAAGGAGGCGTTCTCCTCGGACAAAAAATCCAGGATCACTTCCTCGGAGAGATAGGAGTTGCCGTTTACCTCTATATTCCAGACAAAGCCGGACAGATAATAAAGCAGCCCGCAAAACAGCAGCAATCCCGCCGCGAAGACTTTTCTCCGGCGGTAGCGGTACACCTGAAACGGCATGCCGTTCTTTTTTAAAATGGTAATTTTGGTTCTTGTTTTTTTTAAAATCGGCTTGAGCTTCCGAAATCCCTGCACGCTGATGCAAAAACAGTACCCGTCCTCACAGGGCTTTAAATTCCAGATTAAAATATCGTGATTTCCGCATAAATTGAGGAAACGTTCCGGCGCATATCCGGTCAGCCGGACATACACGTAGCCTCTGAAATATTTCATTAACGACAAAAGCATACGCTAATTCTCATACCCTATGGATTCGATAAAACCGGTAATTTTCATTTCCTCATTCGTGTAATAGTCAATCGCAAGATGTGAACCGGAAATCAGAATCCTGCAATTTTTTGTCTGAACCCTGATAAAGGAATCCTCATATTCCAGGATTCCTTTATAGTTTGATATCAGAACCTCCCTTCTGCCGGTTACCGTGACAATCGCGGCCCCAAGCATCAGATCCTTCGGGAGCTCTAAGCTGTTTACCAGTTTTTCTTTATGATTTTTCTTCATATATCACTATATGAATTTTAAGGAATGATTATTCAGAAATATATGCTCTTACTACCGGCGGACATTCCTTTTTCTCCGCGGAAATCTCATAGGCGCGGGCTACCTGTCTGGCTGCCTGTTCGGTTTTGTCCGCGTCGTTTCCGTAAATAACGGCAAGCGTGTCCGACTGCCTCACCTCATCCCCGTTTTTCTTTTTCAGCAAAATGCCGACGCTTGTGTCGATGCTGCTTTCCTTTGTCTCGCGGCCGCCGCCGAGCAGCATGCAGGCGCTGCCAACCTCTCTGGCAAGAATCCTGTGCACATAGCCGGCCGTTTCCGCCCTGACCTCTTTTGTAAACGCCGCCCCGGGAAACAGGGAGGTGTCATAGACATACGAGGTGTCGCCTCCCTGTGCCTGTACAAGCTGGGCCAGTTTTTCTAACGCCGAGCCGTCATCAATCACGGACTGCATAAGCGCCTCCGCTTCTTCCCTTCCGTCCGCTTTTCCGGCAAGCTGAAGCATCTGCGCGCCGAGGGCGAATACAACCTCCGTTAAATCTTTTGGGCCTTTTCCCTTTAAGGTGTCGATTGCCTCGATGACCTCGATGGAATTTCCCACCGCAAAACCGAGAGGCTGATCCATATCGGTGATGACCGCCGCCGTCCGTTTTCCCGCAAGGTTTCCGATGGATACCATCGCTTTTGCCAGCGCGACGGAATCCTCATATTTTTTCATAAAAGCACCGTTTCCGGTTTTCACGTCCAGGACAATCGCATCACTGCCGGATGCCAGCTTTTTGCTCATAATGGAGCTGGCAATCAGCGACATTTCGTCCACAGTCGCCGTCACGTCGCGGAGCGCATAAAGCTTTTTGTCAGCCGGTGCGAGATTTGCGGTCTGACCGGCGATCGCAACACCGATTTCTGTGACATTCTGCATAAATTTTTCCCGGGAAAGCTCCGTGGTAAAGCCCGGAAAGCACTCCAGCTTGTCAATGGTGCCTCCGGTGTGCCCAAGCCCTCTGCCGGACATTTTTGCCACCGGAACGCCCAATGCTGCCACAATGGGCGTAAGCACCAGGGAGGTCTTATCGCCTACGCCTCCGGTGCTGTGCTTATCTACCTTAATGCCCGGGATAGACGATAAATCCAAAACGCTGCCGCTGTCTCTCATTGCCAGCGTCAAATCCACGGTTTCCCGCCGATCCATACCGCGAAAACAGATTGCCATGAGCATGGCGGACATCTGATAGTCCGGAATGACGCCGTCGGTAAAGCCCTTTACCATAAACCGGATTTCCTCCGTGGTAAGCGCTTTGCCCTGTTTCTTTTTCTCGATGCAATCATACATTCTCATGCGCATAGTCCTCCCTTGTGTCAATATCCGTAAAATATGCTTCTTCCTCCACCGGCCAGAAAAACAGTTCGTCGGAATGCGCCCGCCAAACGTCTTTGCCTCCATGCTCTCCCCGCAGTGCTTTTAGTTCTTCCCGAAGCTTTGCGGAAAAAATATTCGGACTGCGCGGTACGCCGCCGCAGGTCATTGTGCCGATAAGGCGGCCGCTCTGCAAAAAAGCCGTAAGGAAAGAATAGAGCAAATCAGCGTTCAGATAAGGCTGGTCCGCCTGCACAAATAAATCGTATTCCGCCGCCGGACAATCCTTCCCGCATATACCGCTGCCCGCCGACGTTCTTTCCGTCCGGACATTTGCTTCCTCCGCCGAAAGAATTCCGCGGCGGATGCTTGAAGCAATACCGTCGTTCGCACAGCCGCGGTTGTAGGAAACAATGATTTCCCGATCTGCCATAAGACATTCACACGCCTGTGCAATCTCGTCATACGCAGTGACTACGATAATGCGTGCTTCGCACGGCGGCGTTTCCATTCGAAAAAGCTGCCCGCTGAAACGAATCAGTTCAGTCAGCCCATGGGAAAACAAAGGCTTTCCGTGGAAATCCTCCAGCAGCTTATTTGCTCCGAAGCGTTTCGCATAGCCCGCTGCCAGGTAAATCAGATTGATGCGCGTCTTTTCCGTATCAAATCACCTTCATTCCCCGCAGGATTTTTTCCGGCGTTGCGGGAAGCTCGTCTATCCACACGCCGACCGCCTGATAGATGGCATTGGTGATGGCGGGAGCCGGTGTGTTAATTACCACCTCGCCGATTGACTTCGCCCCGAACGGTCCCGTCGACTCGTAGCTGCTGTCAAATTCCACCCGGATTTTTCCGGCGTCCAGACGGCTTGGTATCTTATATTGTAAAAAAGAATTGGAAAGGTTTTTGCCCTTTTCATTGTACCAGATGTCCTCGTACAGAGTCATGCCGATTCCCTGCAAAAGACCTCCCTCTGTCTGTACACGCGCAAGATTCGTGTTGACGACGGTTCCGCAGTCCACGCACGCCGTGTAATCCAGTAATTCAACTGCTCCGGTCTCCGGGTCGATTTCCACCTCGGCACAGGCCGCCATAAACGGCGGCGGGGAAACGGGGGAGCTGTGGCTGTAGGTAACCTCCAGGGAAATTTCGTTATTGCACATGGACGCCGTTGCAATGTCAAACAGGCTCATCTGCGCCCCGTCCTTTTCGTCGAATACCTTTTCGCCGTCAAAGCACAGCTCTGATGCCTCCCGCTGCATTTTATCCGCGGCAAGCGCAAGGATACGCTCCTTTAGCTGCTCACATGCCCGCACAGCCGCCATTCCGGTCAGATAGGTCGTACTGGACGCGTAGGAACCGGAATCGTAGGGCGAGGTATCGGTATCGACGCCGTAAACAGCAATATTGTCAATGGAGGTTTCCAGAACATCCGCCGCAAACTGTGCAATAATCGTGTCGCAGCCGGTTCCCATATCGGTGCAGCCGACGATGATGTTGTAAGTTCCCTCATCGCTCAGCTTTACGGTGACAGAGCCGACATCACAGTTTGAAATCGCGGAGCCCTGCATCGCCATCGCCACACCCCTGCCGCGGATTTTTCCGTCCGGCATCACGGTGCGAAGCCCTTTTTCCTCCCATCCGATCATTGCCGCCGCCCGATTGAGGCACTGCTCCAAATGACAGCTGCTCGCCGTCTCACCATAATAAGCGGGCATGATATCCCCCTCATGGATTATGTTCATCCGGCGCAAAGCGACCGGATCCATGCCAAGCTTTGCAGCAAGCTTATTGACCGTCGATTCCACGGCAAAAATCCCCTGCGTCGCGCCGTAGCCCCGGTATGCCCCGGCCGACATGCGGTTGGTGTAGACGACCTCATATTGGAAACGAAACGCTTCGGTACGATACATGGGGATGGATTTGTGTCCGCTTAAGCCCACGGTCGTAGGTCCGTGCTCTCCGTAGGCTCCGGTGTTGGAAAGCGTATGCACTTCGATGGCGCGGATGCACCCGTCGCGGTTGGCTCCAAGGCGCACGCGCACCTCCATTTCATGCCGCGGAGAGGATGCGATCATGGATTCCTCCCTGGTATAAATCATTTTTGCGGGCTTTCCCGTCTTTAACGTAACGATTGCAGGGTAAATCTCCGTGACTACGGTCTGCTTTGCCCCAAACCCGCCTCCGATGCGCGGCTTTATGACCCTCACCTTTGATTTCGGAATGTCCAGTGCGTTCGCCACGATTCTTCTCACATGAAAAGGAATCTGCGTCGAGCTCAAAACATTGATTCTTCCGTAGGTATCCAGGTAAGTACAGGTGCGGAAGGTCTCCATCATACTCTGCTGAACCGCCTTGACATGATAGACCTCATCCATCCGAATCTCACAGTCGGCCAGTACGGCTTCGACATCCCCTTCCCCCTCGCTGCCCGAGGCACAGAGATTGCGCTTATTGTCCGCCCCCACCGGACAAAGCGACTGCCAGTCCTCCTCTGGATGAACTAAAACAGGATTGTCCATTGCCGTATGAAAATCCAGTACCGCGTCCAATACCTCATAGGTCACTTTGATGCGCTTTAACGCCAGATCCACGGCTTTTTCCGTCTCACCCGCAACGATTGCCACCGGATCTCCCACAAAACGCACTCTCTGTTCAAGAATATAGCGGTCATAGGGGCTCGGCTCCGGGTATGTCTGTCCCGCCATGGTAAAACGGCGCTTCGGCACATCACGGTAGGTCAAAATGCAGGCGATACCCTCCACCTTTTCCGCCGAATCCGTCCTGATTTCCCGAATCAGCGCATGGGCATGCGGACTGCGCAAAACCTTCACAATCAAACAGTTTTTCGGCGCTAAATCGTCCATATAGACCGGCTGTCCGGTCACAAGCGCCATCGCGTCTTTTTTTATGACTGGTGCATTTACATATTTCATTCTGTTTCTCCATTCAAAGGCAGCTCATCCTTTCGGCTGCGTAAATATTCTTTTATGGCACGCATCTGGCTTTCGTATCCGCTGCAGCGGCAGAGATTTCCCGCCAGGTATTCCCGGATGTCCTCATCGGAAGGATTGGTAAGCTCATCCTCCATCGCAAGTACATTCATGATAAAGCCCGGATTACAGAAGCCGCACTGCTCGCCACCCTGCTTTGCGAGAAAGGCTCCAAACGCCTCCGCCCGTTCTCTTACCCCTTCGAGCGTTGTGATATGCGTCCCTTCTGCCCTTGCCGTAAGCACGGAGCAGGATAACACCGGCCTGCCGTCCATCCAGACCGTACACAGACCGCAGTTTGAGGTCTCACAGCCACGCTTGACGCTGTAGCAGCCCTCGGAACGCACGAATTCCAAAAGCGGAAGATCCGCATCAATCTCACGCGTGATTTCACGCTCATTCAGCCATAAGTGTATTTTCATTTCATTTCTCCATTTCTGCGCTCATGCTGTTTTTGGCCGGCAAGCTCCCGCAGCGCGCGCGCAAGCAGAACACCGGTTACATGCCTGCGATACTCTGCCCCCGCACGGCGGTTGCTCCCGAATACAAACTGTCCCGCCAGTTCCTCCGCAAACGCCCGGATTCCGTCTTCCGTCCCCGGCATTGCGTCAGACGCAATTTCCAGTAATTCTGCGCGTGCGGGTCTTGCACCGACGCTTACATGCAGCTTTCCGTCATATTCCGAGACGGCGCAGGCTGCCACCGGAAAATCCGTCGCCGTATTGCGCTGGCTTTTGTATACGATATGAATCGGCTTCTTTTTCACATGAAGCGCTACCAAAATGTCATTATCATACGGCATATGGACAAATTCCTTCAGAGGCACCATTCCGCCCTCATAAAGCTCGACCTCTGCGTCCATCGCCAGAAACAGCGTCAGCACATCCGAAAAACCGAAACGTCCGTAAATACTGCCTCCGATTGTCGCGCAGTTGCGGAACTGAACACCCACGATATGGCGGATACTTTCTTTTACCGCCCCGTCCGTGTAAGCCAAAAGTCCCGGATGCGTCTCGATATCCCGCAGCACCGCCATCGCCCCAATCATAAATACATCGTCTGTCTCTGTGATATAGTCCAGCGAAAGTCCGGATAAATCAATGCCGGTTCCAAGTCTCCTGTCTCCGATTTTCAGCCAGACACCTCCGGCAATGATTTTATTGTTTTTTTTCTGATTCAGCCCGTAGGCCTCCTCCAGGCTTTCTACCCTGCGGTATTCATTGATTCTTAACATAACCTCATCCTTTTTGCGCCGCGGCTTTAGGCGGCGTATTTTCGTTTTATTTCCGAAACAGAAGAACAGGTAAGACTGTTCCTCACCTGTAAGATATTGCTATTATACTATGTAATTTAGGGAAAGACAACCAAAAAGCGCCGCCCTGCGGCGGCGCTTAACTTACACGATTCTTTTATAAGCTGCGGAAATTAATAAGTGAATAACTGCGTCCAATAATGTGTTCCGCTGCTGCTCTGGCGGTGTCCGACGCCGATTTTCTTAAAGTTCGGGTCCAGGATATTCGCACGGTGTCCTGCACTGTTCATCCACGCCGTCATCACTGCCTCCGGTGTTTTCTGCCCCCATGCGATATTTTCTCCCGCACCGCGGTAGGTGATTCCGTTATCGGTGAGAACCGTTCCAAAGCCTCTGCCGTCCGGTCTGGTATGGGAAAAGGAAGTCTCGATTTCCTTTGAGCGGATGAGGGCGGCGGACGCAATATTCTCATCCAGCGTCAGGGCGGAAAGCCCTGCTTTGGCGCGCTCCTCATTTACCAGCGCGACAACCTGCTCCGCAAACGTCAGGTTTTCCTCGCTGTCAGTCGTTCCGGAATCGCCGTTTCCCGGCTTCTCCGAGTCCGTACCTGTTCCCGGCACATCAGTGTCTGGTATTTCGGAATCCGTACCGTTCTCCGGGGATTCCGTGTCCGGAGTTTCCGTGTCCGTGCCGTTCTCCGGGGATTCCACGTCCGGTGTCTCAGGATTTGCACCGTTTCCCGGAAGACAGTCGTTCGGAAAAACAATCACGTTTGCGCTGCCGGGATTTTCACACAGCCCGTTTAAAATATCTGACAGTGCTTCTCTGCCGCTGATGTCAATGACTCCGGTGTTCACGCGGTAACCGCTGCTGTTTATCTGCCGGAAAATCTTATTTGCGGATGCCGCCTGTACCGGGGCAGATACTCCTCCCACAACGGCAAGTGTTGTTATCATTGCTAATACGATTAATTTTTTCATGGTAACCTCCTGTTTGTTTTTCGTAACAGGCGCCCTGCATTTGTTACAAAATAATTACATAATTGTTACAAACAGGAGATTACCATACAGACCGCTGAAATACTACCGGCAATGCATGGAAGTGCTGGGGATGTCTTCCAATCCCATTCTGCCGTTACTTTACACCCGCCTTTTTGCAGATGTCATTTAAGCAGCACCTGTCGCAAAACGGATGGGTGCGCGCCGTACAGACATCTCTCCCGTGATACACGAGGCGATGGCAGAAATCACTTCCCTCCTCTGGCGGAATGATTTTCCATAATGCCATCTCTACCTTTTTCGGCTCTTTGATACCGTCCACCAGGCCGATACGGTTGCAAAGGCGGATGCAGTGCGTATCGGTGACAATCGCCGGCTTTCCGAACACGTCTCCCATAATGAGATTTGCACTCTTGCGCCCGACTCCCGGCAGCTTTAACAATGCGTCAAAATCCTCCGGTACCTTTCCGCCATACTCTTCCTGCAAAATTTTCATACAGGCGCTGATGTCTCTCGCCTTGCTGTTTCCGAGTCCGCAGGGTCTTACAATCTTCTCGATTTCCTCCACCGGCGCTGCGGCAAGCGCTGCGACATCCGGAAACTTCTCATAGAGCTTTTCCACCACAACATTGACGCGCGCGTCGGTACACTGCGCTGCCAGTCGCACGCTTACCAGAAGCTTCCACGCCTGGTCATAGTCAAGTGTACAGCCCGCATCCGGATATTCTTTTTTCAATCGTTCAATTACCTCTAATGCCAGTTCTTTTTTTCTCATGGTAACCTCATCATTCTTTATTCATTGTTCAAATTCACGCTCATGCGCTTTAAAAAAATCGTAATATCTGCGTACATTTTCCAGCTCGGTCCAGCGTTTGACGTCCACAGGGTCAGCATCCAAATCATAGATTTTTGCATTTCGTATGGAAAGCACAAACGGCGAATGTGTGGAAATCACGAACTGGCACCCGAAAAAGCGGGCGGAATCTTCCAGGAAGCGCACAAGCTCCTGCTGTCTTTCCGGAGAAAGGCTGTTTTCCGGTTCGTCCAGCAAAAACAGGGCGTTTTCACCGATTTTTTCCGCAAAATAATGAAAGGCGCTCTCGCCGTTAGAATACTCTCTCACATTATCCATCATTTCCGCGCGGACAAATTTCGACTGCGTTTTTCGCCTTGCCAGATTCACTTTCTTCAGTTTTTCATAATCCACAATAGATTCCATGCGGAACGATGCATACTTTGCATCCAGATATTCTTCAAACAGCTCCTCACGCCGGATATCCAGGCCTTCATTGAGCGCACGGATATTTAACATGTAATCGAATACATCGTCACTTGCAATCATCCGGCTTTCTTTTGGAATACTTCCCTCTGTGACCACTTCGCAGTATTTCAGATAGTCGGGGAAAAAATTGGACTTATTGTATGCCGAATCTCTGGCAAGTCCCAGTTTTTCCGCAATAATATTAAGCGCCGTAGATTTCCCGGTTCCGTTTCCGCCGTATAAAATGGTCACGGGCTCGAAATCAATTTGGCGAAAGCGGCGCTTCGAAAGAATTTGAAACGGATAAAAGGAATCATAACAGGTTCGTTTTTGTCTCAGAAAAAAATCCGTCTCCGTTTCACTGTCGGGAAATGTAATCCTGCTTAGATAAAGCAATTTTCTTTCACCCCGCTTCCGTCTGTTTCATTTTCTTCCCTATTATATACACGATTTGAGGAAAATACAAGATGCCGGAATCTTCCAAAAACAGCACAGCATTACCTGTCTATCATCGGCTGCCACACGGTTCGAACTAAGCTTTCTGCACACCGTGCACCTGTGAATGATTGCCCATTCCCCATTTTTCCTTACCCACATATCCTGATGGCAAAAAAACGGATAACCCATTACGCTGAGTTATCCGCATACCTATCGTGCAGCTTTCAATATCTGACTTTGAAATGAATATAAACATTTGATGCCAAGATAAAAGGAGCGGGCTTATTTTTAAATATACTTCACCCACAATTTTGATCAATCACAAAAACCTCTTTTCCTTGCTTCCGCCATTAGTTTCGGCTGTATTTCCGGATATGTCCATTCCTCCGGCAGTTTTTGCAAGGATTACTGCAAATTTTAATAATTTATCATCCGCTTCGTCACGAAAATTTATAAGTGTCATTTTATTTTCCATAAATCATATCGTCTCATCCCATCACCTTAACCATACACACAGAATCTTAAGTTTTATGACTTTTACTTATGGATGAGGCGATACGGACTGCCGCGGCCATCCCACCATCCCCATACGATGGATATTTTAAAAAATTATCCGAAACTTTGCTTAGTTGTTGCTGCGTTGTTATCGTTTGAAGAATTTCATTTTCCCATCCGAACAGTCTTGACATGGATATAGCTTCAATGCCCAATACTGCATCTGCTATATGCTCCTGATAAGTATGTATGTGTTTTTCAATAATAAAGCGCATGAGCTCAAGCCGCTTCGACATACTTTTTATATTTGATGATGCAGATGCCGTACGATAGTTGATGAATGGTTTTTCAACAATTCCTATCTTTGCTTTCGGCATAGTTTCCAGCATACTTAAAAAGAAATCCCAATCTTCAAAGCCTGACCGCATGGATTCATCATAGCCGCCACATCGTTCCCATACTTCACGCCGAAAAATATGTGTTGCCGGACAGCAATTTCGCCCGAGAAATGCAACTACATCACCTCCGCAGGGACAAACTGTTGCCTCGAGAACTCCAAAAGTATGCATCCAGGATGACGCTGCAATCATAAGCGGATTATCGCGCAAAAGATAACTGACCTGTTCAATATATGCAGGCTCAAGGGTATCATCTCCATCCAGTACCAGCACCATTGATGCCTGTACTTTACGAATACCGGTATTTCTTGCCGCTGACACTCCGCTGTTTGTCTGCCGGATTACACTTACCGGAACTGATATATCAGAATCTGATTCTATTTCACTCAAAATATTGACAGAGTTTTCATCCGTTGAGCCGTCATCCACAATAATGATTCTCGCCGGCGGCATTGTTTGACGACACAGAGAATGAACCGCCTCAAGAATCATAGAGCCCTGATTGAAACTGGTAACAACTGCTTCAACATCTGTAGCGACATGACGCTTATCACTACTTATATCCCGTATAACATTTTCCATAAATTCTCCTTCATCAATTTACTGATTTTGACTTAATACAAAATATATATGTCAAATCTCTTTCATGAAAAATATTTCCATAGGCTGTGCATAAGCAGGAATATCAATCACAAATCCGCCGCAATCTTTATAGCCAAGTTTACGATAAAAGTGCTGTGCTGTTTCATCTGCCTGTGTAGAGGTTAATAACATCCCATATCCCTGCATCTTCATATCATTTTCCCAATATTTCATAAGGTGTTCTCCGTAACCTTTTCTTTGATATTTCTCATCTACAAAAAGCATTGTGCAGAATGGAGTGTTATCCCAAAAAAGATTATATCTTAATAAGCCTATCGGTTTATCATCTAATAACAGAATATAACCTCTTTTCGTTTGAACCTTATTATAAAATTCTGTTTCCGGCAAATGTTTATCAAGGCTATACCAAAATTGTTTATCTGAAGCTTCTAAATATCTGATTTTAATCATTAACATTACTTCTCCCATAAATCAATTTGTCAAATCAGTTCTTTCTCAATTAAAATAATGGATTCTTTATTTTCACCAATCATTTCCACTGACACTTTATTTATAATTGCAGTAAAAATATGATCCATAGATTTAATATCAGCAAAAGCAATATTCATCAACTGTGCGGTAGGTAAATTACCTATCGTCATATGTGGTATGTAAGGTATTCCTAAATCAAATTCCTTAAATTCATTATCATATAATATTCGATGGATATAACTGATTTCTTCCGCACCCTGCAAAACGTTTAAAAAAAGATAATTACCAAAATGGTCCTCTTGTGTGCTGATACCGCCTAATTGCAGCTCAAATGGTTTTACAGACATTAATCTTACATTCAGAATCTGTGTCAATTCCTCATTACTCATCTGACTTTGAAAAGGAAATACTAATGTGATATGTGGCCGCACAAATTTAGCTGACGGATCATATTGATTTCTTATCGTATCTATTATCTCCATATTTTCAAATTCCGGAAATATCATTATGGTTCTTAAATTCATAAATGCCACTTAACCCATCCATTTTTATAGTTTCTTCCTGCCATATTGTTCATCCGGTCTCTCGATATACACTTTTACTGTTCCATTTTCCTTCATGTCAGAATGAACTATTTCCGTTTCATCGTTCAGTGTCATAAAAGGATACATCATATTATCATTTCTCCCTTTTTTTCACGATACATATTGATTATATTATAGCCCATTAACGCTGTTTTCAAATTTCTATTTATCATTTTCTCCAAAATATTCTTTTAAAGCATCTTTTACCGCCCTTTTGACAATATAATATAATCCTAATATTGCAACAAGTATAGTTATTACAAGAATCGGCAGCCATTCCATATCCTCTTTCCTTGGACAATTCCGGCAATTTTCATTGAATTCCAATTTTTCGACCAGCTTTTCTTCATTATAACATCCGATGATTCTCCTGTCATATTCTGTTGTACTCAACTGCGAAAATCCCTCTTATTTATGATACGGCTATCTATAACGTATCCAAGTGAGGCTATCTGCTCTTTAAAATCCCCCATGATTATAAGCTCTTGTTATCACATAAGACGGTTCATAATATGCGCTGCTATTGTAATTATCAAGCGTCTCACATATTTCATCATTGTATACTCGAATCATTCCATCAATATAGTCCTCCTCCGGCTGTACCTCCTCCGGCTGTAACGTTGACAGAATCAGCCTTGTATATACCTTCCCTATCTGTGTTTCTGATGGGATCTCGTCTACAAGTTCTAAATCGACATCCGTTATATCAAAATTCCCCTTTGCCAGTTTATACTCTTCAATCCACTCCTCTTCAATTTTCAGAGGATTCTCACAGTGAAGTACATTAGCCAGGCTGATCAGACGCACCCACTCATCTTTTGGTATAGCATTAACAACGTATTTGTTTTTCTGATGTAATTTCCTTGCTACGCGTTCTATCATATAACATAAAAAATAAAGATCATTCTCGGTTATTTGCTCTTCCGGGAAAAATTTGTTTGTCATAGCGAATAACTCCCTTCGAATTTGATAGTCTGTAATGCTTTCTCTGTACAGAATACAATCTGATGTGTCGGATACTTAAACTTAACCAGTTCCCAGAACGCCTCTTTCGAAATTCGTTTAGGTGAATACTCATAAAATTTACAATATGCTTTCTGCGTTTTGCCTGCTTTTCTAAAATTGTACAATAAAATCCGTAACCAAAATCTTTGTAAAAACCGTTTTCCAAAATCTGTGGTTCCTGGACTATGACATTGCTTCCATGATACAAAATCATATGCTTTTTACTCCTTCACAAATTAGTATTTAACTATCTAATCCTCAAAAACTATTGATTTTTCAAAGCTTCACGCCTGTTTTTCGTTCAAACCTTATCTGTTTGCCCTTGTTTTTGCCCTTACGAGCCGAAACAAGGGCAATTTTTTATTCCCCGCCGACCACCTTATCCAGCAGCCTTGCGGAAGTACGCTTCGCTTCCCTTGTAGAGTGAGCGTATACGGAACTTATTAACCGCCATATCTCTGATCCTGAGCAGCACTTAAAGGTGTTTGATAAAAACAGCGTCTATCTGCCGACCAAGAAAATCGGCAAGAACAATCCCAAAGAGGGCGAAATCAAAGCCGATAATGCCGCAAGGCAGGAATGGAACAGGACAGCGGATATGGCGTTATTATCGGGTATCTCCGAAGCAAAGATTTTAGAAGTCAAGCGGACAGAGATACACGAAAAAACGAGCCAGTCTATCAAAAGCA
>CALWHT010000043.1 GCA_944380515.1 uncultured Roseburia sp.
ACCTTTTTATTTTTCAGACCGGAAACCTTGCTGACCGTTATCGTTGTATACTCCCCTGCATAAAGAACAGCCTTTGTCTGTTTCAATACAATTTTTTTCGATGCGGCCTGCGCCTGTTCCGCTCCCGAAAAAACAACGAAGCATCCGGTCAGTACAGCAAACGCCAGCACCATTGACATGATTTTTTTTAACAACAAGCTTTTTCTTTTTCCCATAACACAAAACTCCTTTTTTTCCTGTTTTTTCCTGCTTCTATTATACCGTAAATTGTAGGAAAATCAAATTGCATGGTTAGAATGGTTCGTCATTCTGTACATATGAAACTCTGTGGAAAACTGCCTCCCCAGCGCTTCCGCATACCGATTTTTTAGGTTTTTTATGCTATTACTTTTCGCCAACTGCTCAATTCCGGGGACAAGTTTCCCCTTTCCAAACCCTTTGTGGATAAAACAATTGGCAGGCAGAAAACACTCACGTTTCCTCAATTTTTTTCTCCGTTTTGCACAAATTCTTGCTCCCTCTTATCCGCCCGCTATACGTATATGCTGTCCTTAACCCTGCTTCACATCATATGCCTGTGAAGCTGCAATCCCTCCTTTCCCGGTTTGTCGCCAGGACAGGGCAGCCCGCCCGACGCACTTTTCATTATGCCAAAAAATAAAATCCATTTCGACGGATTTTAAGAAAAGTTTTTCGCTTTTTCATTTCTTTTAGGAAAAGTTTTTTCTCTGCTTATTTACAAATTCGTTAAAAACAGAAAAAAAGAGAAGACCGGATAATCCGCATCTTCTCTTATCACCGTTATATGCACCTTCTTACCGTCGAGTACTCTATTCCATTCCGTAAAAGCTCCTCTGCGTTTCTTTTTGCCTCTTCCTTTGCGCCCTGTTCTATCCCTTCTTCCAGAATGCTTGCTCCCAATCCTGACATATGCTTCACCTCCTGCTCTGATCTTCCATCGTCTATCCGATACAATTAAAACAGAAAAGAGAAACCTGAAAAATCATAGCTTCTCTTTTCTCTCTTCAGATATAGCTCTAACGGCTGCGTTTGCGATTCCTTTGGGAAATATTTTCTGGAGTCTGTGCATGGCCTTCTTCCTCAATCTGCCTTTCTACCCTGCGCACATCCTCCATTGTACAGTTGGCATACATCATAATCTTTTCTTCTGTTTCTCCCTGTTTCAGCATCTGCTTAATAAATTCCGTGGTTGCCAGTTCTATTCCCTGCTCTATCCCTTCTTCCAGAATGCTTGCTCCCAATCCTGACATATGCTTCACCTCCTGCTCTAATGTTCCATGGTCTATGACGTCTGTATATTTCCTGATTTTAGAAATTTGTCCCTCAAATACCGATGTCAGAAAATCAAATATTTTCTCCCTGCTCTTTCCTCCACGGCGTATCATAATGACATTCAAAAGATCAAATTCTTCCTCGGGTTCTTCCGTTGTACCGATGATGTCACTTTTCCGGATGGAATACTCCGTTGCCGTGTCCCGCAATTCCTCCGGTATATTTTTATTGCAAACCCAAATAGAATAAACCTTCTCCAACTGCCCGTAATTGGTTCTCTTTGTCAGCGTTCCAAGCTGCGCGCCCAGTTCCCGCGCTGCATAGTATAACGCCCTCTTTATCATAGGATATTCCGGATTATGCGGTTTGTAGTTATTTTGAATCTCTAAATCTATATGCAGCTGCACACAAATTTGCCCGTTGGAAAGAACCGGATTTACTGATTTAAAATGTACATCATAACGTATCAGCTTTTCCGCGACGGATGATAATTCCGTAGGTTCGCCTTCTACCCTTATCGGTATGTCCTCCAACGGTATATCTTCTATAGTATCTTCGTCAATGCAGCGGATAACCTCTTCCACTGTGCAATCTTTATACTCCGGAACTACCATCTGCAAAATCGGAGCGATAATTTCCTTATTTTGAAATACCCGCTTGCAGGCCTCGTCATATTCCTGGCCTCTCACCTCCGCCGCGTACAAATCCTTTTCCGTTTCTTCTCTCATGCAATTTTCCTTTCATCTTTATTATACCAGAATCTGTTCTTTTTTCAACGCCAATCATGGCGGCCATTCGGCGCATATCTCTTTTATCCGCTTGCTCACTCCCCGCCCGCCTGTTCCAGGAGGACTGTCCTCTCACAGGATACCGTTCCGGTTCGTCCGTTGGGATGCGCAAAGGTTTCAGTTACTTTTACCGATAGAATGCCCCTTTCTATATCCGCTCCCGCCACACTGACGGTAAGCTCCGAATCCGTATCTATAAAATCGGATAGTGTTGCCGTAAAATCCGCGAGATATTCTTCTATATCAGCGATACTGTATTTTTTTAAAGACAAATTTTCGACGGTTTCCTCCACCGCCGAAGGCAGATTGCTTTTTACTTCCATACTTCTGTTCATCCTGCCGGATACGCTCATCACGATTGCCAGGGTAATCGCTCCTATGAGGGTACAGGATATGATTGTCACGATATTTTTCATTGCTTGCTCCCTTCCTATCTGCCAACCGGTACCCGGAACGTTGCAATGCTTTCTTTCCGGTTACTGTCCGTCGCAGAAACCTCTATTACATAAATTCCCGGCATGCTCCACACCATCTCTCCGGTCGCTTTGTGATAACCGGCGGTCACGTCCTCCCCGTCCTCTGTCCGGATGCCGCGCACCTCAATCGATAACTGGCTTCCCGTCCAGTCTGTCGCCCGAATCACTTCCGTGAGCTTACAGACTCCAACCTTTAAGGTTCCTCCCTCATATACAATCACCGGCGCAGGCCTTGCGGCGCTTACGCCATAGGCCTCAAAATCACGGTAGCCTGCATAATCAGGACTTTCCGTTTCCAGATGCTTTCCCGCTATCTGCAATACACCGCGGTTTCCTTCCTGATCCTGCGCAAAAAACAAAACGGCCAGGAGTGCCAGCACCACCAGCGCCTTAAGTAAAAAGCTGCCATACGCTTTTATTATATGCCCCATTTTCTTTTTCTCCCTTTATCCGCAAATTCCATGCAAAAACGCAGTTACCGCATCCGCAACACCTCCTCCGGCTGCATACAGGGCAAACACGATTACAAGCGTGGCTGCCCCGGCAATGCCGGTCAGGATGCCGCTTCCATAATGTTCCATAATCTCGTCCATCGTTTCCTCCATTCCGGTGCTAGAACGCCGTCACATAGTCCAATACCTTTACCATGAGCAGGATAAATGCCCCTCCGGCAAGCAGCCCGAGCAGTCCTGTCCCAAATTCATCCATGATTTTTTCCATCTTACACCTCGTTCCTACCGCGCAATCCCTCTCGTCGTCCTGCTCTGTTCAATCCCGAACATGGGCAGCCGGTAACTGTAAGTGAGCACAACCTCCGCCGTCTGTATGCTGTTGTTTTCATCATACACGGCGCCCGTGACCTCCAGCGTATAACCTGCCGCTTCTGCCTGGGCCTTGCAGGCAGCAACCACCTCAGGCGCAAAGTTGCTGTTTTCGATTTCCGCGATTACATCCGCCTTATATTCCTTTGCCGCCACCGTATCCGCGCTGGCCGTCATCACACAGATACCCGCATATACGCTTAAAAGCAGGACAAAGAGGATAGAAAAAGCTTCTAAAATATTTTTCAATTTACATTCCTCCCGCGCTTCCGATCATCTGCATCAGGTACATCATACCGATAAACAGATCCACAATCAGTTTTGCGGATGCACCTACGACCGGATAATAAAACATCTTTTTTGTCTGGTACAGGTTTTTCCTGTCCCGCACTCCGTCGGAAATCGCCTGCATTTCCCCTACCCGCTGAAGAAGGTTGGCAATCTGCGTCCCGGCGTCCCCGGTTCCGGATTCCGAGATGGAATGAAGCATCTTCATACAGGTCTGGATTTCCGGCACGTCAAAGCTTTTACAGAAATCCGTATAAGACGAAAGTCTTCCCGGCTCCGCCGCCAGGCGTTCCATCATTTTTTCCAGCTCCACGCGCAGTACCGCTGGGGCGTTTGCCAGCGACTTATGCATGGCTACTTGCACATTGTTGTTCTGCAAAAGCAGCGCCATTTCCACCAGCCACTGCGGCAGGTCTACATAAAGCTCATCCTCTACCTCTTTTTTGGCAATTCCGCGTCCAATCCGGTAAGAGGCAAACACCAAAATTCCAACAACCAAAAGCAGCGCCCCAAGCCATACACGCCACAGCACAGCAACGGCGACTCCCGCAGCCAGAAAAGGTAACGCCATGATCAGGCTTTTTTTCCGCTCCCTTCCCTCATCATAATCCATCACCATACGGTAACTATTTAAGATATAGTCATCCTCATAAAGGCGCTCATCCTTCAGCCAGTCCGAGGTCAGCCTCTTTGACCCACGGACCAATACCCACAGCATGAAAAGCAGAAACAGCAGGGACGACGCCTGAATTATCCCGACCGAAAAAATATCAAACGGCTCCTGCGTTATGGAAAGATTTTTGATGTAATCAAGCACATACAGCGCGACCGCACAAAACGCGGTGGCGATGCCCGCGGAGATGATATTGTCCCTGTAATGAATCTTTTTCTCCGCCTGCAGCTTATAGCCACGCCTCCGCCACAGCTCCAGGTCGTTTAGCATAATCAGGATGGATTCCTGATTGTCACCTCCATACATCTCACTGCTGATCAAAAGCTCATGCACCATATGGAGCTTGCCGCAGGCGTAAGGCTCTTCGATATGGGAGAGCGCCTCCCGCAAAAGCCCGTCCTCTGTCCTGGCTTCTCCCGCCTCCAGATAACGGATAGCCGCTTCAATTGCCTCCCGCATGGCTCCCGGCTCGAATACATCCAGGCATTCCTTCAGGGAAGACAGTACTTTTCCGGATTTCTGAAAGGAATAAAGCATCTGTTCCATGTAGGACGAGACATCGGAAAAGCGCCGCTGTTCATACATCCGCTGGTACATATCCCGGATGAGGGAGGGCAGCGCCAGAAGTGCCGCAGCCGCAACCACCAGAAGCAGCGCAGGCCTTAACTGAAAAATCATCCCGATTGCCACTATGGCAAGCAGAAGGCAGAGCATAAATGCCGCATGGGTTTTCATGGAAAAGTGATAACCGTAGGTGTGCACTTCTTTTTGCAGGTTTCTTGGGTTCAGCAGCTTTAACCCTTCCGGGAACCGCCGCTTTTTTTCTTTTTTCCTCATATTTCCCTTATTTTCCTTCCTTTTTGTAACGGTAAAAGCCCTCACAGAAAAACGGTTCGCGGATGCGGGCCAGCGCCAACCTGCGTACAATATCGTCCGGTACGTCCTCCGATACCATTTCCCCGTCCTTTACCAGCATGTAGATTCTGTTTTCATTATCCTCCCTGGTGTAAAAGCACACCTGCTCCATATAACGCCGGATTTTTCCATCCGCCTCCTTTTTCCTGCGGATTAATATCCCAACGCTCACGTCGCTGTAGATTTTGTTTTCCATGCGGTCGGCGTCGTTGACATTATTCATCATATTCAGGATGCGGTCGGGCAGCTTTCTCAAGTCATCCAGGTGGATCGTGGTAAAACCGCTGACCCCTGTGCTCCACTGCTCCAGCAGGGAGGTAACCTCCACCGAACGCGCCTCCGAGAGCATCAGCCAGCTCGGGTTTTGGCGCAGACACGCTTTGATTGCGTCGGTGTAATCAAAACCGCCCGTAACACGCAGTTCTACTGCATCCGCCTCCGGATTGATGTCCGCATAATGCATCTCATAGGAATCCTCGATGGTAATGACACGCTGCTCCTTCGGGATAAACTGCATAAAAAATTTGGCACATTCCGTTTTCCCTGCACCAGGCTCCCCCGCGAATACAAAATTCATGCGGGCAAGCACGCAGTTAATCAGAAGATGCAGGATCTTTTCAGGACAGTATCCGTCCTCTATGATATTTTCAATGGTATTGCGCACGAGACACGGTGATTTCCGGATGCAGATACTTAAGCCTGCAGAGGTAACGCTTTCGTGCAGGATGCTGATGCGCAGCTCCCTGGTATCAGCCTCCAGAACCTTGTGCGCATTATTGAATTGTTTATTAACGCTGTTTGCAATGTTATGGATAAAAGAATCTAAAAAGCTGTCGGTCAGCTCCTCCTGTGCCCGGTATCTTCCCTTTTCCAGGTCGGTAATCCAAAGCGCTTTCCCGTTATAGTCAATATCAGTCACGGACGGCTCCTGTATGTATTTCCAAAATGGGCCGAATTGCTGTGGCGTCGGCGCAAATGTCATCATCTCGCCCATAATTTTCCCTCCTTTTTTCCCGCCGGGGCATCCCCGCCCCGGCGATGTGTGACGGAGCAATACTCCGCCGGCGTTTGTCTGAACCTCCACTAAGGAGTCACCGAACCGCCGCCAAGGTTGTTCATGTTTGTAAAGAAGTTTGTGAGTGCGTTCTGGAACTGTGTCGCAACAAATCCATCGTTGGTGCACAGGAAAATAATAATTCCCGCAAGCGCAACAAAAATGATTGCCTTAAGTATTGTTTCGCCATACTGATCCATGATTTTCTCCATCGGTATCACCTCCTTTCCAATACGCCTCTTATTATAAACAGCGTATTTTTCCAATTCGATAGATTATAAGAAAAGTTTTGGCGTTTTTCATTTCTTTTAGGAAACGTTACACTCAATATTTTGCCTGATATAGCACGCCATACGTAAAATCAGCTCCACAATCCAGGGATCGGCATCTTCTACAATCTGCTCAAACCGTTCTCCCCTGGTAAGTGTTCCTTCTTCCTCGTGCTCGATCCACGGCTCCTCGGGTAACAGACATTCCGCCTCCAGCCCAAACGCTGCAGATATACGCAGCAACGCCTTTAAGCCGACGTCGCACTGAGATTTTTCCAGCTTGCAGATATGACTGGTTGACAGATTTGCCATAGCTGCGAGCTGAGCCATGGAAAGTCCTCGCTTTCTGCGCTCCGCACTGATGTTACGGCTTACTTCCTTTAACATACATCTCATGGTTTCATCACTCAGTTCCACTTATTTCGCTCCTTTCCGCGGCATCCGGGATACCATACTTTTCCATCTGCGCAAATGCCATCCTTTCTTTTTCTGTAAATGCCAGGCTCTTTGCCCTCCTGCTGTAATACCAGACCGCTCCAAAGGGCGATATTTTCCTGCCCGGTTCCAGTAAATCAGCCACATCCCATTCCGTTGCCGCAAACGCCGCAGCCTCATGTACAGATAACGGGAGCACATATAAATCGGAATTTTTTTCCTGCGCCAGCTCCTGCAACGGCCCGTCCTGATACAAAAGTGTTCCAAGCCCCCAGCAGCCCCATATACCTGTAATAATGTAATAGATTTCTCCAGTAAACAGCTTTTCTTCCAAAATCTGATAGGGCATCAAAAAAGGTGCACTTCTTTTCGTTTCCTGATAAAGCGTTTCCTCCTCTGCACCCCATTTCTCTGCCATTTCACGCGTCACTGCAATCATATCCAACCGCCCTTTTCCAATCAGGCCCACTGCATAAATCAGAAAAGCTTCTCCCATGCTCCGGCCGGGAAAACGTCCGGCAGCACCGCTTCCTTCCGGAAGCAGTGCAAAGAACAGCTGCTCATTCGGAAATTCTTCACATAGGCCAGTAAGCAACTTTTTCCGCCTCTGTTCTTCCTTTTCCGCTTTTTCATATTCGGATACATATTGTACAAGCACCTTGGCAAAGTTTTCCGTATCCTCTCCCCTCCGGCACTGCAGATATGCTTCCCGGACATTTAAAACCGGCATCGGCTCCAAATGCCCGCAACCGTCTTTTATGCAGAGCTGCCATTGCCCGTCCTTTTGCTCTATGAAAAGCAGCTTCCGGTATTTGGCATACGCGGCGGGAAGATACAGGGATCCCTCCGCTATTAAACGGCGTCCAAAGCTTTCTATTTCTTTGCTATCTTCTGTACCTATACTGCACACCTCTTTCCTTTTACCAGCAATTCCGACAGAATACATGGTCACCGATAACGATGATTTCATCCTCCGTGTTCTTTGCCCTGATTTTTCTCCACTGAGCGGTTTCTCCTGCACTACAGTATTTGGGATTACAATAATATTTCATCTCTCCGATAGGATTTGATGCTGTTCCGTAATATGCTCCAGCCGCAGCCCGATAGCAGGCATCCGCCTCCCGCTGTTCCTGAGTCATTGCCGCATACTCCGTCAGATATTTCTCTACCGTATGGTAAGGGATATAACAGGAAAATTGATATGGTGCGGTAAGCACTCCCTTAATATTTCCCGATGCACCTCCGGCACGGTTTAAAATGACATATGCCACTGCAATTTTTCCTGTATCGGACTGATTGCCGGCCTCCGCCTTAATAAATCCTGCCATATAAATAAGGTTCTCATCCACGCCCTCGGGAATCACCAAATCCTCGATCGGAACAGCCTCTGCGTCTCCAAAAGAACCTCCCTGCGTACCGCTGTTTTTCTCCGCCTGGCTGCTAAGAAGCGCCAGTATCTCACCAGCTTCTTCAGAAAGCTGCGGATGGCTTTCCTTCCATTGCTCCAACGTCAGACAATATACCGTCATTTTTTCTGCCTTTACCGTCCGTTCCTTTCCGTCTTCCCCCTTTACCTTCAGTGTGATCTCCTCTCGGCTTACATAATTAAATTCCGAAAACACTTGGTTCAGTAAATTTTTTTCTACTGCAGAATCCACGAGCAGATACGGCGGATACCCCCCGGATTCTTCCCAGGTCATGGAAGAATATTCCGGCAGCGTCATAAGCTGTGCCAGATATGCCGCTGCCACGTCATCTGCATCGGAATAATTTTCATAAGCATATACCACGTCATTTAGCTCGTTATAATCCAGAAAAGTCTGGATTTGTCCTGAAAACTCCTGATATTTTTCCTGTATCACATTTTTCAGATAGTCCGGATCTTCTTTCAGATTTTCATCCAAGTCGTAAAGTTCGCCATAATAAGATACCGGGTTTGTCAAATACAAAATATATCCAGCCAACGGCAGGAGAATAATACCCGCTATGATCAGAACCGGAAGGAATAAAAGAAACAGTTTCCCAAAAAAGCGGAACATCTGCTTCCCGGCAGCCGCAACTAATTTGTTGATGTCATACTTAAGCATCCTTCCAATCAACTTTATGTGAGCATTGGGATCCCGCTTCTCTTCTTCATGCACCAGCTCATGAATCACATACTCGCGCAGCATCCTTCGCTTTGTCCGATCTGTCCGGCGTTTCCTCTTTCCTTCATCGGCCTCCCTGTCCTCTCCAAAGTCCGACGTTTGTTTTTTCCCTTCTTTATCCGCCTTTTTCTTTTTAATAGCCTCCCGCTGTTCCTCGGAACAAACCCAGGGTTCTTCCTCATCGCTTTCCAAAACGCTGTGCTCCGCCAGTTCCTGTTTGCCGGCCACACTTTTCGGGGCCTCCGCAGTCCTAACATTACACTTTCGGATGAGCGTTTCCCGATCCATTCGCTTATGCGTTTCCGATTTTTTTCTGTCTACCGCATGAATGACCGCGCTCCAAACGTCCCATACTCTCTGCTGTTTTTCCTCTTGGGTCGTTTCCTCCTGTACAGGCTCCGTCTCTTCCCATGTCTGTACAGGTTCTGGCAATTTTTTCTCCTGACCCCATATCTGCGCCTGTTTCGGATATACCTTTCCTTTCATATCCTGCCCATGAAAAAAACGTGAATCCGTTTCTGCCCTGGGGTGGACTGCCGCAACCGTCTCTGTCTGAAATATGTATCTGTAGGCCTCCGTTCCCTCCTCCCTCACCGCTTTCTGTTGTTCCATGCGGTTCTCCTGCCTTATGGCGATATCTGGAGGACAAGGCATTTCCACACTATTCTTCTGCCATGTGCCGCCGCTTGCTACGTACCGCAGTTTATGGCCGTTCTCCTGCTGTATACTACTGCTTGCCATGCGCCGTGGTTCATGTTCTTTCCCCGGCCATGTGCTACCATCCTCTATGGGATCCGCAGCCTGCTCTCCATCCTGCTTTACCTGGTATCCATCAAAGGACACACCTGTTACATGAAAGCGCGGTTTTGCCGCATGCAGCGTTTCCTTCTTCTCCTGCACACTCATACGCTTCCCAACTCCGCCCGTCTTTTTGCCGCCTTCTCATGGAGATTTGTGTTATACAAATCATAGACAGGATTTGTTTTTTCGATATGATTATCAAACGGTATAATCGTGCTGCCAAAGCGGATTAACCCCGTGCCCGGTTTGGGATTTACAGTATACTTAATCTGCTCGGCGCTTAAGTTTTCCAATGCCTTTCCCAATACGGCAGCATCCGGGGCGGCCTGCTTTAACAGTACCGTATACTCACTGTTCGAGACCAGCGTAGAGGTCATTGGATCTTTTAACACCTCAACAACATTCTGAGTAATACCCGTGCAAAGTCCTCCCAGCTTGCGCACCTGCTTCCATAACGCAATCAGGTAATCCCTCGAAAACGGCTTTCCCAGCAGCACATGAAATTCATCCACATACAGCCAGGTCGCACGCCCAAGCCTGGCATTCTTTATAATACGCATCCTGATATTTTCCAGCATGATCAGCATTGCCATCCCTGATAAATCTCCGGAAAGATCCCGAAGCCCGTATACAAGCACCCTGTTTTCGATATCAATGTTGGTGGGATGATTAAAGATGTTTAACGAACCGTCCGTAAATATTTCAAGCACAAGCCTGATTTTCCGCGCTTCCGGCTCATCCTGCAGCTCCAGCTCCCGGATAAAATCAGACATCACAGGCTGTTTTCTTTCTTCTATGGGCAGTGCCGCCACTCTTTTATACATATCCCGGACAGCTCGGTCAATCAATGACTTATACTCTGGACGGATACCTCCGTCCATGGCCTGTTCACAGATTCCTAGCATAAAGCTGCACTTTTCCCGAACCTGCTCGTTCCGATCCTCCGAATCAAGCGTCGCCAGATCCACCTCCATCGGGTTTAAATAGTTTTTGGTATAGGTTGCAAGGTTAATCACCGCACCGCCGTATGCTTCTGCCACATCAAAATATTCAAGCGTCGGATCCACAAAGATGATGTCATCGTCCGTATTTAAAAACACGTTCCCCGCTTCAAATTTACAGCCGGTGAAACTCTTTCCACCTCCCGGAACGGCAAATACAAACCCGTTTCCATTCAACAGCTTTTTCCGATTCGCCCAAATCGGTTCTTTCGATACCTGGTTTATGCCATAATAAAACGGCTGATCCATCATCTGCATTTCGGTTACATTGAAGGGCACAAAAGCTGCTGCCGATGAAGTAAACAGCGCACGCATCATATCCACATATCTTCCGCCGATAGGAAGCGCTGTCGCAGCCGCCTGCCTCTGGCGCATATAATAGGGAATCAGCTTACAGGATGCCTTTTCCGCAACCTGATGTACGGCAGTAAGACCATCCTCAAGTTTATCTTCTCCGTCCGCAAGCACCGCCACGGTAACGCCTGTCCAAAACATCTTCTGGTCATTGTCCTGCAGCTCATTGAGCATGCGCTCCAATGCTTTTTTCTCGCGTCTTACCTTATAGGAAATGTCACTGGAAAAAGCTCCCCTCCGATTCCTCTTCTCTTGCTGCTTTGCAATCGTGTTCTCAACGCCCATCAGCTTATCTTCGAGCGTTTTTAATGCTACATCCTGCGGAATTGGCTCATAATCAATCGAGCAGACACAGCGCACCGGAAGGCTGGTAAGATTTTTAATAAACGTATCGGACAATGATGTAGGATAGGATGCGGGATCCAAATACAGCACAGAGCATACTGTATCATCCATGGAAAACCGATCCATTTGGCTGTCAAAATCCATCACCCTGCACGCAAGGGCATCCTTAAAGCTCCGCACCCGTAAAATATCATCCTCAATATGAAAATCACATTCCGCCTCATGCCCCATATGGTAAAACGCATGCAGCACACGGAAACGCTCATTTGCATCCAGCGGCACCAATACACAGGATAACGATGCAAAATTGCTGATAAAGCTGCTCTCCAGGGAAGCAAGATACGCACGCGCCGCTTCATAATCCTTTCTCTCTACGGTGATGGTGAGAAATTTTTCCTGACAAATCCCCTGCCTTCCTTCCACAATCCTGCTTTCAATGATGTCATTGTAGGCCCTGCGGAGCCAGTCATATCCGTCCTCTTTATAACGGCAGAGAATCCTTTCTTTTATTTCTTCCATATTCCTGTTTTCATTAAAAATTGTGATTTTTACAGAAACATCAAAGGAATTGAGTGTTTTGCACCAGTCATAAAAAAAGGCAAGCTGCTCATCATAGGTTTTCGTGGTATAGTTGACATCCGTAAGCCGGTAGCTTTTCGACCATTTCTCTTTGCCCACCTGAAAAATTCCGTTTGACGCAACCCTCCCAATTTCAATCGTATCCTGCGTGCACTTAGGATTCGCCACTCTCACCTTATCCGGCTGCTTTAAGGCCATGAATACCGCACGCTTGGAAGCCGGCCTCTTTTTTGCCGGTATTCTGCCTGTTTTCATCCTTCCTCACCTCCCTGATAAAATAAAGTACGCAGTTCCTCCAGTAAAACTCGTTTTTTTTCTTCCTCTGTTTTCTGCGATTCCGTAACCAGATTCACCGCCTCCTTTTCCCGCACAAGTGTACTGTAGCTGTTCTGCCGGCTTCCTGACGTTCCAAACATCCCAAACAGTTTTTTTACCTCCCTGGGGTTTTTCTGCTCCGCGACGGGAAATCGTTCCAGGCGCAGCCCCTGTTTACCGGCTTCCCGGAAGAACTCCGCCGCATCCCTTTCCAGCGCATCTTCATTTTCCGCCTTTAGCAGGAAAAAGCCCCCTGTCCGGACAAAATGATTTTCTCCACCCTGTTTCCCGGATAAAATGTCATACAGTTCCGGCACCTTTCTCTGCATTCTCGGTAACAACCCTTCTATCCCGAGATACTCTCCGTGCAGCATCTCCGCCACACTCTGATTGGATACCTGGTTTAAGAATATTTCATAACCTTCTACGTACTCTTTTTCCGTTAATTCAAAGATAATCCCCTTCCCGATATGCTCCGGAAATTCGCGTATCACTGCCGCCAAAAACACTCCAGCTTCCGTCTGTACACTTTTATCCAGGAAAACGGCTCCCTCCAGCCGGGCCGCCGGTTTCCAATCCTGTGTATCAAGAAAATAATTGTCCGCCGTATACTTTCTTCCCAAAAAACAGGAAAAAAAACCGCAGATCCTCTCAAGCCTTTCTTCCGCTGTAAGTGCGGCCTTTCCCATTTCCTGCTCCATCGCCGAAAACCGCTCCATTGCCTCCGTCAAGTCACATCCGTTGATTCTTGCCAACACATGTGCCTGTGTAAAAGCATCTTGTCCTGTCAATTCAAAATCAGCTCCGTTTTTTCTGCAGCACTCATACATCACGCCTAAATCTGAAATGTGTTCCACGGAATAGACTTTTGAAAATCCCGTGGCCGACTCAAATACTCCGCTTTCTGACACGCTCCGAATATCCATCTGCCGCAAAAAGCCAGGTGCTTTATAGACTGGCTCCCGCTTGTTTCTGATTCTTAAGAAACGTTCCCTTCTTCTGGTTTTCCTTCTTTTGTTTTTTCTTTCTCTCTTTAACGGATTTTGCATCCTTTCCATTCTCCTTTTTTGAGTCCACAGCCGTGGAACCATATAAAAGCACCCGTCCGCGCCGGTTGCTTCCACGAATCCGCTCCGTCACAGTCAATCCGTATTGTTTTCCCAGCGCCGGCAGCATTATGACGGCGCAAAGCGGCATTGCCGCGTAAATACCACCGATGAGCGGTACTTTACACACAAAATACAAGATACATACAAGCGCGCTCCCTGCCGCAAGCGCCAGAAGACCGTAAATGGTCTGCCTTGCATTAAACCCAGCCACCACCGGCTCCTGATACTGCTCTACATCCTGATTCATATTAATTGATAGCATGCGTGTTCCCCTTTTCTCTTTTTCTCACAGTCCAAGCGCCTTCTGGGTAATAGTCTCGGAACCCTTGACAAGCCCGAGTGTCAGCCAGCAAATCAGACACATTTCAAGCATCCACCCTACGACATAAAGAGCACCTGTCTGCTGCCCCACAAGCTGCAGGCTCCCGCTGGAAATAATCATCGCGCAGAGCGCAAGAGCCATATACATGGTAACGGCCTCCAGAATTGTCGCTATCGCATATTTCCAGAAAGCCTCTGCGGAATGCGCCAACATATGATTGCCGGCAATCGTACTGTTTGCCAATGTCCCATAGGGCACCAAAAGCAATATTTTAAAGAAACGCTGAAACGCTTCGTACAGTATAAAGCCGCCGCAGCCTACCGCGACCAGCATAAATATCAGCGCAAGCAAAATCGAAACCACCAGCAGAAGTGCATCACTTCCTCCTGTGATCCCATTTTCCGTGGGGGAATTTAATAGTTTATACACCTCATCCGGGATCTTATAGGCAAAGGTAAGCCCCTGTCCGCTTATTTTGGAAATGACTCCCGTTGACAATGCGAAAAGTTTCCGCACCAGCGTAAGCGAGTTAATTACAAAAAATTCCGCGACGGATAATTTCAGGAACATACGAAGGATATTTTCTACGCGAAAATCCTGCCGGATATCCATACTGTCGGCGCAGAATCCCATCAAAAAGAAAATGACCGTCAAAACACCCCCGATTGCCAGGAATATGCTGTTTACATTCTTTGTGAACGCCCATCCCGCACTGCTCCATGCAGCCGGATCCTGCCCCAGCATGCCGGCCGCCATTCCGACCAGGTTGTTATAAAAGCTTAAGCCAAGCTCCAACAGCAGATATACCACAAATCCCAGTGCTTCAATCAACCCTTCGAGCATTTTTCCTACTCCCTTTCCTAAACGCCAAGTGCTGTTAAGATTGCCCCAATAAAGACCATAATGGCTCCCGCCGCAATGCCCTTTGCCCCGTCATACATACCGTGTGAATCCTGCTGCTGGTAGGCCTGCGCCGTATCCGCAATTCCCTTAATTAATATAATCAGGCCAATCGCAGCCACGATTCCAAGAAACAGCATTTTAATCGTCGCAAGCATATTGTCAATTTGCGCAATGCCTGTCGAAGTGCTCGTTCCGCCGCCTCCTCCTGTGTTCTGCTGTGCCAACAAAGGCACGGAATTGGCACAGACAAGCAGCACGCCCGTATTCAACGCCGCGAAAAATTTTTTTCCTTTTTTTCTCCATTTATTCATTCTTTTATCTTCCTTTCCTGTTTTCTCTTTGTATCCCGTCACGAAAGCATAAACTGCACCAGCAGTTCTACTGTCTCCAAATCCATCTGCGCATCAAAGCTTTTCAGCAGTTCATCCGGATCACTCTGTATGCCCTCCTGCACCAGACGCAAAATACACTTAATCTGCGGATCCGGAAAACCGATCTTTTTCAGCTTCGCATAAGCAATGGCTTCCTCCGGCAATAGAAACGTATGTACGTTGATTCGTTTTTCCTCCTGCCGTGCCCGTTCCGCTTCTTCCCTCTCGATTTCCTCCTCCATTTTTTCCTTTGTCCTTTTTATCAGTTCTCCGTCCAGCCTGGGCTGACTGGGCTGCGCTTCCATTGCACGGACAAGCTCACCAAGTTCTTCCAGATTTAATCGGAAAATATGGCCCTCAGGTTTTTCGGGCAATTCTGCCTGTGTCAGTTCTGCCACCCGCAATTCCTCTTTATAATGCTTCTGTTCTCTTTTTTCCATCAGCTCCAGCCGGGCAAGCTGGGCCGCATCGACATACGGACTTTTTTGTCCTTCTCCATCAGCGGATGTCTTTCTCAAACGCTCAATCCTTGCATCAAACAACTCCCCCTTTGCCGCTTCGCACATCTGATTCCAGAGCGGATGTTTTCTGGAATTGATTTTTGCATCCAAAACAGGGTCAAATCCCCGGATAAACAGGATACATTTTCTGCTGTCAATCTTCCGAAGCTCATCGGGAAACATCAGCTCACGACCCAGAACATCGTAATTCCGGGATGAACTTCCCTGTTTTCCAAGTGTCTCTCCGTTGGTACGTTTATCAATTGTGGCCTTGCCCATCAGTTCGCTTAGCTCTTTCTGTGTCGTGGGACCGTTTCCTCCCAGGTAAACCATAACGTCACAGTTCGCTATAATTTTTTCATGCTCCCCATCCTTATAGCGTGTCTTAATCTGACTTAAATCCTGAAGAATAATGACAGAGCTGATATTGCGGCTGCGCATGGTAGAAAGCAGCGAAAGAAAGTTTTCCGGCAAAGCTATATTGTCAAACTCATCCAGCATAAAAGTCACATGTACCGGAAGCGCCCCTCCATGTACAAAATCCGCCTCGTAGTAAAGCTGCTGGAACATCATATTGTAAAGGATACCGACCAGAAAATTGTACGTGGTATCATTATCGGGAATGACACAGTAAATTGCCGTTTTTCTGGTTCCCGTCAGCGGTATGTCCATCTCATCATCATCCAGAATATTTAAAATGGCTTCCGACTGTACCGGCGCAAGCCTCGCATTGGCAGATATAATGATAGAACGCACCGTATCGGCGGCCCCCCGCATTACCTTGTTGTAATTAAGGACGGCTTTATGATTAGGGCTTCGCTTTTCCAAGTCGCGCATTATAATATCCAATGTAGAATCCAGCTTGGCCCCCGTTTTGGGATCCTCCTTAAATTCAGCAAATTTTAAAAGCTCCATCACGGCGCGTACCGTATGTATTTTTGGAATATCCGGATTGTGGATACGGGCAAGTATCTCCCTGCGGTCATCCTCACCGGACGGCGTTTTGCACGCCCAGATATTGTCCGGCACTCCCTCCAGCCACACATAATAAAACAGGGCCTGTAAAAGCATTCCCTCCGCTTTTTCCCAGAACGGGTCGTTCGTGGTCGCTCCTTTTGGCGTTGTATTGGCAATCAGGTTGGTAATCAGCTTTAAAACGTCCACCTCACTCTGAATATACCGAAACGGATTAAACCGCGACGATTTGAGCATTTCCCATTCGTTGAGAAGATTTAAAACCTTGATGTCATAGCCATTTCTTTTCAGGAAACCGGAGGTATCACGGAACAGCTCCCCTTTGGGATCCGTGATAATAAACGAGCTTGACATCTGCATCAGCTGCGGCTTAACAAAGCGGTAGGTCTTCCCGGAACCGCTCCCTCCAATGACAAGAACGTTATTATTAAGATCTGTATGCCTGGTATCAAGCGTCATCTGAATATGTTCCGACAACATTCTGTTTCTTGTATTTACAATCTGCATCCTGTGCGCCGCAACGCTCATGCTCTCCACCTCCTTCGTTTTCTTTTCCGGAATACAGCGATATTCTGCGGGTCGTCAGGGTCTTTGCTCAAATCCGCAAGCCTCCGGTTCACCTTTTTTACATCTGCGTATTGGGCAGAACCCATCTCACGGCCCGGAAGATAATTCCGTTTTCCCGTAACATACATCATTGCCGCAAGTATATAAATCAACAGAAATACTGCCATCGTTTTTAGCGTATATTGGTTCCAGTACATTGCAGCCGGATTTTTAAGAACCGTCTCCATGTGCACTCTCCACTGAAAAACAGTTTCTCCCGGATGCATTCCCGCCGCACAATAATAGGCAGCTGCCAAAGTCAGGATTGCTCCTATCATAAGAAACGGCAGGGAATACTTTTTTTTCTTAGGCGGCATCTATCGACTCCCCCTTCCTTTGGCAAACGACTGAGCTGCCATTTTCTGTTTTCCGGATTTCACGGGATCATAGTGCTCCCGGTATAAATCCTCTCCGCGGATGCTTTGGGCCACCTTGCCATCCTCGGAATACAGCGGATATTCCCTGTCCTTTTCCAGCGAAGTCAGGATTGATTTCCCGTTATTCGCATCCCTGATATCCTTTTTATCCAGCCACAGAAATCTGACATTGTCTCCATAGGTTCCCGGAACCCTGGTTTTGACCGCCTGCTCCGTTTCGTCCCATATCATTGCCGGAGCCTGTTTTGACTCACTTTCCTGTCCCGAATAGGTTTTTCCTATCGTAATGTCATAGCGTTCCGCTTCCCGCCCAGGCTGTCCATCCAAAGCTTCCCCAGCCTCTGCTGCAAAGCGCCCGGTTTTCCAGTCGGGCTGATAAAAAGCCTGCTCAGCTTTCATTGTTTTCGGTTCTTCCCGGCCAAGCGGATCTCCTACGACAACATCAGCATCTTTGGGCAAATATACCGAACGCAATCCATCCTCTCCCGCTTCCCGGCCAAGCGGCGGGAAAACGGCATCCTTGGGAATCCAGACGCTCTCCCATCTATTTAGATCACCATTTATGCCAAGCCCTTTTCCCGCAACCTTTATATGGGTTTCCGTTTCCTCCACAATCTGGCTTTTCCCCTGTCTGGGATCATAAAAAAACTGCATGGTTGGTTTCGCATTGTCACGCCCGCGTACATATTCCTGAAAGTTTATGATTTCCGCAAGACTGTCCAGCTTTTTACGGTTCACTCCTGCGGTTTCCCCTTTTGGGCTGTGATTTTCCTTTCTCTTAGCAAAGTCAATCACCTGCTTTTCATAATCCTCCCCGAACCGCTCCTTCATTTCTGCTTCGTAGACTTCCTCGGGTGTATTCACACCGGCATTCTCCGCAAATTCCTCCATACTCTCTGTACGGTTGTTTTCATCAAATACCTGTTCGGCCTGCTCCTCTGACATCCCGTTTTTCACATTTTCCCGAACCATCTGCTCTTTCTGTTGTGTCAGCAGTTCCTGTAAGATTGCGAGATCGCTCTCTGAAAGAAGAATCTGCACACATCCATGCTTTCCTGACTTCAGCGGCCGGAATACGTTATACAAAAGTCCTGCCCGCTTCATGTCCTTTGCGATTCTTCGATAAGTTTCCTCCTCCAGGCGACAGGCTACAAGCGCCTGTCCCCCGGCGCGCGTTTTCACATTTTTTATATTAGTACGTCCGATACTCTTTTTATACGGTGCGTCCTTCATGGATGCCAAGATAAATTTTGCAAGCTGCCATGCCAACTTTAAGGCATCACGGGTAATCATATATGCGATTTTAATACCCTCTATCTCCAGATAGATGACCTGCATTCCGGAGTCTGCACCACCACCCATCATACGTATTCCTCCGTTTCATCTTCCGGCATCTCTGATAACTCATGCATCGGCATTGCCCCGGCTTCCTTATCAATAAGCGTTTCGCACAAATCCTCCAGCTCCGTTTCCGGCAGGTCTTTTTCCAGAAGGGCAAAAACGAACTCATTGGTCATGCCGCCTTTCATTAACCGCCGTATTGCAAGTACCTTTCTTTTTCCATAGCCTTTTTCTACCATGATTTCAAAGATTTTTCCGACCTGTGCCTCCGGCTCCAGCTTTTCAAACGCCCTCCTCATATGACGACTTAAAAGATACTGGAAGAAACTGATTCTTTTTCCCAACTTTTCCTCCTCTTTTTTTAATTCAGTTACCAGAATATGGTTATCCACAATCTCGCTTCCATCCGAAAACTCGGGTTCTTCTCCCGGGAACCCCGCATCTTCTGTTTCTGCCGATTTCTCTTCTTCCACGGTTCGGCCGGGAACTGCCTCTGCCAGACTTCCGGCCATGCTGTCCGGAAGTTCTTCTGCCCTGCTTCCGGTCATGCTGTCCGGAAGTTTTGTCTCCTCATTAGCCGCCGCTCTCCCTGCAGCCCCTGTCTTTTCCTTTTCCGAAAGCTTCATCGCCTGAAGCGTTGTCATCACTGCGTCCGTAATCATTTTGGCTATATGCTCCGACTGCATGTCGTTGTCACTTTCGGTCATCATGTCCGGAAGTTCCTCTTTCTCACTTTCGGTCACGCTGTCCGGAAGTTCCTCTTTCTCACTTCCAGTCATCATGTCCGGAAGTTCCTCCGTCTTATACTTCCTCCTGTTTTGACACATCTCAAAAACCGTATTTGATTTTTCCAAAAAAGCTTTTACCTCGGAAACCGGAATTCCTGCCTGATATGCCTCCGTAATCTCGTTCACATACATAGGCCCCATGCTCCGCTTAAGCGCCTCTACCGACAGTGCGAGCCATTCCGGCGGTGCTGCATAGCACAGCAGTTCTCCTACAACCCTTACCGCTTCAATGCTCCGAAAACGAGGTGTCATAAGATACTCATATACATCCTCACGTACTCCGCCAATGTCACGGATAAGCTGAAACAGGGTTTCCTGCGCCACATATTCCGCCGACTCGTTTCCCTGCTCTTCACCGCGCGCCCGCGCAAGAGAAGCTTCCCTTTGCTTTTCCCACTTTGGGCTTTCCAGGTCTGCCATACCCAGTAGCCGTATTTCTTTTTGTGATTGCTGCATCTGTCATCGCTCCTTTCTCTTTTCCTTCGTTTTTTCTATTTCTGCTTCCCCGCCGCGGCGCTCCAATGCCTCCAGCATTTTTTCATCCGCAGGCTCAAATTCCTCCATGACCCTGCTGTATTCTTCCTTCAGCTGTGTCAGCGCCGCCAGCTTTTCCATTTCCTTTCCAAGCATCCTTTTTTTCTGCTTTACCCGGAAGGCATTCCTTTCCAGATACTCCTCTAACTCCTGCCCTGTATGGCCAAATTTCTCTGCTTCCTTTTTCAGCTTCACATATTCCTCCGCGCCCTCACGAAAAGCAGATTCTCCTTCCTGATATAACAGGTAGTCTCCTTCCAGCTCCTCAAGCCTCCTACAGACCGCATACATATTTTCAAAAGGTCTCTTTTCTCTCCGAAACTCGGAAAGCTCTTTTTTCAAATCAGTTACACGCTGCTTTTGATTGGAAATATCTTCATCAAGGTCTTTATCTGACTGATACCCCTGCTCTGCAATCATAGAAATCTGATACTCAATACGCCGCAGTTCCCTGATGCGTGCCCTCGTCTCCTGATAAGAAGGACGCCGCATCCCGGTCTGTACAATCCCAAGACGATACAATCTCGCATACTCCCGCCGTAAAAAAGGATTGTCTGTACGGTAATAAATGCGGCAGCGATAGATACGCCCGGAAATCAAAAACATATTCTCCCCACCGGGTTCTTCATAGCTGGGAAACGGCTCGTGATATGCGGCAATACGGCGCTTTATCATATCCAGCGTGTAATCGGCTCCTAAGATATATGTCTTTCGGAAGTTTTTCATTTCCGCACTTTTTACCGCCATATATTCCCCGTATTTTTCGCTCTTGCCATACTTAAGCTCGTATCCGCTTTCCTCAAGCTTTTCTTCAAACTCGTCAAAGCTTCTGCTCTCCCCTATCAATGCGTCTATATCCTCGCGGATGTAGTCTGACAGAGTATAGCCTTCTTTATTTTCTCCGCTTTTTTTGTTTGCACCGTCCGTACTTTTCACGGCCACTTGTCTCCTGCGCTCAGCCGCATTCTGCATCAGACTCTTACCGGTATCCTCCTCCAACGTATGCAGACCAGACTCTTTACACAGCCGGTCTAACAGCGGCTGCAGCATCCGCTCCCAGTCTCTTTTCTGGTAACGGTATTTATGTCCGTTTTTATAATTCACGCTGTTAAATATAATATGAGTATGCATGTGAGCTGTATCCGTATGCGCGCTGTAAACCGCTTCATAATCCCGCAATACCTCCTCACAAAACTGCTGTGTGATATGCAGTGCAAGTTCCGGAGACACCTGCTCCCTGGGGCTCCAGGAAAGCACAAAATGATACGCAAGCCTGTCCGTCTCATAGCTTTTGCTTCCAGGCACCGGCCCCTTGCCATACTGCCGCTTTGTCTCTGCCATTTCCTTTAAGGCAGTCTGGCAGCTGCAGTTTAGGCTTCCCGTATATAACCCTCCGGCCGTTTTTTCCGGCTTTAAAATATACCTGATTGCATGTTCCAAATGCGCATACATTCCCCGACTTCCCGCACCCGGATGTATTGGCGGGTCTACAATATGAAGAAGCGCCATTTATTATCTTTTAAAGGCCGGGCGTCTTACATTTTCCGGAATTTCTTTCTGAAACTGCTCCCTGCGCTCTGCTTCAATTTGCTCTACCTGTTCTTTTACCTGAGACAGATACTGATAATCGAACCTTCCTTTTAAAAATCCATTTCCCAATACACCGGCAAGCTCATTTTCCAGCCCTGCAAGCTGTTCCAGGTTCTCTGTCTTCTTCAGCTCATCCAGCATCGCTTCCATCTGCAATCTCATATTCTGTTTCTCTCCTTTCCTCTCCCAACAATTCCACCAGCTTTTTCATGAAAGCAAACAGCTTTTTCTTTTCATATTCCGTGTAGTAATGCATGTTCACGTTCTTTACAATCTGGTTGATGTTATTTCCTATTCGATTTACTTCATAAACCATCTGTTTTTTTATGAGGAATTCCTCCTGAGTGGGTACGGAAATCTGTTTTCCCCTATCCGCGTCAATCAATCTGCGTATGTATTCCGAAGCATTGATTCCATATCTTTCGCACTGTGTTTCCATATGTTTTTCCTGTTCTTCGGTAATACGGAAAGTTTTATGGATTTTGCAGCCCATACCGTTTACTCCTCCCGTATTTTATACTCTGGAGCCTACCTGCTCTTTTCATGCTTCCGTTCCGGAATAACAGACGTTTCTCTTTCTCCTCCCGTTTTTTTGTCATCCCCCCTCGCTCCCCTCTCCTCATATTTTTTTGCGCAGAACAGCAGATAATTTTGAAATACCTCTGCCAGACCGGAGATCAGCTTCTCATCCCCATACCGGCCGCGATGTATTTCCATTTCTTCTTGAACTGTTTTAAAACTATCCGCGCCGGCTACACACTCCTGCCGTTTTTTCAGACAAGAAAACTGTTCCTGAACAAATTGCTTCACTTGCGCCATGTCATTCCTGGTCAGCTTCGTTTGCCCTCTTTCCAATCCGTCCAGATATTCTGCCAGTACACCGGAACATTGAATAATCATTGCATTATTTCTGGATTTTTTTGTGCAGTCGGAAAAAATTTCAAGAATGTAATCGTAGTCCTCCTCTGCAAGAGGACGCTCCAGTGTCCCGTAATAAGCCGTCAGTTCTATCATCTGCCCAACCGCCCGTTTCATCCATTCCATCTGCCTGTCCGACAGAATTACAAATCCTCCTTCCATGCTGTTTTCCTCCAATCCTTGCTATTATGGAAGAAAATAAATCTCGTTTCGACGGATTTTAAGAAAAGTTTTTCGCTTTTTCATTTCTTTTAGGAAACGTTTTTTATGCACAAAAAAAAGACAGCGTTACCGCTGTCCTGTCTGTAACTTCCGGACAAAATGACCGGAAGTTTATCTTTTCATACGCTGTTTTAAAGTTCTTTTATGTCTCTCCAAATCCAATGTCTCTGACTCTGTCCGTATTTTTTCGTTTACCCTTTCCAAATATGAATCTGTTGCACGCTTTGTTTCCTGAACCGCTCTCCAACACTCTTCTACATCTTCTTCATTAACAAAATAAGAATCTTCGCCAGGATATCGGGCCGAAAAATAATAACCATCCGCCGGCACAACTACGGACCAATTACATTCAAACTCCGGCACATGTACCTCAATAAATCTTTTGAGTCTTTTAAGACTGTGGGTTTTCATAATGTCAGTGTCACCTGTGACATTCGCTACATCCTTTATAATTTCCTTCAAATATTTTTCGCATATATTTTGTGCAGTAGCACACATGGCATTACTGACCCGCTTTTCTTCCACATTGGCTTTCAAAAACCAATAATCATTTTCAGCAAAACTATAATATGTTACTTTCTCTCCCACAATAAAATCCCCTCTTTTCTGATATTCTGATAAAACAAATCATCCTTCTCTAACAGTCCGGTCATTCCGATCTTTACATCGACATCTGGAAGTGTCCAATCGTCTGAATTACAACGCATTTTTAGTTCCCTGATGGCTGAAAAAGGAACAGGCGCATCCAGCTCAATATATAAATCAATATCACTTTCGGCTCCTGCCCTATTTCTCGCACAACTCCCATACAAAAAAATCCTTGTTATATTATTTGTATATTTCCAACCCGCAAGCCCTTCTATTGCATAGTCCATTGCTCGATCAAACTTTGTTTCTACTGGCATAATAACTCCTCTCTTTTAACTTCCGGACAGCATGACCGAAAGTTAATTGCTGACTCTTATCGTTTATCATACCCACTAAAAATGTGACAGAATATTTCACATTAACTAACACTTATCCTGTTGTTGCAGGCATGTATCGAAATGATTGCGGTGCACAAGAGACACCGATATCTTCCAACGATAACGGTTCATCATAAATTACAACATTTTTAAGGTGGTAAGCAACCGCCTTCTTTTTTCCTTTATAATATTTCCGAAAAAATTTATAAGTAATACCTGAGTGTTCCTTGGTCAGACGCCATACCGTCAAAAGATCATCTTCTACAATATCTGCTATCTCAGCTTCTCCAACAACTTGTTTTTGGGGAGCTGTGGCATAAATAATAATCCTGTCAACATCATCACGACAACGAAATTTCCGATATTCATATAACTTTTCTCCTTGAATAATGCTTGTTACATACTCTGGATTAATCGATAATAACATTTGACACATTAATATTTCCCTCCATTAGAACTCTTTTGAATTGCTCCTTAGATAAATGCACTTCTGTTGGATACTGTTGTCCCATAACCCAAAAACCATTATTCATAAGCCAGTCCAAATTTACATTGTTTCCGGCTCCAAAATAACCATAATAAAGCAACTCAATGATTGTGACATTTTTAAAATCACTATATTGTTGCATTAATTCCTTCTCATTAAACACAGACTTATTTCCAATTCTGTCTAACAATTCATTAAAATTCATTAAATAATGATTATTTACCTTAGCCTGAAATGCATCAGTCACAATACAAAACGACGTTATACAAGAACGATATCGCTTACCTCTCCCCGCCGTATAACGCCGATAAACAAGCACTGGCTCACCAACATAATAATTCAGCCTTTGCGCTTGACCAACATAAATTTTTCTTAGACCATTACTTACACTGCCACTAACTTTGGTCTGTAATGATACATTATTTGCAAGTTCAGAATAAGCAAACATTGTATCATGATATGTATCGTCAATAATAATATATCCTGCGTAATCAAAATCATTTTTAATAAATGGAAATGCTGCATAAGAGTCACTGAAATCAATTTGATCACGTTTCTTTATTAAAACAACTTCCCCATTTTTATTGATACCACTTTTCCGAAAACCAAATTTCTCAAATTGAGATATAAGAGTCATATGCTTCTCAAATACTGTGACGTAAATATCTGTTAAATCCGATTTCTGCCATTTCCATAAAACTAATCCAATAGCACCTTCGCCAATTCTCTGTCTACGGTATCTCTCCGCAATTCGAAAAGTACTTATTTTTATTCGTTTTTGGGCAGGTAAGACTGTATCTTGTAATTCTATTTCTTCTTTTTCTTCCTTTAACGCAACAAACGCTCCCACACCTATATCATCTTCAAAAACAAGAGCAGTTGCCCCATTGACAGCTTTTTTCTGGAACCAATCTATAAATCCCGTGCTATTTGCATTTCCCGGATAATCACATTTTAAAGAATTAAAAAAAGGGTCATCAATATTAATGTCAACAAATTTCTTTAGCATAAACTTTCCGGCCATCTCAACGTCCTCCTAAAGAAATAAATAATCTCTCGGAATCTTTAAGCCAGTAAATATAAGGCTTCCAGATTCCTTTTTTATTAAAATCCCCCACTTTTTTGTCTAAAACACTTGACAAATCCATCGAAAAATGCGGCGCTCCGCGCCCTT
>CALWHT010000044.1 GCA_944380515.1 uncultured Roseburia sp.
ATTTTATCCGCTGGCTGCAGAAAGAAAAGAATCTTTCTGACCGTACTTTAAACGCCTGTATTTCTCAACTCCGCTTTTTTACCATGTATGTCCTTCACAAACCATGGGATCCCACACAGCTTCCCTTGAGGAAGTTTGATGCTTATCTCCCTTATGTCCCATCCCAGGAGGAAGCTTTCCAATTCATTTCCACCATGCCCGACATCAAGCCTAAGGCTATGTGCGCGCTCATGTATTCCTCCGGCCTGCGCATCGGGGAAGTGTGCCGCCTGCGCTATGAGGATATTGACAGAAAAAACATGCGTATCCATATTTCCCATACCAAAGCCCGGCAGGACCGCTATGCCTCTCTGTCCAAGTATGCCCTGGATCTGCTTACACAGTATTGGTTTCAATGCGGCAGACCTACAGAATGGCTTTTTCCAGGCTCCCAGAAACGTGTCTCTGACAAACCGATCAATACCTATTATCTCTCCTGGCATATCCATAAACATGAGGAACGGCTTGGGTGGCCGAAAAGGATCACCTGTCACTCCTTCCGGCACGCCTTCGGAACACATCTGTATGAGAATGGAGTCGATCTGCTTACCATCAAGGCGCTTTTAGGGCATAAATCCCTGGAATCTACCATGATCTACGTCCATTTGGCAGCCACCTGTTTTTCTGACGTCATAAATCCTCTTGATAAGATGGGAGGTATCTATGGCACAAAGTAAGATCCAACAGATTTTCAAGTTTGGATGGCAGGAATACTGTCCCGTTTATCCTCCGTCCGACATCCACAAAAAGGCCGCCATGTCCATCCTTCGGTGCAAGACCGGCGCATTGGGCTGCAGTGTCAGCATCTGTCCCGATTGCGGCCATACCGAGGTCCACAACAATTCCTGCCGCAACCGTAACTGCCCCAACTGTCAGGCTGTGAATAAGGAGATCTGGGTGGACAAACGCAGGGCGGAGGTCATAGATGCCCCCTACTTCCATGTGGTATTCACTCTTCCTCATGAACTGAATGCGTTGTTCTTGTGCAACCAGCAGCTGCTCTATGGGTTCTTCCACAGATGCTGCGCCGAAACGCTTTTAGAACTTTCTGCAGACAAAAAGCATCTCGGAGCAACACCCGGGATCATTCAGGTGCTCCACACCTGGGATCAGGAAATCAATTACCATGTTCATATGCACTGCATCGTTTCCGGAGGAGGGCTTACCGCCGACCATAAGATACGGAAGGTAAAAAACAGCTTCTTTCTCCGTGTAGAAGTCCTCCGGGATAAATTCAAGGGGAAATTTCTTGCAGGACTCGATTCGTTTTACAAAAATGGCAGCCTGGTTTTTTCCGCTTCCTGTGACAAACTCCGGAATTCCTATGAATGGTCTGGATTCCGCAATCTCCTTTATGGAAAGGAATGGTGTCCTTACATAAAAGAAACTTTCCATGGATTTGGCAATGCGATGGAATATCTCGGAAGATATACCCACAAGATTGCCATTTCTAACAGCCGTATCCTTTCTGTAGATGAACAGCAGGTCACTTTTTCTGCCAGGGGGAAAAAGCCTGGTGAACCGCGCAGGGTGATCGCTTTAAAGAACATCGAATTCATCCGCCGTTATCTGATGCATGTGCTCCCACCCGGTTTTCAAAAGATCCGGTATTATGGGTTTCTGAATAACCGTGGAAAAAGCAAAAACCTGAAACTGATCTTTACCCTTCAAGGGCATCAGCGTTTCCGGGCCAAATATATCAATCTTTCCATAGCTGAACTTTTAAAGGCAGTATGGAAAATCAACATCCGCATCTGTCCGGAGTGTGGATGCTGCCGGATGCAGAGTATCGGAAGGACCTATGGACCTTCCTGACAAAAGCTGCTTACCACTGAATATTTTTTTTAGACCTCCGCAAGAAGGTCTGCGAAGCATGCCCTCTTATAAAAAGCTTTCGTGACACAGTACAGAAACCGTCTTTTTAAATCGATGAGTTTCTGTAAAACCGCAGCATTTTCATCAAAGGAAAACGATACTTTCCCCATATGCATCCTGGCTGACCCGTCCGCAGCTTGGTACAATTGGAAAGAATCACATTCAGAGCAGTTTTATCTTTTGTATAAAGCTGCTCTTTTCGTCTGCTCTGAATTTGATACTTTCCTAATGAATTGTAACAGGAAACTTTAAATTGTTGTAGGCAGGATTTCTTAATATTCCTTTAAATATTATCCCAAAATCCCCTGCTTCAAAAAATTACCAGATAAATTTAAGAAAACTTTTATTGTATGTTTTTCCGTTCCGTCTTATCATAATGGCGTCAACCATAAACTTAGCTCAGGAGGAAATACCATATGTCAGGAAAAAAGGGAACCACTCCAGCAAAAGAAAAAAGAAAGCGGAAAATTTTTCTGCTGATCGCGGAAGTTTTTGTCATATTGATACTGGCGGTGCTTTTATTCGTCACGTCAAAGCTCTCTAAAATTGAAAAAAATAGAATTGATGCGGATAATGTATCCATCAACGAGGACATCTCCGACGAGTCTCTGTCGCTTATGTCAAAATATACCACGATTGCTTTATTCGGTCTGGACAACCGCTCGAACGGCAGTCTCTCAAGGGGAAACAGCGATGTGATTATGCTCGCAACCATCGACTCCAAAAATAAAGAGATTCGTCTGGTCTCCGTCTACCGGGACACCTATCTCGACACCGGCGACGGAAATTTCCGCAAATGCAACGCCGCCTATGCCTCCGGCGGGCCGGAGCAGGCAATTTCGATGCTCAATACCAATCTCGACCTCGCCATTACGGATTATGTTACCGTAGATTTTAATGCGATCATCGAATGCGTAGATTTACTGGGAGGCGTGGAAATCACCATCACGGATGATGAAGCGAACCTGATGATCGGTTATATCGATGAATTGAACAGGCTTACCGGACATAATTCCACCGCGCCGTCTTCCGGCGGCACCTATAATTTAGACGGCGTCCAGGCCTGTGCTTACTCCCGCATCCGCTACGGCGGCGGCGACGATTACCGCAGAACGGAGCGCCAGCGGACGGTCCTTACCGCCATGGTTCAAAAGGCACAGAAGTCGAACTTAAAGACCTTAAACAGTCTGATTAATACCGCCTTTTCGGATATCCAGACCAGCTTTTCCAACACGGAGCTGCTTGCACTCGCAGCGAAAATTTTCAGCTACGATATTGGAGAGACCAACGGCTTCCCGTATGAAAAAACGAGCCATACCTACGATAAAATCGGAAGCGTCGTGATTCCCTGCGACCTTGCTTCCAATGTGACGACACTTCATGCCTTTTTATATGGGGATGAGGATTATACGCCCTCCGCAACGGTAAACGCGCTCAGTCAGCAGATTATTTCAAACACCGGCTTCCGTCAGGGGGACGGTTACTAAAAAGAAGAGAGAAGGACGAAGCTCAATCATCGTCCTTCTCTCTTCTTTTTTCCAGCCATAGCTGCAGCCTTGATTTTTTACGATACGGAAATTCAAGCCCTTCCAGTTCTTCAACTTTCTCCCGCAGAACCTTCGGCCAATCGGTGGTTCTCAGCCGTATCAAATCTGCCTTACGCTGCATAGCGGCAATTTTCCACCTGTCCAATACCCATGCGTCCACGACAATAAACACCAGAATTAAATTCATCTGAATGCCCGTAAACCAGAAAATAAAGAGAAACACTACAACCGGGTCGAGCAAAACCATAGCCAGCATCTTCGTCATATCAAGCGGCCAGTGGGTATAAATATAAAGATGTTCGTAATTATCATCCGTTATTTCAAAAAAATCTTCAAAGTAACGCCTGAATATTGATTTCTTTTTTCTTTTTTTCATAACCGTGCCCTTCCACATTCATAGTTACTTTTTATTGCTTATTGTAACACGGCCTCTTTGCTATTTCAATCTATAATTGTAGTTTTCGTTGTCCTGCTAAGGACAACGTGATGTCCTTAGCAGGACAGTGCGACAAACAATATATTCGTAAGGCAGACTACCGCCAAAAGCGTTACCGCAAGCTTTCCGTCTGTTTGCCTCAGCCGTTCCCGAACCTGATCCGCCGTCCGGTAAATGGCAAGCATGGTGACAAACAGCAGGATAAAATACAGTGTAATATAGACACGCTCCCCAGCTCCACTCCGTTATCTGCCCCGGCACTACAAAAATGCCGGAAAGGCCCGGATAAGCCGTCCGAAGCACGGTCTGCCCGAATAAAATAAACAGCGGAAGCGACGCAATGAGCGTGCTTACATAATTCTCTGTTTTCACATAAACCAAAAGAGCCAGTATCAGCACCACGACAAAAAACAGTGCGTCGCAATTTGCGATAAATACGCGCTCGATACTGAGCAGTCCCAGATACAGCTTATCGCCGAAGCCATAAGTCTCAAAAACCGGCAAATCCGCGATACTGACCGCATTGCGCCCGGCGTTTCCCGGACACAAAAGAATGGAAATCAGCGAAGCGATATTTACCAGAACAAGACAAAAAAGCACCGCGCGGTTTCCATGCGCGCGGTGCTTTTCTCTCAGCGCCCAAAAACCGTACAGTACGAATATCACAAACAGAATGACCGCCACCTGCTCATGGCTGCTTGCAATCAGGCAGATGAGTACGCCGAAAATCCCTTCCGGAAGACGTACTTTCTCGCCCGCCGCTATTTTTTTTATCAGAAGTCCCACAAAAAGCAGCCCCCAGACCGGCAGAAAATAATTGATCGTTGTCGTTATCCATCCCGCCGAGCCCATGTCATGAAACGGATATAAAAGCATGGCTCCCGCGGCGCACCAGTTCATCAGACGGCCGCCGCCAAAGATCCGGGCAAGCAGCAGAGGCAGCGTCGCGAACAACGCGGCGTCCAAAAGCTTCCAAAGCAACGGATATCTGACAATGAGCACCAGCAGCCCTTCAATGACAAAACGTGACGTCCAGGTTTCATAGCGCTCCACCAGATAACTCCACCAATCCTTTTCCAAAAGCGCCTGCGAAAAAAATACATCATCGCCCGTCATGGGTCGTATTTTAATATGATAGAGGATTCCGACCGCCGCAGCCAAAAGGAACGGAAAACAGTTCCAAAAAACAGGGTTTCCTTTTTTCTCTGCCCTTCCACGCTTCCAGCTCCTATTCCTCAAACATATCGTCCAGCTTTGTCCCGCAGCTGCTGCAAAATACCGCGCCCTCCGGCATCTTCGCTCCGCATTTCGGGCACTCCGCCGCCCCCTGAATCCGCAGCACCTCGGACTTCATGCGCGTAATCTCATCCAGCGCCTCTTTAATGAGGAAAAACTGCTCCGCCTCCTCGCAGTTCTCGTCATCCTTATGCTTTGCATAATAGGCTTCCCCGAGCGCTGCATACTGCTTCTGCACGAAATCCTCCTTCGATTTGATATCCAGCTTAAGCTTCGCGATCTCAGAAACATCCCTGGCCTTCTGCCCGACATCCTTTCCCGCGCTCACAAGCGTTTCCCCTAATTTGTCAAAAAAATCCATATCGTTTCCCTCCGCATCTGTCATCGATTGAGTTTTGCCTTATTATACCCTTTCCGGCAGTTTTCTTCAACCGAAAAAGGGAAACCGCCCCGCGCGGCCGCACCGTCAGCAGCATGCCTTCCCTGCTTAACCGATAATTCCAAGGTGTGTCAGCAAGATACGCGTGCCCAGAATCACCAGAATGAGACCTCCGGCAAATTCCGCCTTATTCTTATACTTATTTCCGAAAAAGTTCCCGACATAAACGCCGATGATACAAACAATAAATGTCGTGACGCCGATGACGGAAATCGCCTCAACGATGGGATAGCTTAAAAACGCGAAGGTAATTCCGACAGCAAGCGCGTCAATGCTCGTAGCGACGGCAAGCACCAAAAGCTCCTTTAAATCGAGCGGCGCATCCATCTGTTCCACCGCAACGTCCTCATCCTCGGGCCTTACCGCTTCCAAAATCATTTTTCCTCCGATAAACGCAAGCAGCACAAATGCAATCCAATGGTCGATGCCTGTAATATAACTCTCGAACTGTCTGCCGAGCAGCCACCCGATCAGCGGCATCAACGCCTGAAACCCACCAAAAAATAAGGCAATCACTACCGCCTGTTTTTTGTTGACCCTGCGCATCCCAAGCCCCTTGCAGACAGACACCGCAAACGCGTCCATAGCCAGACCGATTCCCATCAATAATAACTCAACCAAAACCGCCATTTTTTTCCCGCCTTCCTTTGTTTTCACACGATATTCCTACGCCGCCTGGCTCGCGCGATTTCCTGTCATAAAGAATCTCGCTTTGCGAGATTCCCCGCCTGCGGCGGGCCGTGTGAGCGGCATTCTTCTCTTCCGCCGCAGTGCGCTCCTGCCCGGAGGGCTTTTTATTTCATAGGAAAGTCAACACTTTCATATGTTAATGTAACAAGGTCTTTCCTATGAAACAAAAAAAGAGACTCCACGTATATTTCCCGCAATGCGCATACTCTGCGCAACGCAAAAAATATACATGAGTCTCATTCTTTAAGATTTGCCAGGTCCTTTGGTGTGTGCCCGCCAAAATACGACCGGTGTGTTGACAAACCACGTGCCTACGCGAATTACTCCCTCACGGAATTATCATGCCCGGCTTATGCCGAATATTGTTTTTCTATCATATAGTATGCGGCCTGATTTGTCAATGAAAATCAACGCCTATTTCATAAGCTGGTCGATATTTTTGCGTTCCTCGTCAAAATCGTCCAGCATACTCTTTCCCTGGCCTCTGTGGAGAGTCCACTTATCTTTTCCTTTTCTTCCTAAAGAAGACATACCCGCAATTATCGCAATAACAATAAATACAACCAGTGCCAGCAAAAAAATTTTCATACCATTTCCTCCCTATATACTCTCTACCCCAGCAATTCCAGAATTTCCTCCCTGGTGAAGCTTGCCGAATCCATACCCTCGCTCTCCAGCACCTGCTCCGCAAGCTTTTTCTTGCGCTCCTGAATCCCGATGATTTTTTCCTCAATAGTTCCCTCGGCCACCAGCCGGTAGACCGTGACGACATTCTCCTGCCCGATGCGGTGCGCGCGGTCAGTCGCCTGATTCTGTACCGCGACGTTCCACCAGGGGTCATAGTGAATGACGATATCGGCCGCCGTCAGGTTCAGCCCGGTTCCTCCCGCCTTTAAGCTGATGCAGAAAACCGGAACGTCATCCGAAGCAAAGCTCTCTACCATCTCCATGCGCTTTTCCTTATTTACCGAGCCGGTCAGAAGATGATAGGCAATGCCCACCGCCGAAAGCCGCTCCGTCAGGCGGTCCAGCATCGAAGTGAACTGGGAAAACAGCAAAATCTTATGCCCGGCACCGACGGCGTTGACAATCAGCTCCATGCACATATCCGTCTTTGCGGATTCCCCGCGGTAACCCTCAAAGAGCAGGGCAGGGTCGCAGCAGAGCTGCCGCAGCTTTGTGAGCTCCGCCAGTATCTGTAATTTTTCGTGCTTAAATTCCTCCTCGCTCTTTTCATTCATCATCTGCCTTAAATGAGAGGCATGCGCATCATAAAGCTTCTGCTGCTCGCCCGTAAGTCTCGCGAATACGTTTTCTTCGATTTTTTCCGGCAGATCCCGGAGTACGTCGCCCTTTAGGCGGCGCAGCACGAACGGGCGGATCATACGCCGGAGACGCTCCATTTTATTCTCGTCGTGATTCACCACAATGGGAATCTCGATTTCTTCCCGGAATCTCTGATAGGAAAATAAAAACCCCGGCATCAGATAATCAAATATGCTCCACAGCTCTCCGAGCCGGTTCTCAATCGGGGTACCGGTCAGCGCAAGCTTAAAGGCCGCCGTTATCTTTTTCACTCCCTTTGCCGCCTGGGTCGACGGATTTTTCACATACTGCGCCTCGTCGATAACCTGCACGGCGAACACCATATTCTGATAAAGCTCCGCATCTCTCTTTAACAAATCATAGGAGGTGATCAGTATTTCCCCCTCACGGCTGCCGCTGATAAGCTCCGCGCGTTCCGACACATTTCCCGCAATCATGCGCGTGGGAAGCTCCGGGGCAAAACGGCCGATTTCCTTCTGCCAGTTATAAACCAAAGACGCCGGGCAGACAATCAGGGAACGTCTGCGTTCCTTTTCTCCCGCCTGCATCTCGTGCCATTCCGACAAAAGCAGGCTGATGACCTGAAGCGTTTTTCCAAGTCCCATGTCGTCCGCCAAAATGCCTCCGAATCCGTTTTCCCGCAGGGTTTTAAGCCACAGAAAACCGCTTTTCTGATAACTGCGCATGACATTTTTCAGGGACTCGGGAACCTCATAGTCGCTGTCCTCAATCGTCTTCATGTCACGCACCATACCCTTAAACTCACGGTTCTTTTCCACGGAAAGCAGTTGATTGCTCTTTAACGCCGCGTCAAGATACATTGCGCGGTATTTCGGAACAATGACAGTTCCTTTTTTCAGATTGGTCTCGGTCAGCCGCAAATCCTCGCTGACTTCCGCCAGAACGCCGAAGCCGTCGTCCGCAATATCCAGAAAGTCTCCGTTTTTCAGGCGGATATATTTCTTTTTGCGGTCATATTTGGTCAAAAGATAGGCTAATTCCTCACTTGACATCTCATCGGAGTGGATTTTTAATTCCAGCAGATCACTTTTTAACGACACCCCGACGGAAACTCCGGGCGAGGAGACCACCTTCATGCCGCGGAAGCCCTCCGTCGTATAAATCGACATGTATTCGCTCAAACGCCTTAAGCCGCCGGAAAGCAGCCGATAGAGCATGTCCTCGTCCCTCGATAGCACGAAGACCGTCTGGCCCATGGCATACTCATTAAAATACGGTTCGACAAGGTTTCTTATCCGCATTTCCTCGGAAATGTCACGCACCTCTCCCGGTGCGGTTTTCTCCAGGACATTATATTTTTCCTGCCCGTAAACGGCCATCAGCTTTGCACCGACCGTATTTATATCCTGCCTGTCTAAGTACAGCTCAAATTCCGGCTTCGGCGGTACATAAAGGCTCTCGTCAAAGCCCTCGGTCACAATCTGGAAGTTCTCGCGCAGAAGCGGCAGCAAATCCCGGCAGAACACCGGCAGTTCGTCCGCGCCGATATAGGTTTCGCCGCCCGCCTGCTTTTGCAGATACGAAAAGAACTCTCCTGCCCTCTCCTTCATGCCCGCCGGGCTTTTTGCAGCCACATGGTCACCGAAAAAGTAATAATACTGCTCTCCGGCTATCACTTCAAGCTCCTCCAGCGTCAAAAATACACCCGCGCCGCCCTGCCTGATTTTTAACTCCGGCCGTTTTTCCTCCGGCAAAAGCCGGCACAGACCTTCCCACTGATAGCCGTACTCCGCCCAAAATTCGTCCTCTCCCACAGCGGCAAAAAAGCGGTCGATACCGACGCCGTCCAGCTCCATTTTCCTCTCGTAGCTTCCGGTATACGCATAATAGGTATGATACTGGCTCTGACGGCGCTTATCCGCCTCCTGCTGCTGCATAAACCGGATCATCCGCACCGCCTGCGGCGTAAACGCATTCATGTGATGGTAAAAGTCCAGTTTTTTTCCGTAACGTACCTTTTCATTTGTTTCCAGGGCACGCAAAAAAGCAGAAATATTTTTCAGCACATATTTCTGCTCGATTCCGATTTTAAATTCCAGCGTCGCAAAGCGGTAGTCCCAGCGGAAATACGGCTCGATTTCCACCTTTCCGTAAATCGCTTCCGGCAGAAGATACACGCAGCCCGCGCGCATAGAATACCTGTTTAACAGGTTCTTTAACGCCGAAGGCGTCTTAAACTCTGTGTCGTCATATTCCAGTCCCGCGGTCTCTTCCGTCTTTCCCTGCCGCGCCTGCAAAAGCTCCTTTGCCGGTCTTCGATTGACATAGGTCAAAAGCGTCGCAACGCAATGCTTACAGATCCCTTCGTAGCTGTAAAACGCCTCACAGTTGCAGCGGCTCTCCGCAATCTGCGCATATTCCTCGTCCACGACAATGCGGACGTCATAATGGTGCTCTACCTTACCTCTGACCTTCGCGGAAATCTCAGCCTTCGGAATACCGTTTTCGAGGTACAAATCATAGGAAAAATCCCACACAAGCCCTCTCTCATACAGCTCTTTTCCCCGGTGGTATGCCGCCGGATAAGCCTCCTGCCTGATATCTGTTACGGAAAACATTTCATTTACTCCTCATGTAAAATCTATTCTGCGGCGGCAGACAATTCCTGTGCACCGCTATCCTACCATTGTACCACAGAATTTACATTTCGGAATCCTTTTCTTTTAAAATGTCACCTTAATTTCTGTTCCGACGCCAACCTCGCTTTTTAAGTTCAGCTGCGCTTCATGCTGCGCCACAATGTGCTTCACAATCGCAAGTCCAAGACCAGTGCCGCCGGTCGATTTGGAACGGCTTTTATCTACCCGGTAAAATCGTTCAAAGACGCGCTCCTGCGAATCCTTCGGAATACCGATTCCGGTGTCCGACACGATCAGCACAGGTCTCCCGTTCTCGGTCGTCGTCGTAATGATGACGGTTCCGCCCTTTTTGTTATAACGCACGGCGTTGCTGCAAAGATTAAAAAACAGCTCCTCCAAAAGGGTTTTATTTCCGTTTATCAAAACGGATTCGCCCTTCAGCGCCATAGTTACATCGTTCTTCTGCGCCTGCAATGCCATGGAGGAAATACAGTTTTCCCCAAGCTCATGAAGGTCAACGGTTTCAAATTCCAGCTTTAAATCCTCATCGTCAAGCTCCGAGAGCTTGATAATATCGTTAATTAATGATTGCAGCCGCTCAGCGCTGTTATGGATTTCATTCGCAAAATGTACCGTGTCGTCCCCGCTTGTCATACCGCTGGCAATCAGCTCCGCATAACCGGAAATGGCCGTCAGCGGCGTTTTTAATTCGTGAGAAACATTTGCCGTAAATTCCTGCCGCATCCGCGTGTGGTCCAAAATGTCCATGTGCTGCTGCTTTATCGTCGAGATAAAGGGACGCATTTCCTCGTAGACCTCATCCTCGTCAATCATGGTGATATTTTCCGCCATTTTTTCAATCGGAAGCACAAGTCCCCTGGTCAGACGACGGGAAAAAAGCGCGCATATTAAGAATACCAGAAGCCCCACGGCAAAGATCAGTCCCGCCATCATAATAATAAAATAGAGGATGCTGTCGCTCTCCTTTGCCACCCGCAAAATACTGCCGTCATCCATACGCATGGCATAATAAAAGGTATGCTTTAGGGAAGTACCGGATTTACGCATAGATCTCCCCTCACCGTTTTCAAACGCGTCCTCGATCTCCGGGCGCTTCCCGTGGTTATCCATCTCGGAAATATCCGCCTCACTGTCATAAATGACAGCTCCGCTGCTGTCAATCCGGGTAATACGCAGACCGTCCAGACTCAGATCATAATCCGTTTCCTCCGGCAGTCCGTCTGCGGTGAGCATAACAATGACATGTGCGTTCGCTCTTAAATCCTCAAAAATCTGTCTTTCCAGAATCCGATAAAAAAGAAGGGTAGAACTAACGGCAGTCACCATGATGATGATTGCCGCTAATAATAGAAATCTTCGATTAATTTTTTTCTTCATTTATATCTCACCAATTATTCCACCATATAGCCCACATTGCGGACCGTCTTGATACATCCTCCCGCTGCTCCGAGCTTCTGACGCAGGGTTTTAATATGCATATCGACCGTGCGGCTCTCTCCCTCATATTCAAAGCCCCACACCTGATCCATAATCTTATCCCTTGAGAGTACAATTCCCTGATTAATCATCAGATATTTGAGCAGCTCAAATTCCTTAAAGGTAAGCTCACAGGGTTCTCCCGCAACCGTCACCGCATGCCTGTCGGTATCTAACAGAATCTCCCCGTGCCTTACCTGCGTTTCCTCCTGCTGTGCCTTCTGTGTCCTGCGGAGAAGCGCCTTCACTCTGGAAACCAGCTCCATCACGCCAAAAGGCTTTGTAATATAATCGTCCGCGCCAAGGTCAAGCCCCTTTACCTTATCCAGCTCGCTCGCCTTTGCCGTCACCATAATAACCGGAACGCCGGCCGTCGCCTTGTTCGCCCGTATTCTGGTCAGAATATCAAGCCCGTCCTCATTCGGAAGCATAATATCCAGCAAAATCATAGACGGAAGATTCTTCTCCAGACGCTTAAAAAGCTCTGCGCCGCTCTCAAATTCCTCCACCTCATATCCGCTGTTTTTTAATGCATACCTCTCTATCTCCCGGATGTTTACATCATCCTCCACGATATAAATTGTTGTCATATGATTCTCCATTCCGGAGCGTTTTACGCGACGAGGCGACGCAAATCTCAAATTTGCGTCTGCCATCAGGGCTTATTTGTGACGCCCCGGCACAAATAGCCGTGTGAAAAATAAGCTATCAAGCTTATTTTTCACACTATTTCCTCAATTCTGCCAGTCTGCGTCTCATCCTACAGCCCGTAAAACTTTCGGAAGCCGGCAAGCTGCTTTGCGAACTCGGCGCTCTCCTCCTCATCCATCTGCTCGGTAAAGCTGTGCTCCTCAAGCTGTGTATCCTTAAGCTGCATCATGTAAACCGCGATGTTGGAGCAATGGTCCGCGACACGCTCGTAATTCATCGCCAAATCGGAAAGCACAAGCCCCAGCTCAATCGTGCATTTTCCTTTTCTGAGACGCTTTAAATGGTTCTTTTTCACATCTTTATTCAGTTCGTCAATCACCTCTTCGAGAGGCTCCACCGTACGGGCAAGCGCCTCGTCGTTCTCTACGAACGCTTTCGTCGTACGGTTTAAAATATCGACCAGCGCCCTGCCGTAAACCGCCATTTCTTCCTTCGCCTTTTTGGAAAAAGAAGCCCCATCCCGGTGCATCTGCTGGGCGTTCTCCACAACATTGATGGAATGGTCGGAAATTCGCTCAAAATCCGTCAGACAATGCAGAAGCGAGGTCACCTTCAGGCTGTCCTGATAGGACAGATTCTGGCTCCCAAGCCTGGTCAGGTAAGCACCAAGCTTATCGTCATAGGTATCGACTCTGTTCTCCTTGGCAATCACGTCTGCTATCTTTTCTTCGGAATAATCGTTCAGCACAGTCATCGCTTCCAGAAAACCGTCACGCGTCAATACTGCCATCTGCCCCACCAGCGAACGGCACTGCTCAATGGCAAATGCCGGACTGGTTAAAAAGCGATCGTCCAGTACGCGGAATACATCCTCGCCGGTCTCCTGCTCCTCCGCCGTTTCCGGAATCGTGAGATAAGCGAGTTTCTCAAGCACTTTGGTAAACGGAAGGAGCACAAGCGTCGTAAATACATTAAACGTGGTGTGCACCGTCGCGATTCCCGCGACGCCTACCGTCTCGTCCGTAAACGGAAATGCAAAGATTGCATCCCCAATGTAAAATAAAAGTAAAAATAAGATTGTCCCAATCAGATTAAAATACAGGTGCACAAACGCTGTGCGCTTAGCCCCCTTATTTGCGCCAATGGCGGAAATCATCGCCGTCACGCAGGTACCGATATTCTGTCCTAAGATGATCGGTATCACGGATCCGTAGGTAAACGCTCCGGTCACCGAGAGCGCCTGTAAAATTCCGACCGAAGCGGAAGAGCTCTGAATGACTGCCGTAAGGATCGCGCCCGCAAGCACGCCCAAAACCGGGTTGCGGAACATTGTAAGCAGGCTGGTAAACTCCGGCACATCCGCCAGGGGCTCCACGGCCCCGCTCATCGTATCCATTCCGAACATCAGCACGGCAAAGCCGATCATAATCTCACCGACATCTTTTCTTCTGCCCTCTTTTTTCGACATGCACAGAATAACGCCGATGATCGCCAGAATCGGCGAAAAGGACGTCGGCTTTAACATCTGAAGGAAAAAGCTGTCGCCCTGAATACCGCTTAAGCTAATCAACCAGGAGGTCACTGTGGTGCCGATATTGGCTCCCATAATAATGCCGACCGCCTGTGACAGCTTCATAATGCCTGAATTTACAAAACCGACGACCATGACCGTCGTCGCGGAGGAGGACTGTATCACCGCCGTCACTCCTGCGCCGAGCAACACCGCCTTAATCGGATTCGAGGTCAGTGTCTCTAAAATCCGCTCCAGCTTTCCGCCCGACATCTTCTCAAGTCCCGCTCCCATGACACTCATTCCGTAAAGAAACATGGCGAGCCCGCCTATCATGGTCAATATCCCAAAAATGTCCATCTTATTCTCCTTTTTCTTTTGACAGTATATAATTCATTTATACCGCATTTCACGTCATTTTGCAATTCATTCAAAGAGTATGTAGTGCGAAAATAAGCTCGATAGCTTATTTTCACACGCAAACTTGTTTGCGTTGGCTATATTGTGCCGGAACGTCACAAATAAGCCCTGATGGCAGACGCAAATTTGAGATTTGCGTCGCCTGTCGCAAAAAACCCTCCAAAATAGAGAATAAGATGTAAATTTTATGTAAAATCCATGGCAGGCATCCTTATTTTCCATGGATTATCGATTCTTTTAATCTTCGTGCTCGCCGGTAATCGAATAAATCACCCACTCGGCAATGTTGGTCGCATGATCGCCTATCCGCTCAAAATATTTTGCGACCATGAGCATATCTGTCGCCTGCTCGCCGTTCTTTACGTTCTCATTGATTTTCTGAATCAGCTGCTGCTTGTAGGATGAGAACAGATCATCCACCACATCATCACGGTTGATGACCCAGCGTGCCAGCTCCATGTCCTTATTGACAAACGCATCCACGCTCTTAATCACCATATCAGTCGTCTCTTTTGCCATATCCTTAATCAAGTCCAGGCTGATCTGGCTTCCCTCATATTTCGAGCCGGACATCAGAATCGTCATCTCGGAAATATCCGCCGCATGGTCGCCAATCCGCTCCATATCCGTAATCATCTTAAGCGCTGCGGAAATCAGACGCAAATCCTTTGCCACCGGCTGCTGCTGCAAAAGCAGCTTCATGCAGAGCGCTTCAATATCCCTTTCCTGGTGGTCCACTTCCTCATCAAAACGGATGGCCTGCTCCGCTTTCTCCACATCCTGCTTTACAAGTGCGGATATCGCCATCTCGATTGCCTGCTCAATCAGGCTTCCCATTTCAATCAGCTGGTTATTCAATTCCAGAAGCTGTCTGTCAAATCTGTTTCTCATCTTTCCTCCAATCCCTTCTGCCTCATGGGCGTTATTTTTATGCGCATCAGCCGAAACGTCCCGTAATATAATCCTCGGTCCGCTTATCCTGCGGCACGGAGAACAGTTTTTCCGTCTCGCCGCTCTCGATCACCTCTCCTAAAAGGAAGAATACGGTTTTATCGGAAACACGCACCGCCTGCTGCATGTTATGAGTTACCATGATAATGGTATACTTCTTTTTTAATTCGATGACAAGATCCTCGATTTTGGACGTGGAAATCGGGTCCAGCGCTGAGGTCGGCTCATCCATCAAAATTACCTCCGGCTCCACCGCAAGCGCCCTTGCGATACAGATTCTCTGCTGCTGTCCGCCGGACATTCCAAGCGCGCTTTTTTTCAGACGGTCTTTGACCTCATCCCAGATCGCCGCGTCCCTTAAGGACTTCTCCACAATGTCATCCAGTTTTGCTTTGGAACGGATGCCGTGCGTACGCGGTCCGTACGCGATATTATCATAAATGCTCATCGGAAACGGATTCGGTTTCTGGAAAACCATGCCGACACGCTTTCTCAGCAGGTTGACGTCCATGCCCTTATAAATGTCCTCTCCGTCCAAAAGCACGGTTCCGGTAATTTTACAGCCCTCAATCAAATCGTTCATCCGGTTTAAGCTCTTTAAAAATGTGGACTTTCCGCAGCCGCTGGGCCCGATAAAGGCAGTAATCTCATTTGCTCCAATGGACATATTGATATTTTTTAATGCATGGAAATCGCCGTAGTATAAATCAAGGTTTGAAATTTTAAATTTTTCTGCCATGTTTCTCCTCACTTCTGCACTGCTTTTTGTGCATAACAAGTTTGCAGTCAAGCAGCGCGCAGACACAAACTTGGGAGTGAAAAATTTATTTTTTCACTCTTTCTCCTTAATTCTTGGGTGCTTCAAATTTCTTTGCAATCAGGGAAGATATCCCGTTTATGATTAACACAACTACCAGAAGCACAACCGCCGTCGCATATGCCTCATTGGTATGCATGCCCTCTCTCGACAGTGAGTACATGTGAATTGCAAGCGTACGCCCGGAATCAAAGAATCCTGCCAGGCTTGCCACGGTACCGGACGTATAAATCAGAGCCGCCGTCTCACCGACGATTCGTCCGATTGCGAGGATAATTCCGGATAAAATACCGGGAATCGCACTCGGCAGCACGATTTTAAAAATCGTCCGAAGCTTTCCGGCGCCCAGTCCGAAGCTTCCCTCACGGAAAGAATCCGGAACACATAAAAGCGCCTCCTCGGTGGTACGCATAATGACCGGAAGCACCATAATTGCAAGCGTAGCAGCACCGGCCATCATGGAGTAGCCCCACTTTAATGCCGTCACGAAAAACAGCATACCGAACAAACCGTAGATAATGGAAGGAATGCCGGAAAGCGTTTCCGCCGTCACACGGATAATGCCAACCAGCTTATTTCCCTTTTTGGCGTATTCCACCAGATAGATTGCCGCTCCGACTCCGAAGGGTACCGAAAACAGCAGTGCCAGAAGCGTCATAAACACCGTATTGATCATTGCCGGAAGCATGGATACATTTTCCGAATTGTAGGTCCACGCAAACAGCGAGGGAGTCAGATACGGAATCCCCCGGATCAGAATATATCCCACCAGAAATACCAGCACGCCGACCGTTAAAACAGCCGCCACAAGCACCAGAAGCAGGAGCACAAAAGAGCCCGGATGCTTCGTATAAGATTTCATTTTATCTGCAAAGGACTGCTGATTAATGCCGGCTGTCCCTTTTTTCGCCTTATTTTCCATCCTAATTCTCCTTTGTCCTTCTCTTTAAAATTGAAAATGAAATATTGATGATCAAAATAAATACAAAAAGCACGACGCCTGTTGCAATCAGCGCCTCCCTGTGAAGGTCCGTCGCATATCCCATCTCCATAACAATATTTGCCGTCAGGGTGCGGACACCTTTAAATATGCTGTCAGGTACTCTCGCCTGGTTTCCCGCAACCATCATAACCGCCATGGTCTCGCCGATGGCGCGTCCGACGCCGAGTACAACCGCCGCCATAATGCCCGATTTTGCCGCAGGTACGATGACCGTAAAAACACTTCTCTCATGAGTCGCGCCGAGTGCCAGTGCTCCCTCATAATAGCTCTCCTCCACCGCGCGGATGGCAGATTCGGAAACACCGATAATCGTCGGAAGAATCATAATGCCAAGCAGAATGGACGCTGTCAGAATACTTTGTCCGTTTCCTTTAAAATGCTCACGGATAAACGGCACCAGCACCACCAGTCCGAAAAATCCGTATACAATTGACGGAATACCGGCCAGCAAATCCACGATTGGTTTTAACACACGGTATAATTTTGCGGGACAGAAGCGGGCCATAAAAATGGACATCAGAATCCCGACCGGAACGCCGATCACGAGCGCCCCTCCCGTCACGTAAATACTTCCCAGGATCATTGGGAAGATACCGAAAATATTATTGGTAGGCTTCCATACCTTTCCCGACAAAAATTCCCATAAGCCGATTTCCTGCATCGCCGGGAAGCCGTTTGCAAACAGGAATATACAAATCAGTGCCACCGCCACGATGGATACGATTGCCGTCAGGAGGAATACCCCCTCCATCACTCTCTCTTTTACTTTATTCATCGCTTTCTCCAAATCAAATGCTTTGTGAAAAATCCGTTTAATTTTTTCCTCCAAAAACCGGAAGAGATATGCTCTCTCCCGGTCTTTGCCTGATGTCAATATGTTCAAATTATGCTGTTATTATTCGGCAATTTCATCCCAGGTGGTTACCTCACCCTTGAAAATGCTTGCTACCGCATCCTTGGAAAGGTCTGCCGTCGGGTTGTCATTGCTTACAATCACTGCGATACCGTCCAAAGCGATAACCGTCGAGGTCAAGCCTGCCTCTGTCTCGGAATCCTTTAACTCACGGGAAGCCATACCGATGTCGCAGGTGCCGTCCATCGCCGCCGTCATACCTGTGGTGGAATCGCTCTCCTGAATCTCAATCTCCGCTCCGGCATTTACTGCCTGATAAGCCTCTTTTAATTTCTCCATAACCGGGGTTACGGAAGAAGAACCGGCTACTACGATTTTTCCTTCTGCGCCGTTGGACTCAAAAGCTGCCGCTGCATCGTCCACCGTGATATATCCGTTATCGGAAACAACCGCCTGTCCCTCTGCACTTAAGATGAAGTTGATGAAGTCCTGTGCCACCTCGCTCACTTCGCCGTTGGTTGCAATGTTGAACGGTCTTGAAATCGTGTAGGAGCCGCTCTTGATATTGTCAACGGTAGCCTCTACTCCGTCGATGGTAACCGCCTTTACGGTTTCATTCAAAGAACCAAGGGAGATATAACCGATTGCATATTCGTCGCCGGCAACCGTCGTCATCATAACGTCCGTGCTGTTTGTGATGATCGCTTCCTCGGTGGTATTGTCAACCTTCTCGCCCGCTTCGTTTTCTTCTTCAATGCCGAACAGCTCGATAAACGCGCCTCTTGTACCGGAACCGTCCTCACGGGATACTACGTTGATAAACTCGCTTCCGTCAAAATCGGAAGCAGCCGCATCCGCACTGTCGTTGCTGTCTGCTTCTGCGCTCTCCGTTCCGGCTGCCGCATCGTCAGATGCAGCCGCATTATCGGTCGTAGCTGCATCATTGGTTGCCGCCGCGTTTCCTCCTGCATTATTGCTGCCGCAGCCTGCCATCATGCTTGCTGCCATAACACCTGTTAATAACATACACATTACTTTCTTCTTCATTTTTAAATCCTCTCTTTTTTCACGATTTGCGGGGTGTACTCTCCCGCTCATTATCTTCTTTATCTCGTCGACAGGATTTACTTTAAAGCACTTATGTAAAATGCAAAGGGCTTATTTGGTAAAATGTATGTAAAATAATCGTAAAGGTTCCGCTTATTTCTGGGCCTCTTCCGCTTGCTGATAGCTCAGAGAAAAGAAATATTCCTGGGAATTGAGCTGAATATCCGAGCTTTTCACGCGGGCATAGTTCCCGTCAGGCTTCATCTCCCTCGCCTTCACATTATCCCGGAGGATCAGGTTGAACATGCCAAGCAGTCTCTCCTTAATATCTTCATCCCAGATAGGAGCCGCCACCTCCACGCGCTTTGTGGTATTGCGCGTCATAAAATCGGCGGAGGCGATATAAACGTCTGCCTCCCTTCCTTTCCCGAATATATAGATTCTCGAATGCTCCAGATAGCGCCCCACAATGCTGATTACGCGGATATTTTCCGTATAGCCCCTGATTCCCGGCACAAGGCAGCAGATTCCCCGGATAATGAGGTCGATTTTAACGCCTGCCTGCGATGCCTCCACCAGCTTGTCTATGATCACCTTATCGGTCAGCGCATTCATTTTCGCTCCGATGTAACCTTCTTTTCCGGCCTTTACCTTATCAATCTCCCCGTCTATCATTGCAAGCACCTTATTCTGAAGACATTTGGGCGCAACGAGAAGATGCTGCGTGGATTCGACGAGCTGTTCTAAGCAGAGCGCATGAAAGACCTCGGCCGCCTCCTCCCCGATTTTCGCATCCGCCGTCATCAGTGAAAGATCGGTGTAAAGCTTCGCCGTCTTTTCATTATAGTTTCCGGTTCCAATCTGCGTAATATGACGGATGCCGTCCTCTGTCTTATAGGTAATCTGGCAGAGCTTCGAGTGTACCTTGATATGGTCGATGCCGTAAATAATCCGGCAGCCCGCTTCCTCCAGCCGTCTTGACCACTCAATATTATTTTCCTCGTCGAACCTCGCGCGAAGCTCGACCAGTACGACAACCTCTTTTCCGTTTTCCGCCGCGTCAATGAGCGCTTCGACAATCTGCGAATTTTTCGCCACGCGGTAAAGCGTCATGCGGATGGAAACCACACGGCTGTCCTCCCCCGCTTCCTTTAAAAGGCGCAGAAACGGCTTCATGCTCTCATAAGGAAAGCTTAAAAAACGATCCTTCTGCTCTATCTGCTCCATCATCGGAAGATCATTGCGGATGCACGCCGGCTGCTGCGGCACGCGCTTTTCAAAAAACAGCTCCCTCTTATCCCTCAGGGAATCCTGTATTCTTGAAAAAAATGACAGTTCCAGCGGAGCTTCGGAATAATACACCTGCTCCGGAGAAATACCGAGCTCCCTTCTGAGGTTCTCAATGATAGTGACATCCAGCACCCTGCTGTGCTCTAACTTCACCGGGCAGAGCTTCCGCCTCGTGCGGATAAGCTTTTCCATGGAATCCCGGTAATCCAAATCCTCATCATAAAACGCCTCGTCCACATCAATGTCCGCATTGCGGATAATCCGTATTAAGGACTTACTTTTTACGGTATAGCGCTCAAACACCATCGGCAGGAAGTGAAGAATCAGCTCCTCCACCAGAATATAGCGGTGCTGTGCGGAGGGCACGCTTACCAGACGGTCAAATACCTCGTTGCTGCACGGAATGATTCCCAGCTTATCGCTGCCCTTGCCGCCCAACACGACCACCGCGTAAATTTCCTTATTTTTCAGAAACGGAAACGGCTGCTTTTTGCCGATTACCTGTGGGGAAAGCAGCGGCATCAGCGATGTTTTAAAGTAATTTTCCAGATAAACATGATCCTCCGGCAGCATATTCGCAAAGCTGACAAACTCCACGCCCTTTTCCTTTAACAATTCCATGTACTTCCGGTACACAAGGTCTTTTTGCTCGGAGAGGATTCTGGCGGACTCAAAGATTGCCGAAAGCTGCTCTTTGCTGGTCATTCCGGTTTTATTGTCCCTCGCGTTTTTATCTACAAGCATCTGGTCATGCAGGGAACCGACCCTGACCATGAAAAATTCATCCAGATTGCTCTGAAAAATCGACAGAAAGGACATCCTCTCACAGAGCGGAACGGAGGAATCCGCCGCCTCCTCCAATACCCTCTCGTTAAATTTCAGCCAGGACAGCTCCCGGTTCTCTAAGTACTTTTGTTTTTTCACTGCCATGTTTTCCTTCCTCTTTTCGTTTTTTACATTTTTTCTATCCGTCTGCGCAGCTCCAGCATCTGATTGTCTACCTTTGCAATGACATCCGAATAAGCTTTGATTTTCCGCTCGACATTTTCAATCTGTCCCGCGCTCTTTTTATAGCACATCTGGTTATCCAGCTCCGCCCAGTAATCCATCGCAAACGACCGGATCTGGATTTCCACACGCACCTCCTTTGTCTGTCCCTTATAGGTCACGGGAACTCCGACTATCAGGTGCACGCTCTGATACCCGCTTTTTTTGGGCTGCTTCACGTAATCCTTTTCCTTTAATACCTTAAGGTCCTTCTGTGCCCGCACCGCGTCGGCGACCTGATAAATGTCGTCACAGAAATAGCACACGACGCGGATTCCCGCTATGTCGTTTAACGTATCGACCGCTGCTTCAAACGTGACCTCCCTGCCCTTGCGCACCAGCTTTTTTGCAATGCTGTCCGTCTTCTTGATTCTCGCCGACATACTGCGAATGACCTGACGGCTAAATTGCTCCGTCAGGTCAGCGTTAATCATCCTTAATTTTGCCTGCACAACATCCATGGCATAAGCGTAAGTGAGCTGTACCATAGGCGTCTCTATCCGTTCCTTTAATTTATCTTCCATGAGCAAACTGTCTGCTCCCGATTTTTCTCCCTTTATTTTTATTCCCGTCTTTCTATTTTTAGAATCTTTCTTCGGCAAAATTTTCATCCTCTATTTCATACACATTATTTTCGTTCGCTACATACCTGTGCAGATATGTTTCTCCCTGCTTTCCGCCCTCCTCCGCGTTTGCCTGTAAACGGAACAGGATAAAGCCCACTACAAACATTGCGGCGATAACCACGACCCCGGCCCTGGAGGTATCAAAGAGCTGCGTGGAAATTCCCATCAGCATCGTTCCCATAAAGGAAGCTCCCTTTCCGAAGATGTCAAAAATACCGAAGTATTCGCTCGACTTCTCCTTCGGAATGATTTTGGCGAAATAGGAGCGGGACAGCGCCTGAATCGCTCCCTGGAATACGCCCACAATCGTGGCCATCATCCAGAATTTCCATGCGGCGTCCAGCCAGAGCGCATACACCGCCACGGCGAAATAGGCCGCAATACACACGGAAATCAGGTGGCGGGTCTTAAATTTCTGCGCCAGCCGCCCAAACACTATGGCACAGGGAAATGCAACCACCTGGGTCAGCAGCAGCGCCAAAAGCAGGCTCGTGTCACTGATGCCGACATCCTTTCCGTAGGAGGTCGCCATTTCGATGATGGTATAAACCCCATCTATATAGAAGAAAAAGGCAATCAGGAATAAGAGTACTCTTTTATTATTTTTCAGTTCTCCAAATACATTAGAAAGACGCGCGAAGCTCTCCCTCGCTCCGCCGCTCTTTGTCTCCACATAGTAATTCTGCCTGTAGTTTTTCAAAAGCGGGATTGTGACAAGCCCCCACCAGGCGGCGTTGATCACAAACGCAAGCATGGTCGCGGCGGTTCCCGAAATTCCGATATAGTCAGCCCCAAATATCAGTCCGATGCTTAACAGAAACGGAATGCAGCTTCCGATGTAGCCCCACGCGTAGCCGTGCGAGGACACCTCGTCCATGCGCTCATCCGTCGTGACATCCACCAGCATGGAGTCATAGAAAATAAGGCTTCCCGAAAATCCGACTCTGGCGATGACAAACACCGCAAGAAATAAAATGACGCTCTTTGGGAGCGCAAGCCCGGCGCAGCCCAGCACGCCAAGCATCATAAAAAAGGTAAACAACGGTTTTTTATGGTTTTTATTATCGGCAACCGTGCCGAGAATAGGTCCGATCAGCGCCACAATAAGCGTGGAAAGGGAAATCGCGTAGCTTAGATATGCCGTGGAATCCGAATCGCTGACCCCGTTCGCCGACGCCATGTTTTTAAAGTAAATCGGGATAATGGTTGACACCAAAAGCGTGAACGCGGAATTGCCCACATCATATAACACCCAGCACTTTTCGAGCTTGCTCATTTTGTTCTTCATCTTCGTTCTCCGTTTCCTTCCATGGCACCATCCGACTCTGATCTGCCCGGAAAAAAGAAAATATTTCACGATAATAGGTAAGCCTGGTCTCATAACCGGCGTTAAAAATCTCATGCTTCGCATCCGGCAGAGACAGCAGCGACGCCCCGGGCACCCTGTTTGCGAACTCCGCGGCGGCGCGGTTATCCACCATATGCTCCCGCCCTGCGGTAAAAATCAGGACGGGTATATTTATATGAGCCAGATTCCTCTTTTTCATGAGAATTCCGGTTATTTTCATCGCGGCGCGAACCCATCCATAGGTGCCGCCGTAGGTTCGGTATTGCAGATTTTTCATTCTTTTTTCAAACACATAGTCATAACGTGCCCTCGACACGCAGCTGCTGTGCTCGAAATCCGGCTTTTCGTCAAACCCGCTCTGTCCGGCCGCATAGACTTCTCCTCTGCCCGTGGCTGTGTAAAAATCTGCCGTAAGCTTAGCCACAAGCCGCGGGTATTTCCCGGTTGTCATACGCAGCATCGGCGAGGAAAGCACCGCGGCTTCAAACACGCCCGGATATTCCTCCAGGTAGCGCGCCCCGATGGCGCCGCCCATGGAATGTGCAAACAAAATCCGATGCTTTTCCATCCGCCCTGCCAGTTCGCTCATAAAACAGTCAAAATCCCGCACATATTTCTCAAATTCATCGACATGAACCTTTTCCACATCCTCCGTCGCACGGTCGGAATAGCCATGGCCGCGATGCTCCGGCATATAGACGGAAAATCCCCCGTTCAGAAAATAGTAAATAACCTCATTATATTTTTCCGCAAACTCGCAGAAGCCATGGGAAATGACAATGCACCGCTCGGCTGCCGGAGCTCTGTATTCATTATAAAAGATTGCCGTACCGTCATAGCTTCGAATGTACGCGTATTTCCGGTACGCCTTTAAATAGGGTTCTACCGCCTGCTTCATCCATTCCCGGTAGCCGTCCTCCGCAAAATAAATTTGTTTTTTCTCCGTCATGAAACAGCCATCCCTTTACCTGCCAAAGTGCGCACCAGCTCAGGCATCAGCTTCCCGTCCATATATTCCTCCGCGATCTGCTTTGCGACGTCCGGATAGTCGGTAATCATTGCATCCGCCTTCTGCTCGCAGACCAGACGCATGTAAGCTTCCTCATCGACGGTCCACACATGCACCTTTTTCTTGTGACGCCTGCATTCCTCCCAAAATCCGGGATATTGTATATTGTAAAGCGCCGGATGCAGCGCATCCGCCCCGACCACATAGGAAGCATAGCTCACCGGATGAATGATTCCGTCGCAGTAAAGCATTCCCGTCTTTGCCTGCACATTGATTTCTTTGATTTTCTGCACGGTGTAATGATTGAAGGAGGAAAAGATGACACGCTCAAGCATGCCCATGCGCTCTGTCAGTTCCACAACGCGCTCCTCAATCTCAGGATAAAGCACAACTCCCGTCTTGATTTCCACATTCACGGTCAGTCCCGTGGGCTTTATCAACTCGTATACCTCCTCGAGTGTCGGTATCTGCGCCCTCTCGTACTCCGGATGCGTGCGGTTATAGTTAAATTTGATCAATTTGGAATATGTAAAATCTTTCACCCAGCCTGTTCCGTTGCTCACGCGCTCAAGTGTCTCATCATGAATCACGACAAGCTCCCCGTCCTTCGACATCTGGACGTCAAGCTCGATGCCGTCCGCGCCCTGCTCCACTGCCTTTTCAAAAGCGGCCATCGTATTTTCCGGCGCGTATCCACTGGCTCCCCGATGTGCCCACACAAGTGTCTGCTTCATCTCTGCTTATCTCTTTCCTTCTTAATCTTATCTTCTTTTCCTGTTATATCCTAAAACAGCAATGTAAAATAGGCGGGCGGGTTCTTGTAAAATATACGTAAAAAGAAAGCACCAAATGATAAATATAAAATCATTTGATGCTTTCTTTATAGATTTCTTCCCTGATATTGTATAGTTACAACATAAACTATTTTATTAGCTTCATCAATTCGGAAAATAGCGATATAGTTATCAATTAACAACTGACGATAACCTTTTTCAGCATACCTGCCCTCGTTATGCTGTTGATGAGATTGTGGAAATGTGTCTAACTTCAGAATCGCCTTTTTAATTCTATCAACCTGTCCTTTTGCATTTTCAGGAGCTGACTTATCCTTTGCAATATATTCATAAATACTGTCTAATTCGCGTATTGCTCTGGGGTTGATTTTTACTTTGTATTTATCCAAAATGTTTTTTCTCCAGTTCTGCAAAAACTTTATCTGCGTCTACTGCTTCAGCTCCGCTTAATATTTCCTGTTCGGATTCGTAAATAGCCTGGTCAATACGGTTGATTCCTGCAAATTTATCATATAATTCACTGCTCATAACAACTAAATCGCTATATCCGTTTTTGGTAACAAAAATTGGCTCCTGTTCCTTGTGTGCCATATTAGAAATCTCAGTCGTATTGCGTAAATCTTTAATTGGTATGATAAGCGGCATAATGTTTCACTCCCTCCTTTTACATAATTATAGCATAATTATGTTTCACACACAATAAAGATATACATTTATTCCCTTCGCAGATAATTTAGGATTGGTTCCAGATACTTCTTATCCGTCCAGTCACATTTTTGTCCTGCGGCACACATTAAGGCCTTTTCCCAAATCTCATATGTATCAGGATCCTTTTTAGCCACAGCCTTCTGCAGCATTTTACACAAAGTCCTATCCTTAAATGTCATGGTATCCTCATCCCATGCGCCACGACAATATACCAATGGCACTTCACTCAATCCATCCTTAAAATGCAGCTTCCTAATCTGGGCAATCGCGGCCTCATCATAAGGTGATGCCCCTGCACAAAACACAATGATTCTTTTATCTGACAGATGAGCCATATTTTTCTTTAAGAAAGATAATCCCGCAATTCCGGAGGCATAAACTCCGCCGCCAAGGATTATCGTATCATATTCACAAAGCTGCTTCCGGTTTACTGATTTGGTTTCCATACAATCAAATCCCGTTTCTTCCTGTAACCACGTTGCATATCTCTTAGTTGCTCCGTATTTTGACTGATATAATATAATTCCTTTCCTCATAAAAAACTCACCCCTTAACATGCTTTTAAGTTATCTTCTATTTGAACGATAGTTTGAATTGTTACCTTAAGCTTTTCTTCTGATATACCCTGAAACATTCGCACCATAATTTGATTACTCACATCATTGTTCTTTTCGCAAAACTCCATACAATATTCCGTTAATTCAACTCTTTGTTTTCGTCTGTCCTTTTCATCCAAAGTAATTTTTACAAATCCTTTCTTCTCCAATTTAAGCAAAATCTGTTTTACATTTTGATGAGAACTTCCCATAATTTCAGCAAGCTCTTTGATGGAAGGATTCTCCTTACACAGATTAATGCAGATAATAGTAAAAAATTGCTTCCAACTGATTTCTTCCATGGTTTTATCTGCCATAGCCTGAAAACGATTATCAAAAGCACTCAATAACCCCAGCAAAAAATATGATAATTCAATTCCCGAAAAATCTACATTTTCATGATGTAATACTTCTTTTATATTCATATAGTTCTCCATTAGGTAATATATTACTTTTAAATAGTAACATATTACCTATTTCTCGTCAACAAGGTCTTTCCTATGAAATCAGAACCACCGGCTTAGCCGGTGGTTTGTTCTCGCCCTATAAGGGCTAGTTACCGGCACTGGAGTCTAAAGACTCATCGAATTGGTTCGCCAGCCGCAACGTCATTTACCTACCAAGTCCTTA
>CALWHT010000045.1 GCA_944380515.1 uncultured Roseburia sp.
CTCTGTTCTTTTCTTCCCATTTCAGCCTCACTGCGAAAAAATTTTTTTGTCATACTTCTATTTTCGCAGTGAAGCTGTGCATTTTCAATAGGTTTTAGTGCGAATTATTTTTACCTGTCAGAACTGGTATGATAGGGTTGTTCATGGGTGATAAAAATGATTTCATACGAACCTTTTTACGAAACTTTACTAAAAAAGAATATTACGGTGTACAATCTCATCTATAAACAGGGGATGTCAGCGAACACGTTTCAACGAATGAAAAACGGAAAAGGAATTACAACAGAAACAATTGACACATTGTGCTTTATCCTTGACTGCGAAGTACAGGATATTATCCGGCATGATAAAACAAAATAACTTTTTCTCAAAAATTACCAACATATTTTTTCTTTGCCTGTCAATAATAGCATTAGGACCTACAGTAATCATTATTGTAAATCCTAAAAAACAAACAACAGATTATTTACGGAGGTGAATTCCATGAGTGGAACGAACAATTCTGGTTCTAACACCAGCAAAATGGCTGTACCGCAGGCAAAAGAGGCAATGAACCGCTTCAAACAGGAAGTTGCAAGCGAAATCGGCGTACCGTTAAAGGACGGTTACAACGGTGACCTTACTTCTGCACAGGCAGGCAGCATCGGCGGCGAAATGGTCAAGAAAATGATCATGAAGCAGGAAGAGCAGATGTCAGGCAAATAACTTTGCCGCAAATAACTTTGCCGCAAATAAATTTGCCATACAACAAAAAGCGGCTTCACATCCATTGCGTGATGTGGAGCCGTTTTTTTGTACATAGTTTTATTCCCGGTAAACCAGTCCCTTTCTGACTGTTTCCACCGTCTCATCGTCGGTAAAATACCGAACAATCTCAAACGCGAACGGAATCGCCGTTCCCATACCGCGGCTTGTGATAATATTGTCACAGACCACGACCTCGTCCTCACTGGTCACGGCTCCTATGAGCTTATCCTCAAAGCCGGGATGGCAGGTAGCGCGCTTTCCCTCCAGAAGTCCTGCCACTCCGAGCACACTCGGCGCCGCGCAGATAGCGCAGACCAACTTTCCCTCCGCCGCAAACTTACGAATTACGTCATTTACGGTCTTATCCGCCCCAAGATTTAACGTTCCCGGCATGCCTCCCGGAAGTACAATGCCGTCCAATCCTTCATAATCTACCTCCGATGACAGCGCATCCGTCAGAAACGTGACATTGTGGGAGCTTGTCACCTCTTTTTTCCCGGTAATGGAAATCATCACAATCTCCATTTTGGCACGGCGTACGATATCCACCACCGTAAGTCCCTCGATTTCCTCACAGCCGTCAGCCATAAAAATTCCTATCTTTTTCATATTAATCAACCCTTTCTTCAAAATTGTCATATTGTATGCCGAATTCCCGATAAAGCGCCTCGCGGTATTCCGGATCCTTCGCGGCCTGCATCAAATCATCCGTCCTCTTTTCTTCCAGAAGTCTCTGAGCCAATTCCGCAAATTCTTCTTCACCCTCCCTGCGCATCATCCTGTCGCGTTCCCACGATTTCATATAGTTAATCCCCACCTCCCTGCTGCGCTTTGTCCGGCTCACAAGCCTGTGAACCGCTTCGATATCCTGATTCGTCACATTATTTTCGTTACTATGCTCCATATATTTTAGCATATCGCAAAGTGCCTGGCTAGGGTTTCCTTTTGTCCCTTTGGTGTACAGATAAATCTTTTTTGCCCCGTCGTCATAGGAAAGTCCTGGCTGTTCTTCGCACATATTTTTTACCGTATAAACCATACGCCCTTCCCCAAACGGATCATACGGAAGGATAATAATAATCACCACATTCGGCAGCGCCTCATACCCGGCGCCTGCTGCCAAAAACTGTGTATCCATCAATCCATGATAATACCGCGCACGGCGCGGCAGTGTATTTTTTTCATAGCGTCTGCCGGGCTCTACATCGTAAATATCCGCGCAGACCTGCGCATCGAGGCGTCTGATTCCGCCGATTTCCTCCTCGTCCGAAACATCCCGGATATAAGCATCCATGCGGATTCCGTGACGATCCGTATCAATCCCGAGAATATTTTTCTGCGGAATGATTTCTACTCTCCTGATTTGCTTTCCCAAAATAGTGCCCAGCAGAATACGGCAAAATTCTTCGCCCGTATCCTTCTGTGAAAGCATTTCCTGAAACAGAAAATCATCCATCAGATTCAAATCCTCCAATCTGCGCCTGCGCGCCCTCTGCTCTCCTTCGTCTTGCTTCCTCATAAGCAGCTTCCTCCCGATAAAATTGTAAAATATTGTGATACTCTGGCGAAACGCCGGAACTCCCGATAACCTGGAGTCAGGCAGAACAGAACTTCTGCCGATGTAGTTTATTTTAACGCTTTTCTCCCAGCTTCGCAAGTGAAACTTCATCACGGTTCAGCCATCAACAAAATTCCTCTCGTTTTCTGTGCGCCGCCGTGCTACAATGCAGACAGGGCTGCAATGCAGCCTCTAAAATATCCCTTGTGCGGGAAAAGAAAGGAAATCTGCGATGGAAATTGAAAGAAAATATCTGATTAAAACACCGCCTGCCGATTTGGAGCAGTACACCTGCCATGAAATCGAACAGGGCTATCTGAATACCGATCCTGTCGTCCGCATCCGGCGTTCCGATGACAGCTACACACTGACCTACAAGGGAAGCGGCCTGATGGTCCGGGAAGAATATAATCTCCCCTTAAACCGGGAAGCCTTTCTTCACCTGAAGGAAAAAATCGACGGAAGGCTGATTCAAAAGCGGAGGTATCTGATTCCGCTTGCCCCCAAATATACGATTGAACTGGATGTCTTTGAGGGCGAGCTTGCCCCGCTGATGCTGGCTGAAGTGGAATTTGATACAAAAGAAGAAGCGGACGGCTTCATGCCGCCCGCATGGTTTGGTGAGGATGTCACGTTCTGCGGTGAATATCACAATAACCGTCTGAGCCAGCGCTAAAGCCTGCCCGCCTCCTGCAAAAGCTGATACAGCGTCGGCGTAAAATGAAACTCCTCCATGAGACGCTCCACCTCACGCAGATACCTCTGCTTTACCGCCCGCGGCACGATTTTTTTCTGCACGGAGCGAATCAGGATATTTTTCGGCGTATGGGAAAAATCGATAAATTCCAAAAGCTGTGTCTTATAGCCGCACGCCTCGAGCAGGTTTGCCCGTATGGCGTCGGTCGCCAGCGCAGAAAACCGTTCCTTTACGATGCCGTATCTTGTCAGCAGCGAAAACTGCTCCGTCTGAATCTGGCGGTTCAGCTCATGCTGACAGCAGGGCACGGAAAAAATCATTTTTGCATCCCACTGAATTGCATTATAGAGCGCATAATCCGTCGCCGTATCGCAGGCATGGAGCGTCACCACCATGTCTACGGGAAACGGCGCTTTGTAACCGTTGATGTCTCCAAGTTCAAAGTGAAGGTTCTCATAGCCGTATTTTTTCGCCGCCTTGTTGCAGTTCTCAATCACCTCGGCTTTCAAATCCAGTCCTATGATATGCACATCGAGCTTTTTGACCTCTGAGAAATAGTAATATAAAATAAACGTCAGATACGATTTTCCGCAGCCGAAATCAATAATATTCAGCCGATCCTTCGGATAGTCCCGCATCACATCCTCCACCGTTTCCAAAAAACGGTTAATCTGGCGGAATTTATCATACATCGAGCGGACAATCTTTCCCTCGGCTGTAAAAATTCCCATATCTACCAGTGGCGGGATCACAGTGTCCTGATTTAGCAGATATTTCTTTTTCCGGTTGTGGCTGTCGTTTCCCGGCTTTGCGTCCCCCGGCTCCTGACGCTGATTGCGGTAGGAAACATTTCCTTTTTTGGAAATTAAAATAATATGCTCACGGCTGCCGTCCCAGGCATTGATCTGCATATATTTCCCGGAAATCAACCTGAAAATGGCATCTACCGCCTCATTCGGCTTTATATTTTGATGGAATACCTGCTGCTCCGTATAACAGGCCGCCTGATAAAATTTTTCCTTCTTCTCCACAACAATTTTTCGAAAATTATCCTTTCCGATTGGCTTGCTGATCACCATTTTATACATTCCGGCATCTACTGCCACTTTCAGATATTCTTCCAATTCCGTCATCTTTTCGTACTCTCCCAAAAACAAACGTATTATTCTCTTCGTCAGCGCAGCCGCATACTCTCATACCGCTGCCGCGTCCTGACGCACTGTTTGAGCGCTTCATATCTGTCTGCCAGATTCCCCTCCGGAATCACGACGTCAAGCACCACCGCCATATCATTCACCAGCTTGTCCGTAATTGAATCCCTCATGGAGACCAGGATATTATACTTTTCTTCGAAATCATCCGCATCCAGAAGCGCCATCAAATTTTTATCCACGGTTTCCGTACCGTCCGCAGTCTCCGTAGCTGCCGCTTCCTCCCTGAACTCCTGTCTGCTTTCCGCCGCTGCTGTTTTTTCCTCCGCCTGTTCTTCTCCGGTCCCCGCTGCCCGGGTCAGTGTCTGACGCTCCACTTTTTCAAACCGCCGCTTTTGTGCCGCGTCGGGATATTTTCTGCGGTCAACCTCCTGAAAGAACCTCGCAGCAGGTTCCGCAAAAACTCCGAAATCCCCGAACAGTGCCTGATACACGACAAGCTGTTCGCCTGTCCCGGCATCCTTCGCCGTTGTGACAATTTGATACAGGTTATTTTTATAATGGCGGTAAATTTCCCCGCTCACCGGCATCTTCTCCATGCGCTGATCCATTCCTTTCTTTTGCCTTCTTAAGTCAGGCTATGTACTCCGGCACCTCCGGCATCTCAATGCCATTCAGCATTTCTATGCCTTCCCCGACAAAATCCCGCTCATAACTCAGGCTGTACTGATACCCCGTAATCATAAGATCCTCAACCTCACGCATCAGGCTATCACCGTCCTCCCAGTCCGTATCAAAGCCTGCCGGCGCAGCACCTGACTGCGCTTCAAACAGACTGCGCTTTACCGCATCTGTTTGGATTTCGTTCACATTTGCCTCTGCTCTGTCAAGAATGTCGTATTCCTGCTCTTCCGAAGTTTGCCGGAGCTGCTGCGTCCTTTTGGCGGCTTCGCCCCTCCGCCCGTATTTTTGCAGCAGACGCTGCTTGAGTTCCCGCTGCTTTGGGCCAAGTTGCTCAAATACCTGCTGTCTTGCCGCCGTATTCTGCTGCATACTATTAGGAACAGATCCTTGCCGTTTTCCCGCGCTCCTGGTCTTCTTTTTATTCTGGCTGACACTGACTGCAACCGCTATGATAACGACAATAATTCCCCATAATGTTTCCATAACCCGAATTTCCCTCCTCCGTTTCAAGAAACTGCCATATGTACAAAGTCCGCTACAGGTATTATAATATCTAAAAATATGTTTCTCAATACTTAAATTTACTTATCATCATTATCGGAGGCATCATGTTACTCAAAAAAATGAAAACCCTGTCCGGCATGCAGCTGATTGCTGTCGGCTTTTTTCTGCTCATCCTGTGCGGAGCCCTGCTTTTAATGCTCCCGGTCTCGTCCAGGACAGGGGAGGTTACACCCTTTGTCACCGCTCTTTTTACGGCGACAAGCGCGACCTGCGTAACCGGGCTGATTCTGGTCGACACCTACACCCACTGGTCCGTATTCGGACAGCTTGTGCTGCTTACCCTGATTCAGATCGGAGGCCTCGGCTTTATTACCATCGGCACCGCCGTCTCTTTGGTACTCCGCCGAAAAATCGGACTGAAAGAGCGCGGCTGGATTAAGGAAAGCTTCAACGTACTGGATATCGGCGGCGTTGTCCGCCTGATTAAACGAGTCCTCAAAGGGACCCTGTTTTTTGAGGGTGTGGGCGCGCTGCTTTTAATTACCCGCTTTTATCCGAAAATGGGATTGGGACAGAGTATTTATTACGGCATTTTCCATTCTGTCTCCGCTTTCTGCAATGCCGGCTTCGATCTGATGGGAAAATACGAGCCGTATTCTTCCTTTACCGCCTACTATGATGACCCGGTCGTAAGCTTTACTCTGTGCGGCCTGATTCTGATTGGCGGCATCGGCTTTTTTGTCTGGAGCGACCTTGCCGACCACAAGTGGCATTTTCGCAAATACGCTCTGCAGACAAAGATGGTGCTGAGCGCTTCCATTTTGCTCGTGCTCGGCGGAGCGCTTCTCTTTTACCTGCTGGAGCGCAATCGTCTTTTTGCGGATATGAGCCCTGTCGGAAAACTGTGCAGCTCCGTATTCTGTGCCGTCACCCCGAGGACTGCCGGCTTTAACACCACGGATATCGCCTCCCTCTCCGAAGGAGGAAAGCTTCTTTCCATTCTTCTGATGTTTATCGGCGGCGGCTCCGGCTCCACCGCCGGCGGTGTGAAGGTTGCCACGGTTTTTGTCCTTCTGCTTCATCTGCGTTCCACGCTGCTGCGCACGACCGGAACCAATATCTTCGGGAGAAGAATCGAGGACGCAACCGTCGCGAAAGCCTCCGCTCTGCTGTGCATCTACCTGTTTGCGGGACTTACCGCTACCCTTGCCATCTGCGGGATGCAGGACTTTGCCATCGGAGATACCCTGTTTGAGGTGACCTCCGCGCTCTGCACGGTCGGAATGACCACCGGACTGACCGGACAGCTCAATCTGGCGTCGCAGCTTATTATTATCTTTCTGATGTATATCGGCCGGCTGGGAAGCCTTTCTTTCGCGCTTTCCTTCACGGACCACAAAAAATTAACCCATGTCATGCAGCCGGTGGAAAAAATCAACATCGGCTGAGTATAGAAAGGATTGGAATTACTATGAAATCTATTTTAATTATCGGTCTGGGCCGCTTCGGTACGCACCTCTGCAAAGACCTTGCAAAACTGGATAACGAAATCATGATTGTTGACAAAGATGAATCCCGTCTGGAAGATTTGCTTCCCATGGTTGTCAGCGCAAAAATCGGGGACTGTACCAACGAAAAGGTACTCAAAAGCCTCGGCGTGGGAAATTTCGATATCTGCTTTGTCTGTATCGGTGAGAACTTCCAGAGCAGTCTGGAAATCACAAGCCAGCTAAAGGAGCTGGGCGCCTCCTACGTCGTGAGCAAGGCGAACCGCGATATCCACGCAAAGTTTTTGCTCCGCAACGGCGCCGACGAGGTGATTTACCCTGACCGCGATATTGCAGAAAAGGTTGCCGTGCGTTTTTCAGCAAATCAGGTATTCGACTATGTAGAGCTTGGCAACGGCTTCTCCATCTATGAAATCGCGCCTCTGCCGGAATGGCTCGGCCACTCGATTAAAGATATGAACATCCGGGTCGCATACAACGCCAATATTATCGGCATTAAGACAGCGGACGGCGTACAGCTTATGCCGAACGCCGATTACATTTTCCATCAAAACGAGCACTTAATGATTCTCGGACATCAGCATGATATGGAAAAAATCATTAAAAAACTTTAATTTTTCAAAAAAAGCGGGCGCATCCACAGACTGTGGACTGCGCCCGTTGTTCATCATTCATAAACTTCTGCCGCTTTTTCGAGTAATTTTCGAATTTCAAGATGCTGCGGGCACTGTTCCTCACATTTGCCGCAGCGTATACAGTCCCCGGCCTTTCCGCTGCCGTCAATCTGCCGCTTATAACCCGCCCGGGCCGTATCGGTGACACCGAACTGCACGCCCATATTATAAGCCCCGAAGATATCCGGTATGCGGATTTTTTTCGGGCAGCCCTCGACACAGTAACGGCAGTTGGTACAGGGGATGGTCGGAAGCTTTTCAAGCTCCTCCACAACGCGCATGACCGCCTGCTGCTCCTGCCCGGATAACGGCTGAAAATCTTTCATATAGGAGATATTATCCGCAAGCTGCTGCTCGTTCGACATTCCGCTTAACACCAGCATCACATTGGGAAGCGACGCCGCATAGCGGATTGCGTAGGAAGCGTAGGAGGCCTTCTCATCCAGGCTCTTTAAAATATTTGCCGGCTCACCCACCATGTTTGCAAGTGTTCCGCCCTTGACCGGCTCCATGACAATCACGGGGACTCCGTGCTTTTCCGCGGTCTCATAGCATTTTCTCGACTCTACCGTTTCGGACTCCCAGTCATAATAATTAATCTGGAGCTGCACAAATTCCATCTCCGGATGCTTTGTCAATATCTCATCCAGCACATCTGCGGTATCATGGAAGGAAAATCCGATATGCCTGATTTTTCCCTCCGCCTTCATGCGCTCCACGAACGCAAAGCCGCCCTTCTCCTCCGTCTCCTTTACACGCGTGCGGTTCATCGCGTGAAGCAGATAAAAATCAAAATATGCAACCTGGCAGCGCTCTAACTGCGCATGAAAAATTTTTTCGTAATCCGAATGTTCCTTCACCAGCCATACCGGCATTTTACTTGCCAGTAAAAAACGCTCCCTCTCATAACGTGCCGCCAGACAGCGTCCGATGGCCTTTTCTGAATTTTCATTATGATAAGGGTACGCCGTATCAAAATACCGGAAGCCCGCTCCGAGAAAGGAATCAATCATTCTGCAAAATGCCGCGTCGTCTATCCGGCTCGTATCGCCGTCCTGAACGGGAAGACGCATACAGCCGAATCCCAGTTTCTTTGACACTGATTCTTTCAAATTATTCATCGTTTCCTCCATCTGTTAAAATTTACAAAATTCCTCTACCTCGTCCGCGATCATCGCAAGACTTTGCCGCCAGAATTCCGGGGAGGTAAGGTCTGCGCCGACCATGGCTCCCGCCTCCTCCACCGTGCAGCACGGGGTTGCCTTAAGCATTTCCTTATATTTCGGCACAAAAGCCTCCCCTTCCTTTAAGAACTTTGCATACAGACCCAGTGCGAACAGATTGCCGAAAGCGTACGGGAAATTGTAAAAGCTCAGATCACTGTAATAATAATGGCTCTTGCAGGCCCACATATAAGGATGCATGGCGTCTTCGTCCAGTCCGTCGCCGTACGCCTTTCTCTGCGCGTCGAGCATGAGCTCCTTTAAATCCTCCGCCATCAGGAACCGCTCTTTTCCCTGTGCAAATACCGCCGATTCAAACAAATAGCGGGAATAAATATCCACAATACACTGCGTCTGCTCCCGCAAATCGCTTTCCAGCAGATTTAACCGCTCGTCTCCCCCGGCGGTTTTTAACGCATATCTGCCAAGATGCAGCTCATTGAACGTAGATGCCGTCTCCGCCACAGGCATCGGATAATCCTGGTTGAGCGGCCGTTCCTCCTCAAGCTGCCGGTTGTGAAAGGCGTGCCCAAGCTCATGTGCCAGGGTATCGACGGAACCAAAATATCCATCATAGTTGGTAAGGATGCGACTCTGCTTTTTTTCCATCAGGCCCGCGCAAAACGCACCGCCCTCTTTGCCTTTTCTCGGATAAAAATCAATCCAGGAATTTGTAAACGCTTCCTCCATCAGATCCGCCATCTCCGGCGCGAACTCTCCAAAGCACCGCAGCAGATATTCCTTCGCTTCCTCGATGGTATACTTTTTGTCCGCTTTTCCCACCGGGGCAAACAGCTCATACCACGGCAGCCCTCCCTGATAGCCCAAGAGTTCCGCTTTTTTGCGCAGATACTTTCGGAACACCGGAAGATATTCCGCAACCGCCTCCATCATGGCGTCCAGTGTTTTTTTGCTCATCCTTGACTGAAAAAGTGTCAGTGCGAGCGGTGACTCATAGCCCCTTTTTTCACTCAGCATCGTAACCTGGGCCTTGATATTATTGAGCGCAAACGCGAGGGAATCCGCAATTCCCTCATAGGCCGCAAGCTCCGCCTCATACGCTGCCTTCCTCTCCCCGGCGTTTGGACTGTACGCAAGATTCCGCGCCTCGGAAAGTGTGATTTCCTTTCCCTCATACAAGACTTTCACCGTGGAGGTCAGATAGGAAAACAAACTTCCCCACGCTGCGCCGCCGGTCATATCCATAGCGGCAGCCATTTCCTCGACCTCTCCGCCGAGCAGATGCCTTGCCTCCTCCTTACATTCCTCAAGCAGGAATGCATACGCCCGAATTACTTCGCTCTCCCCGGAAAGCTTCTGCACATCCTCGATAGCGGCAAAATACTTCTTTGCCGCGGCCTCAAGCGGAGAATAAGAGGCCAACATCTTTTGTATGCGCTTTTCCTGCGCCAGCAGGCTTCCGTTCTCCGTGTCGACGGACCGCCTGAGCTGAATATAACTCATCAGCCGGTGTGCCGTCCCGATGACCTTCTCCTGCGCCAGCAGCAGCGTTTCCACCGTCTTTGCGTCTGGGCTTTTCCCCGTCTTGCAGACATCGTCAACCGCCCGCCGCATTGCCTCTATGTACTCCTCAAGCGCCTTAATGTCTGCCTCGTATGCCGGATCCTCCAATCCGTGATAAAGTATGTCAAGTGACCATTCTGTATTCATTTCCGTACTCATTCCTTTCTTTTCCCCCTCGATCGGGCAGCCTGGCATGGGACGCCTTTTCGGCCGCCTGCGCAGCCCATCGTCCCCCTTCCCGTCAGCCGCAAAAATAACGCTCCTTTAACCGGGCAGCCGCATCCTCTGCTCCGGCGCGCCTTAACTCCGCCGCAAAACGTTCCGAAAAATGCTCTTTTAAATAATCCGCCAAGCAGTCGTTTCTCTGTCTGTTTTCCATCTCCCCAAGAGCAGCCCTGTCTTCATGCAAAATATAATAACCGAGCGCAAAAAAATCCGGCGCGCTCCACTCCCCGGCCTCTCTCAACACCGCCCGTATATTTTCGAGCTCACTCCGGAGCATGATAGCACTTACACGTGCTGCGTCGCTGCCAAACTCTGCAGCGGCTCCCTTCAGGCATTGAAGCGTGGACGCAAAATCCGCATCATCCCGTCGAATGGAGCAGTCGTGGTATACCAGCTCAAGCTCCTGCACAAGCTCCTGCAGCTCCTTTTTGATTTCCTCTGCGGAAGCCTCCCCCATATATATAAGAAGCTGTTCGATCAGCTTCATTGCCTGCTCCAAATGACGCCTGGAATCCTCGTAATCTGTTTTCAGCCTTTCCCCCAGCTCCAGCGCAGCTTCAAATTCCTTCAGCAGTTCATTGACGTTTCCCTTATCGCAGCCCGCCGCAAGCAGCTGCTTTCTCATCTGCCGGATTTCCTCTCTCAGTTCCTTTTTCTTCTGCCGCTGGTTATTCCTTTCTCCGAATATCATTTCCCTCTCCCCCGTTTTATTTCTTAATGGTTTAAAAACAGGTAACCGAGCAATACGATTCCGCCTAACACCAGAATTGCCGCCGGGATAAAGGTCAGAAACGCCGCAATGATCATTGCCGGCAAATCACCCTTCTCCAATTCCGGCCGTTCCCCGTCAACCGGCTCCCCTCCACGCTCTTTTCGCCTTGCCCTTGACTCATCGCTTTCCTCATGCAGCTTTTCCATCGCCCGATCCAATTTTCTCTGAAAAATCATAGGCTCCTCCATAAAAACAGAGCCGGCTTTTGCCGGAAATATCTCTTTTTCCAGTTTAAGCCAGCTCTTATCATCTGTCAATTCTATTTATTGTCCGCTGCCCCAAGCTTATGGTGACATGCCACAAAATGTCCCGGCTCCACCTCCTCGAATTCCGGAGTCACATTCTCACAGATTTCGGTGCAGTAACGGCATCTCGTGTGGAACTTACAGCCCTTGGGCGGATTGATGGGGCTCGGAATATCCCCCTCCAAAATGATGGTATCCTTCTTTCCGTCCACATCGGTGGTCGGAATGGCCGATAAAAGCGCCTCGGTATAGGGATGATACGGATGCGCAAACAGATGCTCTGTATCGGCAAGCTCCATCATATTGCCCAGATACATGACACCAATCCGGTCACTGATATATTTAATGACGGAAAGGTCATGTGAAATGAACAGATAGGTCAGATGGTTCTGCTCCTTCAAGTCCAAAAGCAGGTTGATGATCTGAGACTGGATGGAAACATCCAGCGCCGATACCGCCTCATCACAGACCACAAATTTCGGATTCACTGCCAGTGAGCGGGCAATGCCGATACGCTGCCTCTGCCCTCCCGAGAACTGGTGCGGATAACGGTGGATAAAATACGTAGCAAGTCCGCATTTTTCCATAATATCCATAATATATTCCTGCATTTTCGGGTCGCCCTTTTTGAAAATGTTGTGCGCGTGCAGACCTTCCCCGATAATCTGTCCCACGGTCATTCTCGGATTCAAAGAAGAATACGGATCCTGAAATATCAGCTGAAGATCCCGCCTTAAATAGCGCATTTCCTCATCGGTCAGATTGGCAAGGTTAATCCCGTCGTCCTTCTGTGCCTCATATTCCTCAAACTTCTCATCCTGCAGGCAGCCTTCGCGGATCTTGTCAATCTCCGCCAGCTCCTTGCGCACCTTTTCCTGAAGCTCGGGAATCCGGTCGCGAAGCTCCTTTGCCTTTCCGGCCTTTCCGCTCTTTTCGAGATCCTCCGCTTCAGCGGTAAGTCTGCGGATTTCCTTCATCGCAAGATACTCGGCGGTATAATGCTTTCCGGCCTCGGCAAGCCCCGCTTCGTCAAGCGTATAAAGACCGCCGATCAAAGCGGTAATATCCAGCAAATAATTTTTTGCCTCGCTCTCCATTTCACTCAAATGCTGTGCGGCCGCCTTTTTGGCAATCTCATTCTCCGGCGTATTCTCCGGCATTTTCTCATAGTCCTCGCGAAGCTTTCTCACCTTCGTGCGAAGCTCCTCGCACTTCTTTTTCTTTTCCGGAAGATTTTTAAAAATATCCTCCACATATTTTAAATCAAAATCCTCGACGGTACGTCCATAATACACGGTACGTCCGCCGGTCTGACGGTAAAGCTGAAGCAGGGTGCGCCCAAACGTAGACTTGCCGCAGCCGCTTTCGCCCACCAGACCAAAGGTCTCACCCTCATAAATATTTAAGCTGATGCCGTCGTTCGCCTTCACATACGCCTGCGGTTTTCCCATCTTCTTTTTACCGATGGGGAAATACTGTTTTAAATTCGAAACGCGCAGCAATACTCTCTTTTCGTCACTCATTAGTTTCTTTCCCCTTTCTTCGGATAAAAGCAGCGTACCTTATGTCCCGGCTCTACTTCAAAAAGCTCCGGTTCCTCACCGCGGCATTTGTCCGTCGCGTACTTACAGCGCGGAGCAAATTTACAGCCCTTCGGCAGATCCAGCGGATGAGGCACGGCGCCCGGAATAGCCTCGAGGCGTACCCCGGTCGGCGTATCCAGTCTTGGAATGGAGTAAAGCAGTCCCTCCGTATAGGGATGGAGATATTCATTGTCTCCAAAAATACTTCTGACGGGTGCCATCTCGACTACCTGACCGCAGTACATCACGGCCACATCGTCCGCCATCTCATTGATAACGCCGAGGTCATGCGTGATGAACAAAATCGACGTTCCCTTTTCCCGCTTCAAATCATTCATCAGCTTTAAAATCTGTGCCTGAATCGTTACGTCGAGCGCCGTCGTAGGCTCGTCCGCAATCAGAAGCTTCGGCTGACATGCAAGCGCCATCGCGATCATGACACGCTGGCGCATACCGCCCGAAAGCTGATGCGGATACTGCTTTGCGACCGCCTCCGGATTCGGAATACGGACATCCTTGAGCATTTCAACGACCTTTTCAGCCGCCTGCTTTTTATTCATACCCTGATGAATGATAAAGGGCTCGGAAAGCTGCCGCTCCACCGTAAAGATGGGATTTAAGCTCGTCATCGGCTCCTGGAAAATAACGGAAATTTCATTTCCGCGGATTTTACACATATCCTTGATTGACACGTCGGCAAGGTTTTTGCCGTCAAAAATGATTTCTCCGCTGTCGATATAGCCGTTGCCGTCCAGCAATTTTAAAATACTCATGGCGGAAACGCTCTTGCCGCTGCCGCTCTCTCCAACAACTCCAAGTGTCTTCCCTGACTCTACCGAATAGGAAACACCGTTTACCGCCTTTACAATACCTCTTTTCGACTTAAAAAAGGTATGCAGGTCATGAATCTCTAATAAAGCCATATTTTCCTCCACATTCCGGAGACCTGCAGGCCTCCGTGTAAATGAATTCTCCGATTCCTTTACACTCTAACGTTCATTTGATTTCGGGTCGATGGCATCCCGTAAACCGTCGCCGATCATATTGATACAGATCACGCAGATACTTAACATAATCGCCGGGAATACCCATCTCCACCAATAATTCTGAATTACCACCGAGCTCACACAGCCGTTGAGCATATTGCCCCACGTCGGGCGCGGCAGCTTCACTCCGAAGCCCAGGAAGGATAAGGTGGACTCTGTCAGCATACAATACGCAAAATCCAGCGTCGCAGATACGATAATAACCGAAATCACATTCGGAATGATGTGCCGGAACACGATGGCACCTTTCTTCACACCCATGGCGTTCGCCGCCGTTACAAACTCCTGCTCACGTTCCGCAAGCACCTGTGCACGGACAAGCCTAGCCAGACTCGGCCAGCTTAACACACCCAGGATCACCATAATCAGGGCAATTCTCGCATTTTCCGACATACTGTTTCCTATGATGGAGGTTAAAATCATCGCCATCGGCAGGAACGGCAGGGAAGAGACAATCTCGGTCAGACGCTGCAGCACAATGTCTACCCAGCCACCGAAAAAGCCGGAAATACCGCCGATAATGATACCGATGACAGTGGATATGATAACGGAAATCGCACCGATCGTCATTGTCATCCGTCCGCCGTTTAAGATACGGGTAAACACATCACGTCCCAGCTCGTCGCTTCCAAGCAGATAACCCTTTAAGCCCCAAGTCACAATCTCCCCGGATTCTGTCACCGCATAATTCTGATAGGTGCCGCCGTAAATCGCCACTACATTTTGTGCCGACTTTGGAACATCCGTCTGATGCTTCGTATTGCTTCCCCAGGAGTACACCGTGCCCTGATCAGTCAGAGCCGTAATATGATATCTTCCTCCGAACATGGATACGATTTCTCCGTCCATTTCCGGAATTTCTCTCTCGCTTTTATTCGCCTTTCCCCAAATACGCAGGGAACCGTCCTCCAGCAGCGCCACGCAGGCATCCGCGGTCGTCGCAATGTCCTTGACAGTGCCTAAGTCCTCGGGGATTTTCGAGATATCCGAGCTCTGGCTTCCCATATGCCTTACCTCTCCGTCCTCGGTAAGCGCCATCAGCGTCGTATTTGCCACGGAAATCTTTGCGATATTGCTGTTGCCGTTTCTTCTGGTCAGACGCACGTCATTGAGGTTTTCATTTCCCCAACAGAATATTTCACCGGATTCCGACAGCGCATAGGAAATCTGATAACCTGCCGCAATCTGCTTAATCTTTTCATGCTTCACTTCCATCGGAAGCTGACACTGTCCCATACGGTCGCTTCCCCAGGTAATGATTTCTCCGTCCTCATTGAGGGCCATCACATGGTCAAAGCCCGCGGAGACAGAAACAACTTTTCCCAGCTCCTCCTTTGACGGCATATCGTCCGCAACATCAATCCGGTTGCTGACCTTGGTATAGCCCCATACATAAACATTGCCGTCATTGTCAAGACCGACGCTGAAGGTAGATCCGGTGGAAATTTCTTTTACGTTCCCTTCAAGCTCGTCCGGCACATCCAGCATCTTAAGCCCCGGTCCCACATTAATCTGTGTTTCCTCCTGCTCACTCAAATCAATCGGGTTGAAAATCGGTCCGATCAAGACAATCAGGAAAATGATCAAAAAGACCACAAGACCGCCCATCGAAAGTTTATTTGATACAAAATTTCTCACAACGGTACGGAACGGACTCTGAATCGCTTCTTCCTGCATGATGTCAAGTTCCTTATCCCTTTTTCCAAAAAGGTATTTCAGCATCTTCATGTTTCGTTCCTCCTACTTATTGATGCGGACTCTCGGGTCAACAATTCCGTAGCTTAAGTCGGTAATCAGGTTACTGATTAAGGTGATGACACAGTAGAGCATATTGACTGCCAGCGCCACATCATAATCCTGGTTCATCAGACCCACATAATACATCTTACCGATTCCGTTAATCTGGAAAATCTGCTCGATGACAATGGAACCCATGAAAATGTTCATAAACCAAGTGATAATCAGCGTAATAACAGGAAGCAGCGCGTTTCTCCATGCATGGGAATAAATCACGACCTTCTCCCGCAGACCTTTCGCACGGGCGGTACGGATATAATCCATGCGCAGGGCATCAATCATCGCCGCGCGGACATAGCGCGTCATGCTGCCCAACGAAGCAACCGTCATAACAATCACCGGCAGTGCGAGATAGTGAATACGGTCGAGCACAAACGCCAGCCCTGTTCCCTGAAAGTTCGGCGTATTCATGCCGCTGATGGGGAACCAGCCGAGCTTCACGGCAAATATGAAGATAAATACTAAGGCAATAATATATTGCGGCATACTGTAGCCGACAATTGTCAGCACCTGTATGGCATTGTCAAATTTGGAAAACTTTTTCACCGCACAGTGAATACCGAGCGGTATCGTTATGGCAAGCGCAATGATGGTCGCCATGATATTAATCTGAATGGTATTTAAAAGCGGGGTTCCGAGCACATCAATAACGTCTTTCTTATAGAAAGAGGAATATCCGAAATCACCCCTCAGCAGATTTCCCATCCATTTCACATAGCGAATCGGAATCGGGTCATCCAGGCCCAGCTTGTCGCGCGCCTCCTGATAACGGAGCTGAAAGGTCTCGTCCGACACCTTTCCTCTTAAGTTCTGAACCTGGTTTAACGCACGGTCACCAGGTACATTATTGAACAAGATAAACAGGATAATGGATACCACAAAGAATACCCCTACCATGTATATAAGTCTTTTCCCAACGTACTTTAACATAATTTAACCAACCTTCACTTGATTTTCCTTCTTCGTTTCCTTAGGAACAAAATCCTGACATGCCCCTTTGATCCCATTCCAAAAGAAACGATCAAAGAATTTGCAGGAATTTATACCGGAGGGCGGGGCAGAATATCTGCCCCTCTCTCCCGGTAAAAATCTGTCACTTCCGGACTATTCCATATTTGCGTACAGAATCGCCTTTGTTACATCCCAGTTATAACCGTCTTCTTCAAAATCATGAAGCTTTGAGGTATAGAAGTCATGATAGTCATTGGAGTACAGCGGAATCTCCGGTAATACGTCATTCCAGCATTCAATGAATTTATACCAGTTCTCCGCGTAGGTGGCATCGTCGCCTTCCTCGGTCTGATTCATGGCAATTGCCAAATCATATAACTGCTGTCCTTCCTCGCCCAAAACGGCATTTGTGTTGTTGGAGGAACCCGGCTCATACATGTATGCAACATCATACGGATTGCCGAAGCCTGTTGCAAGGTTGAACATCTGATACGGATTCTCCTCGGAATTGTCATAGTAGTAGGTCAGCAAGTCGGTAAAGGTACCAACCGTCTGATTAATCTGCATACCTGCTGCCGCTACATCCGGATTCTGCTGTAAAGTGGTTACAAGCAAATCGGATACGGAGTTATTATCGGAGGAGAACCACTCGATAATTAACGGCATATAAGTACCGTCATCAAGCTTTTTGTAACGGATGCCGGAACCGGAGTATTCGGAACCATCCTCATTGTATACCCAGCCGCCTGCTTCCAGCTCTGCGATTGCAGAGTCAAGGCTATAGGTGTAGGAGTTTAATCCGTCGATTTCTTCTGCGTATTCCTCTGCCATCCACTGCTGGGAGCCATAAGGTCCGTTCACAACAATGCCGTGTCCGCCCGTAAAGGTCTGTGCAAAGGATACACGATCAAGCAGATATGCCATAGCATGACGTACTTCCTTAAACTGGGTCGGTCCCTGATTACACTTAAAGGAAATCATGCCGTAGCCTGCACGTCCATAGCTTAAATAATCAAAACCGCCTTCTTCTACCATATCAAGACCCTGCTCAATCTGGTCACCGTCCGCTACCTGATAGAGAATATCAACCGCGCCGGTCTTTAACTGATCCATCATCGTATCCTGCGGCGTATATTTTACAAGCACCGTCTCAATGTTGGCTGTCTGTCCTTCAAAGTTACCCGGGAAATTCGGGTTCTTTGTCAGAGTGTATGTGTAAGCATTTTCATCATAAGAGGTAAACATGTAAGGTCCGGAGCAGATATTGTAATTGTATCTCGCCGCCTGTACCTTATCGCCGATGTACTCAGCAGAAAAGTTATCGGAGAATTTTACACCGTTCTCGGTTTCCTCAAGGGTAACATCCTCCGGAAGCCATAAATCCATGGACTGCGGCTCCAGTGAAATCAGAGCTGACCCATAATAATACGGCATGTACTGTGCATCAATAGTTACGGAATATGTCTTTTCATCAATCAGATGAAGTCCTGCGAATGTGTCGCTCTCCCCATTGGAAAACTCATTGTAGCCTGCAACATACTGTACGGTACTGTCAGTTAAGTTGCTTGCCTCCAAATCCACAATCATTTCGTCGCATCTTAACATGTAATTCAACAGATAATCATCCGCATTGATGTCGGAACCGTCGCTGAACTTTAACCCGTCTTTAATTGTAACAGTATAGGTTCTGCTTCCGTCATCATTATCCGTAACCTCAAGGTTCTCGAGAACGGTAGGATTCTCTATCCATTTACCGGTCTGGTCATTCTCAATCGGAGCCATACCGGTTACCAGCTTATAAGCGTCATAATCTGACGCACCGTTCACCCAGAACGGCGTAATGTCACCGCTTGTCTCTGAACTCTCGCCCAGGATTACCTGCTTGTTGCTGTAGGTACCGTCAAAAGTACTCTCCGTTCCTTCCTCAACGCCTTCCGTTGATGCCACATCACCGGATGCACTGTCGTTTCCCGCTGCGGCATTGCTGCCGTTTCCCGAATTGCCGCATCCGGCAACCATGCCGGCTGTCATTGCGCCAACCAGAAAAAGAGAAATGAGTTTCTTTTTCATAATATTTCCTCCTTATAGAAAAATTATTTACTACTGTTTATCTTTGCTTTATTATTGTTGTAACACGTTATCACGTTAAATTATTTTCGTGTAAGCAAAAAAAAGTGCCAACAGCCCTCATTGCCTGTTGCACTTTAAAATAAACAGTTGTGTGTTGCCCACGAACAACACGTTTATTATTATACATGCGAAACCCGATTTGTCAATACTTTTTCCCCCTCTGTGTTTCCGGCAATTTGCCGATTTTGCCTTCCTTTGCTATAATATTCTCTATCATTTCCATCGAAAGGAGTGTTTTCATGATTGCAAATGAGGATATCCTCAACCTTAATTTTTACCGGAAGGAACAGTTTACCGGAAGCTACAGAGGGATGCGCTATCTCATCAAAAAAGACACGGAAGATGATACCGATATCTTCCGCGCCTATTACTGGCCGGGTCCATATAACTTTGCCTCAACCGAGGACTCCTTAAAAACCTCTGCGACCTTTCCGTTTACCGAAGAAGGAAAGCAGCAGGTCGTCGATTGGCTGAACGCCCGCTGGACGGAAGAAAAGGAGCGTTTTCAGCCGCTTTAATCATGCCTCTCTGTACTGCTGCCATAGTCCTCACAGAATCTTGCCGCAAACGCCGGCGACTCTCCTTTTGCGTACAGATGCGAAATATCTCCAAAACCGTTCAGGCGGAAAGCGGCAATTCCCTCCCTGCGTTCCTCCGTCACAACCGTCGTAACGGAGGACGGAAGCGCACAGAAATTATGCCACAGCACCATGGGAGAAAGGCCCAGAAGATGGCTTAAAAGGACACATTCCACGCCGAAATGGCAGAAAAACACAAGCGTGTCCCTGTTTGCCTGCTCCACACGGTAAATATGCCCCTCCCTGCGATAACCATGCTCTGCAAGAAGCAGGTCAAATTGCCGCGTCACCCGGTCATATTCCTGTTTTACTTTTCCCTCTTTCATAACCTCCGGCTCAAACCAATGGTCATATTGATAAAACCGTTCTTCTTTTGTCCAATCCTGCGGCAGCCAGTCCCACGGAATCATCTCTTTCCCCTCCACGTCCGGGCGGCGGATTGGGGCATGAAACTCCCGCAGCCACGCACATTCCACCGCTTCCCGCTTCATTTTTTGAAGCGTGCAGGACGCCGTATCCTTTGCCCTGCCGAGCGGGGATACATAAAAATCCTTAATCTCAAGCTTTGCCAGTCGTTCCGCAAGGCACTCCGCCTCCCGCCAGCCCTTTTTTGTCAGGGAATCAATCGTATAATCCGGGTCTCCATGTCTTACAATTAATAATCTCATACCTGCTTCTCCCATATGTTTTTCGGTGTTACAAAAAAACACAAACATTTGCGTTATGAAATCACACAAGTTACAATTTCCTCAACGATTTTGTCTCATGTATGACACGAAATATGGCACAAAATAAAAGGATGCCCTATAAATCAGCACCCTTTCTACTGCGGGTAACAGGACTTGAACCTGCACGGTCTCCCACCAGAACCTAAATCTGGCGCGTCTGCCAATTCCGCCATACCCGCATATTCTCAAAATCACTTTAAAAGTATATCCCAGCATTTCTCAAATTGCAAGTATTTTTTGTCCCGCAACACTGCTTGTCTATGTAGCACTTTCACGCTCGTAGCGCGTCCAAATCTTATCCGCCCCGCAAACATGTTTTGTTCCGTCCTCGTCACGGATGATATAATCGCCTTCCCCGATAAAGGTAATACCCCGGCGGTTCCTGATGTACGGGCACACAATGGAACCGTCGTCCCTTGTAATCTTTACAAGAAAATCCGTCACAATCCAGCCATCCGTCACAACGTCCGACCATAACTCAAAGCCATCCTCCATTCCCTTGCCCTTCTCGTACTTTTCAACCTCCGCCTTAAGCGGTACCCTTCTGCATTCCATTTCCGTTTCCCCCTCTGACATATATTTTCTTTTCCAGTACTATTATACCGCAATTTGAATAAAAATGTCTATGCTATTCCGGACTCCACAAAACGGACTTTCGCCTGTTCCCAGTATTTCCGATACACCCAGTCCTCCCTGCCGTCCAGATTCAACTGATACATGCGGAATATGACTTTTATATTCTTTGGCTGCCATTGTTCCTCGTAGGAATACCGGTAGCGCATTCCAAGTTTTTTCATGACTGCGCCGCTGTAGGGATTATTTATGTCATGGGTAGCCGTAACATAGGGAAAACCATCCTCCTGCAGCTGCCGAAGCACCGCGCCCGCCGCCTCTGTCATAATGCCCCTGTGCCAGTATTCACAGCGGAGGCCATAGCCCAAATCATGGCTGTCCTCCATTCCAACATGCACATAACCAATCGGTATATTGTCGCTTTTCAGACAAACCGCATACCGATAGCCCACAGGACTTTGATATGCCTTTTCATATTTTTGTTCAAAAAATACCCTGGCCTGCGCAAGCGTTTCCAGAGGAAACATCGGCAAATATGTATTCGTTTTCCTGTCCCCGAAAATCGCAAGCAAAGCATTTATATCATTGGAGTCAAACCGCCTCAACCGCAAACGTTGCGTTTCCAGCGCAGGCGTATTTACAGAACTCATAGGTATCCCTCCCGCATTTTCATTTACAATTCGCTCAAAATTCTCTTTTTTTCATTTGCATACTCTTCTTCAGATAAAATTCCATTGTCATACATGATTTTTAACTTCTTGATACGATTTTCAAATACCGCCATATCATTACTCGCAGTAAGCATCTGCGGCGCGGCACCCTCAATGGCTTCTGTCGTCCTCTCATATTGCTTCACTGCATTTTTCTTCTCAATTTCTGACACTATACCATATCTTTTCTCCGGTAAATACGTCTGCAAAAAGTTATATATATCCGCCGGCAGCTCTATGTCAATCAACTGCTGCTTCGTGTCAGAATAATAATTAAGAATCACGCTTCTGTCATCAATCTTATGCGCTTCCGACGAAATGCTTAAGGTACTGCCCGGCATTTCCATATTTGCCGGCTTATGGGTTAATAATGCTCCCGCGGCCATTCCCATTGGTCCAAACAGCAATCCTCCCAAAACACTGGCTGTCTTTGAAACAGTCGCTCCTGAAATACTTCCTCCAAAATTCGAATAGCTGCCCTTCGTATCTGAAATATAATGCACATTGCCTGCCTTTTCATAATAGTGGATTTTATTGTAAGAAATGCAGGCATTACTTTCTTCCTGCCTGTATCCATCGATTTTCAAAAAATTCAAATTTTTCTCTTTATCAATATAAATCCCTGCAAACTGCATATCTCCGCTCTGTAATTCATAATAAGGATTGTTATCAGCCGTAATATGAAACTTATAACAATCTTTATAAAATACTTGACATTCCTCATGGTACTTCTGCTGCCGCAATAGTTCCTGTTCTGCCCGCTCCTGCTCTTTTTGCAATTTTATCCTTTTTTCTTCTCTGTTTTTTTCCCGCAAACTTAAAAGCGTTTCCATCGCCTCGTCAAGATTGCTCATATTAGGAAAAATAATCGAAGTAATTCTATCTTTATTAACAATGGCTTTTTCATCCAGATAATCTATAACAAGACATTCTTTCCCTTCGATGTACTCCCTTCTGATATCTTTGACATATTCAAATTTTACATTAAAATCATGCTCGTAAAATTTACCATCAAAATGCTCCGCTGCTGTTCCTTCTATAAAATTTTTATATATGAATAACGATACCTTATTTTTCCTTCCAAATATGCTCTCTTTATATTCACCATAAAATCTTGATAGCATTTCCGGTGCGTCAAACATAACTTTCCCCTTTGTTAAAATTTATTTTTATTGTACCAAGTCGCTGGCTCGACGGCCAGCCCCAGGCACATAATTCCGCTACTTTTTCAAAAAAATAGCAGTTTTTTATTTATGTTGTATTGTTGAGTTACCACACACCAATCTCCATAAACCTCCAACTGCTATGATTAGTTTAACATGGATTTTTGAACTCAACAACTATATATCTCATTTTTTTAATCCTCCCCCTGAAAAGATGAACGTTTCTATTCCTATTTACCTCCATCTTTATAGTCCGCCTTTCTGCGAAAGGCACCAATGCGTCATAAAACATGTTGGCTAACTTTTGCTTTTCTAATCTATCTTCCTTCTGATATGATTTTTTACAACACTGACACACTACAGAACACGTTGAGGTGAATGGCGGGCCTGTATAGCTGCGTCCTCGTACTTTGAATAAAGGGCATCTATGGCGTCCAGCAGGCCGGCAAGATGATAGTTGAGGCTGCCCCGCCAGACGAACGTATATCTGTTTGCGTTTGCTTCGATCTTTGTCCCATCGATGTAGAGCTCTTTCAGAGTGATAAGACCTTCCTTTTCCAGACGGCGCATGAACTGGTAATTCAATTCATCCAGGACTTCTCCTGTCAGCTTTTTCCCCTTAAAATCATAAAAAACATCTCTTTGAGGTTTCTGTCCTTTGGTCAGCCAGATAAACGCAAGATCTCTCTGGCATAAGTCTACAATACGGTCAACAGAACGGATCCCTCGCATGTTTGCGTAGGTAACAACAGCATACAGCATGATTGGGTTAAACCCGGTTCTTCCCTTATCTGAATAGCAGGCCAGCAGGCCCGAAAAATCTAATTCCTCCATCACGTTTTTCAGGGTATAGACTGGATCGTCATCGGGTA
>CALWHT010000046.1 GCA_944380515.1 uncultured Roseburia sp.
ACGGACGCAAAGTCCAAGGAGGTATCCGCTATACCGATTGCTCTTATCATTCTAACAGCTTAAGCAACAAGATGGGTAATTCCTTACTGGCTGTAAGGGATATTAACCATAAATATATTGTAGTAGGAGGTATTATTTATGAAAACAAAACGAGTTGCTATTGGTATCAGTATTATTATTTTGTTCACAGCGTGTATTACATTCGGTGTGGCGTGCACTCAGCGGACTGACACAACCGGGCAGGACAATAGTTCAACAACAGTGGTCAATACAGAAGAGGCTGCGGAAGAATCAATTCAGGTTACAGAAGAAACTGAAACAGCGACAGAGACTGAAAGCAGTTACAACGACGCTACAGATTCGGTTTCTGATGTTATGACGGATGAGTGGTTTCGCACACATAGCCTCGTGGGGATAGATGAATCTGATATCAACAAGGAAGATGTTGAAATTTCTGATAAATTAGCCGATGATTATGTGCTGCCTGATCATAAGATGGTTTCATTGGGAATCAGTTCTGATAATTTTTCTAATAAAACTATGCTGATTACGTGCATGAATTATATCAATGACTTTGTGAGTAATCGTGATTTTGAAAGCGTCCGAATAGCTGGTGTAAGTATGTCACTTGATGACATTTGTGTGGTAATGCAGTTAGACGGAGAGGTCTATGATTTCTACTGCCTGACTCTCGATTCTACCAAGGAGGGCTGTTTTACTGTTTACACGGTTAACAAAAGTGCTGTGAATGGTTCCCAGGAATACGCAGACGAGAGTGTGGAAAGCACTGAGTTAAAGACAGATACAGAGACTCAAAACCTTTATAACGGCCCTGTAGAGCAGGTTCCTGATGTTATGACGGACGAGTGGTTTCGCGCATATAGCCTCGCAGGGGTAGATGAATCTAATATTAATAAGGAAGATGTGGAAATTTCCGACAAATTAGCAGATGATTATGAGTTGCCTGAGGATGACATTATTTCATCGGGAATCAGTTATGGTAACACTATGCTGATTACATGCATGAATTACATCAACGACTTTGTGAGTAATCGTGATTTTGAAAGCGTCCGAATATCAGCTGTAAGTATTAGAGCGGATGGCACTTGTGTGCAAATGCAGTTAGACGACGGGTACTATGATTTCTACTGTCTGCCTCTCGATTCCACCAAAGAGGGCTGTTTTACTGTTTACACGGTTACCAGGTAACCGTGTAAAACGCTAAGAAAAGGAGATTATTATGAATTGCAGTATGTGTGGAAATGAAATTCCGGACGGAGCAAAATTCTGTGGAATTTGCGGAGCCGCTGTGAAAAGAGAAGCGTTTTGTTCAAATTGCGGATATAAATTTACGTCGGAGCAAAGGTTTTGTCCTCAGTGCGGAACACCGACAGGAACAATGGACTCGGTTTCCGGAACATCGGGGAAGTCGGCTGTTCAAAAGGATAAAAAACAAACCGGCATTGGGGGAAAATTTCAACCCAATGTTGTTGTAAAAGCGCTGAAGGAAGTGCCGCGAAACGTCATAAATGAGCAGGAGGTAGCAGATATTGCCAAAATAATCAGTATGCATGCATTGGGGGCTGCTGCATCAGGCGCCGCCACAGCATGGATACCGGGCGCTGGTGCCAGCGTTGCGGCAGTCGGTGAGGCTGCGTTTGTCTGGACAATGTATACGCGTATCAGTCAGCGTTTGGGAATCAATTTCTCTGATACCGGGAATCGGTTCCGTGACGGCAGCTTTAATAGTAGCCAGTGCCGGTTATGCCATGGTAACGGCTGCGGGTATCGTGTATGTAAAGCTTATGTCTTCCCTGCTTAATGAAGGAACGGATATGTCATATATGTCAGATGAAGAATTAAGGGAAAGAATGAGAGAAGTGATGGAGGGACAAAATGTCAGGACAATGATGAAAGAAGCGCAAAGCGAATATGTCAGGGCAAGAAAGGCAGGTACCGTGAGCGGCAGAGAGACAGTGGACTTGGAGGAAGAGTAATTTAGAATCATAAAAAATAGTTTGACATCTGTAGTTTTTGTGATATATTAATCACGGATACTGCGGATGGAATGATTTTGTTGTCCTGTTGCCGACGCTCTTCGACAAAATAAATCGTGCTTGAATCAGTATCATCAAATAGCAAATATTTTTGTCACAGGAGGTCCTGAAATGGGAAAATTAAATGTAGCGATTGCCGATGATAATGAGAGAATGCTGCGGTTATTGGGAGATATTATCGAAAGTGATGACGAACTGAACGTCGTGGGAACGGCGAAAGATGGCGAGGAAGCGTTTCATGTGATAAAAACAAAGGAACCGGATGTTGTGCTGCTTGACATTGTTATGCCAAAACTCGACGGGCTTGGCGTGCTCGACCGTGTCAATCATGATAAAACGATCAAAAAACACCCGACATTTATTATAATCAGCGCAATCGGACAGGAAAAAATTACAGAAGATGCGTTTAATCTCGGAGCGGATTATTATATTATGAAACCGTTTGACAATGATATGGTATTAAACCGTATTAAGCATATCAAGCAGCGCTCGGGCGGAAAGGCGGCTGAGGTGCGCAAGGTAAACGCCTATGAGAAGGCGGAGGATTTAAACGAGCGCAACCTTGAGGCGGATGTGACGGAGATTATCCACGAAATCGGCGTTCCTGCTCATATCAAAGGGTATCAGTATCTGCGGGACGCGATTGTAATGTCCGTCAACGATATGGAGATGCTTAATTCCATTACCAAGATTTTGTATCCGACGATTGCGAAAAAGTATCAGACAACTTCCAGCCGCGTGGAGCGGGCGATACGCCACGCGATAGAGGTTGCCTGGAGCAGAGGTAAGATGGATACCATAGATGAAATGTTCGGCTATACGATTCACAACGGCAAGGGAAAGCCGACAAATTCGGAGTTTATCGCACTGATTACAGACAGGATTCGGCTGGCATATAAAATGTATTAAGACTTTTCAGACGGAAAAAAAAGCGTTATAATAATCTTAATCTTTCATGGGACATGTATAAGCGGTGTTCTTTGAGGTTTGGAGGGTTTGGCGCATGAAAAAAATACTATTTGCAGCTTCGGAAGCTGTACCTTTTATCAAAACAGGCGGACTTGCAGACGTTACGGGTTCTTTGCCCAGATATTTTGACAGGAAGGAATATGACATACGGATTATCCTTCCAAAGTATGCCTGCATGGATGAGCAATGGAAAGGACAGCTTCATTTTTTATGTCATTTTTATGTGAATTTAAGCTGGAGAAAGCAGTACGCAGGGATTTTTGAGACAAAATACGACGGGATCACATATTATCTGGTAGATAACGAGTACTATTTTGCGGGAGATAAGCCTTATAACAATATATATGAGGACGTGGAGAAATTTGCCTACTTTTCAAAAGCGGTTCTCGAGGCGCTTCCGTATCTTGATTTTTGTCCGGACGTGATACACTGCCATGACTGGCAGACCGGGCTGATTCCCGTATTTTTGAGGACGCTTTACGGCGACCAGAAATATTATACCGGAATCAAAACCGTATTTTCCATCCACAATATGAAGTTTCAGGGAAGATGGAAGCTTGCGGAGGTCATGGATATCACAGGATTGCCGAGACAAATCTTCACGGCTGAAAAACTGGAGTCCTACGGCGAGGCAAATTATTTAAAAGGCGGTGTTGTCTATGCGGACGCCGTTACGACGGTCAGTCCGACCTACGCGCATGAAATTACGACGCCCGAGGGCGGAGAAGGGCTGGACGGGCTGATGTACGCGTGCCGCGATAAGCTTTACGGCATATTAAACGGGATTGATTACGCGGAGTACAATCCCAAAACCGACCGTTACCTTCCTTTCCACTTTGACGAAGTCTCCTATCGTCAGGGCAAGGAAAAAAATAAGAGAAAGCTGCAGGAGGATATGCGGCTGCCGGCGGAAAAGGATGTTTTTCTGCTTGGCATGGTCTCCAGAATGACCGACCAGAAGGGCTTTGATCTGATTACTTATATACTGGATGAGCTTTTGGAGCGCGAAAACATGCAGTTTGTTGTTGTGGGTACCGGAGAGGAACGCTATGAGAACGGGATGCGCGCCTTCGCGCACAAGTACCCGAAGAAATTAAAGGTCAATATCGGCTATTCGGAGGCGCTTGCCCATCAGGTATATGCCTCCTGCGATGCCTTTCTTATGCCGTCCCTGTTTGAACCCTGCGGGCTCAGCCAGCTCATGAGCCTGCGCTACGGTACGGTGCCGATTGTCCGGGAAACCGGCGGGCTTAAGGACACTGTCGAGGCATACAACGAATACACGCAGGAGGGCACGGGCTTTTCATTTGCCAATTATAATGCACATGAAATGATGCATACGCTGCAATATGCAATGTCCGTGTACTATGAAAAGCCAAAGGCCTGGAGCGGGCTGATAGAGCGCGGGATGCGGCAGGATTTCTCATGGGGAGCGTCCGTGCGGGAATACGAAAAGCTGTATGAAAAGCTGACCGTATATTAGAAGCGGTTCGGCCGGCGCGCTTACATCGTCAGGCGGCAGCTTTCCCTGGAAAAATAATAGACATGGTCGGAGAGAATATCCTCCGGGGAAAGCTGAGTGGCGTTGACCTCTTTTACCATATCCGACAGCGCGCGGTACGAGGCATCCGCGGCTTCGCCGCAGGACTCTCGCATATCGGAAAATGTTTTGGACGCGGCAGGGATAATCAGGACTTCGTGGACGCTGCTCGGGAGAATATACAGGTCGCTGTTCAGCCGGTTTGCAAAGTTTTTAAGTAAATCGCGGTAGAGCAGACATGCGGAACCGTTGAGCTTAGAACGGTTGGAGAGCATGTACATCGGGCAGGGGGAGAAGAAGAGGTCCTCCGGCAGTTCCTCGGAGCCGTCCGTCAGCTCCTTTAAAATATCTGTCATATTCCGGAGGTCGTACTGCAAAAGCTTGGGTGTGTTTAAAAAGGCGAGTGCGTAAAGGTCATCCTTTGTGATATTCCAGTAGGAAAGATGCTGGTTGTGGATGAGAATGGTGGCGCTGCCGCCGGAATCGGTCTGCAGCAGACAGCTGAAGATAACGGCGAGGTCCAAAAAACGGAAATGAGGAACCTCCGTCAGCATTTCCCGGTTTTTTTCATAGTTGACCAGCTTGAAAATAATATTTGATTTTACCTTGTCGTAGCAGGTGAAAAAGGAAATGTCGATGCTGCCTTCGGGCAGATTTTCCCGGCAGGCGGCAAGAAGCTCCTTGCAGATGTCTGTGAGGGGGCGTCCCTTTTCGTATTGTCTGTAATAGTGATTAAGATAGATGGTGGGAGAGATATTACTGTTGTTTGATAAGACGGTCAGACCGTCCAAATGAGTATCGTTATTTTTCAAAATGTCGTGAATTGCGACGGTTACGTCTGGACCGAGCGCGTTCTGCGCCGTTTCCATGATATGGGATTTGAATTCCTGATATGTCATAAGCCTCCTGATAAAATTGCGGCGCTGCCGCAGAACAGGAGAAGAATATATTGTTATCCGGGGAAAGTCCACGCGGCGGTTTGTCCGCGTGGATTTACTATAGCACAAGAAAACTACAAAAGCAATAGGAGAGTGGCAAAAGAAAATTTTATTTTTTTTAAAATTTGGGCTTGCTTTTTTTGGAAAAATGTATATAATAGTTTCATGTGGCGTGCCGATATGGCTCAGTTGGTAGAGCGACGCATTCGTAATGCGTAGGTCGTCGGTTCGAGTCCGACTATCGGCTTCGCGCGGCAGTTTGCCGCAAAGAGCTCCCGGTGAGATTCACCGGGACTTTTTTTGTTACAGGAAATCACATATTTGGGAAAGGAGCAGATTGGGATGATAGCAGCAGCTTATTTTGACCATACGATTTTAAAGGCCGACGCCACGGAGGAGCAGGTGAAGAGGGTCTGCGGGGAGGCGCTGCGGTACGGCTTTGCTTCGGTCTGCGTCAATCAGTATTATACGGCGCTTGCGGCAAAGCAGCTGAAAGATTCCGCAGTTAAGGTCTGTACCGTGGTGGGATTTCCGCTTGGAATGACGTCCGCGGAGGTCAAAGCCTTTGAGACAAAGGCGGCGATTGCGGACGGCGCGCAGGAGATTGATATGGTAATCAATGTCGGAGCGCTCAAGGATGGAAAGCATGAAGAAATTTTGCAGGAAGTACGGCGTTTAAAGGAAATTTGCGGGAAAGAGATTGTTCTGAAGGTAATTCTTGAAACCTGCCTTTTGACGGATGAGGAAAAAAGGACGGCGTGCATGCTTGCAAAGCAGGCAGGAGCGGATTTTGTCAAGACGTCCACCGGTTTTTCCACTGGCGGGGCAACGGAGCACGATGTGGCGCTGATGCGCGGGGCAGTCGGAGACGATATGGGCGTAAAAGCTTCAGGCGGCATTCATACGGCGGATGAGGCAAGGCGCATGCTGGATGCCGGAGCCAGCCGGCTCGGCACCAGCGCGACGATTGCGATTATGGAGGAAGACGTGTAAGCGCAGTGCGCTGACCGAAAAGAAAACCTTGTCCTTTGTACGGGAAATTGATATAATAACCTAAGTTGGGTTCAACTGATACTGGAAAAGGAGAGGGAAACAATGAGTGAACCACAAAATTACGTAAAAAAAGAGGAACAGCGTGTGTCGATAAAGGAACGGAGAAAAAAGAGCATGGGAGGAGCGCTTTTTGCGGAGAACCAGAGCATGCTGATGCTGTTTGCGGTGCTCATCGTGGTGCTGGCGGTGATTTTAATCGGTATCATCGCGCTTGACATGCCGGTTGTGCCGGTGTGCGTGATCGTACTGCTGGAGGCAGGAATCGCTGCCTGCCTGCATGATGTTCCTATCTGGCTGCATGCGCTTGCGGTGTTGGTGCAGATTGTCGTGGGCATTCTTTGCGGAGCGGTCATTTTTATGATATTGTGTGCGGTGGAATATCTGACAGGCATATTTGCACTGCGGTTTATCCGGGATTAGGAAAATGGACTTTCGCAGAAAGAAAGCTTTTTGTGAGAGTCCATTTTCACGTTTTACGGAAGCTATCAAAGCAAAGGAGAAAAGAGAATGACAAAGCTGAATCAATTATTTTTGGAAATGCTTCATTATTACCGGGGGGATGCCAAACGCATCCAGCATTTTACGAAGGTACACAGCTATGCCAGGCTGATCGGAGAGCTGGAGGGACTTGCGGGGCAGGAACTTTTGACGCTTGAGGCCGCCGCTTATGTGCACGATATCGGAATCCGGCCGGCGGAGGAAAAATACGGAAGCTGCGGCGGCAGACTCCAGGAACAGGAGGGCGTAAAGCCCGCGGAAGAGATGCTGCAGGGGCTTGGTTTTCCCGAGGCGGTGGTTTCGCGTGTCTGCTACCTGGTAGGGCACCATCATACCTACGACGCAATCGACGGGCCGGATTACCGGATTTTGGTGGAGGCGGATTTTCTGGTAAATCTCTATGAGGACGAGGTCACGGAGCAGGCTGTGGATAGGGCATATCGGAACATTTTTCGGACGGAAAGCGGAAAGCGCGTCTTTCGTGAAATGTTCGGAATCGAGGAGTAGATAATGCAGGGGACAGAAAAAATTCTGGTGTTTTGTTCCCGGGAAATCTGTTACTGCTCGGGGAATTTTTTTGCGCACCGGCTTGCGGATGCCTTTGAACAGCTCGGCTTTGACACGGAGGTCTGCGAGTTTACCAGGGAGGATGATTTTGACGCGGTCTTAACGCCGCTGTTTGGAAAGCCATATCGGGCTATTTTCGATTTTAACTCGCTGCTGCCAAGGCTGGCGGCGGAGGACGGAACGCCGGTGCTTGATTTATTGGACGGGCCGTTTTACGATTATATCCTGGATCATCCGCTCTTTCATTACAACTGCCTGGTATCCGGTGCTAAGAATTTTCATGCCATCGTGCTCGATGAGGGGCAGGCGGCTTATGTGAGGCGTTTTCATCCTCAGTTGAAAACCGTGCATATGCTGCCGCTTGGGGCGGTGGAAGCCGTTTCCCACGGCAGGAAGGGCGCAGCGCGCGGCGTGCTGTTTTCCGGCACCTATGACAGCCCGGACAAGGTGTACGAAATTGTTAAAGCGTCCCCGGAGCCGATTCGCAGCATGACAAAAAGCATCATCGACCAGCGGCTATCGGAGCCGAATCTGCCAATGGAGGAGGCGTTTTCACGCTATCTGGAAAGGGAGGGACTTTCGCTTCCCGACAGTCAGTTTGCGCTTATGATGAACGCCATGTATCCGGCGGATGCGTATATCCGTGACTATTTCCGCACGGCTGCGCTGGATGCGCTTTTGCGCAGAGGGATTCCGGTTACGGCGGTCGGAACGGGCTGGGAGAAATACCGTCCCTGCCGCAGTGACTGCTTTGTGAGGGAAAAAGGAGTTTCGTTTGAGCTTTCGTTTGAGCGCATTGCAAGGGAACAGGTGCTTTTGGATGTGTCGCCCATTTTTAACCGGGGCATTCACGACCGCATCCTTGCGGGCATGGCAAACCGCACGGCAGTGCTCACGGATGAGAATCCCTGCCGCAGCGCCAGGCTTTCCGCACGCCGGGACGTGATGTTTTATTCGCTGAAGGATTTAACGACACTGGCGGATGCAGCGGAGGAACTGCTGACGGATTCTGCGCTGCTGGAGCTTATACAGGAACATGCCTATGAGACGTTTCGGGCGAATCATACCTGGAGGAGCCGGGCGGAAGAGATTTTATCCTGGCAGGCGTAACGGGCGCGCAGGAAAGAAATTTATGGATATAGTGTAATCTGGAGAATATTATGAAGCAGAATTATCAGAAGCTTTTAGAGGAAACCATTCAAAAAAATCAGGAGGAGGGGCGGATCCCGACGCTGCTGTTACACAGCTGCTGTGCGCCCTGCAGCTCCTATTGCCTGGAATATTTATCTCAGTATTTTCGCATTACCGTTTTTTATTATAATCCCAATATTTATCCGGAGGAGGAATACGGGAAGCGGGTGGACGAGCAGCGTTTTCTGATTGAACGTCTTCCGGCGCGCAATCCGATTTCGTTTTTGGCGGGTGACTATGAAAAGGAACGTTTTTATGACGCCGTTCGGGGGCATGAGCAGGATGCCGAGGGCGGGGAGCGCTGTTTTTTATGCTATGAGCTGCGTCTGCGTAAGGCGGCAGAGCTGGCGGCGGAGCTTGGCATGGATTACGTCACGACCACGCTTTCCATCAGTCCGCTGAAAAATGCCGAAAAGCTCAATGAAATCGGGGAGCGCGTTGCGGCGGAATACGGCGTAGCGTATTTGTATTCGGATTTCAAGAAGAAAAACGGCTATAAGCGCTCTGTGGAATTGTCCGGGGAATACGGGATGTACCGTCAGTATTACTGCGGCTGCGTGTTTTCCAAGCGTGAGCGGGACGCGCAGATTGCCGCAAGGAGGGACGGGGGAACAAAGACCGGACATGGCTGAACTGCTGCTGAATCCTGTGAGGAATAGGAACAGGGGCTTGCCGGGAAAAACAACTTCATGTAGAATGGAAAAAACGAACAGGGAAAAAGAACGAAAGCGAGGAATGATTATGGCACAGTTATGGGGAGGACGTTTTACCAAGGAGACAGATCAGCTTGTATATAACTTTAACGCGTCCATCACATTTGACCGGAAGTTTTACCGTCAGGATATCGAGGGGAGCATTGCCCATGTAAAAATGCTTGGCAAGCAGGGCATTTTAACCGGACAGGAGACGGAAGATATTATCCGTACCCTTAAGCAGATCCGGGAGGACGTGGAGAGCGGAAAGCTGGAAATCACCTCTGAATATGAGGACATCCACAGCTTTGTCGAGGCGAATTTAATCGAGCGCCTCGGAGATACCGGAAAGAAGCTGCATACCGGAAGAAGCCGCAACGATCAGGTGGCGCTTGATATGCGTCTTTACACAAGGGAAGAGCTGCTTGCCACAGATACGCTGTTAAAGGAGCTTTTGACTACGATTTTAAACCTTATGGAGGCGCACACGGAGACGATTATGCCGGGCTTTACCCATTTGCAGAAGGCGCAGCCGATTACGCTCGCGCATCATCTGGGCGCGTATTTTGAAATGTTTAAACGTGACCGCCTGCGGCTGCATGACATTTATGAGCGCATGAATTACTGTCCGCTCGGTTCCGGGGCGCTTGCCGGCACCACCTATCCGCTGGATCGGGAATACACGGCGGAGCTGCTCGGCTTTTACGGGCCAACGTTAAACAGCATGGACGGCGTTTCCGACCGCGACTATCTGCTGGAATTTTTGTCCGCCTGCGCGACGATTATGATGCATCTTTCCCGTTTTTCCGAGGAAATCATTATCTGGAACTCCAACGAATATCAGTTTGTGGAAATTGACGATGCCTACAGCACGGGCAGCAGCATTATGCCGCAGAAGAAAAATCCCGACATTGCGGAGCTGGTGCGCGGCAAGACAGGGCGCGTATACGGGGCGCTGATGTCTCTGCTTACGACCATGAAGGGACTTCCGCTGGCGTATAATAAAGATATGCAGGAGGATAAGGAGCTGTCCTTTGACGCGATGGATACGGTAAAGGGCTGTATCGCCTTATTTAACGGGATGCTTGCGACGATGCGTTTCCAGACGGAAAACATGCGCCGTTCCGCAAGCCGCGGCTTTACAAATGCAACGGATGCGGCGGATTATCTTGTCAATCACGGTGTGCCGTTTCGTGATGCCCACGGAATTGTGGGACGGATTGTGCTTTATTGCCTGGAAAAAAACATTGCCATCGAGGATATGAGTCTTGCCGAATTACAGGCAATCAGCCCGGTCTTTGAGGAAGATATCTATGACGCGATTTCCATGGAGACCTGCGTCAACAAGCGGCTGACTGTCGGGGCGCCGGGAAAGGCAGCGATGGAGCAGGTCATCTCTCTGGAAAAGAAATATCTGGAAACGGACTGGCATTGATACTTTGCTGCACTGACGTGCTGTTGTGAGAAATGCACAAGATTTGTCGAAAAACACGTGAAACTTTGACAAAACAGGCATTGCATTTTTGGGTGAAATAGCATAATATATTCACTATGACGACACTTGTTTGCGTGCGACGGACAAACAAAGCGCAGCTTGTGTCAGGGAGAAAAAAGAGACGAGGAGATTGGATTCATGAGTGAGAAGTTAAAAGTCGGTATTCTTGGCGGAACAGGCATGGTGGGACAGAGATTTATTTCTCTTTTGGAGAATCATCCGTGGTTTGAGGTGACGACCATTGCGGCAAGCCCGAGAAGTGCAGGAAAAACTTATGCCGAGGCTGTAGGAGACCGCTGGAAAATGGATACTCCGATGCCGGAAGCGGTAAAGGACATCGTTGTTATGAATGTCAACGAGGTGGAAAAGGTTGCCGCAGAGGTTGATTTTGTTTTTTCCGCAGTGGATATGACAAAGGAAGAAATCAAAAAGATTGAAGAAGATTACGCAAAGACGGAGACGCCGGTCGTTTCCAACAACAGCGCGCACCGCTGGACGCCGGATGTCCCGATGGTAGTGCCGGAGGTTAATCCGGAGCATATGGAGGTTATCAAATATCAGAGAGAGCGGCTTGGTACAAAGCGCGGCTTTGTGGCGGTAAAGCCGAACTGCTCGATTCAGAGCTATGCGCCGGTGCTTACGGCGTGGAAGGAGTTTGAGCCTTATGAGGTTGTAGCGACTACCTATCAGGCGATTTCCGGTGCCGGAAAGACCTTCCAGGATTGGCCGGAGATGGTCGGCAACATCATTCCGTACATCGGCGGTGAGGAAGAGAAGTCCGAGAAGGAGCCGCTGCGCATCTGGGGACATATCGACGATGAGAAGAAAGAAATCGTTCCGGCGGAGTCTCCGGTCATCACCTGCCAGTGCATCCGTGTTCCGGTATTGAACGGACATACGGCGGCGGTTTTTGTGAAATTCCGCAAAAACCCGACTAGGGAGCAGCTGGTGGACGCACTTAAAAATTTCAGCGGCGTTCCGCAGGAGCTTGGACTTCCGAGCGCACCCAAGCAGTTCATTCAGTATCTGGAGGAGGATAACAGACCTCAGGTGACACTGGATGTCAATTATGAGAACGGCATGGGAATTTCCGTCGGAAGGTTGCGTGAGGATACGGTTTACGACTGGAAGTTCGTTGGACTTTCCCACAATACGGTGCGCGGCGCGGCGGGCGGCGCAGTGCTTTGCGCGGAGCTGCTAAAAGCACAGGGATATATTACGAAAAAATAAAAGAACGGGAAAGAACCGATGGCATATGCAGGAGAGCCTGAAGCTGTCGGTTCTTTTTTTGTGAGGGGAAAACGGGAGTGGGTATGTTGCCGGTTGCCGAAAAAATTAAAAAATGATATAATTTTTTCATATGAATGTAGAGGGAGGATGGGCGAATGGTTGTGAAAACGGCAGTTTTAAAGGAACTGGAGGATTTGTATCAGAAATCCGGCAACCAGCTTCTTGTGCTTTACGGCAGGGAGGATTCGGAAAAGGAATTGCTGGTTAAGGCCTTCGTAAAGAAGAAGAAGTTTTTTTATTACCGTGCCAGACAGGCATCCGTACAGGCACAGCGGCTGATGATGGGCAAAGAGCTTTCACGGCGGTTTGGGGTGACGCCTGCGAAGCCTGCCTACGAGGAATATTTTAAGCGTGTCAAAAGCGGAGACCCGACGAAGCTTGTTCTTGTGATTGATGAGTTTCAGCACATAGCCAGACGGGACGCGGATTTCATGGAGGCAATCCTCAAATTAAAGGCGAAGCGGCTCTATCCGGGACCGGTGCTGATTCTTTTGTGCAGCTCGACGGTCTCCTGGGTGGAGCGGGAAATGGATGCCTGTATCGGGGAGGAGACGCTTAAAAGGATCGACAGAAAAATCAAGCTCACCCATCTGAATTTTCTTGAGGTGGTGCGCGCCCTGCCGGATTACCCGATCAGCGAATGTATCAAGGTCTACGGCGTGGCGGGCGGTGTGCCGGGCTATATCAACCACTGGAACCCGAAGGCTGACCTAAAGACAAATATCTGCCGCCAGATACTGTCCCGCAGCGGTTACATGTACAACGAGGCGGAAAAAATCATCGGCGCGCGGCTGCGTGAGCTGTCGGTATATGACACCATTCTTGCCGCGATTGCGGAAGGCTGCGATAAGCTGAACGATTTATATTTAAAAACCGGGTTTTCACGGGCAAAAATCAGCGTGTACATGAAAAATCTCGCCGCCTCCGACATGATTCAGAAGGTTGTTTCCTTTGAGACCGGGGGCTGGGAGAATACCAAAAAGGGCGTTTACCGGATTCGGGATAATTATGTCAATTTCTGGTTCCGTTTTGTTTATCCGAATCTTTCGGATTTATATCTGCTGTCCCCGGAGGAATTCTACGACGCCCATATCGCGCCTGGGCTGGAGAGCTATCTGAGCCGCTATTTTACCGAGGTGTGCATGGAATATCTGGGGCTTATGGATCTGACGGGAAAGCTCCCGATAAAAATAAAAAAGATGGGAACCTGGGTCGGCAAGGAGGGCACGATTGACATCATCGCCCAAAATGAAATCCGGGAAAATCTGGTTGGGCTCTGCAACTGGGACAAACCGGAGGTCACGGAGGAAATGTGCGAGGCGCTTTTTGCAAATATGAAGCAGGCGAAGATAAAAGCAAATTATTATTATATTTTTTCGGCAAAATCCTTTGCGCCCGCACTCGTGCGGATGGCGGAGGAGGATTCGCGTTTCGTTCTGATAGATATGAACGAATTATAGAAGTAACGACAGGCTGGAGGAACGGATTTTGGCAAAGTCATTGATTATAACGGAGAAACCGAGTGTGGCGCAGGAGTTTGCGAGAATCCTCGGCGTGACCGGCAGAAATGACGGATACATAGAAAATGACAATTATGTGATTACCTGGTGTGTCGGACATCTGGTGGAGATGGTTTACCCGGAGGAATACGATGAAAAGTACAGACGGTGGAAGCTGGAGGATTTGCCGTTTTTACCCGAGCAGTATAAGTATGGAGTGATTCCCGAAGTCAGCAGGCAGTACGACACGGTACACCGGATGCTGTACCGCGCGGATATTGATACGGTTTACTGGGCTGGGGACGCCGGGAAGGAAGGACAGACCATCGAGGAAAATATAAGGCGGTTCGGCGGAGTCAGAGAGGGAATGAAGGAGCTACGGGTCTGGATTGATTCCCAGACAGAGGAAGAAATCCTGCGCGGTATCCGCGAGGCAAAGCCGATGGAGGAATACGATAATCTGGCCAATTCCGGAATCATGCGCACGATTGAGGACTACGCGATGGGAATCAATTTTTCACGCGTAATGTCGGTGCGGTACGGAAAGCTTTTAAACGACGCGGCGGCGACGAGCAGTTATACCGCCATTGCGGTCGGCAGGGTGATGACCTGCGTACTCGGCATGGTAGTGCTGCGGGAGCGCGAAATCCGCGATTTTACGGAAACACCGTTCTACCGCGTCGTGGGAAGCTTTTCGGCGGACGGGCAGACGGAGGCCGGGCCAAAAGAATCCGAAGCGGAAGACGGCGCTTCCCGTGCATTTGAGGCGGAGTGGCGTGCGGTGGAGGGCTCGGGGTATTTTGCATCGCCGCTGCTTTACCGGGAGAACGGCTTCCGAAAACGCGAAAACGCCGAAGAACTGATCAATGGTCTGACAGGAAAGCAGGCGTTTGTCAGAAAGCTGGAAAAGGGCGTAACCAGAAAAAAAGCGCCGCTGCTGTTTAATCTGGCAGAATTGCAGGCAGAGTGCACAAAGCGTTACAAAATCAGCCCGGACGAGACGCTTAGCGTAGCGCAGGAGCTTTACGAGAAAAAGCTGACGACCTACCCGAGAACAGATGCCCGCGTGCTCTCGACCGCGGTTGCCAAGGAAATCGGGAAAAATTTAAACCGCTTAAAGGGATATGAGCCGACGGCCGCTTTCGTGGAAAAAATCTTAAAAGAAGGGGCGCACCGCAAAATTGCCCGCACCCAGTATACCGATGATGCAAAGATTACCGACCATTACGCCATCATACCGACAGGACAGCTTACGGAGCTTCGCTCTGTAAGCGATTTGGCGCGCCGGGTCTATGACTTAATCGTGCGTCGGTTTTTAAGCATTTTTTATCCGGCGGCGGAGTATGAGAGTGTAAAGCTGACGGTACAGGTAGAAAATGAGTGCCTGTTTGCCTCCGCAAAGGACTTAAAAAAGCCCGGATTTTTGGAAATTATGGGAAAGGCGTCCGATGAAGGGGAAAAGAAGGAGGAAACGGGAGGAAAGGCGCTGCTTCTACTGGCAGACCGGTTAAAGGAAGGAGATGCGCTGCATGCGGAGGGCTACGCCGTCCGCGAGGGCAAGACATCTCCGCCAAAGCGTTATACCTCCGGTTCCATGGTGCTTGCGATGGAAAATGCGGGACAGCTCATCGAGGAGGAGGAGCTTCGGGAGCAGATAAAAGGCTCCGGTATCGGAACCTCGGCAACGCGTGCGGAAATCATTAAAAAGCTGGTGCGCATCGGCTACTTAAATCTCAACAGGAGGACACAGGTGCTTACACCCGAGCGTATGGGGGAAATGGTGTTTGAGGTTGTAAGCATGACGGTTCCGGCATTGTTGAATCCGAAGATGACGGCATCCTGGGAAAAGGGACTGGACGGTATTACCAGAGGGACGGTTATTATGGAGGACTACCGGAAGAAGCTGGAGGATTTTATCCGCAGGGAAACGGTAGCCATGATAGAGCATGACCGTACGGACGAGCTTGCAAAGCGGATAAGGCCGCTGGTCGGAAAGGAAGGCAGGGGGCTTGCGGCAAAAAAGAGCCTCGGCGTTTCCTGTCCTGTCTGCGGCGGAGCCATAGAGACGACGCCCTTCGGGTACGGCTGCAGCAATTATAAAAAAGATAAAAGCGGCTGTAATTTTTCCATCGGGAGCATCGCCGGAAAGAACTTAACAGAGGAACAGGTGAAGCAGCTTTTGACAGAGGGGCGCACCGAAACCATCCGGGGCTTCCGTTCCAAAGCCGGGAAAAAGTTTGACGCGTGTATTGCGCTCGCCGATGACGAGACGGGGCGGAAATGTCTCAGGTTTGATTTTGAGCATGTGGAGGCCAAAAAGGTGAAGGACGTTTCCTGTCCGCTCTGCGGCGGGGACATTGTGCAGACGCCGTTCGGCTTCGGCTGCGCCAACTACGAGAAGGACAACCCGGAAAGCTGCCGGTTTTCGATTGGGAAAATGGCGGGAAAATCGCTGAGCGAAGCGCAGGTCAGACAGCTTCTCACGGAGGGGCGCACCGGAACCATCCGGGGCTTTCAGTCCAAAACCGGGAAAAAGTTTGATGGACGCATTGCCTTAAACCGTGATGAAAACGGTGCTGTTACCGGTCTGCGTTTTGATTTTACCGATTTAGAGGCTCCGAAGGTGGCAGGTGTGAAATGCCCGCTCTGCGGCGGTGCAATTATAAAAACCTCGTTCGGGTACGGCTGTGCCAATTATGAGAAGGACAATCCTGAAAGCTGTCGGTTTTCGATTGGGCAGATTGCCGGGGTGAAATTAAAGGAAGCGCAGGTAAAGGAGCTTTTGACAAAGAAAAAGACCGGCGTCATCGAGGGCTTTATCGCCAAAACCGGCATGATGTTCGACGCGCCGCTGAAGCTGACGGAGGATGGGCAGATTGTCTTTGATTTTCCGGAGAAGCCAAAGCCTGTGGAAACTGCGGTAAAATGCCCGGCCTGCGGAAAACCGCTGCAAAAAAGCCAGTGGTATTATGAATGTGCCTGCGGCTTCCGCGTCGGACACACTGTGGCGAAGGTGCCGTTATCCGAGGAAACCATGCGCGAGCTTTTGGAGGAAGGAAAAACAAAGGAAAAGGTGACGGGCTTTACTTCAAAGGCGGGAAGCAGCTTCGACGCATATCTGTTGTTTGCGGACGGAGAAATTCGATTTGATTTTGAGAGGGAGTGAACCATTTTTTGACTTGTTACAATGTATGAGTGAAGGGCAAAGCAATTCCCTTCGATAAGACGTCTTGAAGGTGGATTGGCAAATGACAAAGATGGAACTGGAGCAATGCATAGCTGCTTACGGAAAAGACATTTATTCGTTCTGCAAAGGTCTTGCAAAGAGTACGCCGGAGGCGGAGGATTTGTATCAGGACACATTTTTAAAGGCGGTGGAGCTTGGCGGCAAAATTGATTCCGGAGGCAATCCCAAAAGCTACCTGTTATCGATTGCCATACGAATCTGGAAAAACCGAAAGCGCAAATACGCCTGGCGGAACCGGATTGCCGGGATGGATTCCTTTGCGGAAGGGCAGGAGGACAAGACGGCGGACGGGGAGGCACATACCTCCCCGGAAACCATCTTCCTCTGCCGGGAAGAGCAGAAGGCGGTAAGGCAGGCGGTCGGGAGACTGCCGGAGAAATACCGGCTTGTGGTATTGCTTTTCTATATGGAGGAGCTTTCCGTCGATGAAATTGCGGCAGTACTGAAAATCCCGGCCGGAACGGTGAAAAGCAGGCTGCACCATGCAAGAAAACAGCTAGAGCGGGAATTGGAGGATGTTTTCTATGAAACGTGATATCAATGAAATTTTAAAACAGGCCCTTACTCCAAACGAAGAACCGGATTTCCATTTGAATCAGAAAATATTACATTGTGTAAAGGAGACAAGTCAGATGGAGAAAAGAACATGGAAAAGAGTACCGGCTATGGTATTGACGACTGCACTGGTGCTTGGCGTCTGCACAGTCAGCGCTTATGCGGCATGGCGGTATCTCGCACCCGTACAGGTGGCGGAGCATCTAAAGGACAGCAGGCTTTCTTCGGCCTTTGAGAGTGAGGATGCCGTCAAAATAAACGAAACACAGAGCTGCGGCGGATATGATGTAACGCTGCTCGGTATGGTATCGGGAAAGGGGCTTTCGGATTACGTCACAGAGGTAGACGGCGAGCTGTTGGATGACAGAACCTATTCTGTCGTCGCGGTTGAAAAATCCGACAAAACGCCGATGCCGGATAATGCGGAGATATTCGTGTCGCCGTTTATCCAGGGCTATCAGCCGGGACGCTACAATGCGGCAGGCATGAACGGCGGCTATTCAAGCTTTCTGGAGGATGGAGTCCTTTATTGTATTGCGGAATGCGATAATGTTTCGGCTTTTGCGGACAGGACGATTTATCTCGGCGTGTTGGGAGAGACGTTCTATAACAGCGAGGCGTATCAATATGACGAGGCGACGGGGGAGATTGCCAGAAATGAAAGCTATGACGGCTTAAACGCGCTGTTTGTACTCCCGCTTGATGCGTCCATGGCGGACAGTGAAGCGGCGGAAGCCCTGATCGAAGCGATTGATACGGCTCGGGCTTCGGATGATGGCGAAATGCGGGAGACGGACGCTGACCGTTTTATGCAGCGGCTGACGCCGGAAAATATCGATGAATATGCAAAGAGGGTCGAAAGTACGGTTATGACTGTCACGCCGGACGCGGACGGCGGCATCACGTACGCCTATGAGCTGGAAAATGGCGCGGCGGGCAGCGGAACGGTGGCGAAAGAAACACTTTTCCACGACGAAGCGCCGGGCATGAGTCCGCAGTTTTCCTACTCCTGCTCGGACGCGGACGGCGAAAACGGCCAGCTTGTGATTGAAACCTTTACTCTGAATGAGGACGGGACAGTTACGTTTGCCGCCTATGTGGCAAATTTGGAGTGAGAAGAAAGGAATGAGAAATACGTGGAATTAGTGGAAGGCAGCCCAAGAGATACCGCCGGCAGACCGGAAAAGGAAATCAGAGTTTATCTTGGCTGCCATCCGTGTGTCAATACCGCGAGCCTGCGCATAAAGACGAAAGATGTGCTGGAGCGTTTCCTTCTGGCGGTGGGGCACGCCTACAGGACGGTTCATATGGATGAGGGATGAGCGCGTTCTGCTCGAATCCTTTGGCAGGTGAATATTGCACAAAAATTGCTTCCGGAAAACAAATGTTTCGGAAGCAATTTTTTGCAATTTAATATGATTCGCTCAATAATCTATGCAGCAAATGATCGCGATTGTTAATAAACATTTCCGTTACCACGTAGCTGTCAGTTTCTTCATATTCACATAGATGAACTTCCCCCATGTCAAAACTATATATTTCTGCATCAGGTATCCCAAGCAGGATAGGAGAATGAGTGACGATTATAAACTGTGCCCCTTCTTTTGCACACTTATATATATTCAATAACAATGTTAACTGTCTTTGGGGTGATAATGCTGCTTCTGGTTCATCAAAAATATAAATACCATCTGCTTTCATGTAATTTTGTGCAATTGCCAAAAAACTTTCACCATGGGATTTCTCGTGATATTTCTCGGAAGGATGGTTGGCATCTGCATATTCCCGCTCTTTTGTTGCCACATTATAAAAACTTTCTGCTCTAAGAAAATATCCCGATTTTGGTCTGCGAACTCCTTTTACAATCCTAACAGCATCACACAATTCAGAATGAGAATCATATGTCGAAAAAGAATAATTTTTAGTGCCGCCTTCCGGATTAAACCCATATGCAACAGCAATCGCTTCTAACAGAGTCGATTTTCCGCTTCCGTTTTCTCCGACAAAAAATGTTATGGGTTTGTGAAAGGTTAATTCAGTCATATCTTTAATGGCATCTATTTTCCTCAAATAACTGTGTGGATCGATTTTGGCCCAATCAATCGTGAATCCCTGAATAAATTGATTATTCATGTTTATCCTTCCTTTATCAACTTATATTTTTGATATAAAAACTGGAGAATGGTTACTTCTTGTCGGGTAAAAATGTTATTTGTCGGGGTCATTGTAACACACGACTGCGCTGCTTTCAAGAAAGGTGGTCGATGAATTAGACGGAGTACATCCCGGCAACATTTACGATAAAAGGCGCAGAAATTTCTTTGTTTGACATATCGGGCCGGACGTTTTAATATTAAAATTATGCCGCTGTCTGTGCGGAGCGTCACAGATTAGCCTTGATGGCATCCTGTCACGTAAAACGCTCCAGAATGGAGAATGAGATGGAAAACGCAAAAATCAGCAATTTATACGATTTAAACGAGACAATTGCAAAAGAATACTTAGAGCAGTTCACCTACCCATGGGAGGCGCTGAAGGGAATCGCGGCATTCATAAGAGAGTTTGGCCCCACACTGGATCCGGAACGGTATGAGCAGCGCGGAGAAGATATCTGGGTGGCAAAAAGCGCGAAGGTGGCGCCGACCGCATGCTTAAACGGTCCGCTGATTATCGACGAGGACGCGGAAATCCGTCACTGCGCGTTTATCCGGGGCAGCGCGATCGTAGGAAAGGGCTCTGTTGTCGGCAATTCCACGGAGCTGAAAAATGACATTATTTTTAACTGCGTGCAGGTTCCGCATTACAATTATGTCGGAGATTCTATCCTGGGGTACAAATCCCATATGGGTGCAGGTTCGATTACCTCTAACGTGAAGTCGGATAAAACGCTGGTTGTGGTAAAGGACGGGGATGAGAAGCTTGAGACAGGGCTGAAAAAGTTTGGCGCCATGCTGGGGGACTTTGTCGAGGTCGGCTGCAATTCCGTGCTGAATCCCGGAACTGTCATCGGCAGACATACGAACATTTACCCGCTGTCTTCGGTGCGCGGCGTTATTCCGGCGAATTCCATTTACAAAAATAAGAATGAGGTTGCGGCAAAAAATTTGTAACTTTAGATTCATAACGTGAGCTTGTTCAGGCAGAAACTGGATAGTTTGCCAAAAAAGCAAAATAGACAAATTTTTTACTTGATAGATTGCATAAAATGTGCGAAAATATATGAGGTATGTTAAATGTATAACAAAGTCTGATACATACAGTTCTATTTAAGCGAAAGGAGTCTTAAAATGATTTACACTAAGGAAGTCGAAAACATGTGTCCCGTAGCAAAGGGCGCAAAACATGAACCAGCTCCAATTCCGGAAGAAGGCAAATGGGTTCATTCTAAAAAAATCGAAGATATTTCAGGTTTTACACATGGTGTAGGCTGGTGCGCACCGCAGCAGGGTGCCTGCAAGCTTTCATTAAATGTAAAGAACGGTGTAATCGAAGAGGCATTGGTTGAGACCATCGGATGCTCCGGTATGACGCATTCCGCAGCGATGGCAGCAGAGATTTTGCAGGGCAAAACAATTCTTGAGGCATTAAACACAGACCTTGTTTGTGATGCAATCAATACAGCAATGAGAGAGTTATTCTTACAGATTGTCTATGGACGTACCCAGAGTGCGTTCTCTGACGACGGACTTGCTATCGGCGCAGGACTTGAGGATTTAGGAAAAGGACTCCGTTCTCAGGTTGGTACGATGTATGCGACCAAGGAGAAGGGCGTTCGCTATCTGGAGATGGCTGAGGGCTATGTAACCGGAATCGCGCTTGACGAGAATAACGAAGTAATCGGATATCAGTTCGTTTCCCTTGGAAAAATGACTGACTTTATCAAAAAAGGCGATGATCCTAATACTGCTTGGGAGAAAGCAAAGGGACAGTACGGCCGTGTGGCGGATGCCGCAAAAATCATCGACCCAAGAGAAGAATAGGAAAGGAGACGGACGAAAATGGCTTTATTTGAAGGATATGAAAGAAGAATTAACCAGATTAACGCTGTTTTAAACAGCTATGGAATCAGCTCAATCGAAGAAGCTGAGAAAATTACGAAGGATGCCGGTTTGAATGTTTACGACCAGGTAAAGAAGATTCAGCCGATTTGCTTTGAGAATGCATGCTGGGCTTACACCGTAGGCGCTGCGATTGCAATTAAAAAGGGCTGCACAAGAGCGGCTGACGCTGCTGCGGCAATCGGAGAGGGACTTCAGGCATTCTGTATCCCGGGCTCTGTTGCTGACCACAGAAAAGTAGGCTTAGGACACGGAAACCTTGGCAAGATGCTGCTTGAGGAGGAGACAGAGTGCTTCTGCTTTTTGGCAGGACATGAGTCCTTTGCGGCGGCAGAGGGTGCAATCGGTATCGCTGAGAAGGCGAACAAGGTACGTCAGAAACCGCTTCGCGTTATCTTAAACGGTCTCGGAAAGGATGCTGCACAGATTATCTCCCGTATCAACGGCTTTACCTTTGTTGAGACTCAGTACGATTACAAAGAGGCAAAATTAAACATCGTATACGAGAAGCCGTATTCCAACGGACTTCGCGCAACCGTAAAATGCTACGGCGCGGACGATGTTCAGGAAGGTGTTGCAATCATGCACCATGAGAACGTAGGTGTTTCCATCACCGGTAACTCTACGAACCCGACACGTTTCCAGCACCCGGTAGCAGGTACCTACAAGAAAGAGTGTAACGAGCAGGGTAAGAAATACTTCTCCGTTGCATCCGGCGGCGGTACGGGACGTACCCTTCACCCGGACAACATGGCTGCTGGCCCGGCTTCCTATGGTATGACCGATACGATGGGACGTATGCACTCCGACGCACAGTTTGCAGGTTCTTCCTCCGTTCCGGCTCACGTTGAGATGATGGGTCTGATTGGTATGGGCAATAACCCGATGGTAGGTGCGACGGTAGCAGTTGCAGTTTCCGTTGAGGAAGCTCATAAGGAAGGTAAGTTCTAAGAGAAAAACAATACAATCAAGGGCTTTAAGGCTTTCGGGATTCATTCTCGGAAGCCTTTTCTTGCTTTTACGGCATAGGCGGCTTTTATTATCAGCGCCTTGACAGGGGCAATTATGGTCATTCAAGGGGAAATGACCCTGGGAGTAGTACAGGCATACCCAGACTCTGTCGGACGAAATAGTGTATAATACCGTATTCTCATAATATAGACAACTGCTTCATTTTGACTATTTCTTTTCATATAAGATTGTCATATAATATATAAGATTTTTGATTGTGGTATGCCGGAATGACCGAAAGAAAAATGGGAGTATCAAAATGAAAAATATATGGAAGATATTTGCAGGTGATATTACAAAACTGGTAAAAAATCCGCTGGCACTGATGATTGCGGCCGGACTTTGTGTTATTCCTTCACTGTATGCGTGGTTTAATATCTATTCTAATTGGGATCCCTATGCAAATACGTCCAATATTAAGATTGCCGTTGTCACAGAGGATGAGGGTTGCCGTATGGATGACGGGACAATTGTGAATATGGGTGATTCCGTCGTTGAAGGTTTAAAGAAAAACGAGGCAATTGGATGGGTAATTACAGATACGGCGGAGGAGGCACTGGACGGTGTTTACAATGGGACATATTATGCGGCCATTATTATCAGCCGTAATTTTACATACAGTATGTACCATGTGTCAGGGCAGGATTTGGAAAGTCCGACAATAGTATATTATGAAAATGAAAAAAAGAATGCAGTTGCAACCAAAATTACCGATTCTGCAGTGTCAACCTTAAAGCAGAGTATTAACGAGCAGTTTATTTCGGTAATTGCGGGAAAAATTTTTGAACAGACAAACGATTTGTCAACAGAGCTTGACGGGGCTGCAAGATTTTCGTATTTTCAGCGCAAGCTGGAAGAGTTAAATGACAATCTCATTTCCTACAGCGCTATGATTGATGCATTTATCGCAGGGAACGAAGAATTAGCCGAGGCTGTTGCGGATGCAAACGATGATATACCTGAGATTTCTTCTCAGATAACAGAGGGGGCCAACGGTTTTGATGGCGCAAAGCAAAGTCTGGATGAGACGAGTGCCTCACTGGAGGATTTCAATAAAAATGTAGATCAGACGATGACGAATATCCAGGATTCTATTCATCGGATTTCTGAGTACTTAAGCAGTACAGACCTTTCCGGGGAGGCTCAGAAAACAGCGGACAGTCTGAATCAGACTGTGGCGGAAGCGGCGGCTCTGCGCCAGCAGTTGGACGCTTTGACAGATCATTTGGAAAAAATGATCGTTGAGCAAAATATTTCCGAGCAGGAAAAGGAGACTATCAGGGAAATTATTGAAACGATAGTGTCAATCAGTAACGGGGCACAGGACATTCAAAAGGCAATTGGCAGTATCAATCAGATTGCCATGGGAGTTTCCCAACAATTGCAGACAGAACAGATTAACACGGAAATTTCCGGCAGTATGGTTGCGGATGCAGTCAATACATCTCTTTCCGGTATGAATCAGATATTGTCCGCTTGCAGCCAGGCGGTGTCAAATATGCAGGGGATGTATACAGAAAGCCTGGTGCCGCAGCTTAATAATGTGATGGACAGTATGGCTGAGGTGCTGGAGAATGTCTCGGGATTGTTGACAAACCTGAACACTTCATTAGGTGACATGGGAGTTGTATTTTCAGGAATAGAGACTACGGTAATCGGAGCAAACGCCAGCCTGGAACAGATACAGACTGTGATTGATGAGGTGAGCGGAAAGCTGGACAGGTTGCTTACACGTCTTAATTCCGTCGGTGAAGATGAAAAGCTGCGGGCATTTTTGGAATTTATGGGAGGAGATTCGGAGGACTATGCGGAATTTTTTTCCGAGCCTGTAGTTGTCACGACAGAGAAGGTCTATTCGATTCCAAACTACGGCACTGCAATGACGCCGTTTTATACGGTTTTGGCGATTTGGGTGGGTGGTACCATTCTGGTGGCGCTGATTAAGGTAAAGGCGGAGCCGGGCGAACTTACGTGTGTAAAATCCTGGCAGTTGTTTTTCGGACGATATCTGCTGTTTTTTGTGCTGGGACAAATTCAGGCGCTGATTATAGTACTTGGAGATATTTATCTGCTGCACTGTCAGATATTATTTCCGATATGGTTCTGGCTGGCGGCCGCATTGGCAAGCTTTACATTTACGCTGCTGATTTATGCATTGGCTCTTTCTTTTGGGGACGTAGGGAAGGCATTGGCAGTGGTTGTCATGGTCATTCAGATTGCCGGTTCCGGCGGAACCTTTCCAATCGAATTGCTTCCTTCCATTTACCGGAATATTTATATTTTCTTTCCGTTTCCCTATGCAATTAATGCAATGCGCGAGACGATCGGCGGAATGTATGGCAGCGATTACATGAAGTATCTGGCAGAGCTGTTGATTTTTGCAGCCGCAGCGCTGGTGCTTGGCCTGGTCATCCGTATTCCTTTTGTGAAGCTGAATCACTTTGTAGAGAAACGGATGGAAGATACCAAAATGATGTGACGGGAGAACGGTAATGGAAGAAAAGGAAAAATATGAGAATATGTATGAGAGGCTTGTGTCTTACGAAAAAGGTATTCACGAGCAGAATCAGCGAAGAATCAGAATCGGGCTAAAATGCATTTTGGTGATTCCGTTGATTTTTCTGTTGCTGCTGTTTTGGACAGACAGCAATAAGGTTGTATTCCTGATTCTCTGGATTGTGTCTCTTTTTGGGATTGCGGTTTATCTGATATCGGTAGAATATATAGATTATAATCTACAGGAAAAGCTAAATGAAATTTGCAGTGAAGATCAGGGGACGGTGGATGCCTTGCTTGGACAGAAACTGGATACGGTCGGGGAAGGAATCCGGCATATGGTGGAAAAGCTGGATGATTCATTGAATTTTGAGCTGGAGCCGGAAGAGACTTCGGAGAAAGAAACGGAGGTAGCAGAGCTTGAGGAACATAGGTAAGATTTTTATCTCCGATGTAAGAAGAATTTCTAAGAATGTTGTGGCTGTTGTAGTTATTATGGGACTTTCGGTTATCCCGTCTTTGTATGCGTGGTTTAATATCTTTTCAAACTGGGATCCTTATGGTGAGGAGGCAACCTCTAATTTAAAGATTGCGGTATTTTCTGAGGACAAAGGAACGGATATTATAGGAATTGATGTCAATATTGGATCTACGGTTGTGGAGACGCTGGAAGAAAACAGAACAATCGGCTGGGTATTTACGGAAAGTGCGAATGCCGCGATAGACGGCGTTTACAGTGGAGACTACTATGCAGCGATCGTGATTCCTGAGGATTTTACCGGAGATATGATTAGCTTCCTCGGAGGGGAAATTGAACACCCGGATATTATTTATTATGAAAATGAGAAAAAAAACGCGATTGCACCCAAGATTACCCAGAAGGCACGAACGAGCGTTCAGGAAGAACTGAACGCAACGTTTGTGAGTACACTGGCGGAGGTCATCGTTGAAATTGGCGGAGAGTTAGCAGGGGAAAATGTGGAAGGCAGTTCTCCTGCCGATACCGTCATGGTGCGGCTGAATGAGCTGGGGGAGGATTTGCAGAGTTATATTAACATACTGAATTCCTTTTCGGGGATTATGAGTTCCGCAAAAAGTATTGTCGAAACAAGCCAGGTAATGCTGCCGGGACTTGATTCTATGGTCGCCAGCGGACAGAATACTATCAGCGGTATGGAGAGTCTCATGATTTCGGGAAACGCCACCGCAGACACGGTTTCGCAGATGGTAAGCTACAGCTTTGATATGGTAAGGAACAGTCTTGACGGCGTAATGGTTATGGCGGAAAATGATTTGAACCGTATGGAAAACTATGAGAGCTCGGCAGTGTCGGGCACTGCGGCACCGGGAGCGGTGCTGCCCTATTTGAAAGAACTGTTTGAAAATGCGGTTGGAGTCTGGGAGAACACGGCAGATATTGAAACGCAGCGGCAGATTCAGGAAATTCGTGATGGGCTTGACCGAATTGAAACAAATCTGAACAGTCTGTCAGAAAGCGGTACCGCGGCGTCCGGTGAAGTCAGTGCTTTGCGTACACAGATTGAAACGGAGATTGCTGGATGCTTAAACACACTTTCTTCCCTGGAAGCTGCATTTGAACATTCGGTAATGCCGGAGTTGGAAAGCACTATGAACGCTGTGCAGAATTCAATGGTTGCAGCAGGTTCTGTTTTGAACGGTATTGACACGGATTTTGAGGATGTTGAAAATGTACTGAACAGCTATGGGGAAACGCTGGATCAGGGCAGTGCGAATCTTGCACAGTCCATTGTGATGGCACAGGACTTATACAGCAGACTGGCGGAGGTGATTGCTGATTTTACAGCCTTGCAGCAGGATGAACAGTATCAGCAGATTATGGAGATTTTGGAAACGGATCCTTCTATGCTTGGCAGCTTCATTTCGTCTCCGGTGAATCTGGACACGGTAGGTATTTACACAATTGAAAATTATGGGTCCGCAATGGCACCGTTTTATACAATACTGGCGATTTGGGTTGGAGCTCTGATTCTGGTTGCCATCATTCATGTGAAGGTTGAGCCTGAGCAGGGGATAGATAACATAAAGCCATATCAGGCGTTTTTCGGGAGGTATATTACCTTTTTTCTGATAGGACAGGCGCAGACGCTGATAACGGTGCTGGGTGATTTGTTTTACATACGCATCCAGTGTCATAATCCGTTCCTGTTCTGGTTGGCGGCTGCAATCAGCAGTCTGGTGTTCACACTGCTGATTTATGCACTGACGGTTGCTTTCGGAAACGTCGGAGAAGCATTGGCGATTATTGTAATGGTTATCCAGGTGGCAGGGGCGGGAGGTACCTTTCCCATTGAAACGCTGCCAGAGGTTTATCGCTCTGTTTATAAATATCTGCCGTTTCCCTATGGAATGAATGCCATGAGAGAAACCATTGGAGGAATGTACGGAATGGATTACTGGAATGATATTGGCATGCTTGGACTTTATATCGTGATAGCTCTGTTCATCGGTCTTGTGCTGGCGATACCGTTCCGCAAGCTGAACAGAATTATTGAAAAAAGCAAGGAAAATACAGGAATTATGATCTAAGGGGGAGTTATGGCGCTTATTCAGATGGTATTGTTATTGACGGGACTGTTTATGGTGGCGGCGCCGGCCGCCTGCACGCGGAAGGAGCAACGCGGAGATAAGGAAGCCGAAAAGAAAACCAGGACCATGGGTGTATGGTTTGTTGCCGCCGCGGTCATTTGGATGATCACCGCGAAGCTTATGTAGTACCTTTACATTTACTTTAAGTATGGTATATAATACCGACAGACGAATAGAATCGTTACAGGATGAATAAGGGAGGAATTTGTTATGTATTGCAGAAACTGCGGGCAGCAGTATGTTACGGATCAGGCGGTAATGTGCGTAAAATGCGGAGCGCAGAAAGGGACGGGAGAGAATTTCTGTCCGAATTGCGGACAGCCGACGCCGCCGCAGAGCCAGGTCTGCTTAAATTGCGGTGTTTCACTTGCGGCTTATGGACCGAAGGGGGATAAGTCAAAGCTTGCGGCAGGACTTTTGGGAATATTTTTGGGCTCATTTGGCGTACATAATTTTTATCTGGGCTATACCGGAAAAGCGGTGGCTCAGCTTGTCATTACAGTCGCTACCTGCGGCATCGGTTCTGTAGTTTCCGGAATCTGGGGCTTTGTGGAGGGAATTTTGATTCTCTGCGGCAAAATTGACCGTGACGGGAAAGGAAATCTGCTTTCCGAATAACAGCAGGGCTGCTGCAAACTTTGCGGCAGCTTTTTTTCGCATTTGTTTATTGACAAAAAATTTCGATGTGTTATCATAGCTTTAGTGTGATGTGTGTTTAAAGTATGAAACTATTGGAGATTTCTATGAGAAAACAGGTATTATCTCTTTTAGTGGAGAATAATCCGGGCGTTACCAGCCATATTTCAGGGCTTTTCAGCCGAAGGGGCTATAATATCGACAGCTTTTCCTCCGGCGTGACCGCAGACCCGAGGTACACGAGGATTACCATTGTGGCGAGCGGGGATGAGCAGATTTTAGAGCAGATTGAAAAGCAGCTTGCCAAGCTTGAAGACGTGGTGGATATCAAGAAGCTGGAACCCGGCTCCTCCGTGACAAGGGAGTTGATTTTAGTCAAGATTCGTGCAAAAGATACGGAGCGCCAGTCGATTCTGAACGTATCAGAGATTTTTCACGGCAAGGTCGTGGATGTCACACATGATTCCATGGTCATCGAATTGACCGGACATCAGGATAAGCTGGACGCATTCCTTGATCTGTTGTCAGGCTATGAAATATTAGAGCTGGCGCGGACAGGGCTTACAGGATTGTCCCGCGGCATTTCGGATGTCGTCATTATCGACGAGGACGGAAGCATAAGGACATTATAGGATGAAAAACAGAAATAAATTAATTTGGAGGAAATGAATTATGGCAGCAAAAATATTTTATCAGGAAGACTGTAACCTTTCTCTTTTGGATGGAAAAACCATCGCAATCATCGGCTACGGCAGCCAGGGACATGCGCATGCGCTGAACTTAAAGGATTCCGGCTGCAATGTCATCATCGGTCTTTACGAGGGCAGCAAATCCTGGGCAAAGGCAGAGGCACAGGGCTTTGAGGTATTTACAGCGGCAGAGGCTGCAAAGAAAGCCGATATCATCATGATTCTTATCAACGATGAGAAGCAGGCAGACCTTTACAAGAAGGACATCGAGCCGAACCTGGAGGACGGCAACATGTTAATGTTCGCGCACGGCTTCAATATCCATTTCGGCTGCATCGTTCCGCCGAAGAATGTAGACGTTACGATGATTGCTCCGAAGGCTCCGGGACACACGGTTCGCTCCGAGTATCAGGCAGGAAAAGGAACTCCTTGCTTAATCGCGGTTGAGCAGGACGCAACCGGAAAGGCACAGGATATCGCGCTTGCTTATGCGCTTGGTATCGGCGGAGCAAGAGCGGGTGTGCTTGAGACAACCTTCCGTACCGAGACAGAGACAGACCTGTTCGGAGAGCAGGCAGTACTTTGCGGCGGTGTATGCGCACTGATGCAGGCAGGCTTCGAGACATTGGTAGAGGCAGGCTACGATCCGAGAAACGCTTACTTTGAGTGTATCCATGAGATGAAATTAATCGTAGATTTAATTTATCAGTCCGGCTTTGAGGGAATGAGATATTCCATCTCCAATACGGCTGAGTACGGCGATTACATCACCGGACCGAAGATTATTACCGAGGACACCAAGAAGGCGATGAAGCAGATTCTTTCCGATATTCAGGATGGTACGTTTGCAAAAGACTTCTTACTGGATATGTCTCCGGCAGGAAGACAGGTACACTTTAAGGCAATGAGAAAGCTTGCGGCAGAGCATCCGTCTGAGAAAGTCGGCAAGGAAATCCGTAAGCTGTATAGCTGGAACAATGAAGAAGATAAGTTAATCAATAACTAATCTCTGAATACATAGTGGGTTTGGGCGGGGGCGAAAAGTCCCCGCTTTTTTGACGGGCAAATCTTGACAAATACATGGTATATGTTAAAATAAACCGTGTTGTCAAATAAAATGAAGCAGAGCATCGGTGTTATGGAAAGTTGAGGAGAGCGAATCATCCGCGTTAAGGATAACGAGAGCGTAGGAAGCCGCGGACGTGAGAAAAGAAAGGTCTGGCGGGGAATACGAATTAGAGTGGTATCACGGAGAATGATAAGTCTTCGTCTCTAAGGGCAGATGCATTTTGGGCGGATGTCAGGAGACGGAGATTTTTTATATCATAGGAAATTGCTTTGCAATATTCCTATGATACAAAAAAGCTCCGCAGGGATCGCACTGCGGCGGAATGGCAGATGTTGCTGTCGCAACCCGCCGCAGGCGGAGAATCCTGCGGAGCAGGATTCTTTTTATTGAAGGAGGAAAATATGTCAGAACTTTACAATCACAAGGTGGTCGAGAAAAAATGGCAGAAAATCTGGGATGATGAAAAGGCATTTCAGGCCACCGACGACTACACAAAGCCCAAATATTACGCACTGGTGGAGTTTCCTTATCCGTCAGGACAGGGGCTTCACGTAGGACATCCAAGACCCTACACGGCGCTTGATATTGTCGCAAGAAAAAGAAGAATGCAGGGCTACAATGTACTTTATCCGATGGGCTGGGACGCATTCGGGCTTCCGACGGAGAATTATGCCATCAAAAACAAAATCCATCCGAAGATTGTGACCGAGAACAACGTAAAGCGCTTCAAGGAGCAGCTTCACTCACTGGGTTATTCCTTTGACTGGGATAGGGAGATCAACACCACGGATCCGAATTATTACAAATGGACACAGTGGATTTTTTTAAAGCTGTTTAAAGCAGGCCTTGCCTACAAAAAAGAGATGCCCATTAACTGGTGTACCTCCTGTAAGGTAGGCCTTGCCAACGAGGAAGTGGTAAACGGCGTCTGTGAGCGCTGCGGCTCTCCGGTAGTGCGCAAGGTCAAGAGTGAGTGGATGTTGAAAATCACCGACTATGCGGAGAAACTGCTCGAGGGCTTAAATGACGTGGATTATATCGAGCGCGTCAAGGTATCCCAGAAAAACTGGATTGGAAAATCCAAGGGAGCTGAGGTGGATTTCCCGATTGCGGGGAAGGAAGAAAAGCTCCGTGTCTATACGACGCGGTGTGATACGCTGTTCGGTGCAACCTACATGGTTGTTTCCCCGGAGCATCCGCTGATCGATAAATATAAGGATGAACTGAAAAACTGGGACGATATTCAGGCATACCGTGAGGAGGCTGCGAAAAAGTCCGATTTTGAGCGCGCTGAGCTTGCAAAGGAAAAGACCGGCGTTGTGCTTGACGGTCTTAAGGCAGTCAATCCGGTCAACGGGAAAGAAATTCCGATTTGGATTTCCGATTACGTGCTGATGTCCTACGGAACGGGTGCGATCATGGCGGTTCCGGCGCATGACGAGAGGGACTGGGAGTTCGCGAAAAAGTTCGGTCTGCCGTTAGTTCAGGTTGTTGCGAAAAACGGCGAGGAAGTGGATATCAACGAGGCTGCGTTTACCGATGTTGCGACCGGAGTCCTCATTAATTCGGAGTTTTTAAACGGGTTGGAGGTCAAGGACGCCAAGGAGAAAATGATTGCGTATCTCGAGGAAAAAGGCATCGGAACGGCAAAAACCAATTATAAACTCAGGGACTGGGTATTTTCCCGCCAGCGTTATTGGGGCGAGCCGATTCCGATTGTGCATTGCGAGAAATGCGGATTTGTGCCGCTTGACGAGAGTGAGCTTCCGTTAATGCTGCCTGAGGTTGAGAGCTATATGCCGACAGACAACGGCGAGTCTCCGCTTGCGGCGATGACCGACTGGGTGAATACCACCTGTCCGTGCTGCGGCGGTCCGGCAAAACGTGAGACAGATACCATGCCGCAGTGGGCAGGCTCCTCCTGGTATTTCCTGCGCTATACGGACCCGCACAACGACGAGGCGCTTGCAAGCCCCGAGGCTTTGAAATACTGGATGCCGGTAGACTGGTACAACGGCGGCATGGAGCACACGACGCTGCATTTGCTCTATTCCAGATTCTGGCACAAATTCCTCTACGATGAGGGCGTGGTTCCGTGTCCGGAGCCTTACCAGAAGCGTACCTCTCACGGTATGATTCTCGGCGAAAACGGTGAGAAGATGTCAAAATCCAGAGGAAATGTCGTCAACCCGGACGACATTGTGAGGGATTACGGCGCGGATACCTTAAGAACATACGAAATGTTCATCGGCGCCTTTGATTTGAGCGCCTCTTGGTCAGAGGACGGCGTAAAGGGCTGCCGCCGGTTCTTAGAGCGTGTATGGAAGCTGCAGGATCTTATGACGCCCGAGGAAGGCTACTCCAAGGATTTGGAGACGAAAATGCATCAGACCATCAAAAAGGTCAGCAGCGATTTTGAAAACCTGAAGTATAACACGGCAATCGCGGCAATGATGGCGCTGATCAATGAGTTTTATAAGAAAAACGCGGTGACAAAGGGCGAGTATCGGACGCTGATCGTTTTGCTCAATCCGGTTGCGCCGCATATCACCGAGGAGCTTTGGCAGCTCATCGGCGGGGAGGGACGCGTATATGAGCAGTCCTGGCCCGAATTTGACGAGGCAAAAACGGTGGAGGATACCGTGGAAATCGCCGTTCAGATTAATGGAAAAATGAAAGGGACATTGGCGATCGGAAGAAACGACGCAAAGGAGGATGTCATTGCGAAGGCAAAAGAATCCATTGCGGATAAGCTGACCGGAAATATTGTCAAGGAAATCTATGTTCCGGGACGGATTGTCAATATCGTGATGAAATAAGAAATGGAAAAGGGAACAAAATTATTAAATGGTTCCATCTGGAAGGGGATTGTATCGTTTGCAATCCCCCTCTTTTTGGGGAACCTCTTTCAGCAGTTGTATAATGCCGTCGATTCATTAATCGTCGGAAATTTTCTGGGAAGTGACGCGCTCGCCGCAGTCAGCTCGTCAGGCAGCCTGATTTTTCTGATGGTGGGCTTTTTTAACGGGATCGCCGTAGGAGCCGGCGTCGTCATTTCCAAATATTTCGGGGCCGGGGATGCCGAGGGCTTAAAAAAAGCCGTTCATACGGATATTGCGTTCGGTCTGGCGGCGGGCTGTATCCTGACCGCCATCGGTATGATTCTGGCGCCTCAGATTTTGGTTCTGATGGGAACGCCGGAATCGGTACTGCCGAATTCTATCGCATATTTCCGCGTTTATTTTGCGGGTTCCGTGGCGTTTGTGATGTACAATATCATGATGGGAATTTTACAGGCCGTTGGAGACAGCAAACATCCGCTTTATTATCTGATGATTTCCTCGGCGGTCAATGTGGTTTTGGATTTGTTGTTTGTCGGGGTGCTCGGCTTTGGCGTCGGTTCGGCGGCACTGGCAACCATCATTTCCCAGGCAGTGAGCGCGGTTTTATGCTTTGGACGTCTGATGCGGACGCAGGATGTCTATCAGGTACGCGTTTCGGATATCCGCTTTCATAAGGGAATGCTTCGTCAGATAATCAATATCGGACTTCCGTCCGGTATGCAGAATTCGATTATCTCGTTTGCGAATATTATTGTTCAGACCAACATCAACAAATTTGGCGTGATGGCGGTGGCGGGCTGTGGTGTTTATTCCAAAATTGAAGGATTTGCGTTTCTTCCTATCACCTGTTTTGCCATGTCGCTGACAACCTTTATCGGGCAGAATCTTGGGGCGAGACAGTATGAGCGCGCAAAAAAGGGAGCCTATTTCGGGATAACCTGTTCTGTAATTTTAGCGGAATGTGTGGGCGTTGCCGTGTATTTTCTGATTCCGTATCTGGCGGCGGCTTTTAACAGTGAAGCGGAGGTTGTGGCCTTTGCAGCGAGACAGGCACATGTGGAGGCACTGTTTTACTGCTTCCTGGCGTTTTCACACTGCATTGCGGGAATTATGCGCGGAGCGGGAAAATCCACGGTGCCGATGTTTGTCATGCTGATTTCCTGGTGTCTGATCCGCATTACCTACATTATGGTTACCGTGCGCCTGATTCCGGATATTCAGGTGATTTTCTGGGCATACCCGCTGACCTGGTTTATCAGCTCTGTCATATTTCTCATTTATTTCTTAAAAGCAAAGTGGTTATACAACTTTGAAAAGAAATAGCGCAAAATCCTTGACCTTATAGCAGGTATATCCTTTACAATCAAGGCAAAGGAGGAGTGTGACATGGCAGATTACAATATCAGGGATGTAGAAAAGCTGACCGGAATCAGCAAGCAGAATATCCGGTATTATGAAAAGCAGGGGCTGCTTCACCCGAAAAGGAATCCGGAAAATCTGTATCGGGAATATTCCGGGGAGGATGTGGAGCTTCTGCTTCGGATTAAGCTGTTCCGTAAGCTGGATATGCCGCTGGAGGACATCCGAAGCCTTCTGGAAGGGGAGCGTCCGCTTCAGACGGCGGTAAAAGCGCAGAAAGAGCGCCTTAGAAGGGAGCAGGAGCGTCTTAAGGATGCACTGGAATTCTGTGACGAAATAAAGGAGCAGAGTCTGGAGGGACTGAATGCCGAAATTTATTTGGAGAAGATGGAGCAGCGGGAAAAATCGGGCGCTGTTTTTGCGGATTTCCTTCGGGATTTTAAGAAAGTGGCAGAATCCGAGGCAAAGCAGAGGTTTTCATTCCGGCCGGATACGATGTGCATGACAAAGGAGGAATTTACGGAGGCGCTTTTTGCCTATGCCGATGAAAATCATCGGAATCTGGTCATCACGAAAGAGAGCATGTATCCCGAATTTCTGCTGGACGGCGTAGCCTACCGGGCAGAGCGCGTTTTGGGCAGATTCGGGGCGGTGGTGTACTGCGAAATGCTGCAACCCGGGGAAGCCTTGCCGCAGGACATACCAAAGAAGCGCTACCGGAAACTGAAATTTCTGTATGCACTGATTCCGCCCGCAGCCCTTTTGCTTTATGCCGTCATTGTGTCCGGCGGACGGGAGATCACACTTCCGGTGATGCTTGTGATATTTGTCAGCTTTTGCCTGCCGGTGTTGGTATTTTATTTTTATTATCATTTCAGGGATTAATTCGTCATCCCGGAAAATTCTGATAGAACCGGATAAATTCGTTCAGTGATTTGGAGAGCTTCGGGGAGGGCTTATAGGCAAAGCCGACTTCGCGCTTGTGAATAGGGATTCCGAGCGGAATCTCTACCAGCGCGCCTAAGGATAAGTCCTCCGCTACGAAGCTTTTGATGACGCAGGCAATTCCCAGGCCGATGCGGGCAAAGTCGATCAGAAGGTCCATGTTGGAGATGTCAATGGATTCCCTTGCCTGAATCTGATTTTCCTGCAGATAATCATCAATATATTGGCGGGTCATGTTGTTCTTATCCAGCAGCATCAGCGTGGAATTGGACAAAAGCTGATCCTTCTGGACGCCTCTGGCGCGCAGATTGCGGATATAATCTTTCGTCGATACAAACACATCTTCAATTTCTTCCAGAAAATCAAAATGAATATTTTTCAGGTTCTGTGGCTTGCCGATAAGCCCGATATCAATCTGGTTATCCTCCAAAAGCTTTAAGGTGTCATTGGTGGACTGGCAGGCGATCGAAATCGAAATATGCGGGTTTCGCCGGATAAATTCCTTGAGATACGGAAGCAGCATATATTTGCAGAGCGCGGCGCTGACGCCGATTTTCAGATGGCCGACACCCAGCTCGATCGAGCGTTTGAGCTTTTCCTCCCCGAGCGTTAAGGTCTGGAATGCGCGGCTGACATGCTCATAGAGCAGCCTGCCCTCATCGGTCAGTACAACGCCTCTGGAGCTCCTTAAAAACAGGCGGCAGCCGACGCTTTCCTCCAGCTTCTGGATGGATTTGCTGATGGCCGGCTGGCTGATATACAGCTCTTTGGCAGCTTTTGATATATTCCCGGTGTTCGCCACGGTATAAAAAATGCGGTAGGATGAAAGATTCTGGTTCATATGGCATTCTCCTTTTTGTTCCCTCTGTTTTGCTTATTATATCATAACTGGTTATTATGGTAAATATATTTATTATGTATTTTTATTATAGTAGTATCTGTGCTAGAATCAATTACAGACAGGACGAAAGCGTATCGCCGGAGTCCCGCACACACACATCACACAAAAGCAGCTGGGCTATGTGCCTTTCTGCAAACGCAATGATTTTAAGATAGGAGGATATAGCAATGGGGATGACGATGACACAGAAAATCCTTGCGGCTCACGCAGGACTTTCCTCGGTCAGTGCCGGACAGCTCATTGAGGCCGATTTGGATTTGGTGCTTGGCAATGACATTACTTCGCCGGTAGCCATTCATGAGATGGATAAGATGAAGGCGGACGGTGTCTTTGACAAGGATAAAATCGCGCTTGTGCTGGATCATTTTGTGCCGAACAAGGATATTAAGTCCGCGCAGCACTGCAAATGCGTCAGAGAGTTTGCCTGCAAACATGAGATTACCAATTATTTTGACGTGGGAGAGATGGGAATTGAACATGCGCTTTTGCCGGAAAAAGGCCTTACGGTAGCCGGTGACGTCATCATCGGGGCGGATTCGCATACCTGTACCTACGGCGCGCTCGGCGCATTTTCCACCGGTGTCGGAAGTACCGACATGGCAGCCGGCATGGCGACCGGAAAGGCGTGGTTTAAGGTTCCGGCGGCAATGAAATTTGTCCTGACCGGAAAGCCCGCGAAGTGGGTCAGCGGAAAAGACATCATTCTGCATATTATCGGAATGATCGGCGTAGACGGTGCACTCTACAAATCCCTGGAGTTTGTCGGGGACGGAATTGCTTATCTGTCTATGGATGACCGGTTTACGATTGCCAACATGGCGATTGAGGCGGGTGCAAAGAACGGTATTTTCCCGGTAGATGACCGCGCAAAACAGTATATGGAAGAACATTCCAGGCGCCCGTACACGGTCTATGAGGCTGACGAGGATGCCGAATATGATGCCGTGTATACCATTGATTTGAGCGCCTTAAAGCCTACCGTGGCATTTCCGCATTTGCCGGAGAATACAAAGACCATTGATGAGGTCGGGGATATCAAAATCGACCAGGTGGTCATTGGTTCCTGTACCAACGGAAGAATGGAGGATTTGCGCGTTGCCGCTTCCATTCTGAAGGGGAAAAAGGTGGCAAAGGGCGTCCGCGTTATCGTGATTCCGGCCACACAGAAGATTTATCTCGACGCGATGGAGGAAGGTCTGCTCAAAACCTTTATTGAGGCAGGCGCGATCGTGAGCACGCCGACCTGCGGCCCGTGTCTCGGCGGCTATATGGGAATTCTTGCGGAGCATGAGCGCTGTGTTTCGACCACAAACCGAAACTTCGTCGGGAGAATGGGACATGTGGATTCCGAAATTTATCTTGCAAGCCCGGCGGTTGCCGCGGCGAGCGCGATTACCGGAAAATTGTCGGGACCGGACGAAGTGTAGAACGTAGTTTCCCGTAAGAAAAAAGAGGCTGCCATATGGCGGCCCGAGCAATCCAGTATGGAAAAGGAGAAACAGACATGAAAGCAGCAAAAGGTCATGTGTTTAAATATGGGGATAACGTGGATACTGACGTCATTATCCCCGCAAGGTACTTAAACTCCTCCGACCCGAAGGAGCTTGCGGTTCACTGCATGGAAGATATTGACGCGGATTTTGTGAAAAAAGTCAAGGCAGGGGATATCATCGTTGCCAATAAAAACTTTGGCTGCGGTTCCTCGAGGGAACATGCGCCTCTTGCCATCAAAGCGGCAGGGGTAAGCTGTGTCATCGCCGAGACCTTTGCGCGCATTTTTTACCGCAATGCCATCAATATCGGACTTCCCATCGTTGAATGTCCCGAAGCGGCAAAGGCCATTGAGCCGGGGGATGAGGTAGAGGTGGATTTTGACACCGGAGTGATTACCGATGTGACAAAACAGACCACTTATCAGGGGCAGGCGTTTCCGCCGTTTATGCAGAAAATCATTGACTGCGGCGGACTTGTCAACTATATCAATCAAAAATAGAGTACAAAAACAGGGGTAAACAGCCCCTGTTTTTCCTGCTTCAGGATTTTTCGGAAATCCGCGAAAGATAGTCTTGGTAACGCGCAGAAATTTTAATATTTGTGTAAACCTCGGCGTATTCCCTGGGGGAAAAGGCTTCGACATAATTTTCGGGGAAATTTTTTTTGATTCCGGCGTTTTTTGCAAGGTCAGCCGCCTTATTGTACGCGACCGCCGCTTTTTCTTCCGTGGAATAGGTGCCAATCAGATACATGCCGTTGATGTGGATGGCGGCGCGGTAGCGCACCTTCCCCTTGACAGTATGGCGGAAAACACCGTGAAAGCGGTTGATAACGATAATATTCGCGTAGCGGAAATCGGTGGAATCCCCGTTGGCGAACCGGTAATCGCGTCCGGCTACCGCGTATGGGCGGATGCCGTACCGTGACAGAATGGAATACTGCATGCCGTAATCGCTGACGAATAAATGGCCCTGCCGTTTTTGTATTTTGTGGCTGGCGTAGTAGAACAGATCGTCGATATCAAATTTCAGCTCCAGGGTTTCGGAAAGAAAATAGCTGAAATAGCCCTTCCGCAGATATATGGGATTGCGGAAATAAAGACGGTTATCCCGAAAATTCAACAGCACCACAAATTTTTCATGGGAAAGCAGCTTAAGCAGATGGGGATGATTCAGCGTAACGGAGGTATCGTGTAAGATAGCAGCGGCCTCCAGATAAGCCTCGTGGGCCTCCTGTTCCGTGCAAAAGCTTCCGAGACTGATATGTTTGCCGGAAAACTGAATGCCGGCGCGATAGTAAACGGTGCCGTTTTTTTGTTTTGCAAGAGATACGCCTGGCAGCATAAGCCCCTCCCTGTCTTTCGTGAATCATCAAGTCGAATATAGCATAGCATTTTGCCGGAAGGGATGCAAGAGAGGGAAGAATACAATTTAATGCTTTAATACATTGACATGAACGGAGAGTTTCTTATATAATGTAGAATATTGGAAGCGGAGCGAAAGTCTGGGGCTTTTCCGTGGAACCATGAATCAAGAGGATAAAGAGGACGAGAAAATGGAATTAATGTATGCGAGTACCAGAAATGCAGAGGAAAAGGCAACGGCATCACAGGCAATCTTAAAGGGCCTGGCAGGGGACGGCGGTTTATTTGTACCGACGAGGATTCCTTCCCTGGATATCAGTATCGAGAAGCTTGCGAAGATGAGCTATCAGGAGACCGCCTATGAGGTATTAAAGCTGTTCCTGACCGACTTTACCGAGGAGGAGTTAAAGAACTGCATTGACAAGGCATATGACAGCAAGTTTGATACGGAAGAGATTGCTCCGCTGGTACAGGCGGACGGGGCATATTATCTGGAGCTGTTTCACGGCCCCACCATTGCGTTTAAGGATATGGCGCTTTCCATACTTCCGCATCTTTTAATTACGGCGGCGAGAAAGAATCAGGTAAAGAACGATATTGTAATTCTGACAGCGACCTCCGGAGATACGGGAAAAGCGGCGCTCGCCGGCTTTGCCGACGTTGCGGGCACCAAAATCATCGTGTTTTATCCGAAGAATGGCGTCAGCCCGATTCAGGAAAAGCAGATGGTGACGCAGAAAGGAGACAATACCTTTGTAGTCGGTATTCACGGCAATTTTGACCAGGCACAGACCGGGGTAAAGGAAATGTTTTCCGATCAGGTGCTGGCAAAAGAGCTTGATGCGGCGGGCTATCAGTTTTCCTCCGCAAATTCGATTAACATCGGGCGTCTGGTTCCGCAGATTGCCTATTATGTATACGCCTATGCAAAAATGTATGAAAACGGTGTAATCGCGCAGGGGGAAAAGATTAACATTGCGGTTCCGACCGGAAACTTCGGAAATATTCTGGCAGCCTTCTATGCAAAAAATATGGGCCTGCCGGTTGCAAAATTAATCTGCGCCTCCAATGAAAATAAGGTGCTTTATGATTTCTTTACGACGGGCGTTTACGATAAAAACCGTGAGTTTATGCTCACAAGCTCCCCGTCGATGGATATCTTGATTTCCAGCAACTTAGAGCGTCTGATTTACCGCATTGCGGGCGAGGATGCCGGTAAAAACGCGGAATTGATGCAGAGCTTAAGCACGAAGGGAAGCTATGAAATCACACCGGAGATGAAAGCGCAGCTTTCAGATTTTTACGGAAATTATGCAAGTGAGCAGGAAACAGCAACGGCCATCCGCTCCTTATATGAGAAGACGGGCTATGTGATTGACACCCATACGGCGGTGGCATCTGAGGTATACCGGAAATATAAAAAGGATACCGGAGACACGGAGACAAAGACTGTCATCGCTTCGACGGCAAGTCCGTTTAAATTCAGCAGAAGCGTTATGTCCGCGATTGACAAAAAATATGAATCCATGTCGGAATTTGAGCTGGTCGATGAGCTTTCGAAAATCGGGAATGTGGCGGTGCCGAAAGCGGTAGAGGAATTAAGGAGTGCAGAGGTGCTTCATAAGACTGTATGCGAAGTGCAGGAGATGCCGCAGGTGGTAAAGAAATTTCTTGGAATGGAATAATTAAAAAAGATTGCCGTAATATTGCGGCAATCTTTTTTTGACTCAAAATCCGTCACATTTTTATGCTTCTGCGGCAAGCAGTTCAAAAACGAAATAAATCGTTCCGAACGGGTAAATAATCGGGAGCAGATAGCTTTCTTTTTCAAAGGTTAAAAGCTCGCTGGTCTCATTGTTGGGCACCTCAAGCTGTAACTCAATGCCGTATTCATTCGACATATTAACGCTGAACAGACCGTTGTGAAGATTCAGAAAATCCTCTATCGAAGCCTGTACATATTCGTCAAACGAATCAAACGACTCCCCCACATATCTGGAAGCGAAGGCAATGCAGGTGCTTTCCGGCATATCAAGGTAGGTTCGAATGGAAAAACGGCCCTCGATTTTTTGGGAAACGCAGTAATTCGTCGGATATTCCTGACACAGACAGGGGCAGGTGGGTGTAAAGTCGTCTCCGATAAAGCGTACCAGATTATTAAAGAGCAACCGAATGAAGGAAAGCTCATATGTAGAAAGGGCGCGCTCCGTCACTACAAAGAAATTCTCCACCAGACGGTCAATAACCTCGCGGGTCTCATTCGAATAGTCCGATTCGCAGATTTCATTTTCCGACTGATAGTCGATAATCAGGGATTGCAGCCGTTCGTTGTCAATCACCCCGTCGTCGAGCAGGACCTGTCCGAGAAGGAGGAAATCAGTATTCTGCGTTTTCAGCAGTTCCGTTACCTGTGCCTGCGTGAGGTAGCCCTCGCTGATGGCAAGCTCGCCGAAACGTTTATCCTGATGCGTCTGCAGAATGATAATCTGATCCACCTCGTTGGCAGTCATGTAACCCGCATGGATGGCGAGCGTACCGAGCTTTAAATGTATCGAGGCTTTTTTTTGCATGGCATGCACAAGCTGTTCCTTCGTAACGACTCCATGCGACAATAGGTAATTCCCAAAAAACTGAGCGTACATGTTTATCTCCCTTCAAACCTTGAAGTAATAACGTGATGGATCTGTTCGGCGTTAATCGGCTTCTGGATGAAGTCGCTGGCGCCGGCGTCAATCGCGGCACGAAGCTGTGACTGGGTTCCGACAGAGGACACGATGATAATGTCGGCGTCCTTATCAAAGCTTACGATTTCGCGGATGGCGGCGTTTCCGTCCTTGACCGGCATTACAATGTCAAGAAAAACGAGCGCCGGCCGTTCTTTTTTATAAATGTCAATGGTATCCTGGCCGTTGGTTGCTTCAAGGAAGGTCGGATTTCCGTACCGGGAAATAATGTCCTTTAACTGTTTTCTTGCTAAAATAGAATCGTCACTGATGAGAATTTTTGCATCGTCTAATGTCATGATTTTCTCCCCCGTCCCAAATGTATTTATTATTATTTTACACCAGTTAAAAAAATAGTTCAACGTTTATCCGGGAAAATATGTTATTTTATGAGAAAATTTTACATTTGATTGCGCTGGCAGATATTAATGTTTATAATTAGGACAAAAAGAAAAATGAGAGGCAGAATTATGGTAATTATCATTGACATTGTGATAGCGGTTTTCGGAGTTTATATGATAGGGGCCGGGCTGAAAATGAAAAAAACCGGAAAAATCAGCTCAATCATTCTGGCGGAGGAGGAAATGAAAAAATGCAGGGATGAGCAGGGATTTATTTCTTTTATCTACTGGAAGGAGGCGCTGGTTGGAGCGGCGCTCGTCATTGTAGGCGCGCTCGGACTTGTGAGCAGGGTCATAGAGCTTCCGAGAGCCGTGGATTTTGTGGAAATACTGGTGTTTTTGGCGGTATTTCTCTGGTTTTGGCGTGCCCTTGGGACGGCGAGAGAGCGGTTTTTGTCTCATTTCTGAAAAATGAAAAAAATCGCTTTGCTGTCACATAGCCATCACAAAAATACGGTATGCTGGTGGATAAGAAATAAAGGAGAGTAATTCATGAAGCAGAGAATATTGGTGGTGGACGACGAGGAAAAAATCCGTGCAATCATCCGTAAATACGCCGAATTTGAGGGCTATGAGATCACGGAAGCGAGAGACGGGATGGAAGCGCTGGAAATATGCCGCAAAGAGGATTTTAACCTGATCATACTGGATGTGATGATGCCGGAGCTGGACGGCTTTTCGACATGCAGGGAAATTCGCAAAATCAAAAATATACCGTTTATCATGCTTTCCGCAAGAGGAGAGGAATACGACAAAATCCACGGCTTTGAGCTGGGAATCGACGATTATGTGGTAAAGCCGTTTTCTCCCCGGGAACTGATGATGCGGGTGAAGGTCGTCATCGGCAGGAATGAGCCGAAAGGCATGACGGGCGGGCATGAAATTTTTCAGGCAGAGGGTCTTGTGGTGGATTTTACCGGGCGCACGGTGACGGTGAACGGTAAACGCGCGGAGCTCTCTCCCAAGGAATATGATCTGCTGTTTTATATGGTTCGAAACCGTAACATTGCGCTCGAGAGGGAGCGGCTGATTACCGAGGTCTGGGGCTATGACTATTACGGCGACGACAGAACACTGGATACGCATATTAAACTGCTGCGGAGCAGCCTCGGAGAATACCGCAGATTCCTTGTAACGCTCAGGGGGGTGGGGTATCGGTTTGAGGCATGAAAAAATCAGCATTAAATGGAAAATATTTACGTATCTTCTGGTATTTACCGGGATTTTACTCGTCGTGCTCTGGTTGATTCAGATTTGTTATCTGGATTCGTTATATAAAATGATAAAAAGCAGGGAGGCGGAGAAATTTACATCAGAGACGCTTGCGATACTTCAGTCGGATGCCGGTGATAAAAGCACTATGATCGACGAGCTTGCCGCAAAGAACAATATGGCTGTTTTTGTGGCTGATACGGACGGAAACGAGCTGTACAGCGCCGAATATATTGCGAATTCAAGGCTTAGCACCATGCCGAAGGAGCAGCTCGCGGCCTACTATGAGCAGGCGAAGGAAAACGGCGGCACTCTTAAGGTGGAATACGAGGGCGGCAGAAATCTTACGTTCCCGAATGAAGATTTTCCGCATCCGGAACCTCCTGATTTTATTAAGGACGGATTTATACAGAATCACGGGCAGGAACGGGCCGAGAGCGTCATCTACGTGAATATCGTCATGGTGGAAGGCGAGGAGCAGATTCTGATGGTAAACACTCAGCTTACACCGGTGGACGCGACGGTCAATACGCTGCGGATAGAGCTGATATGGATTACGGTAATTATGATTTTTTTGTCGCTGGTGATCGCGTTTTTAATTTCCAGGCAGGTTTCCAAATCCTTTATTAAAATCAACGAATCCGCCAGAGAGATGGCAAAGGGGAATTTTGATGTTCGATTTGAGGGAAAGGATTACCGCGAGGCGGCGGAGCTTTCCGATACTCTAAACGCTACCGCGGCGGAGCTGGGGAAAAATGAGCGGCTCCGCCGGGAACTGATTGCAAATGTATCCCATGATCTGCGGACACCGCTTACCATGATTATCGCCTACGCGGAGGTAATGCGGGATCTCCCCGGAGAAAATACGCCGGAAAATGTGCAGGTTGTCATTGATGAGGCAGGGAGGCTGACGAACCTTGTCAACGATATGCTCGATATTTCCAAGCTGCAGGCGGGCGTCATGGAAAAAAATGCGCAGTGCTATAACCTCACGGACAGCATACAGGCGGTATTGGAGCGGTATGGTAAGCTGAAAGAGCAGGACGGATATGTGATCAGCTTTGAATATGACGGAAAGGTTATGGTGGAGGCGGACGAATATAAAATGTTTCAGGTCATGTATAATCTGATCAACAATGCCATTAACTATACCGGGGAGGATAAGACGGTTTCGGTCCGGCAGAACATGCACGGGAGAAAGGTACGCATTGAGGTGGAGGACAGCGGGGAAGGGATCGCGCCCGAGGACCTTCCGTATGTGTGGGACCGCTATTACAAGGTGGATAAGACTCACAGGCGCGCTGTGATGGGAACGGGGCTTGGGCTTTCCATTGTAAAAAATATACTGGAGCTGCACGGCGCGGAATATGGAGTGGAAAGCCCGCCGGGAGGCGGAACGGTCTTCTGGTTTGAGCTTACGGCCGTACAGGTTTAAAAAATGGCTGCGCCGGATTTCTGGCGCGGCCATTTTTCTATTGGTGCGCCTGGCGGCGCACGTTTCTAACGGGTAAAAGTAATTTAACGCATATCCATCGGGATATAGGTTTTGTGCTCCCCGATATTTTTGTATGCGGGGCGCATGATTTTGCCGTTGATGGCAACCTCTTCGAGCCGATGTGCGCTCCATCCGGCAATTCTTGCAATCGCAAAGATCGGGGTGTAAAGCTCTACCGGCAGTCCTAACATGCTGTAGGCAAAGCCGCTGTAAAAGTCCACGTTGGGGCTGACACCCTTGTAGATTTTGCGTTCTTCCGCGATAATCTGCGGCGCCAGACGTTCCACAGCGGAATAGAGCTCAAATTCTTTCTCATAGCCCTTTTCGGCGGAGAGCTTTTCCACAAAGGAGCGGAAAATCATCGCCCTGGGGTCGGAGAGGGAATATACGGCATGGCCCATACCATAAATCAGTCCGGCACGGTCGAAAGCTTCTTTGTGAAGCAGCGCTCTTAAGTACCGGCGGATTTCATCTTCGTCGCTCCAGTCGGAAAGTTTGGATTTCATGTCCTCAAACATTTTTACAACCTTGATATTTGCGCCGCCGTGCTTGGGTCCTTTCAGTGAGCCAAGGGACGCTGCGATGACGGAATAGGTATCTGTACCGGAGGAAGATACCAGATGCGTGGTAAAGGTGGAATTGTTACCGCCGCCGTGCTCCATGTGAAGAATAAGAGCCGTATCCAAAAGCTTTGCCTCCAGAGGGGTAAACTGGCTGTCCGGCCTTAAGATATGTAAAATATTTTCAGCAGTACAATATTCGGCTTTCGGCGGGTGAATAAAAAGACTTGCACCGTCATGATAGTGCTTATATGCCTGATAACCGTACACGGATAAAAGCGGGAACAAACTGATGAGCTGCAGGCATTGCCTGAGAACATTCGGGAGTGAGATATCGTCGGCTAAATCGTCATAGGAATAAAGTGTAAGAACGCTTCGGGCCAGCGTATTCATCATATCCCGGCTGGGTGCTTTCATGATAATATCGCGTACAAAACTTGTGGGAAGGGTACGGTATTCACCCAGCATTTTTTTGAAGTCTGCCAGTTCCGTTCGGTTCGGAAGCTTGCCGAAAAGAAGAAGATAAGTACATTCCTCAAAACCGGAGTAGCTGTGATCCGAGACGCCCCTTACCAGGTCCTTGACGTTGTAGCCCCTGTAATACAGCTCTCCGTCGGCGGGAACTGATTTCCCGTCTACCATCTTTGTAGAGCAGACATCGGAAATTTCGGTCAGTCCAACCAGAACACCTTTTCCGTTAATATCACGAAGACCGCGTTTGACATCATACTTCGTATATAAATCAGGATCAATCATCGAACACTGTTCGCTGAGCTTTGACAGGCGCTGCAGTTCGGGGGTGATTTCGCAAAATCGATTCGTAGTCATAATAACCCTCCTTTATTTTATTTATTACTTTATACCGATAAAGCAATTTTTTTTATCATAACATAAAGTTTTCCATGAGCACAAGAAAATTATGTCAATTTGTTTTAAATTTGTAAAACGGAAAGGGCTTTTCACGGGGGTCTTTTTCAGTTAAAATGTTGTTATATGCATATGAAGGAGTGGTAAAATATGGATATTGGATTGCTTGCAGAAGAGGCGATCGCGGCAAAGGAGCGCGCGTATGCACCCTATTCGCATTTCAGAGTAGGGGCGGCGCTTTTGGCGAAAAGCGGAAAAATCTACCGTGGCTGCAATATCGAGAACGCGGCGTATTCACCGACGAACTGCGCGGAGCGCACGGCGTTTTTTAAAGCGGTGTCGGAAGGAGAACGTGAATTTGAGGCGATTGCCATCACCGGAGATGCGGACGATTACGTTTATCCCTGCGGTGTATGCAGGCAGGTGATGGCTGAATTCTGCGATGGGAGCAGGTTTCGGATTATCCTGGTGAATACAAAGGAAGATTACCGGATATTCCGCTTAAATGAGCTTTTGCCGGGCGCTTTTACCGGCGCGGATTTAAAGAAGCCGGCGAAGCTCATCCGGGACCCGGTGACAAACGCAAACAGCGGTACGGGAGATATCATCTGGCCAGTTCTGACAGGTAAAAATAATTCGCACTAAAACCTATTGAAAATGCACAGCTTCACTGCGAAAATAGAAGTATGACAAAAAAATTTTTTCGCAGTGAGGCTGAAATGGGAAGAAAAGAACAGAG
>CALWHT010000047.1 GCA_944380515.1 uncultured Roseburia sp.
CATTTTTTTACTGTTTCTTAACACACAAAACAATCTTTCTACAACATGCGAAACCGTTGAAAACAAAGGGATTCAGAGCTTTTTCCCCGAATTTTCAACGGTTCTTTTTATACCCAGTAATTTAAAACTTTCTTAAGCTTTTCGGAAATTTCGTATACAAAAAAATAACCGTCTGTACGACGGCTATCTTTTCCTTAAATATACTGACAGGCACACACGCGCCTACTTCTGCACGAAAGCAACCCTTTTCGCCCGAAAATGACGCGCCAGCACAATGACTCCGCCCACCAGGAACGGAAACACGAAGGTTCCGAACCGGTATAAAAGAGACGCGGAGCCTGCCAGGCCTGTCCCGGTAATTCCCGAAAAAAGCGCTATGAGCACAAACTCCGTAGAACCGATTCCGGCCGGCGACGGGATTACCGCCGCAAGCATTACCGAAAGCGATGTAATCGCCATGACCTGTGCCAGAGAAACGCTTCCGGTTTCCCGCAGTACCAGATACGGTATTCCGTACCAGAAACAGAACTTCAAAAGATTCATCAGGATAATAAGCAGCACCATCCTTCTTTTTTTCAGGAGGTACTTCGACGCGTTCTCCATCATGTCGCACTGACCGTGCAGCTCAAATATCGCGGAATTAAATTTTCCCCGAAAACGGTCATTGGCGAAATCAAGCAATGCGAAAATGAGTTTATGAAAGCGCGTGGAACAGCAAAACAAAATGAGGCACAGGGTAATCAAAAGCGTAATGAAATAGCCGGCTGCCAGAAGTCCCGCATAGCCGCTGTAATGCTCCCACATAAAGGACCAGTTGCATACAAAGAAAATCACGGAAAAAAGCGCTATGCTGATTTTGTGAAAGGCATACTGGAGCATATAAAGCCCGAAGCCCTTGGAATATTCCACGCCGTGCTCATTCAGATAAAAAATTGCCGCCACTCCGGCTCCGCTCCCGAGCGTGGCAACCCGATAAAAGGAACAGAAAAAGGCGTTTGTCACGCCCATTTTCCCTGTAAACGACGGCTCATACTGTTTGGCCAGCACCGTCGTAATCCACCCCTCTATGATCTGGTAGGCAGCGGCCATCAGACAGATTCCGATTACCGTCAGGGGATCTGTCTGCTTTAACTGCTTAAAAATAGGACGCGCCGAATCCCGGAATGTATATATGATAATCCCAATCACCGCCACAACCAAAATCCATTTGATTACCTGCTTTTTGCGTTTACTGATACTGATACAAATCCCCTCTTACTTCTTTTTAAAGTTCGTATATCCCTTTTGCTGGTAATGATGCTCCTGCCAAAGCTTATCGGCCGTTTCTTTCCAATCGCGGGCATAGGCCTCGCATTTTGCACATAAATGCTCTACGGGTTCTTCCTCCTCAACATCGGTGGAATGAGCCCCCGTTTCGTTCACAAGCCTCTGCAATATCTCCGGATTCTCCAGCATCGGACAGGGTCTTAACATATTCTCGTTGAACGGCTGGTTATCCCTGTAGGCCATAAACAGCGGCTGCTTTAAGCACTCCAGAAGAGACTTCTCCCGGATATTCGCTCCCGAATAATGGATGAATACACAGGGCTCCACATCACCCTTCGGATTGATATGACAATAGTTTCTGCCTCCGGCAATACATCCTCCGACATACTCACCGTCATTCTGGAAATCCATCACAAAAATCTCCTTGCCGCCCTCCATCGCACGTACCTCGCGGATTCTGTGATAAATATATTCTCTCTGCTCCTTTGTCGGCATCAGCTCCGGAGCAGCGTTCATGCCAACCGGCATGAGATGGAAGTACCATGCAAAACGGCTTCCGTGGCGGGTCAGCAAATCAAAAAACTCGTCGGACGTCACCGCTTCCATGTTCTTACGAGTATAGCATACGCTGTTTCCAAAAATCAATCCGTTCTCATGAAGTAAATCCATCGCCCGAATAACTTTTTCATAAACACCGCTTCCCCGGCGGAAATCATTCGCATCCTCAAAGCCCTCAAGGCTGATGGACAAGGACAGATTTCCGACGCGCTTCATATCATCGCAAAGCTTTTGGTCTACCAGTGTTCCGTTGGTATAGCAATGGAACGCGCAGTCGTCATGTTTCTCGCAGAGTCTGATAACATCCGCCTTGCGCACAAGCGGCTCTCCGCCCGTCATCATATAAAAATAAATGCCAAGTTCCTTACCCTGTGTGACAATATCATCCATCTCTTCAAAGGTCAGGTTCAATTTATTGCCGTACTCCGCCGCCCAGCAGCCGGTGCAGTGAAGATTGCACGCACTGGTCGGATCCATCAAAATCAACCACGGAATATTGCAGTCATGTATCTCGCGCATTTTCCGAATTGTCTTGGTCCCGTAGAAGGCTGCCTGAAATCCGAGATTGAGCGCCGTGATTTTTGCGACATGCGGGTCCGTCTCATCCAAAAGACGATTCACGTAACGCATCCATTTATTTTCCGGATCCTGAATCATCTTTCTCGCGCCCTCGTATGCTTCCACGCTGAAATTATTCCCCATAAATTTTTCCGCAAGGTCTACAATCTGCAGCAGACCTTTTTGCCGGTCCTTGTTTAAACTCTTAAGCGCCGCATCAATGGCGACACCGAATGCTTTTCTTTCTACTGCTAATGCTATATTCGCCATAATTTCGAACCTCCGTTACTTTTACTTTTTCCAACTATTTATCAGTAGCAAGTATAAAAAACCAACCCTGTTTTTTAAATATGCAATCGGTATTCTTTGTATCTGTTCTTTATATATTTCGACATTTTTGTCTATTTTCCGACTACATATTCTATAGTTTGACTGTATAATCATACGCATGATATGGTTTTCATTACTACATATCATTGCATCATCCGTATTTTTTCTGTCAACAAAGGTTTATTACTTTTTTCTTAAATTGTATGCGGCAAGCTTAACAGGATTCCTGAAAATGGTTATAATCTATAGTATGACACGAAAGGAGTTTTTCCTATGCCAGGCTTTGCAACCCACTATATTTTCGGAAGGGAAACCTACCACGCACTGAAAAAAAATCCAATCAAAAAGAATCTTTACGATAATCGTGCCACCTACGGACTCGGTCTTCAGGGGCCGGATATCTTCTTTTACTATCTCCCTTCTTATGTATTGGAAGGGCACAACATCGGCTCCATTGCTCACGTGCAGGAAACGCGGGCATTTTTTCAGGGGCTCATTCAAAGCTGTATGACATTTCGCACACAGGAGGAACGCGATATTGCCGAAGCGTATCTGGCCGGCTTTCTGGGGCATTATACGCTCGACACCGTCTGCCATCCCTATATCTATGCAATGACGCATTATCACGGAAAAGAAGAAAAGGCCTATTTCTCCAGACATGCCTACCTTGAAGTGGACATCGACACGGCGCTGCTCTCGCTGAAGCTTCATCGGACGCCCCGCAGCTTTCATGCGGCGGATACCCTCCGGCTCACGCTGCGCCAGAAGCGTGTCATTGCGGACATGCTTTTCTACGCTTACCGCTATGCCTTCCCCGAAATGAAATTCCGCAGATATACCATGCACCTTGCCATTTTTTCCATGCAGCTTGGGATGCGGATCCTTCACGACGATACGGGAAAGAAAAAAGCCCTGGTTCGCCTGACAGAAAAATACTGCCTCGGCTATCCGCTTTTTTCTCCCCTGTTTCCGAGTGACAATTTATTTTTCCGCACGGACCCGTTTAATCTGCGCCATGCCTCCTGGAAAAATCCCTGGGACGACTCACTTGTCTCCAGCGAAAGCTTTTTTGAGCTCTACGAAAAGGCCAAAGCGCTGTATATTTCCCGCATCCGCAAGCTTTTTCACGTACTCCACAGTAAGGCGGACACAGCAGCGTCGCGGCGGCTTCTTCGGGATTTGCTGGACGATTACGGCAACTGCTCCTTCCACAGCGGACTTGATGTTTCGATACCAAGTTAAAAAGAGCGCCGTCCGGCGACGGCGCTCTTTTCTTCTATTCTTCCGCAAAAAATTCCCGAATCTGCCCCTCGATAGTTTTCATCAGCCGTGTTCTCGCCTCCACACTCGCCCATGCAATATGCGGCGTAATGATAAGACGTTCGCTGTCCTTTAGGCGGCGGAGCGGATTGTCCGCGCGCATCGGCTCCGCGCAAAGCACATCCAGCCCTGCTGCCGCGATTTCCTCCCGCTCGAGTGCTCTCGCCAAATCCTCCTCCACGACAATCGGCCCTCTGCCGAGGTTCAAAAAGATGGCAGACCGCTTCATTTTAGAAAAAGCCTCTCCATCCATCAGGCCCTGCGTGTCCTCCGTCAAAGGCGCGTGCACTGACACAATGTCCGCACTTCTAAGCAATGTATCGAAATCAACCCGCTCATAGCCCGGGCTGTTGTTCTTTCCCGACGTGGAATAATAGATGACACGGCAGCCAAACAGCTTTGCAAGGTCCGCCACCCTGCGTCCAATGCTGCCCAGCCCGATGATGCCCCAGGTTTTTCCGGACAGCTCATGAAAGACATTGGAAAAATGCGTAAATGTGGTATCCTCCACATAGCGTCCCGATTTTACGTAATCATCATAGTAACGCAGCTTTTCCAACAGATAAAACAGAAGCGCAAAGGTATGCTGCGTTACCGTTTCCGTAGAATACCCCGCGACATTTCTCCATGCGATTCCCCGCTGCTCCAAATATTCCTTATCAAGATTGTTCGTGCCCGTAGCAGTCACGCACACCAGCTTTAAATGATCCGCTTCCCCGATGGATGCCTCATTGATTTCTACCTTATTTAAAACAATCACATCGGCATCCCGCGTGCGCTCTCTGGCCTCCTCTGTCGTAGAAAAGCCGTACTTTACGACCTCCCCAAGTCTGTCATAGCCGGATAAATCAATGTCATCCCCGATAGTCTTTGCATCCAGAAATACAATCTTCATCTTTTCCTCCGTTCTTATCCTTTTAAATACTCCCGCAGCGCCTCCGTCTGCTCCCCGGCAATCCGCACGCCCTCATCATATAACCTGCGCAGCTTCACGGCATCCGTCTCCGTCCGTCCGACCCCAAAGGTCGTCTCAGGCGCGATCACAAAGACCTTTCCTTCTTTTTCAAGCTCGATAAGCTCCTTCATGGACGCATTATACCGTTCCGCTCTGGAATCCAAAGCCTCCACAATTTTGGGGTATCTGTGGTACAAGCCGTCGGTCAGGCGCACGGCACGTTCCGTTTTTTTGACATAGCCGCGCTCCCTTGTGAGGACTACAACCAGCTTATCGCAGCCCTGCTTTAACGCATGCTGATAAGGAATCGAATCAGCGATTCCCCCGTCCAGGTAATAACGCCTGCCGATTTTTACCGGCTGAAACAAAACCGGCAGCGAGCAGCTCGCAACCACAATATCACGCATTTCCTTTCCCCGCGGTACGGTAAGATACTCGGCCTTTCCCGTGTGAATATTGGTCACGGCAGCCTCCACCTCACCCGGGTATGCCGCAAACGCGTCATAATCAAACGGAAGCAGCTCATTGGGCACCTCATCAAACACAAACTTCGTATTATAATAAGCCCGCTCCTTGCGGTTAAGCAAATGGCGTATCCCCATATAGCGCTTGTCCGGCATATATTTCTCCATCAACTCCAGATTGCGCCCCCGCTGCTTCGAAAGATACGATATTCCATAGGCAATTCCGGCGGAAACACCGATAAAATAATCCGGCATCAGATTTTCTTCCAAAAATACGTCCATAACGCCGCAGGAAAAAACCGTGCGGTTCGCTCCGCCTTCAAATACCATTCCAAGCTTCATATTCCGTCACCTTCTTAACGCTTTTTATTCTGCCGCATCCGTTTTGTTCTGCGGCATGGCGTCGCTCTCCCCAACATAAAGGGTCACGCCCCTGATTTCCTTTACCTTCACAATCATGCCCGGTTCAAATACTTTCCCGTCCTCATAGGCGCGGGCTGTCCACTCCTGTCCGTTCAGCACCGCCGTCCCGGTTCCCTTAAGATTATCCACCGTTTCGGTAATGCACACATTCTTATCCACAGCCTCCTCATAATTGGTCTTGATAAGATGCGGCTTTAAGTACTTCATCGCCCACGGACGCGTGAAAAACAACAGTACCAACGATACTGCGAAAAAAACGACAATCTGCCATGCCACTCCCAGCCCAAGCGCATAACACAAAAGCGCCGCCAGTGCACCTCCGGCAAACCAGATAGAGGTCAGCCCTACCGTTGCGATTTCTATTGCGGCAAATAAGATAATAAGTGCAACCCAGATAATTGCTTCCATAATAATCCTCCATTCCCTGTATCTATCTCGTTTCTTTCTACAGTATAGCATGAACAATTTTCTATTTCCATTGTTAATTATATGCAGGAAGATGCCGAAACATATAGTAGATTTTAAGAAAGGGACAAGGGGACGATTATGCCACTGAAAACTTATTCCGGAACCGGAACCACACTCAGCGCAGCCTATTATCTGCGCCGGTTTTACTCAGCAAACACAGACGCCCGCACAGAGACCTCGCGCAGCCATCTCGGCAGCTCCACGCTGTCTTCGGCAGACGCGCTTGCCCTGCGCAAGGCGGTAAAAGCACTCGGCTCTTTTACCTATGACGACGACCATGACGACAACATCCGAAACAGTGTCTCGGCATTTGTCAGCACCTATAATCACATGCTGGACTCGGCCGCAGAATCCGGCGACCGCACTCTGCAAAAAACGGCAAAAAGCCTGAAAAACCTGACGGACACATATGCGGATGAGCTTGATAAAATCGGTATTACCGTCAATTCGGACGGTACGCTTGAAACACGCAGTTCTCTGTTTCCATCGGCCGACATTTCCAAATTTGAGGAGTTGTTTTCCTCGGACTCCGAATATATGCAGCGTGTTTCCTCCTATACCAGGCGGTTGGAAAGCAGGAGCAGCGATCTGGTACAGATTGAGAAAAACCAAAAGCTGCTCCGGGAAAAAGAGAAAAACCAGACTTCCACCACAGCCGCTGCCGAAATCGTGGCAAACCGCATAGACCTTGATACGCTCGCCAATACCGGCATCGGCTCTCACATTAATATTTCATTGTAATAAGCACGGTTTTTCGCCAAAGCTATCGCATGCGGATTTCCAGCGTATTTCCCTGCGCTTTCACCGAAGCATAACTGCCGCAGATTAACGGCATCATCGGCGGCAGATGCCCGATATCCGCATCCATAATAATCGGCACCTGATATTCCTCCAGCAAATCCGTAACAGCCCGATAGTGATCCAATCCCATCAGCTCCTGGCCAAACACCAGGGGCCTTCCTATCAGAAAGCCCTTTACGTGTGAAAACCACCCCGCATGCTTCATCTGCCACACCGCTCGCCGGATTGCCATAACATTTAAGTCACAGGCTTCCAGAAACCAGATGATTCCCTCCTCCTGATACCGGTCGGCAAATTCCGTGACCTTATCGTAGCCCGTGCCGAGCAGGTTCACAAGACAGTCCATACAGCCGCCGAGCAGGCGTCCCTGCATCGTCACCGTCTCCTCTGCTCCCGCTTTCATCCCGTCTGGCAGGCAGAACTTTAATTCGCGTTTTTCCGTCACATGGTAGGGCTCCAGCGGATGCTCTTCATCCTTCACGCTCTCCTTTTCCCACAGCTCATAACCGCATACGGTATCCTGGCTGCCCCGCAGAATGCGGTATGCATCCCACAGGCTTTCATGCCAGGGCTCCATCCCGAATGCAGCCGCGCAAGGCCCGTATATCGACGCCGTGTCGCACAGCGTAGCCAAGAGAAACGTCATATTGGTATTGTCTGAAAAACCCATATACCATTTCGGCTTTGCTGCCTTAATCTTCCCGAAATCTACATAATCCAGAATCTCGCACATCAGCTCTCCGCCGCCGCACGAAATTAAAATATCATTGCTTTCGCTGCAATAATAGTCCGTCAGCTCCCGGCCGCATGCCTCCGGCGTATTGCTGATACCGATGCCCTTTCCCTCGTAGCAGTTCGGCCCCAGCTCAAGCCCGTGCCCCAGCTCCCGAAACTTTTTCTGCGCATTCGCAAACGCGGTACGGTATGGCTCTATATTGCATCCGAAGGACGGCGCCACAAACCCGATGGTGCCGTTCTCCGGCAAAAACTCCGGATATCTCATACCTTCTGCCTCCCTCGTTTAGATTTAGACTGGTAATTCGTGCTTTTATCTTAAATCAAAAAAAAATTTCTTGCAATCCCTTTTGTGTTTGGTTATAATAGCTTGTGTGAAGTTTATATCTTTTGCGGACATAGTACATCGGTAGTATATCAGCTTCCCAAGCTGAGGAGGCGGGTTCGATTCCCGTTGTCCGCTCTGAAAAGTACCGAAATCATTCCTCCTGAAACCAGGTGATTTCGGTACTTTTTCGTATTCCTTCTTTGTTTATCTTACACAGCTCCAACGCTTTCCGCTATTCAAACTATCTCGTTTTCACAACTCCCTATTTTTTACATACGATATATCGTACGAAAAAAATAAGGAGTAAATATTATGAGCATGCCAAAAATCGAGTGCGCCAACATTGACAAATGCTGTGCCGCCGCTTCCCTTGTACAGTCCATCGCGTTGGAGGAAACCGCGATTTCTCACATTTTAAACGCTGAAGGCGAGAAAATCCAAAAGGTTCTCTCCCTGCATGACTGCGACGCAAAGGACCTGTTGGAGGTCAACAAATCCGTCGAGAGCATGGTGGATAAAATTACCACCCTTGAAGTAGTCTTAAAATCCAAGCTCGACCTGATCAAACCGATTCTGGACGACTGCGGCAAAAAACCGCCGAAATCCGAATGCTGACCGCGTAGGGCATTTTGCCCTACCCTACATATCAGGTTACACCTGATTTCCCACTATTTTATAGTAGCTTCTTGAAGTCAGCACAAACACGATAAGATAGATGAGGCCGAATATAAGTACCGTGCCCGCCATGCACCACAAAAACAGCGTTCCGTTTGTCAAAGCCAAAAGAGCAAGGAGCTTCTTTAACATTGGGTATGCCGCGGCCAGATGTATCACCGCCGTCACAAGCGGCAGGAAAAAGACCGTGCATACCTGGGAACGGATGGCTGTCTTCACCTCCGCGTTACTCATTCCCACCTTTTCCATAATGGCAAACCGCTCCTTGTCGTCATATCCCTCGGAAATCTGCTTATAGTAAATGATCAGCACCGTAATCATCAGAAACATACTGCCCAAAAACAGTCCCAGGAAAAACAAACCGCCGTTCACTGCAACAAAGCTCTGGTATCCCTCCTGCCGGGATCTTACCATAGTCTCTCCCCGCAATGTTTCGGGCAGCGTACCGTCATTTTTCCAGGCCTCCACACGCTCCCGCAGCGCCTGTGTGCACGCCAGCTTCTCCTCCGCCGTTCCGTCCACATCCACATTGATCTGCGTGGTTACCTCGATTGGCATATGCCCCTGCGCGGCAGCGGCCTCATTTGCCGCCTGCAGAATATCGGTGAATACCGCATCATCCCGTACCACCAGAAACAGGGTATGATCCACTGTCTCGTCTTCCTCGCCATCCGGAAAGTCCAAAAGCTCCGCCACGGTATACTCCGTCTCCCCGACCCGGAGAAAATCTCCTTCAAAGCCCTGATTGGAAGCAACCGCAAGCTCCTGACCGGACAGTTCCCCCGTTTCCTCACCGGTATACGCCGTATAATCCTGCCGGGTCATCAAATACACCGCAGCCCACTCGGACGATACATCCCCGCTCGAAAATAAAATCTGATTCTCCTTCCATACTCCCGCAATTCCGGCGTAGCGCGCCGCATCTTCCCCGAGCACGACCCTTCCTGTTTCCTTTGCCGCCCCGGAAAGCTTACTGCCGGCCTCCGTCACTTCCTCCCAAGCGGGAATCGTGCCGCTGTAAAAATAAATCTCCATCTCCGCACGATATCTGGTCTCCAATTCGTCCTCCAAGCCCACATACATACTGACCGTCGTGGAAATCATGACAAGCACCATGGTAGATAAAATGCAGATATTTGCCAGGCCTGCCGCATTCTGTTTCATACGGTAAAGCATACCGGAAACCGTCGTAAAATGTCTGGTCTGGTAATAATATCTTTTATTTTTGCGCAGCAGCTTTAAAAACGCGATACTTCCGGCGGTAAACAGACAGTAGGTGCCGATGATAACCAAAACGACCGCGACAAAAAACAGCAGCAGTGCCTGCAGCGGATTTTCCGTTGTGATCGCGATATAATACCCCGCTCCCAGGCTCAGCACACCCACTGCCGTCATCAGAACCCTCGTCTTTGGTTCCCGCTCTCCGGTATTGCTGCTGCGCAGAAGCTCAATCGGATTCGCAAGCTGTATCTGCAAAACGTTGTAAAGCAAAATGCAAAGGTACAGCACCCCGAACAGCTCCGCCGTCACAAGGCAGCTCTCCCAGGAAATATAAAACCGGATGCTTGTGGTAAGTCCCGTGAGCCGATACAGAAACATCATTAAAAGCTTATTGAAAATAATGCCTGCCAGCAATCCTCCCACCACTGTCACGAACCAGGAAAACAGTGTTTCCCAGAACATGATTTTCACGATATGCCGTTTTTCCATGCCCAGGATATTATAAATCCCGAGCTCCTTCTTGCGGCGCTTCATAAGAAAACTGTTCGTGTAAAACAAAAAGATACACACGAAGATTGCAATCACCCAGGTTCCGAATTTGAGAATTTCCTCAAGGTTGCTTCCTCCCCGCATTTCATGCAGCCCTTCGTTTCCCTGCATGGTCCGTATGCTGTAATACATCATCGCCGAAATCATGCCCGCAAGCAGATAGGGAAGATAGAAATGCTTTCCGTTTTTGATATTATTCCATGCCAGCCTGCGATAAAGATTATTCATGTCCCTCACCACCCGTCGTCAATACCGTCAAGGTATCGGATATTTTCGCATAAAGCTCCTCCTGGCTCATATTCCCGCGGTAAAGCTGATGGAACACCTCGCCGTCCTTGATAAACAGTACCCGCTTCGCATGGCTTGCCGCCTTGATGCTGTGTGTTACCATGAGAATCGTCTGACCGTCGCTGTTAATTTCATTGAACAAATCCAGCAGCCCGTCCGTCGCTTTGGAATCAAGCGCCCCCGTCGGCTCGTCGGCAAGGATGAGCTGCGGGTTGGTAATCAGCGCCCGCGCCACTGCCGCGCGCTGCTTTTGTCCCCCGGATACCTCATAAGGATACTTGGCAAGCAAATCCGCTATTCCAAGTTTCTTCGCAATCGGCATAAGCCTCGGCTCCATGTCCTCTGGTTTTACCGTCTCCAGCACCAGCGGGAGCAATATATTGTCCTTCAGCGAAAAATTATCCAGCAGATTAAAATCCTGAAATACAAAGCCAAGATGATCTCGCCGGAACGCGGAAATTTCTTTTTCCCGGATTGCTACGATATTCTTTCCGTTCAAAAGCACCTCGCCGGCCGTTGGCTTATCCAGCGCTGCCAGAATATTTAAGAGCGTGGTTTTCCCGGAACCGGATTCGCCCATAATCGCCACGTACTCCCCCTCCTCAACAGAAAAGTTTAAATTCTTAAGCGCCTCCACCTGATTCCCGCCAAACCTTGTCGTATATATTTTCTTTAAATTATTCACCTCTAAGATTGCCATATCTTTTTCCATATTCGCCTCTCATCCTCCTAACAATCATCCGTCAAAGCTTTGACTCACTCCAGGCTGTAACCAGTATAACAAAAGAGGGAAATGCCAGCCATTCATTTGCGTGACATTTCCCCTTCATTTCTTACATTTTTGTAAGACATCATTCTTCAATTTTATCGCTGTTCATTTCCTCCACACCGACATGATACTTCTCCCCATATGCCTTCCAATACCCGGTGGACGCACGGATAAAAAGCCTTTTGGGCAACGGCATGGAAACTTTCAGCGTGTCCGTTCTGCCCGCGGTCATCCCCGAAGCAAACTTTTTCATCTTCTTGTCCACAATGGAAACAAACGGCGTGTTTAAAATTGCCTCCCCCGAGCCAATACACAACGTCATCCCGTATGATACCCGGTTTGCCTCGCAAAAGCAGCGGATGATTTCCACCGCCATGCGGTTCTGCTCCGGCTCAAGAAAACCGCAGTTGACCATTACATGCACCCGCAATTCCGGCGAAAGCCCGGTATGCGCAAGCTCCCTTAAAAAGTCCATCAGCGGCACGGGCAGCGCGTCCACATACAGCGGAAACGCCAAAAGCAGCTCGTCATACTTCCCAATCTCCCGGCAGATGCACTCATGCTCCCCGGACGTGACCGGGTACACCTCACTTTCCTGCCCCCAGTGCCTTTGGAACATTTCTATATACTTCTTTGAATTTGACTTCGGTGCCCGGGGGCTGCCGTTTACAATCAACAATTTTCCCATACTCTGACCTCCGACAGCATCGTCTCCCAAACCGCCTCCTCCGGCACAAAGCGGATATCCCAGCCTGAAAGCATCATATTGTGTGCATTGCGGGCAACCAGTGACCGAAAAATATCCTGCTCCCTCGCAGAAATATCTCCGTACGCAATAAACACGGCCTGCTTTGGAACGACATCCCGCTGCACATGGTGCGTTTCCCCATGATACAGCCGTATAAACGCTTTCTGAATCGGAATCGCGCGCTCGAGCATGCGCTTCATGGGCACATCGTAAGATCCGTAAAACAGGCGGCTTACATAAATAAGCCTCTCACTGTGTGCAATCAGGGGATAAATCCTTACAGCGTCATCGCGAATCACGCATCTGCCCGGAGTTTTTACCCAGCAGCCAAAACAGCCCATACAATTTTTTATATTCATCCGGTTCAAATCAATATAATGATTCTCCTTGCGTTCCGGCAGCCCCTCCGGCAATGAAATATCAGATAATAAAAGATTCATCCTCTTTTCTCCTGCTTTACTTTTTCTGAGCTTTCCCCGCAGTGTCTTCCCGCGTTCCGCAAAACCCAATCTCCACCCTTGTACCGCACCCCTCCTGAGAGGTAACCGTAAGCGTGTGCCCCAGCTTTTTTAAGATCCTGCTGCACAGATACAGCCCGATACCGGTGGAACGTTTATCCGAATGGCCGTTATAGCCCGTATACCCCTTCTCACAGATACGCGGCAAATCCTCGGCGCGGATGCCGATTCCGGTATCTTCGATGACCAGGGAAAATTCCTCTCCGGATACTTTTTCTTCGACAAAAATGCGGATGCTTCCCTTCGGGGTATATTTAATCGCGTTTGACAAAATCTGCTCTATCACAAACCGCAGCCATTTCCCGTCCGTGACAGCCGCGGCCGTCTCCGTCTCGTACGAAAGACTGATTTTTTTATGGATAAACTGTCTTGCATACTTGCGGACAGCCTCGCGTATCACACCGTCCAGCGCCACCCGCTCAAAGACAAAATCCGTCGTCTCGGACTCCAGGCGCTGATACTGGAGTGCCATCTCCACATACTGCTCGATGTCAAACAGCTCCGCAAGCTCCTCGTCCATCTCCCCCTGCCCGTTTTTTTCCTGCAACAGGAGGCGCAGCGCCGCAATCGGTGTTTTTATCTGATGTACCCACATCGCATAATATTCCTGCATATCCTTCTGCCGGCCACGCGCCCTGCTCTGCTCCGCGGTATATTCCGCAGCGAGAATCCGAATCAGCTCCTGATATTCCTGCTCCACAAAATCATCCGTCTCACAAAAGCCGTCTACGGATACCGTCACCGTGGACTCCATCTGCTTTAATTCGGTATATCTGCGCTTCCAGCGCCAGCCGTCCGCCGCAAGAATCACCGCCAGAAGCAGCAGTACGATCAGGACGCCATAGAAAATTTCATTCCAGGGAACCCGGTTCAATGCCATGGTAAACGCCATCAGAAACACCAGGCCCAGCATGGCCGCAATCCACTTAAAATGGCTTTTAAAATAAGAAACAACACATCTCATCCGATATAATATCCCAGCCCTTTTCTGGTAAGTATAAAATCCGTAAGCCCCACGGTCTCCAGCTTTTTACGCAGGCGGTTTACATTGACCGACAGCGTATTTTCATCCACATAGCTGTCGTTTTCCCAGAGCTTCATCATCAGTGTGTCCCTCGTGACCACCTTTTCCTTATTCTCCATCAGAACCTGTAAAATCCGCAGTTCGTTTTTGGTCAGCTCCATGCGCTTTCCCTGATAGGTAAGCACCGCCTCCGCCGGATTCAGCACCGCTCCACGGTGCGCAAGAAGATTTCCCTGCCCCGTAAAATCATAGCTTCTGCGCAAAAGCGCCTGAATCTTTACCGTAAGGACATCCAGGTCAAACGGCTTCGCGATAAAGTCATCCCCGCCCATATTGACCGCCATCACAATATTCATATTGTCGGCGGCCGAGGAAACAAACATGACCGGCACCTTTGACACCCGGCGGATCTCACTGCACCAATGATAGCCGTTGTAGAACGGAAGCTTGATATCCAGCAGGACGAGCTGCGGTGCGAATGCCAGAAATTCCGCCATCACATTGGAAAAATCTTTGGCGCACGCCACCTCATAATCCCAGCTCTCCAGATGCCGCTTTATGCTCCTTGCTATAATCTCATCATCCTCCACGATAAAAATGCGGTACATGTCCCCTCCCCCGCACCGATGTCAGTCTACAGCGGCAGCGTTTCCTGCCGCCGACACGGTTTTCACGTATTTTACCACAATTCCGCCAATTCATAAATGAGTTTTTCTGTCTTTTGCCAGCCGAGGCAGGGGTCGGTGATGGATTTGCCGTAGCAGTGCTCCCCGACCTTCTGGCTGCCGTCCTCAAGATAGCTCTCGATCATCAGTCCCTTGACCAGCCTGCGGATATCCGACGACACCTTACAGCTGTGCAGAACATCTTTGCTGATCCGAATCTGCTCCTCAAACTGTTTTCCCGAATTGGAATGGTTCGTATCCACAATGACCGCAGGGTTGGCAAGCGGTGTGCTTCCCGAAGCGTTCGCATCCTCGTAATGCTCGAGCAGATTCTGCAAATCCTCATAATGGTAATTGGGAATATTCCGTCCGAACTTGTCCACATAGCCTCTTAATATTGCGTGAGTGTAGGGATTTCCCTGTGTTTTTACTTCCCACCCACGGTAGAGGAAGGTATGCCCGTTCTGGGCCGCTATGATGGAATTCATCATAACGGCAATATCCCCGCCCGTCGGATTTTTCATTCCCGCCGGAATCCCGATGCCGCTTGCGGTAAGCCTGTGCTGCTGATTTTCCACGGAGCGCGCGCCGACCGCCACATACGAGAGCAAATCGGAAAGATACCTGTGATTTTCCGGATAAAGCATTTCGTCGGCGCAGGTAAACCCGGTTTCCTCCACCGCCCGCTTATGAAGCTGCCGGATGGCGATAATTCCCTTTAACATATCGGCCTCTTTTTCCGGATCCGGCTGATGCAGCATACCCTTATATCCTACCCCAATGGTTCTCGGTTTATTGGTATAGATTCTCGGTATAATAAAAATCTTATCCTCGACCTTCTCCTGTACCCGGCGCAGCCTTGTAATATAATCAATGACAGCCTCCTCGTTATCCGCGGAGCAGGGCCCGATTACCAGAATCAGCTTATCCTCTTTCCCCTCAAAAATCGCGCGGATTTCGTCGTCACGCTCTGTCTTCACTGCCACAATCTGCGGACTCACCGGAAACTCTTCCTTCAACTCCGAGGGAGTCGGCAGCTTCCGCAAAAATTCCATTTCCATCTCCATGCCTGTTCCTCCATATGCTTTTCGCACTGCGACGCATTGCAGTGCGAATTTGTTTATAATTCAACACTATACTGTTTTCTTTCTCACTCGTCAACTGTTTTTAAACAATTTTTCTGCTCTTCCCTTTTAAGTTCTCCAAGAAAACGCAGGGTAAACGGCAGTGAGATAAAAAATGCCAGTACATCCGCCACAGTCTGGGATATTTCCACACCGGTAAGCCCCAGCACACAGGACAGCAGCACGATGACCGGGATAAAACACAGTCCGCTGCGCAGCATTGCCAAAAACGTCGCCGTCCCGTTTTTCCCGACACTCTGGAACAGCATATTCGAGCAAACCGTAAGCGGCTGGAAAAACAGCGCCGCAAGCTGTACGCTCAATGCAAAATTCCCGATGTCGATCACCTTCGGGTCGTTTCGGAAAAACGCGACAAAATGTGAGGAATAAATCATACCCACAACGGCAATCGTGCCTAAAAGCACCTCTGCCAGTCCGAGTGTAAAGCAGAAGCCCTGACGCACCCTGCCGTATTTTTTTGCCCCGTAATTGAAGGCGGACACCGGTTGAAAGCCCTGCCCGATTCCAAGCGCCACGGAAAAAATAAAGGAGCAGATGCGATTGACAATCGACATGGCTGCTACCGCCGCATCTCCGTAAATCGCAGCCTGGCCATTGAGAACCATCGTGGAAACACTCGTTAAGCCCTGACGCATCAGGCTCGGCAGACCGGTTTTGCAAATCATGACAACATCCCCGATGTCCTTCGTCACCCATTTCAGCGCGAATTTACTCTCTGTCTTTCCGCTCAAAAACATAAACAGCAGAATACAAAAGCTGATGATCTGGGATACCGCCGTCGCCAGGCCGGCTCCCATTACGCCGAGTCCAAAGCCCTCCATCAGGAGCCAGTCCCCGAAAATATTTAAAATGCCTCCCGACGTCAGCCCGACCATGGCGAGGGCTGCACGGCCTTCATACCTTAGAATATTGTTCATCACACAGCTGCTCGCCATAAAGGGAGCCGCAAGCAAAATGAATGACGCGTAGGTTCTGGCATAGGGCAGAATCGTATCCGTACTGCCCAAAAGCCGCATGAGCGGATTTAAAAATAAAAAGCCCAGCACCGTAATCACAGCGCCGACGGCCAGCGAGCTGACAAAAGAGGTTGAGGCAAATTTGGAAGCGCTCTCCACGTCCTTCGCTCCGAGCCGTCTGGATATAATACTCCCCGCTCCGTGTCCGAACATAAAGCCAAATGCCTGAATAATCGCCATCAGCCCGAACACGATTCCCACCGCGCCGGAAGCGCTCGTTCCAATCCTTCCGACAAAATAAGTATCCGCCATATTATAAATATTCGTGACAAGCATACTGATTGTCGTCGGAATCCCAAGCGTGATAATCAGCTTCGGCACCGGCGTCTCTGTCATTTTTTTATACTGCTGCGTTTCCATATCCGTCCTCATCGGTATCAACTCCTTTTTCATCAGCATTATATCCCTTTTTTACACGAAAAAAAAGAGGCGGAAACCACCTCTTTTCTCTCCTGTCTCAAACGTTGTGCGGCAACGGCCCTATCCGAAAGGAAAACGCCAGCTCCTGCTCCGCGTCGATGTGATACTCCGGCTCCACATCGGCGCCCCAGCTGTCAATTCCGCCCACGCCGCGCACCGCGCCGCAGACAGTCAAAACCGTCCGCCGCTCCGGCGGAAGTTCCTCCTGATGCGTTGCACTCTCGATTTCCTGCGGCGTATACGGCAGGCAGGAAAACGCGAATTTTTTATCGACGCTGCCGATACGGATGCCGAACCGTCCCGGCTCCTTATCCGCCCGGTTTAATACGCTGTCCCGGTAAATCTCCAGCCAATCTGTCTCCATGTGCATGCCACAGTCCTGCGGTACGAGATATTTCGTCATGGGCAGCCCCTCGATTTCGTAGACTCCCGGTATCCCGCCCGCCATCCGGTCCGGATAGGTCTCTCCCGATAGCCCCTGATAGCGAAAACCAAGCGCCTTCGTCGGCATCACAAGACGCAGTCCGAATACCGGCAGCTCCGGCAGCCCCTTCCTTCCGTGGTAACACACGTCCACACGTATTTTACCGTCCGCGGTGACCTCATAGGCCGCCTCCACATCGGCGGCCGGCACCGTAACAGTCTGATAAACAAAGCGGATTTTTACACGGTCCGCCTCCTTCGTCCCGCCAAAACGGTTATTTTCCGGAGCTGTAGGAAGCGGGATCACCGTACCGTCTACAGAAACCTCAATTTCACGGCAGAAGGAAAACATATCCGCCGCAAACCACATACCCGAACGGGCAGGAAAGCCATTTCCCCGGTCATTGTCGGTGACGGCCCGCCAGAACGCTGGCTTCGGCGTCCGGTAGAGCCACTCCTTTCCGTCCAGCACAAGCGACTCCATGCCGCCGGTCTGATAGGAAAACAGATAATCAAAACCTTCCCCGTGCACGCCCAGTACCACGTCGCCATATACCACTTTAAGCTTCATATTTTCCATAATAATAACCTACCTCCTGTGCCGCCGGCTTTTCCGTTCTGTCCGCAAACAAAATCCCGTTTCCGGAAAACTCATAATCGGAGGGACGGTCGTCAAAATCCCCGCCGTAGCGCAGGACCGGTTTCCCCGTGACCTCATCCTCCACCAGAACCGCCTGGTCGATATAATCCCAAATAAATCCGCCCATAAAAGAAGGATAGACATCAAGCAGACGCATGTAGCTTCCCATACCTCCGACGGAATTGCCCATGCTGTGCATATATTCACAGAGCACAAACGGCTTTTTCGGTTGCTCCCTCAGATATTCCTCCACCTCCTGCGGAGAAGCATACATCCGGCTTTCCATATCCGAAATGACATCCTCCAGACTTTGGTTGTGGAACACACCCTCGTAATGTACCAGCCGCCCGTCATTTTTTTCCTTATAAAACCGGTTCATCTCCGCAAGCACGGTTCCGGCGTACGATTCGTTTCCCAGCGACCAGAACAGCACCGACGGATGATTTTTCAGCAGTTCGTAATTGCTCCTTGCCCGGTCGAGCACCGCTTCTTTCCAGACCGCGCTGTCTCCCGGCACATTCCAGGACGGCTCTACGGCTCCCCGCTTCTGCCAGGAACCGTGAGATTCCAGATTGGTCTCCGCCATCACATAAATCCCGTGCCTGTCACAGAGACGGTACCAGAGGGCCTGGTCGGGATAATGACAGGTGCGCACCGCATTGATGTGAAGCCTGCGGAATACGTCCATATCCTGCTCCATCTCCTGGCGTCCGATACATCTGCCGCCCCCGGCGCTCCATTCATGGCGGTTTACCCCGCAGAGAATCAACCGTTCGCCGTTTAGACAGACCACCTTATCCAGGACCTCAAGCCTGCGGAAACCGATTTCACAGGGGACCACCTCAAGCAGCGTGCCGTCCGCTCCGTACAGACGCAGCACCAGCCGGTACAGCACTGGATTTTTATGGCTCCACGGACTGACCTTTGCGAGCTTTCCGGACCATTCCAGCCGTTCCTCCATAGGCAGCCGTTCCTCCAGCAGCTTTTCTCCGCGAAAATCCTCAAGAGTCAACACCGCGCTTCCCCCTTCCGTTTTTCCGGAAAGCTCCGCCGTAAGCGACAGTTCAGCGGATTCATTATCCGAATGAAGCGTCGGCCGTACCGCCAAATCCTCCACATGCACGTCTGGCTTGGCAAACAGCGTGACATCCCGGAAAATCCCAAAGAACCGGAAAAAATCCTGATCCTCCAGATAGGCTGCCGTCGAACGTTTATACACCTCTGCCGCCAGCACATTTTCCCCGTCTCTGATATACGGCGTCAGGTCAAATTCCGACGGAGTAAAGCTGTCCTCCGCATAGCCGACAAACGAGCCGTTGAGCCAGAGGAACATTGCCTGCTCCACTCCTTCAAATCGGATAAAAATGCGCTTTCCACTCATATGCTCCGGCAGAACAAAGGTTTTTCGGTAAGAGCCGACAGGATTATCCGCGGCTTCGGCAAAAGAACCCACGCCCTCCGTCTTTTCCTCCGGCACCCCGGCCGGCCTGCGGTATACATGCCCCTCCCACGGATACATGGTATTAATATAATGTATCTTTCCAAAGCCCGCCAGTTCAATATGCATGGGGACCTGAATTGTGGTAAAATCCGAAAGTTCGGCGTCTTCCCGGTAAAAATCCGCGGGCCGCCGCGCCGCGTTTTCCGCGTAATGGAACTGCCACATGCCGTTCAGTGAGTACGCAAGCGAGCTTTCGTCCTTCTCGCACTCGCTCTCATCCGCATAAAACAGGTGATCGCTGTGCGCTCTGCACTGATTTACACGAAATACCGTCGGGTCATCCAGCCATTTTAACTCTGCATTCATCGTTTTTTCCTCCTATTCCTTTACCGCTCCTGCCGCCACACCTGCCAGAATGTATTTCTGGAAAAAGATATAGAGCAGAATCGTCGGAACCATAATCACAATAATTCCCGCCGCCAAAAGCTGCCAGGAGCCCTGCTGGGCGTTTGCGTAATCCATCAGGAAGGTTGTCAGCGTACGCAGCGTATTTTTCGGCATATACAGATATGGAATATACATGTCGTTGATAATCGTAATTGCCTTGATAATGCACACCGTCGCGGTTGCCGGGGCAAGCAGCGGGAAAATAATTTTAATAAACAGACCGAAATAGGAACAGCCGTCCAGCAAAGCCGCCTCATCCAGCGCAACCGATATTCCTGAAATAAACTGCCGGTATATGTAAAGCTGCATCAAATCGGAAGCCACATAAATAATGATCGGCGCTCCCAGCGTATTATAAAGGTGCAGTCCCTGAATAATCCGAAATCTTGCAATCTCGGTAACAAACGTGGGAATGAGCATACCGACAAAAAACAGTGCCACTACCAGTTTTTTTCCGAAGAAGTCAAACCGCTCGATAATAAACGCCGTAATGGTTCCGAACAGAACATTAAACACGAGGGAAACCACAAGAATAATGCCTGTATTCCGAAATCCGATCAAGAGATATTTATCGGTCAGCACCTCTTTAAAATTTTCAAAGGTAATCCGTTCCAGCGGCGGCAGCAGCAAAGGAGACGTCGTTGCCATATCCGCCTTTGTCTTGAGTGCTGCAAACAGCGTCAGTAAAATCGGCGCAAGCACGATGACTACCATTCCCAGACAAATGATCTGTTTTAATGCCTGTATTGTCAATCTTTTTGCCATCTTATTTCTTCCCCTCCCTCAAAATGACGCCGTGAATCAGCTTATTTTGCACAATATAAATCACCACTATCATGATCATGATAGCGACCGCCATTGTGGACGCAAGGCCGAAATTCGAAAAACTGAACGCCGTCTTAATCGTATAAAGCGTAAACGTCGAGGATGCGTAGCCCGGACCGCCGGAGGTCATGACAAACGGAATATCAAATACCTGGAGCGCGCCCCGGATATTGTCAAATAACACGAAATCCACCATCAGCATAATTGCCGGTACCTGAATATATTTAAACAGATGCCATGCGTTTGCGCCGTCCACCCGCGCCGCCTCGGCAATATCGCTCGGAATGGACTGGAGCGCCGCCATAAACAGGATAACATGATATCCGCTGAACCGCCAGAGGGACACAAATGCCAGAACAAAATTAACGATTTTCGGGTCGGACAGCCAGCTTCGAATCCAGCTTTCCAGATGAAGTCCGCTTAAAATCGCGTCAAAGGCTCCGTTCACCGGAGAGAAAAAATAGGAAAACGCGTAAGCAATGGCTACACCGTTAATGATATAGGGCATAAACACCATGGTCTTGTAAAATTTTGCTGCCCTGAGCTTTCCGGTCAGCAGTACCGCAAACGCCAGCTCTACCGGAATCATACACAAATGCACCAAAAAATAGACAGCATTGTTTTTTAAGGACAGCCAAAGATCTTTGTTCTGGAACATGGCAATATAATTTCGTAATCCGATAAAATCACTGTCGGGGGAATATCCATCCCAGTTTGTAAAGCTCATGCGCAACAAATCAAGCGCCGGAACTACCACAAACCCCACCAGCAGCAACAGTGGAATCACAAGCGATACCACGATAAATTGTTTTCTTTTTTTACTTAGCTTCGTCATGTGCGACCTCCCGATAATATTTGAGGGTTACTGAAACAGCAACCCTCAAACCAACAAACTCTTTTTACTTTACTGTATTCCCAGCGATGCGCGCGCCGACGCCCAGCTCTCGTTGAGTTCATTTAAGGTTGCATCCAGATCAAAGCCTTCGGTGAGCATTTCCGCGCCCAATTTCTTATAATCAAACGTGGTTGCGTTCTGAATCGCGGTGAAATCGTCGCCGCCGCCGTCATACATTATCATCACCTTATCCGGGCAAAGCTCATCCGCCTCTGCCAGGATCGGATCCTTTTCCTTCGGGAAATTCTTCATGGAGGATGCGGAAGATACATAGTTAATGTAATCCGGATACCACGCATCGGAATAGAACCATTCTACAAACGCAATCGCAGCTTCCTGATTTTTGGAATGTGTCGTGACACCCATGAAGGAATCGCCCTGAACAATCACATTATACGGATCGGACTCGCTGTCTCTGGTCGGAAGATAGAAGGTTCCAAGCTGTGAGGTATCGTCCGTACCGTTCTGAATATTCTGAAGTCCCCAATCGCCCGATGCGAGCATCGCTGCCCCTTTGGTCGCAAAGATAGAGTCTACCTGGTCGCTGCCGAGTCCCAGCGGGTCCTTTCCGAGTACGCCGGAGGTAAACAGGTCGTATACCTTGTGATATGCCTTATAGATGTCAGTTCCCTCCGCGAACGGCGCATCCGTCTTTGCCATATCATTCCAGTTCTGCCCGTTTCCTGACTCAAGCGCAGGCATAAACTCCATATACGGATAATCCGGCCATTCATCCTTCAAACCGCAGCCGATAGCCATAAAGTCGGGATTGTCCTTACCGTAATAATCCTGAAGCGTCTTTGCCGTTTCCTCGAACTCCGTCCAGGTTGTCGGAACCGTAACGCCTGCCTCCTCAAACATGTCTTTCCAATAATATACATACTCATAGCCGCTGGTCATCGGTATGCCCAGCACTTTGCCGTCCACCGCATAGCCCTCTGCCAGTTCATTGTTTGCGCAGGCTTCCGTTCCAGACAAATCCACCAGATAATCCTTAAATCTGCTCAGCGTAAAGGTCTTATTGAACATCACGTCCGGCAGCTGGTTTGCGGATGCTCTCATCTTCATTGCATCCCAGTACTCGCTGTCATCCTTAATTTTCTCCACTTCAATATCAACGTTTGGATACTGCTCCTGAAACTTTCCTACCATATCATTCTGTTCAATAAACTCATTTAAGTTATTATCCCAGATAGCAAAAGTAAGGGTGCCGCTCAAATCTTCTTTATCAGAAGCTGAAGCCGTCTCAGTTCCTCCTGCCGTCTCCCCTGTCGCAGCCGCGCTTCCGTTATTGGAAGTGTCTCCGCAGCCTGCGAATAAGGATGCTGCCATTGCTCCTGTCAAAAGAGCTGCCATGAATCGTTTTTTCATAAGAAAATCCTCCCTTTTGTTTTTTGATAGCCAAAGCTTACCAGTCCCGCCCAAAAAACACTATTTCTTTTCTTCACATTTTCTGATTATTTTACAGATTATGTGTTTTTTGGTTTCTTACATATCTTCAGATTTTCTTGCATAACGTAAGAAAAACCATGATTTACATGGTTTTTCGATACTGAAGCGGGCTAATCCCATTATATTTTTTGAACATCCGGTTAAAATGCTCGGCATTATGATAACCGACCATCTCCGCAATCTCATAGATTTTAAAGCTGGTATTTTTCAGGAGCTCCTTCGCCTTCTGCAATCGAAGCTCCGTGAGATACACACTGAACTTTTCCCCTGTCTCCTTCGTAAAACGATTCGAAAAATATTTTTCATTCAATCCCACATAATTTGCCACGCTTGAAAGGCTAAGCTCCGCATTTTCATAATTATCGGCAATGTAACGCTTCGCCCTGACAATCAAATCCGTCTCGGAAATATTCAGCTTTGAGGCGGAATAGTCGATAATCCAGGCGAAATAGTTGGTCAACCAGAGCTTGAGGCTGCGTATATCCGTCATCCGCTCAATTTTTTCCCGATAATTATAGTCTGTACCGAACACCTCGGAAAAATTCATATTCTGCCGGTCAAAATAACGGCTGATGGCAAATACCGCCGCATACATCTTCGTTTTTGCCTCCGGCAGACCACAATCCGCCATCTGTGCGAATAGCCGCTCACGCTCCAGCACACAGTTTTTATCGTCGGCGATATAAAGCGCCTTGGCCAGTCCCTCATACTGCCCCGCCTCCCGGCAGACCTCCGCAAGCCAGGCCCCGTCCCGCTCCAAATCAATGACTGCCATCCTTCCGCAGAGATGATAAAACGGCATCATCCGGTCAAGCTCACCAAGCATCAGACTCATTACCCCGGAATCCGTATTCCTTTGCCCGACGCAGACCGCATAAACAATCTCCTGTTCATTTTCCGCAATTCTTTGCAGCTCGGCCACAAGTGAAAGAAGCTTCTCCCGGTATTCGTTCTCTGCTGCGCGGTAATAAATATATACTGACTTGCGCGTCTGCGCCGCCAGGAAACAGCGGGAGGCAAATCTCGGATTGCGCTCAAAGCCAAGCCGCAGCTGCCGAAGCCCCTCGGCATCCTCCTCGCCGCCGGAAATCCCCGGCGCATAGAGCTTCACCAATACATAGGGATCCCGGAACAGCTCTGCCATGCGGTCTGCTGTCTTCGGCGTCAGGCTGCGCTTAACAGCGATTTCCTTAAAATAGTCCTCCGGCGTATCCCTTGCCGCCCGTACCTTTTCCTCATATTCATTAATCAGAGCCTTTAATGTCCGACCCATCGCATTAAACCGGTGTATCATCGTGCGGATTTCATATTGTCCGCTCGGTGCGATATGTACATTGAGATTTCCGTCCTCAATCTGTTTCAGCCCGTCGCTGATCTGCTCCACCGGACGGATAATACTGCGCAGGAAATACCGTGAAAAATATCCCGCCAGAAAAAACACCAATAACGCGGCCCCAAGCACCCAGGCCGCCGTGTGCCAGAAATCCGCAGTCAGCTCCGATGTGGGGATGTAGCTTTTCGCGTACCACACTGTATCATAGAGCGGAATCCTGGATGTAATGCAGGTATACTCCGATTCCGGAAATTCCCTGTCATCTGTCGCGTAAATCACCTGACCGGATGCGTCCACAATCTGCATGATTCCCAGCTTATTTTTACCATCAAGATAATCACGGTTATAGTCCTTAATGCGCTCCGAAGCCGCCGTCACCTGATAATACATAATCATCTCAATCCTGCTTGTGGAATCCGTAATAATGCTGGGCGAAAGTGCAAACACCAGTACCATGGTGTCCTTCCTGCTGCCCATATACAGATCATTGACGCTCTCCGTATCGTAGGAACCGACATAGACAGTATTTCGGTTCTCGAGGGCAGCCTGATACCAGTCCTCCTGCCGGATTTCATCCATGGGTCTGGTAATTTCATTTTTCACATAAATCTCCCTGCCGTCGTACATCGCAAAATTAATGGAAATGACATCCGTCACCGGCTCAAAAATCATGTTGACCGTCTGCGCGAGCTTCTTCTCATTTTCGTGACGCAGACTCACATTTTCCACATCCGCGGCAGCGGCATAGGCAAGCACCTGATTATTGTCCGCATAAAGCATGTGAGACAGGCGCATGGACATCACATCCACGTCGGAGAGCAGTTCGGCAATGACCGTCTCCTGCGCGCGGTCGATATTCTCCAGCGCCTGTCTTTTAAACTGCTGATTCAATGCCAGCAGTGCAACAATAAATACCAAAAAAAGCGGTATGGCAATGAGCCCCAAAAACAACCCGTAATAAAGCCTTTTCAGCGGCAGATGCTCACACTTGCCTCGCAAATCCATAACCTGTTATCCCCCATTTTCCCTGCCCTTCTACAACTGCTACAATCTTAGGAGTTTTACACCTCGATATGCTTTTGTCAAGTGCTCCTGTTCCCTCTATCTTTCCTCAAATTCCAGCCATTCGATTTCCAGCTCAGGCTTTACATACGCAAGGCGCAGCTCATAATAGCCTTCCTCCAGCTCCGCCTGAATGAGCTTTTCGGTAATTTTCCTGCCCTCCGTTCCGGCAATCTGAACCGTGCGCAGCAGCTCTCCGTTCATATAAATATTGGCCGCGGCCTGCGCCAGATTACCGGCGGGTGAACTCATTCTTACCGCCACGGCATAAACTCCCGGTTTTTCCACCCGGATCCACTGCGGCTCCTCAGTAATGTGCAGCCGCTTCTCTGTCTGAATGGAAACGGGCTTTTCGGGAGCGCCGTCCGGCAATATCTTTTGAGCTTTCAGCCGCAGCGGCTCCCCGAGCGGTTTGAGCGGACGCTTCATCACAGGCGCCGCAAGCAGGAAACGACAGATATTCCCTGCGCAGCGCTGCAGTTCGCCTACGGTCAGCGTCCCCGCAGCAAGCGCCTCAAGCGTATCATCCCCCATGGAATTGACCTCCGCCCCGTTGTTGTTCACCACCATATATAAATCATTCTGGGCACGGACCATAAAGGAGGTATGCGTCCTGTCTGCCGGCCCTCCCTCTGCCACATCATTCATCTGCGCCCACCAGTCGGTCATCACAATTCCCTGATATCCCCACTCGTTACGCAGAACCGTGGTAGTCAGATCATAATTGGACGCCGCCCAGTGTCCGTTGATCGGATTATAGGAGGTCATAATCGAAACAGCTCCTCCCTCTTTCACCGCGATTTCAAAACCCTTTAAATAAATTTCGCGGAGCGCGCGCTCCGATACCACCGAATTTACCGTATGGCGCGCTTTTTCCTGATTATTTGCCGCAAAATGCTTGACTGTCGCCGCAGCGCCGCTTTTTCCGATTCCCCGGACCGCCGCCGCCGCAAAATGCCCCGATACATACGGATCCTCACTGAAATATTCGAAATTCCTGCCGTTGAGCGGATAGCGGTGGATATTGATGCCCGGGCCTAAGAGCGTGTCGATTTCATTTTCCACAAGCTCCCTTCCCTCCATCTCATAGAGCTCCTCCATCAGCGGAACATTAAAGGTACACGCGAGCAGCGTTCCAATCGGAAGCTGTGTTGCCTTCGCCCCGTTTTCCATACGGATACCGGAAGGACCGTCCGCGGCGCAGGCAATCGGAATACCGTAGCTATAAAGGCTATCGCTGACTCCGCCGAACGCGGACGCCGTTCCCGCCGTCACCTTCGGACTGCTCATACCCTCACCGCGGACAAGCTCTGCCAGTTCCCGGTCAGAAAGCTGCGCGATGAACGCGTCAAGCTCTGCCCTTCCCTCCGCCACATCGCAAAGACGGATACCGCGGTCCCCGGTCTGCGGCAGTGCCTTCGGAATCGCCGCCTCCATCCGTTTCCGTAAATCAACGGTCTGCACCGGCACCGGTTCGCAAACCATTTCATATGTTTTATTTTCATTTTGTTTTCCGGGCTTTAAGCGCGTAAACTGCTGCACCGGCGCGAGCGCCTCCTGCAATTCCTCCGTCACCAGCAGGCTTTCCACACGGTAAGCCTCCGCGCCGCAAATCTCCGCCGCTTTTACATTTCTCACACTGCTGCCGACATAGAGAACATAATCGCCCGGCTCGAGCACATAGCAGGACTTATGCCCGGTTGCGCCGCTGTCATCATAGGAGGCCATGCGTCTTACCGGAATCGAAAGCGTAAGCTCCTGCACCTCTCCCGGCAAAAGCTCCCTGGTTTTTTCAAAGGCACATAATGTTTTCACCGGTTTTCCGAGCACTCCCTGGGGTGCGCCGACATACGCCTGCACCACCTCCTTGCCCTTCCTGTTCCCGGTATTGGTAACGGTTACCGGCAGTGACAGGACTGCATCGGCCCCGCTGCCGTTCACGCTTGCCGGATTTACATCAATCGAAAATGTCGTGTAGGAGAGTCCGAACCCGAATTCATACAGCACCTTTTCGGGGCAGAAGGTCTCAAAATAGCGGTAGCCCACATAAATATCCTCCGCATAGATATTCTCTGTCTCACCGCCGAAATACTCCGCCGCGGGATAATCCGCAAGCCGGCGGGCAATCGTATCATTCAGCTTTCCGCTTGGCGTAACGTCCCCGCAAAGTAAATCCGCCACGGCGCTTCCGCCCTCCATACCGCCCTGCCAGATATAAAGAACCGCCTTAATATGTCCCTGATACGCAGAATCTTCCACCCAGCTCATATCGATGATGTTTGACACATTTAACAGAACCGCGACCTGCTCGAACTGCTCCGTCACCCGGCGCAGGTTCTCCTTCTCCCGCTCCGTCAGACGGTAGCTGCCGTCCTCATCGGTATAATCCTTGTCCTCCCCCGCTGTCCGTCCGATGATAAATAATGCTTTCTCGGACTTTTTGCGTGCATTGGCGGCAATTTCCTCCGTAATCTCCATTTCCTCCTGGTGCCACGGCTCTGCCGCCCAGCCGCCGCCCCCGTTGTCAAACGGATGCTCCGTCAGCCATGCCTCATAAAGCGCTGTAAGCTCCTCATTGACGGAAAGCTTCGGACACCCTCGCATCCCGTCCAGAATATTCTTTACATAGGGAACGTTTACGCTTCCTCCCGAGCCAGTTCCGCTGCGGTAGTAATCAATCTGACTGCGCCCGAACACCGATACCGTTTCCTCCGGTGCAAGCGGCAGCATCGCCCCTTCATTTTTCAGAAGGACGGCTCCCTCTGCCGCCGCCTTTCTGCAGCATTCCGCAAAACGGACCGCCGGCATTCCCTTATCCCCGTTTTTCATGATCTCTGTCCTCCTTGTCTTCTTTACGACCTGTCGTTATCTCTTATCTTAATCCCCGTCTGCTCCGTCCGCAAGGCATATAATGACTTGATATTCGGTCGATTTTGACTTATGATAAAAACAACATATCTGACTGCTGATGCGGAGGTATTTTTATGCAAGAAACTACCCATGAAATTATCAGATCCAAACCAAAGCTTCCGGTTTATTTTGATATTTACCGCTCCTGCAACTATATCGTCCCTAGCCATTGGCACAACCATGTGGAAATTCTTTTGGTCCTGGAAGGCTCCATGCACCTGATTTGCCGGGAGGAATCCTATATGCTGCATAAAGGAGATCTGTTTCTCGTCAATTCAGGCGATATTCACTACACGCGGAGCGTCGGTGACTGTCTGGCGCTGCTGCTTCAGGTTCCCTTTGAATTTTTAAACCTTCTTCTGCCCGGCTTTGGAGCGGTAAGGTTTCAGGAATATTTTTCCGGCAATGCGCATCAAACGGATTCTCATTTTACCGCCATGGTCCGTCATCTGCTCTGTATGAAGGATTTATACGAAAACGAAAAAGATGGCTACCAGTTTTTATTTGGCAGCCACCTTCATGAATTTCTCTATTTACTTTACACTGCTTACCGCCTGCCCGATGTCCCGGCAGCGACGGAGCAGGATTTAAAAACCTTAAACCGGCTCAAGCATATTATTACATATGTCGAGGAGCACTACGCGGAGCCGCTTTCCCTCTCCGGAATTTCCCGGTACTTCGCCTTAAATCCGGAGTATTTCTGCCGCTATTTTAAAAAAAATATGGGCTTTACCTTCCTTGAATATGTAAATATGGTCCGTCTTGCGCACATTTACTCCGACCTGCTGGAAACCGCCGACAGTATCACGGAAATTCAGCAGCGCCACGGCTTCACCAATTATAAGGTATTCAACCGCATGTTCAAGGAAGTATACGGCTGCACGCCCTCAAAGCTGCGCAGCCGTCTAATAACCGATGGGACGGTTCCCGGCCTTTAAGCGGGCCATCGCTCTTGCAAGGGAAGCCTTGGAACGGTGGTACTCCTCGATACTCTGCTTCTGCCGGAGCTGCTCCTGCGCACGCTCCTTCGCCTCCTGGGCTCTTCTCATATCAATTTCCTCGGGCGATTCGCAGGTGTCGACAATCACCGTCGCGCGGTTATTGATAATCTGCGCAAATCCCGGTCCGGTCACGCCGCAGATGTCATTTCCGTTCTCCTCACGAATATGGATTTCCCCGATTTCCACGGCAAACACCATATTTTCATGGTGCGCCTGGATCGCCTTGAAGCCGTCGTGAAGCGGCAGAACAACCTGTGTGCACCGGCCGTCAAAAAATACCTTATCGCAGGCAATTACCTTTAAACTAAATGTATTGTTCATCACACATTCCTCCTAGCCGGCGGAAACGTTATTTCCCATTGCCTTCGCGCGCTCGATGACATCATCAATCGTTCCCACATTAAAGAACGCCGCCTCCGGATATTCATCCATCTCGCCGTCAACAATTGCCTTAAAGCCCCGGATGGTTTCCTTTAACGGCACATACTTGCCCGGTACGCCGGTAAAGTTTTCCGCCACATGAAACGGCTGAGACAGGAATTTCTGGATTTTTCTCGCACGGTATACCACAAGCTTATCCTCCTCGGACAGCTCCTCCATACCGAGAATCGCGATAATATCCTGCAGCTCCGTATACTTCTGGAGAATCTCCTGTACACGGCGGGCAGTCTCATAATGCTCCTTTCCAACCACATCCTCTTCCAGAATCCTGGAATTGGACTCCAGCGGGTCCACCGCCGGGTAAATTCCCTGCTCCACGATTTTTCTGGAAAGCACTGTCGTCGCATCCAAATGGGCAAATGTGGTTGCCGGAGCCGGGTCCGTCAAATCATCCGCCGGAACGTAAACTGCCTGCACCGAGGTAACGGAACCGTTTTTCGTGGAAGCGATACGCTCCTGAAGCTCGCCCATCTCCGTCGCCAGCGTCGGCTGATAACCCACAGCGGACGGCATACGTCCAAGCAATGCGGACACCTCGGAGCCTGCCTGTGTGAAACGGAAAATATTGTCAATAAACAACAGTACGTTCTGGTGCTCCTCATCGCGGAAATATTCCGCCATCGTAAGCCCGGTTTCGGCAACGCGCATACGCGCTCCGGGCGGCTCGTTCATCTGCCCGAACACCAGCGCCGTTTTTTCAAGAACTCCGGATTCCTTCATCTCCGACCAAAGGTCATTTCCCTCTCTGGAGCGCTCCCCGACACCGGTAAAAATCGAATAGCCGCCGTGCTCGGTCGCGATATTGCGGATCAGCTCCTGAATTAATACGGTCTTGCCGACACCGGCGCCTCCGAACAGACCAATCTTACCGCCCTTCGCGTATGGCGCCAAAAGGTCGATGACCTTAATTCCCGTCTCCAGTACCTCCACGACCGGGCTCTGATCCTCAAAGGACGGGGGATCCCGGTGAATACACCAGTGCGTTTCTCCATCCAAAGGCGCGCCGCCGTCCAGTGTATCTCCCAGCACATTGAACAGGCGTCCAAGCGTTCCCTGTCCGACCGGAACCCGGATGCCGCTTCCCGTGGCGGTAACCTCCATATCCTTGCAGAGTCCCTCGCTTGCTGCCAGCATAATGCAGCGGACGGTGTTATTGCCGATATGCTGTGCAACTTCCATCACACAGCGTTTTCCGCCGTTATCCACCTCAAGCGCATCTTTGATAAACGGAAGGTCATTGTCTTCAAATTCAACGTCAACCACAGGCCCCATGACCTGTACGATTTTTCCCTTTTTCATTCCGTTCTCACATCCCTTCCCTATTTCTTTTTCTTCTTTTTCTGTGCCTTTGCTCCGCCGATCACCTCGGTAATCTGCTGTGTGATCGCGGCCTGACGCACACGGTTATACTCAATCGAAAGCGTCTGAAGCATTTCCTTCGCACTGTCCGTCGCCGCCTGCATTGCCATCATACGGGAATTGTGCTCGCTTGCAAAGGATTCCACCAACGCGCCGTAAATAAATCCCGTCACGTAATTCGGCACCACATGCTCCAGAATTTCCTGCATGGAGGTATCCGCCTTGATTTCCTCCTGATAGATATCCACCGGCGCCTTCCCGACAAAGTTCTCTTTCTGCAGCGGCAGCAGCTTCCTCACCTCGGCCTCCATGGAAAATGAATTTTCCATCTTGGTGTAAATGACATATACCTCATCCAGCTCATTTTGGTTATACATCTCGAGGATGGGGTCCGCAATGACTCTTGCCAGGTGCAGCGTCGGATTCTGTACCGTATACTTAAACTCCATATCAACCGCAAGCCCTTCTCTGGAAAAATACTGCCTGCCAAGCTCGCCGACCACAAACAGCTTGTTATCATCGCCCTGCTCTAAAAGCTCGTGCGCTATCTTGATCACATTGTGATTGTACGCCCCGGCCAGTCCCTTATCCGCGGTAATTACAATGTACCCTCTGCACTTTTCCTCATCCTTCCGGTCCTCATGCTCGTCGAAGTAACGGCTCGTTTCATCGGGGATGTGGCGCAACAGTCTTGAGATGGCAGACTGCAGCGCATAGAAATACGGCTCCGTATGCTCTAGCTTCTGTTTTGCAGTCCGAAGCTTCGCGGACGAAATCATATACATGGCACTTGTAATCTTCATGGTATCCTGAATGCTTTTCATTCGTTTCTGAATTTCCCTGGTATTTGCCATGTCCTATCACCTGCTTTTAAATTCTTTGACTGCCTCTGTAATCTTTTCCGTCAGTTCATCATCCAACACCTTGTCCTGATTAATGGTATCTACGATATCCTTATGCTCCAGCCGGAAGAAATCCAGCATCTGCTCCTGAAAGCTCTTGATTTTTTTGACATCTACATCAAGCAGCAGCCGCTTATTCGCCGCCACCAGCGTAATAACCTGATCCGCCAGGCTCATCGGATGGCAGAGAGGCTGTTTTAACAGCTCCATTAAGCCCTTACCGTGCGTAAGCTGCTCCTTTGTCATTTCGTCCAAATCAGAGCTGAACTGTGTAAATACCTCCATTTCACGGTACTGCGCCAAATCAATTCGAATGGTGCCGGAAGCCTTTTTCATCGCCTTCGTCTGAGCGGCTCCGCCCACACGCGACACGGAAAGTCCGACATTGACCGCGGGGCGCATACCGGCATTAAACAAATCGCTCTCTAAGAAAATCTGTCCGTCCGTGATGGAAATCACATTGGTCGGTATATATGCCGAAACATCCCCCGCCTGCGTTTCGATAATCGGCAGCGCCGTAATAGAGCCGCCCCCCAGCTCATCACTCAACTTGCTCGAACGCTCCAGCAATCTGGAATGTAAGTAAAATACGTCACCCGGATACGCCTCACGTCCCGGCGAACGCTCCAGCAGCAGAGACAATGCACGGTAGGCTACCGCGTGCTTGGAAAGGTCATCATATACAATGAGCACGTCCTTTCCCTGATACATAAAGTACTCTGCCAAAGCGGTTCCGGCATACGGCGCGATGTACTGCAATGATGCCGATTCGCTTGCCGTGGAGGAAAGAACCACCGAATAATCCATGGCCCCGTGTTTTTCCAGCGTATTCACCAGCTTTGCGACCGTGGAAGCCTTCTGCCCAATCGCAACATAGATACAGATGACATCTTTTCCCTTCTGATTTAAAATCGTATCGACAGCAATCGACGTCTTTCCGGTCTGCCTGTCGCCGATAATCAATTCCCTTTGTCCCCGGCCAATCGGAAACATAGCGTCAATCGCCAGAATTCCTGTCTCCATCGGCTGATTGACCGACTGCCTTTCCACAATTCCCGGAGCTTCCTGCTCAATGGCCCGGTAATCATCCGCCTTGATTTCACCTTTTCCGTCAATCGGAGCGCCAAGCGCATTGATAATTCTCCCAAGATAGGCATCCCCTACCGGCACGCCCGCTTTCTTCTTTGTCCTTGTTACCCTGGTTCCCTCTTTGATTTGGGTATCCTTACCCAGGATAATACACCCGATCTGGTCCCGCCTGATGTCCTGCACCATTCCGCGGATACCATTCTCAAAGATAACAATTTCGCCGTACATGGCATGATCAATCCCGTAAATCGTCGCGATACCGTCGCCGACCCAGATGACCGTCCCGACCTCCTGGTCTTTGCTCACCATATCATAGTTTTCTATTTCTGTTTTCAGGATGGAGATAATCTCCTCTGAACTGATAGAACCCACGTTATCACCTCCACGCCAAGCTTCGCTCTAAGCGATTTAAGCGTCCTTTCATGCTGTAGTCTTCCTCGATATCCCCTACGCGCAGAACAAATCCGCCAATCAGTTCCGGCTTTTTTTCCATAGAAAGCTGTACCGTCTCTTTTCCGTATCTTTTTTTCAGATATGCCCTCATACCATCAAGCTGTTCCTCCGTGGGCTCCATGACATACTCAAGCTTCGCATGCAGTATTCCATGCGCCGCGTCAAACTGCCCGGCGTACGCCTCGAATATATCGTCAAGCAGCTCGGCCTCCTGATTGTCACATACCACCTTCAAAAAGCTTCTCATTTTTTCCGGAAAAATCCTATCCACCAGACGGTGCTTTTCATTTTTGGAAACGGCCGGACTTTTTAACGCCTTCTGCAATTCTGCGGTAAGGGAAAAAATACGTTTTGTCTCCTCGACTATCTCTTTTTCCACGCCCAGTTCATAAAGAACCACGCCGTAATTATTTGCCGTCTGCGTCATTCACTCCACCTGCTTTTGCCAAAAACTGTTCATACAGTAACTGGTTGTTTTCCCTGGTACTTGCTTCGCCCAGCACTTTTCCCGCAGCAGCCACTGCAAGTACTGCAATCTCTGACTGTAATTCCCGCACGGTTTTCTCCCGCTCCAGTTCCACAGCCTTATGTGCATTTCGGATAATGCGCTCGGCTTCCGCATCTGCCGCGTCAATCCGGCTCTCATACTCTGCCTGTGCGTTTTTCCTCGCCTGCTCTACAATGCCTGCCGATTCCTCGTGAGCTTCCGCAAGCTGCTTTTCATACTGTGTCTTTAACTCGTCCGCCTGCTCTCTCTGCTTCCGGGCATCCTCAAGCTGCCCTTCAATCATGCTTTTGCGCTGCTCCATAATGTTTGTCACCGGGCGAATTAAAAATTTGCGAAGTGCCAAATAAAGAACGATGAGGTTAATAATGGTAAAGATGACGTTCCAATCAATTCTTAATAATTCCATTCTCTACCAAATCCTTTCACTAGCCTAAGAACAAGATGATTAAAATAGCGACTACCATACCGAAAATCGCGGTACCCTCTGCCAACGCACAGCCAAGCAGCAGCACCTTTGTAATCTTTCCGTCAGCCTCCGGCTGTCTTGCGATTGCGTCAGTTGCCTTTGAGGTGGCAAGGCCGATGCCTACGCCTGCTCCAATACCTGTCAATGCTGCGATACCTGCTCCAATAGCGATTAAAGATGTCATAATAATATTCTCCTTTTCTTTTTCTTTGTTCCACATCAGCTTTTACTTTTCCCTACTCAATGGTTTCCTTAATAAACAGCGATGTCAAAAATACAAATACATATGCCTGAATAAACCCGTCAAATAAATCAAAATATAGGCTGAAGGGAATCGGCACCAAAAGCGGCGCTACTATTTTTATCAGCTCCATAATTACAAACGCGCCTAAAATATTACCGAAAAGACGCATACACAGTGACAGCGGCCGTATAAAAACCTCCAGGATATTCATCGGCAGCATAATCGGGATTGGCTCCGCAAAGCTCTTAAGAAACCTCTTTGCCCCTTTCTGGCGTACTCCGGAAAACTCAATCAGCACAATGCTCATCAGTGCCAGCGCAGCCGTAACACCTACATCCTTGGTGGGAGATTTAAGCCCGAACAGCCCTATCATATTGGAAACGCCGATATAAATGCCAACCGTCATCAGATAAGGGATATAACGCTTTCCTTCCTCTCCAAGCAAGTCATAAAAGAAGTTATATAAGCCGCCTATTACCGTTTCCAACACAAGCTGCCTTTTTCCCACATTCTCCACACGGAGATTTCTTCCCAGAAAAATTGCCGCTGCGATGAGGACAGCCATAATCAACCACGTTACCACGACAGATTCGGCAACCGGTATGCCGCCAAACACCGGAATGGTAAAGGCTGTCTCACAGCTTAATTCTTCCATTAACGCTTTTGATAATTCCTCCGTATTCTCACTTCCCTTCGACTTCGTATTTTGGTGTATTTTATTGAAATTATACGAAATTGTCAATTTTATAGAAATTTTTATAAAAGCAAATTTTTTTGGTCAGTTTTCACAATTTATTTTTCTATTTTAAATTTTTTTTGCCGTTTTAAGAGTTGCATTTTCCGTTTGTTCACAAATATTTTCTTTGATATAAAAATTGACGCCAAAGAATTGGTGCAGGTAACCAAATAAGTTTTACAGATTTATCACTATCTTTACACTTTTTTAATGAATCCTATGATTTTTTATCAAACATATCTTTTATCCATTCCTCAAACGTTACCAAAAAAAATGCCACAAAATCATCAAAACTAATGATTTTGCGACATCTTCGTCTCTTATATTAATGAGGCATCGGGGATTCGAACCCCGGACAACTTGATTAAAAGTCAAGTGCTCTACCGACTGAGCTAATACCCCATGTTCTTTGTAAAATCACAATGCCCAGTTCCGGAATCGAACCAGAGACACGAGGATTTTCAGTCCTCTGCTCTACCAACTGAGCTAACTGGGCAAAAACAAATATTATTTTTTGAGTTGCGGGAATAGGATTTGAACCTATGACCTTCGGGTTATGAGCCCGACGAGCTTCCAGACTGCTCCATCCCGCGATATTGTATTTACCTTTATCCTATCATGATAAAGAAATGGGCAGAGGTGGATTCGAACCACCGAAGCAATTTGCAGCAGATTTACAGTCTGTCCCCTTTGGCCACTCGGGAATCTGCCCATACACTATTTCATATGAACTTGCGAAAGCCGATGATCGGACTCGAACCGATAACCTGCTGATTACAAATCAGCTGCTCTGCCAATTGAGCCACATCGGCACCTCTTTTTCCGAAATACCTTTCACAAAATAAATGGGACCTATAGGGCTCGAACCTATGACCCTCTGCTTGTAAGGCAGATGCTCTCCCAGCTGAGCTAAGATCCCATTGCAATGACGTTGCCGTCTTGCGAACGACCCAGAAGAGACTCGAACTCTCGACCTCCGCCGTGACAGGGCGGCGCTCTAACCAACTGAGCCACTGGGCCATTTAGCGAATCATTTACTGAAGGTAATACCCTCAAAACTTCATACAGATTTCCGATGATACCTCTCGAAAAATGGTCATCTCGACTCCGCTTCGCTCCGTCTCGATGATTTTGCTCCGCAAATCTCTGTCTGTCCCCAGTGCCATCTCCGCAGGCAAGCCTGCTCCATGCCACTGTCTCCATCCAGCCATTTTTCTCCGCTTTTGGTCAAGCCCTCGACCGATTAGTAACAGTCAG
>CALWHT010000048.1 GCA_944380515.1 uncultured Roseburia sp.
CCCTTGGCAAATGAACCCTGTGTGTAGACGCCGGTGATGCCGTCCCGCGCCGTTCCGTCCCCGCTGACGCGCTCGCGCATCGCGGTCGTCTGCATGTCGTAATAGCACTCTTCATAATACCCGGGCAAACGGTAACCGCTTCCGATAAAACCGCCGAGACGCGGCGTGCGGCTGGTCTCTGCAACTGTAGTCACGGTCGTGTCTGTCAGGATGTTGCCGACCTCGCCGGCCGCGTAGCAGTTGATATACGCGCTTCCGCTGACAGTCCGAATCGTTCCGTTGGCATCAATCGTCATATCTCTTGCGCAGTTGCTTTCATCATAACCAACAAAACCGCCCAAATCCGTCCCCGCGTAATCCATTCCGACCATGGCCGTGGAATAGCAGTTTTTGAATACGGCATTTCCTCCCCTGAACTGATTTGCACTTACATGTCCTCCCGCAATATACCCTGCAAAGCCGCCGATTCTCTTCGTTCCTTCCACGACACCAGATGTATAACAATTTTCAAAATAAGAATTGACAGAGATTACGTGATTCTCGTCATAATAGTATCCGGCATAGCTTATTGCAGTTCCCACCTGTCCTGCAATTACCCTTCCCACGAAGGCACCGGTCTGTTCGTCTCCGTACATAACGTTATTCGTATAGCAGCCGCGGATAATAACACCCGCCACACAGGAAAACATCCCTCCGGAATCCGCAGCGTTTCCCGCTGAGACGGAAAATACCTCGCTGTCTATCGAATAACAATCCTCTGCCATAGCACAGGAAATTCCGGTATTTAAAAATGCCTCCGGTATCGTCGGAAATGCACTGTTATATGCTGCCGGCGTTGCACCTATGCTGCTATATGACATTCGAAACGCCGCGGAAAATCCTCCCACATGAGATGTACCGCGGATATAGCAGTCTTCCGTAGAACAGTTTTTGACAAACGCATTACGCCTAACATTTGTACATCCTATAAGCCCCCCTGCGTACTCTCCGTTTCTATGCACATATCCCTCTCTGGCATGTACGTTGTACAGATAACCGTTGCCTGAACCAATCAAACATCCGTACATGATACCCGCACCAACATTGCCTCCGGCACTCACATCATTTTGCGACTGGCATAAAACTATGGAGGACTGAAAATTCAGATTTTTTACCACCAGATAACATTGTACAGAGCCAAAAAAACCTGCTGACTCCTTGCTTCCCGATGCAAATGACCGCATGTTGTAAATGGTATGCCCGTTTCCTTCCAGATAAACCCATCGTCCGCTGCCTGTATCTATTGGCGTCCAATTCTGCTCCTGACCGTTCAGGTTGATATCATTGGTCAGATTAATCTTAACATTTGCGCTTCCAAGCTGTGACATGACATATTTCAATTCCCGCGCATTACTGACGTTATATTCCCGGTAGGTCACATTTTGGGAGGTACTCTGCGTCGTGCCGTCGCTTCCCCTGACGTAGGTGTCACTGTATTCATACGTATTCGTCGTATAGCTCACGCTGGAAGACCCGCCGTCCCATGCCGTAATGCCCCGCGCTGCAAGCACCTGATTGTCTACCCAGTTAAAGTAATCATTTCCCGGGGCGACCTGCCAGCCGCCGGAACTCAGCATGGTGTTTACCTGCTCCGGAGTCCGGTAAGTAAACGCTTCGTCTGTCCCGTCCGCTTTCTCCAATATGTCATTTTGAATTTCCAGCCACCGTGCCTCCTGAAATTCATTGATGGAATCGTATTTTGCCACGCCGCTGCCCGCGGCAAAGACCTCCATTGGAGCAGCCTGTAATAAGAGCGTAAATACCAGCAACAGGACTGCAGTCATTCGAATCCCCCGTCCCACTCGTTGCAGCATTCCCATGTTACTTTTTCCCCCCCCCCCAGAACAAATGTTTGTTATTTTTTCTCATTCGACCTGTTCCTCCTTACCAATCATTTTTTCTCTGGCAGCTTTTCCCGTCATGCCCTTTCATCTTCGTTCCAGTGTCGATGTCCCCGCTTATCTTTCAAGTTCCTCTGTCAGTACTCCGATAATTAACAGACGGCTGTCGCTGTCATTGCTCATACAGGTAGAAAGCGTAATCAGGCGGCTGTCCGTCGTAACCGGCACTTCCTCCCTGATATTCCCTTCCTGCTCCGAAAGGGACTCCAAAAACGCCTCATAATCCCCCTCGTCCTCAAAATCATAGGTCGCCATGATATGACGGTCATCATAGACCGCCTGCCTCGCAATCTCATAGACCAGACTTTTTTCTGGCGTCACAACATAGATGTACGGGTGCTCCTCAAAAAACTCCGCATCCATAAATTCCCGCAGCGAACCAAACATGGTACGGTTTTTCATGCTGTGGCCGTATACCACGGTGTTGGAATCGGTAAAATCCCCGACATTACAGGGCTCTATGTAAATCGAACCTGGCAGCCCGGCCACACCCTCTATCGTATGGTTCAAATAATACGAATCATGCATATCCGAAGTATCCGCGTTCCGCAGGATGGGATAATCAACCTCTGTCCCCGGCACATAAATCCATGCGCACACATCCGTATTCGTCTCCCATAGCTTCTCAAAATCTACGGACGGAATCTCCGCCTCATCATACGACTGCTGCCCCGCTTCCGTCTCTTCCGCTTCTGTTACCTCCATACCCTCAATACTCTGTTCCTTTATCTCCTCATAGACGCCCTGGGCATGTACATTTTTATACGTTTGCCAGCCCGCACGGCCAAGACAAAACAGCATGACAAGAATTAACAGAACAGAGACATACACTCTGCGTTTTTCGTCTCTTTTTCTTCGTTCCCTCTTCATTTTTTCCATAACATTCCTTACCTTTCGGCTTTTCCGGTACTATTTTCACAGATGTTATTCCTTTATTTTACTACTTTTGCCATGCTGCCGCAAGAGCTTTTTCGTTTATTTTCGCTTTAATGCGGCAGAGCATTTTCTGCTTTTCACAGAATTAACTGTCAACGGCAGATGTCAAAGAAGCAGTGTTTCTCAGATAATAAGAAAAAGCATTCTGCCCCTGCAAAATGCCTTTTCATACTTTATCCGTCTAATTTCTTATTCAATTTCTTATCAAAACTAATCACTTCGGCTCCGGCGACACGATGGTATGCAATCAGAATGCAGTCTACAAAATCAAGCGAAGTTGCCGCATACTCCATTAGTGCTTCTACCATAATTTCCTGATTTTCTATGGCGACCTCGTCCATAAAATCAATCAATGTATTTGAAATCTCTTTTCGTTCAACTTTATATACGCCGTTTAAAACATATACAACTTCCGCAATAACTTCCGCCAATGTATACGCCCCCGCTTCCACCGCTTTTCGGGCATCCTGTGATAACTGCGGATGGTCTCCCAGTAAATATCGCAGTATCACATTGGCATCAATCAGTTTTTTCATGTTTTTCCACCAACGCCCTTTCCATCGCTCCGGCTTCCTGCTCCCGCAGTCCCATATCCGCATACTTTGAAAGTCGACCGTAGGTATTTTTCCTGTTCGCTGTCATAACAAACGGCATACCGTTTTCCTGTACACTTTGCTTCGCAAAAATTCTCACTGCTTCTGCAAGAGAAGTTCCCATCTCCCGATATAATGCCTCTGCCTGTTCCTTTAAATCTGCATCCATCCGAACCTGTAAGGTTGCTTCTTTTGCCATAGCAATCGCCTCCTTTTTGTAATACAATCGTATCACATTCTATAGATTTTAGCAATCGTATTTCTCTCAGATAAAAAATCCGTATTTCAGGAAGTCATACAGCCGTCCCGCCTGGCTCTGGAATATTCTTGCGCCGAAGCTGTCAAAGCCCGCAACCCACACGACGGCAAGTACAAAATACCACGGGTGCCTGCGGATGCGCGTCTCCATCCGCCGATAGGCGTAAACCATTGAAGCGTCCTTTTTGGCAAGGAAAAGCAAAAACACGAAGGTCGGCATTGCCAAAAACGGCGCCAGATGCCTGCCCCAGTCCACATGAATCACAAACATCGGCACGAAACAGAGATTTACCAGCAGCGCGTACAGGTACGGAGACTGCAGACGTTTTACCCCGTTTTGCTTCAGATGAGAAAATACGTCCTTCCACACCAGTACATACAGCACCAGAAGCGGTGAAAACAACAGCAAAATCAAAAGCAGATGACGAATCGGGTCCTCGTTTCCGTTGAAAAAGACAGAGGTCACATTTTCAAGCTGAAACTTCATGCTGCCGAAATACTCGAGCTGAATCGCATAGTCGGAGACCTCCAGATTCGTTCTGGATTTGATAAAATCAACCGTTTCCTCCACGCTGTCAAAATTGATGGATGTAAAGAACTGAAAATAAACGGCAGCCGCCACCTCAATCGCCCCGGAGACGAACACCCCGGCAAATTTTTTCGCGTGAATACGGTTGCCGGCAAACGCGTCATAGCACAGTACCGTAAAGGTCAGCGGATAATAGAGAAACGCAAAGCCCTGATGGATGGCGAGACCGATCACGCCGAGCACCGTGATCAGCGCAGCCTTGAGCCAGAAATTTCGGACAAGCAGCGCCGCAAGAACCGTAAGCAGGGCCACAAGCAGCATATATACGTCGAATCTTCCGAGATTCTGCTCATTCCATACATACGCAATCGAAAACGGCGCTGCGAGATATGCCACAACCGTACCGTATATGGCGTTTCTGCACGCGGGCGCCGCATTTTTTGCCATGCGCAGCATCCTGCCGAGCACAATCGCCAGAACCAGAATCGTCAGTGCAATCCCCGCTGCGACATACTTGTACGCTACCGTGCGGTCCAGATACTCTCCGTAAAACAGCCGGTAAATGCTTCCGATCAAAAGCCGCGAGCCGTTGCCCATGGAATAATCCATCGCCGCCCACGCGGAGGACCAGGTGTCAAGATCCAACGCCCGGCCCGAGAGGAAACGTATCATAAGCGCCGTAAATATCAAGGCTTCATAGGAAATTTTACCCCAAATCTTTTTTATGGTGTTCATCACGTTTTCCTACCACTCGAATTTTTTTGCGAAATAAGCGTCCAGCTCTTCGATTTTCACTCTCTCCTGCTCCATCGTATCGCGGTCACGCACCGTCACCGCCCCGTCGTTTTCCGACTCAAAATCGTAGGTCACACAGAACGGCGTACCGATTTCATCCTGTCTTCTGTAGCGCTTTCCGATATTTCCCCTGTCGTCAAACTCGCAGTTGTATTTCCGGGAAAGCTGCGCGAAAATCTTCTCCGCTCCCTCACTGAGCTTCTTTGAGAGCGGAAGCACGCCAATCTTCACCGGGGCGAGCGCCGGATGGAAATGCAGCACCGTTCTCATATCCGGCTTTTCCTCCGTCCCGATATTCTCCTCGTCGTATGCGGCACAGAGGAAAGCGAGTACAACGCGGTCAGCGCCGAGGGACGGCTCAATGACGTAAGGAACGTAGCGCTCGTTTTTCTCATCGTCAAAATAGCTCAAATCCTGTCCGGAGGTTTCCTGATGGCGGGTCAGGTCGTAATCGGTTCTGTCCGCGATGCCCCACAGCTCGCCCCAGCCGAACGGGAATAAAAATTCAATATCCGTCGTTCCCTTGCTGTAGAAGGCAAGCTCCGCCGGGTCATGGTCGCGCAGGCGCATTTCCTCCTCCTTGATGCCGAGGGTCAGCAGCCAGTCGCGGCAGAAGCCTCTCCAGTACTGGAACCATTCCAAATCCGTTCCCGGTTCGCAGAAAAATTCCAGCTCCATCTGCTCAAACTCTCTGGTGCGGAAGGTAAAGTTGCCCGGCGTAATCTCGTTGCGGAAGGACTTTCCAATCTGTCCGATGCCGAACGGGATTTTCTTGCGGGAGGTTCTCTGTACATTCTTAAAGTTTACAAAAATACCCTGTGCGGTTTCCGGGCGCAGATAAACCGTATTCTTCGCATCCTCGGTTACGCCCTGGAAGGTTTTAAACATCAGGTTGAATTGACGGATATCGGTAAAATTGTGCTTGCCGCAGGTCGGGCAGGGAATCTGATGCTCCTCGATAAACGCCTTCATTTCCTCCTGTGACCAACCGTCCACGGAGCCGTCAAGCTCCAGATTATGTTCCTCCGCAAAATCCTCGATCAGCTTATCCGCGCGGAAACGCTCGTGACATTCCTTACAGTCCATCAGCGGGTCGGAAAATCCGCCGAGATGCCCGGAAGCAACCCAGGTCTGCGGGTTCATCAATATGGCGCAGTCCACACCGACGTTGTAGGGATTCTCCTGAATAAACTTCTGCCACCAGGCCCTTTTGACATTATTCTTAAGCTCTACACCGAGATTGCCGTAATCCCAGGTATTTGCAAGACCTCCGTAAATTTCGGAGCCGGGATATACAAACCCTCTGGACTTTGCCAGCGCTACAATTTTATCCATTGACTTTTCCATAAAAAATTCCTCACCTTCTTCTATTTTCATCCGCCAAACTGCCCCGGGCGGAAAATAACCTTATCTGCCGTATTATTTATATATGATATACGTATACACATCCGTCTCAAAGGAGCCGTCGTCCGACACGTCCTGCACTTCGGCGGCTTCGCTCACAGCGGCCTCCTCCGTCGCGGTCTCCGTTACCGACTCATTCCCGCCGGCAGTCTCCGCGCCAAGGCTGTAGCCCTCGCGGATGGATACGCTGTCCGTCCCCGTGAGCCGGACGTTCTCGCTCGATACAAAGCAGATGTCCCCGTCCACCGTGACATCCGTGTTTGCCCTGATGATCACAGCCTGCAAATCATCGTCGGCATAAATTTCTTCCCTGGAAGCCGTACCTGATACCGCTCCGTCCTCCACGCTTACGAAATCCACGGCAAAATCATAGCCCGCCGCAAGCGCCGAGACAACCTTGCCCTGATAGAGCTCGATTCCGTTAAAGCTGCTGTAGTCCTCAGCGGTTTTATACTCCATCTTAAGCTTTGCCGTCCCGTCCTCCACGGAAAGATCCAGCACCTTCACGGAATTCCTGCCGTTCTGGTCGTTATACTCCGCCACGGCATCGTCCACATAGCTTTTCAGCTCTTCCTCGTCGTAGTACTCCTTATCCAGCGTCTCGACATCCACAGACGTAACGCCGCCCTTTTTATCCACAAACACCATATCGGTATCGGCATCCACCGTGCTTCCGCAGCCGGCAAGGACACCCGCGCAAAGAGCGGCGCACAGGATGGCGCAAATTCGTTTTTTCATAATCAACTCTCCATTCCTCTCTCCATTCGGCTAATCCTCAATATTATACTATTTCCGTCCTGCAATTTCAACCGGTAAATAGCTCGTCCAATACCTTCAGCGATTGAAATGTATGGTCAAGATAACGCATCCGGTAGCTTTTCAGGATTTCTGTCAGCTCCCGAAGCACCTTTTCGCTGACGGAGAAGGTATAGAGCTTCGCCACGGGAGACGCGATGACATACTGCATGGTATAGAGCGTGGATTCGTCCATCAGCGTCCATCCCGGCTCCGCTGCCGCGCTCTCCCTGCGGCAGTCCGTGCAGACCGTCCCGCCCCGCTCCACGGAAAACCAGTGCAGATGCTCCTTTTTCCCGCAGCTTAGGCAGGTAAATACGTTCGGCCCCTCGCCGCCCACAGCAAGCGCTTTGAGCTCAAAGATACAGCGCACCAGCCGGTTATCGTACGCGCTGGAAGCAAGCGCGCGCAGTGACTGATAAAGCAGCTTTAACAGCTCCCGCTCATCGCTGTTCTCCTGCGCGTAATAAGCGGCAAATTCCAAAAAATAAAACCCGTAATATGTAGCGGAAAGATCTCCCGTCAGCTCCCGGAAATAATTCTGTATCGCCGCCCGGACCACCGTATAGGAGCTTCTTCCCTCAAAAAGCTCAAACTCACCGAAGCAAAAAGGATTTGCCGCCGCAAGAAGCTGGCTGTTCGGCCGCCTCGCCCCCCTCGCGAACGCTGTTATTTTCCCTCTTTCCTTTGTGAGCAGCGTAATTCTTTTATCATATTCGCCTATCGGCATTACATTCAAGACCATCCCGGTCGCTACGATATTCTGTCCCATCCGGTCCGTTTTCCTGTCTCCTCCCCGGCGCGCGAAAGCCGCCATCCGACACAGCTCCCTTAAACCTCAGGTAATCCGTCACTTTTCCTGTTGCCATAAAGTCCTTCCAGGCTTCCTCCATCGTCCTTCCCTCCAGTCATCCATTGCTTTCTGATTTTAGGATTTCCGATGGCCTCTGCCCTTATACCAGCAAATAATTGGTAAGATTACAGCTCGTCCTTATTGTAACCGAAATTTTTTATGAGCGAATCACTGTCACGCCAGTCTTTTTTCACCTTCACCCACAGCTTTAAGTTCACCTGGGTATCAATCAGACGCTCGATTTCATAGCGGGCGTTCGTTCCGATTTTTTTGAGCATCGCCCCGCCCTTGCCGATGACGATACCCTTATGGGAATCCCGCTCGCAGACAATCGTCGCGTCAATATCTATGATCCTTGTTCCCCTGCGCTCCCGCATCCGGTCGATGTACACCGCAATTCCGTGCGGAATCTCATCGTCTAAGGCATGCAGCGCCTTTTCCCTTATGATTTCCGCAACGATGGCACGCTCCGGCTGGTCCGTCACGACGTCCTCGTCATAGAACTGCGGCCCGTACGGCAGATATTTAAAAATCATATCCAGCACCGTATCCATATTCTGTCCCCGCAGCGCCGATGCCGGAATGATTTCCGCGAAGTCATACACCTTGCGGTAGGTATCGATAAATTCCAGAATACGCTCACGCTTTACGGTATCCACCTTATTAATGACGAGAATCACCGGTGTACTGACCTTTTTTAACTGTTTTATAATATGCTGCTCCCCGGCGCCGATGAAATTGGACGGCTCCACCAGCCATAAAATCACATCGACCTCTCCGAGCGTGCGCTCCGCCGCGTTCACCATATATTCGCCCAGCTTATTTTTTGCCTGATGGATGCCCGGCGTATCCAAAAACACAATCTGCCCCCGCTCCTTATCGGTGTAAACCGTCTGAATCCGGTTTCTCGTGGTCTGCGGCTTATTCGACGTAATGGCAATTTTCTGCCCGATCAGATGATTCATCAGCGTGGACTTTCCCACGTTCGGCCGTCCGATGATCGTTACAAATCCCGATTTAAAATTTTCACTCATGCCTGCTCCATTCCCTGATACAGATTTTCAAGCTTCCCAAACATTTCGCTGTTCTCCCGCAGCGTCTCCTCGTTGCCGATGACGCAGAGATTCTTCTCCGCCAGCACGGATTCCACCAGTCCCTTTAACGCCCGGATATCAGAATCCTGCGCGCTTAAGATTTCATCACGCTCCCGCTGGATATCTTCCAGCGTGATGCCCTGCAAATATGCCGACATGGAGCGGACGCCCTTCGCGCTGGGGTTTAAAGGCGCATCAAGGTCACTTATGGTTCCGATGATATATTTGGTCATCTCCCGCTCGTCCGCCGTAAAATCCTCCAGATACTCCGGGATTTTGTCGTAAACCTCATCGGTTTTTTTCAGGTTCGGGTCACGGTAGGAAACAAAATACGTATCTCCGTTGCGCATATAGGAGTTCATACAGCCGTAGGCGCCTCCCTTGACGCGCACGTTCAGCCAGAGATAATCATAGCCCATAATCACCTTTAAAATGCGCAGCGCACCGGTATAGGAGAAACCATAGCGTACGAAATTGCCGGCTCTGGCAACATACTGCACCTGGGAAGCGTCCATAAAGCCCTCGTTCTTCTGCTCCAGCTCAATTTCCGGAAACTTTCGCTCCGCAGCGAGCTCCCCTCCGTGATGGAGCCTGCCCTTTAACGCAGCAATTTCACGCTCGACCGCTGCGTAATCCGCCTCCTCGCACACCACGCTTGCCAGAAGGCGCTCCGGTGTAAAAATGCGCTCCGCGAGGGAATGCAGCTTTTTGCCGAGTTCCTCCTTTTTCCCTGCAAAATGCTCCTCCAAATCCGCAACCAGCCGGTAAAAGCAGATTCCGTTTGTCGCCTCCTGATAATACGCCGCCCTGGAAAAATAGGACATCGCCCGCAGTGAGGCAGCCGAATGGCCCGAACCGCTTAAGCCCGCCTCAAGCCTCGATTTCAGCTGCGCAATGACCTCATAGAGCCGCTTTTCCTCCGAAAGCTTTGATGTCATCAGCATCTGGTGCACCAGCTCCATAGCCTCGGAAATCTCCCCGGAAAGCACCTTCACACGCACCTCAAGCATAACCTTCAGCCCATCTCCGCTGCCGACCTCGGGATAAACGCCAACACTCACGCCGATGCCTCCGGTATGGATATTGATTTCATTCGCAAGACCGGCGTAATCGTATTTTTCCGTATCGACATAGCCGAGCAGCGTTTTCAGCAGTCCCACATAAGGAAGCTCGTCCGCCTCCAAATCCCTTATATCGAACAAAAGCCGGATATAGTCGATGCCGTTCGAAAACATCTCATGGTGTACCACCGTCGTGCCGTCCACTTCACGGACACGGTTGATCAGCGGCGCCGCCTCACGCTTCATATCCTCCCTGGCAAGCATCGGAATCGTCTTAAGCGCCTCCTCGTCCGACGGCTCCTCCTGATATTCCTTTAAATGTCTTGTATCCGCAATCAGCGCTTCCAGCTGTTCATCGGAAAGCCCCGCTTTATATTCCGCAAGCTTCTTTTCCAACGCTTCCTCGCGCTTTGCGTTCAGCCCCTTTTGCGGCTCAATCACCACTACCGAAGCATGGGGATTGTCCAGCAGATATTCGGATATCAGCTTCTCAAAATAGCCCGTATCCACCTGTTCCCGCAAAAACCGGTAGGTATCGAGAGCCTCCAGATGCATAAAGGGCTGCATGTCGTCATAAATCCAGCTGTCGAGACATTGCAGGCCGTATAAAAGTCCCTTGGGGAACTGTCCGAAATCTGCCTCGCGGTAACGGAACTCGGACGCGCTGATGCCCGCCAGCAGCGCTTTCCTGTCGATGCCTTCCTCCACCTGTTTTTGCAGCACTCCGCGGATGATGGAAAGGAATTCCTCCTTCCGGGAGGTGTTCGTGTTTTTGGCAATCACGGAAAATACCGGCTGCAGCGTGCCGCTGTCATAGCCGCCCACAACGTCTTTTCCAATCCCCGCGTCAATCAGCGCTTTCTTAAGCGGCGCTCCCGGCGCGCTCACAAGCGCGTAATCCAGCACGTCAAAGGCAAGATAGAGCTTCTTGTCAAGCGCCGTCCCGACCACCATATTGTAGGAAAGATAGGTATTGTCCTCCTCGGACTCCGTGGAGGAAATCGGGTATTTTTTCCGTACCTCGCGCGGCGCGTCAAACGGCTGCTGAAGCCGGATCGCAGAATCCACCTCGATGGTCTCGTAGTGGGAAAGATACTGCTCGTCCATCCAGCGCAGCTTTTCCCCGACATCCATATTTCCGTAAAGATAGATATACGAATTGCACGGATGATAATATTTCCGGTGAAAATCCAGATAAGCCTCATACGTCAGCTCCGGAATATGCTCGGGGTCGCCGCCGGACTCGTTGCCGTATGCGGTATCGGGGAACAGTGAATTTAAGATTTCCCGCTGCAGTACGTCGTCAGCCGAAGAAAATGCTCCCTTCATTTCATTGTATACGACCCCGTTAATCGTAATGGGGGCATCCTTATCCTCCAGCTCGTAGTGCCAGCCCTCCTGTTGAAAGATTTCCCGGTATTTATAGATATTCGGATGGAAAACAGCATCCATATAGACGCCGATGAGGTTCTGAAAATCCCTGTCGTTGCAGCTTGCCACCGGATAAATGGTTTTCTCCGGGTAGGTGATGGCGTTTAAGAAGGTATTTAAAGAGCCCTTCACCAGCTCTACAAACGGATCCTTGACCGGATATTTTTCGGAGCCGCAGAGCACGGTATGCTCGATGATGTGCGGCACTCCCGTGGAATCCTCCGGCGGTGTGCGGAAACCGATATAAAACACCTTGTTATCATCGTCATTGGCGATTACGGCAATCCGCGCGCCGCTTTTTTTATGACGCAAAATACATCCCTCCGAATGTAAATCACCGAGAGGGCGCTGCTCTAAAAGCTCATATGCACTTAAATCTGTCAGTTTCATTCTGTTCCTCCATTTTTCTCCATTGTGAACCCTGTTCAGTATACCACATATATTTGAATTTAAAAAGTACCACCCGGCCCGCACAATTTCCTGTACCACGAAAAAGAGGATGTATTTTATTACATCCTCTTTCCTGTTAGTATGGAACAGATTTATTCTTTTTATCAGCCATCCGCCTAAGCAATGCGGCTTACATTCGCAGCCTGAGGTCCTTTTGCTCCCTCAGTGACTTCAAATTCGACTTTTTCTCCGTCCTTTAACTCCTTGAAGCCGTCCATATTCAGCGCGGAAAAATGTACGAACACATCATTTCCCGCCTCGTCGGAAATAAATCCATAACCCTTTTTTGCATTAAACCACTTTACAGTTCCCTGCTGCATCACTTAAAAAACCTCCTCAAATACATGCGTAACACTTGTTCTATCATGCCGTCAAATGACATCATTTTCCACAGCACTATGAGTCGAATTTAGCATATATTGCAATTTTTGTCAACATTTTTAAAGATTATTGTTTAATCTGCACATCCAGCTGCGGGTAGGGAATCGAAATTCCATGCTCGTCCAACGTATATTTGACTTCCTCCGTCAGACGCCATTTCGCCGTCCAGTAATCATCGGATTTCACCCAGATACGTACTACCATATTGACTGCAGATTCTCCCAGGCTGTCGACAAATACAAGCGCTTCCTCATCGGCAAGCCGCGCCTCATCCCTGTCGGCTACGGCAAGCAGTACCTCCTTCGCCTGCCGGATATCCGCCTCGTAGGATATTCCCACCGCGACATCCACCCTCCTGCGTTCCATATTGGAAACATTGGTAAGACTGCTGTTGGAGAGTGTGCCGTTCGGAATCATAATCACCTTATTGTCCGCCGTCACAAGCTTCGTGTAAAAAATCGAAATCTCCGCCACCGTGCCTTCGTTTTTGTTGGAATCCTCAATGATATAATCCCCGACGCGGAAGGGCTTTAGCAAAAGAATCAGCACGCCGCCCGCAAAATTGGAAAGGCTTCCCTGAAGGGCGAGGCCCACCGCAACACCGGCAGAGCCCAAAACCGCCACAGCGGAGGTCGTCGCGATGCCGAACAGCCCCATGATGATAAATATCAGCACCACGTAGAGGGAATATCGAATCACCGGGATTACAAATTGTCTGACGCCCTCGTCCGTGCCCGCCCGCTCCATGGAGCGGCGCACCATTTTCGTGATAAAGCGGATAATTCTGCCGCCGACAATATAAATCAGAATCGCAATGACAACCTGGAAGGCAAAGTTTAAAAGGTCGGGAACCATTCCCTCGAGCCAGGTGCGTATGATACCCGGATTTTCCGCTACCTGCTGCAGCCCCTCCTGCGCATGATTCAACACCTCCGCCGCCTCGGTTGCATCTGCGATGGAATTGACATTTTCTGCCGCCATATCAGTCCTCCTCGTCGTCTAAGATAAGCTGTGGATAAACAGTCCGCTCCGAAGCTTCGGCTCAAACCAGGTGGATTTCGGGGGCATCAATAAGCCGGCATCCGCCACGTCGAACAGCTCTGCGATTGCGGTCGGATACATGGCGAAAGCCACCGCACAATCCCCCGCACATCTTCGCTCGAGTTCTTCGGTCCCCCGGATTCCGCCGACAAAGTCAATCCGCTCGTCGGTCTTCGGCTCTCGGATGCCAAGCACCGGGGCAAGCAAAAGCTCCTGAAGCAGGGAAACGTCAAGCCTTCCTACCGGGTCCCCTGCCACGCGCTCCAAATCCTCACGCCGGAATTTGCACAGATACCAGTTTCCACCGAGATACATGGTAAAGCTGCCCTTTTTCCCGGGCCGCTTCGGGACATCCGCGCCAAGCTCCTCCACCGTAAAGCGTTTTTTAACCTCTCGCAAAAAATCCGGTTCGGAATAGCCGTTTAAATCCCTGACCACACGGTTATAATCCATAATCATGAGCTCATTATCGGGAAATAATACGGAAAGAAAATAGTTAAATTCTTCCGTCCCGTCATAGCCCGGATGTTCGGCGCGTCTTTGTAAGCCGACCTTAACGGCGGAAGCCGCCCTGTGATGGCCGTCGGCAATATAGATTTCGCCGATTCCGGCAAACTGCTTTTGAATACGCGCTATCTGTTCTTCCCCGTCTATCACAAAAACGCGGTGTCTCACGCCGTCCTCCGACACAAAATCATACTCCGGCTCCCCCGCCTTTACCTGCTCCGTCACCGCATGAATTTCCGGCCTTGCACGGTAAGCAAGAAAAATCGGCCCCGTCTGCGCGTTGCAGGCATCCACATGGCGGATGCGGTCGATTTCCTTTTCCTCCCTTGTATTCTCATGCTTTTTAATCACCTGGGACAGATAATCGTCAATCGACGCGCAGGCGACGATTCCGGTCTGCACGCGTCCGTTCATCGTCAGCTCATAAATATAGTAGCATTCCTTCCGCTCCTGCACAAAGGAGCCGTCCGCCACCATCCCCCACAGCAAATCGTGTGCGCGCCGGTATACTCTCTCGTCATACATATCCACCGAGGACGGAAAACCCGTCTCCGCCCGGTCAATTTTTAAAAACGAATCCGGATTCCGCTCCACGATGTCCGCTGCTTCTTTTCTGCTATAAACATCATAAGGGAGGGCAGCGATGCGCGCTGCCTTCCCTCTCTGCGGCCGAATCCCACGAAACGGTCTAATCTCTGCCATTTTTTCCTCCATGTGCTGCCTTCACCCGGTGCAGGCTTTAAGCTCTAGCAAATTTTGCGGACTCTTAAGATTCCCTCAGCAGCTCTTAATTTCTCCAAAACCTCCTCCGTCACCGGAGAATCCACATCCATCAGGGCATATGCATAATCCCCTTTGGATTTATTGGCCATACCGTCGATATTGATTCCGGCATCTCCCAGAATCGTGGTGTAACGGCTTAACATTCCCTTTGCGTTGCGGTGCAGGATTCCGATTCTTCCTGCCGTCGTGCAGGCTGCCATGCTGCAGTCCGGGAAGTTGACGGAATGGACGATATTGCCGTTTTCCAGATAATCGCGGATTTCGCGGACTGCCATAATCGCGCAGTTATCCTCGGACTCCGCCGTGGATGCACCCAGATGTGGCGTCACGATGCAGCCCTTCGCTCCGACCGTAGTCGTATTCGGGAAGTCGGACACATACCGGTGTACCTTTCCGGCCGCCAGGGCGTCTACCATCGCTTCCTCATCCACCAGCAGATCTCTTGCGAAATTCAGCACGATTGCCGTCGGCTTCATCAACGCGATTGCCTCCGCATTAATCATTTTCTTCGTGGAATCCAAAAGCGGCACGTGGATGGTAATGTAATCACATTCACGGTAAATATCATCCACATTGCTGATGTGCTTTACGCTTCTCGACAGATTCCATGCAGCGGAAACCGAAATATACGGATCATAGCCATATACCTCCATGCCCATGTGCACCGCCGCGTTCGCAACGAGAACGCCGATTGCCCCGAGTCCGATGACTCCCAGCTTCTTTCCGGCAATCTCTGTTCCGGCAAAGTTCTTCTTCTGCTTCTCGGCAGTCTTTGCGATATTCTCATCGTTCTGGTTTGCAAGGCACCAATCGATGCCTCCCACAATATCGCGGGACGCATAGAGCATTCCTGCAAAAACAAGCTCCTTTACACCGTTCGCGTTTGCACCCGGCGTATTGAATACGACGATTCCCTTCTCTGCGCACTTATCGAGCGGGATATTGTTGACCCCGGCACCCGCGCGCGCAACGGCCTCCAAAGAATCCGGCAGCTCTAAATCATGCATCGCCGCACTTCTTACTAAAACGGCATCGGCATCCTTTAAGTCCTCCGCCTTCTGATATTCATCCGAAAACAGATCCAGCCCTACGGCCGCGATTGGATTTAAGCAATGATAACGAAACATTACGCATTCTCCTCCTCAAATTTCTTCATAAATTCCACGAGCTTCTCAACGCCCTCCTTCGGCATTGCATTATAGATGGAAGCTCTCATTCCGCCTACGGTACGGTGTCCCTTTAAGTTGACAAAGCCTGCCGCTTCTGCCTCCTTTACAAATTTGGCGTCGAGATCGGCATCGCCCGTCACAAACGGCACATTCATCAGGGAACGGTCCTTCGGCACAACGGTGCCTTTAAACATCCGGCTCTCATCGAGGAAATCATAAAGGATCTTTGCCTTTTCCTCGTTGCGCTCCTTCATCACGGAAAGACCGCCCATCTTCTTGATCCATTTAAACACCTTGCCGCAGATATAAATGCCGTAGCACGGAGGCGTATTGTAAAGCGAATCGTTATCTGCATGGGTCTTATATTTTAACATGGTCGGGGTTCCCGGAAGCGTATCTTCGGTAATCAAATCCTCACGGATGATTACGATTACCACACCCGCCGGTCCGATATTTTTCTGTACGCCTCCGTAAATGACACCGTATTTTGTGACATCTACCGGCTCCGATAAAAAGCAGGAGGAAACGTCCGCTACCAGCGTATGGCCCTTGGTATTTGGAAGCGTTTTGTATTTTGTACCGTAAATCGTGTTGTTTTCACAGATATAGACATAATCCAGATCCTCGGGAATGTCCAGATCGGAGCAGTCCGGTATGTAGGAGAAGGTCTTATCCTCGGAGGACGCCAGCTTTATGGCCTCGCCGTAAATGGAAGCCTCCTGGTACGCTTTCTTTGCCCACTGTCCGGTCACGATATAGCCCGCCTTCCGGTTTTTCATCAGGTTCATCGGAATCATCGCAAACTGCTGGGAAGCACCGCCCTGCAAAAACAGAACCCTGTAATTGTCGGGGATATTCATCAAATCCCGCAAATCCTGCTCCGCTTCTTTGATAATCCTGTCATATACCTTGGAACGGTGGCTCATTTCCATTACGGACATGCCGCATCCCTGGTAATCCAACATTTCATCCGCCGCTTCTTTTAATACCTCCTCCGGCAATACGGCCGGCCCTGCGGAAAAATTATATACTCTGCTCATAATACTGCTCCTCCTCTTTTCTCTTTGCTTACTGCTGCTCCTTTTTTAAATCCTCTCCGGTAAATGATGAGCTGATTGCCGCTCCCGGAGCGACCATCGGCCATACCTTATCGTCACAGTCGATGATACAGTCAATCAATACCGGCATATCCGCCTCAAGCGCCTTTTCAAGCGCAAGAGAGAATTCCTCCCGGGTGGTGACGCGGTAGCCCGTGGCTCCCATTGCCTCGGCAAGCTTGACAAAATCCACGCCGTCGTCAAGAACCGTTGCGGAATAGCGCTTTTCGTAAAATAAATCCTGCCACTGGCGCACCATGCCCAAAACATGGTTGTTGACGATAACCTCAATCAACGGCAGTTTTTCCCTCACCGCGGTCGCCAGCTCGTTCATATTCATACGGAAGCAGCCGTCCCCGGCAATGTTGATGACCTGCTTCCCGGGATTGCCGAGCTGCGCTCCGATTGCCGCCCCGAGTCCGTAGCCCATCGTGCCAAGGCCTCCGGACGTAAGAAGGGTCCGCGGCTTTTTGTATTTATAATACTGCGCCGCCCACATCTGATGCTGCCCGACCTCGGTGACAATGACGGCATCCCCTTTGGTCGCCCGGTAAATTTCCTCAATCACATACGGACCGCTTAAGCCCTCGTCGTGATAGGAAAGCGGATATTTTGCTTTCATCTCCATCACGTGCTCCATCCATTCCGTGTGGCTCAAAGGCTCCAGATGTTCGTTCATCCGGGCGAGGATTTCCTTTATATCGCCGATGACGCAGGAATCCACCCGGATATTTTTATTGACCTCCACCGGATCCACGTCAAACTGAATGATTTTTGCCTGGGAGGCAAACTTATCGGCGTTGCCCAGCACACGATCCGAAAACCGCACGCCTACGGCAATCAAAAGGTCACATTCACTGACGCCAAGATTGGAGGTTTTTGTCCCGTGCATGCCGAGCATTCCGGTATAACGCTCCTTCGTGCCGTCAAAAGCTCCCTTTCCCATCAGCGTATCGCACACCGGCGCATCCACCTTTTCCACAAATGACGCAAGCTCTTCGGCTGCCCCGGATATGACCGCACCTCCGCCTACAAAGATGTAGGGTTTCTTCGCCTCCCTTATCATCGCAAGCGCCTGCTCGATATCCTCCCTGGCAATGGTGTCCGTGACACGTGCAATGGGCTTTGGCTTCTGCATGCTGTATTCCGTCTGCGCCCCTGTCACGTCCTTTGGAATATCCACAAGCACCGGCCCCGGCCGGCCGCTCTGCGCAATCCGAAACGCGCGGCGGATGGTGTCCGCAAGCTTCGTAACATCCTTTACTATAAAATTATGCTTTGTAATCGGCATTGTGATTCCGGTGATATCAACCTCCTGAAAGCTGTCACGGCCCAAAAGGGGCACGGTGACATTACAGGTGATTGCCACGATCGGAACGGAATCCATATAGGCGGTGGCGATTCCCGTCACAAGATTGGTCGCGCCCGGTCCCGAGGTTGCAAAGCACACCCCAACCTTACCGGTGCTTCTCGCATAGCCGTCCGCCGCATGGGACGCTCCCTGCTCATGGGAGGTCAGCACATGCCGGATTTCTCCCTTATGCTTGTATAATTCGTCATATACATTTAAAATGGCACCGCCCGGATAACCAAAAACCGTATCGACCCCCTGCTCCTTTAAGCATTCGATCACGATTTGGGCACCTGTTAACTGCATACTAAATTCCTCGCTTTCCAGCCGCCGCAGACAGCGGCGTTTCTAATCCCCGTCGGAAATTACGCCGTAAAACGACGTTTTGTCTCCCTGTATTTTCAGCCCGCTTTGGCGCGGGCCCGCCGGACTATTTTTGCTCCGGCAGTTCTAAAATCGCTCCGCGGTTGCCGGAGGTGACAAGCGACGCATAGCGCTTTAAATATCCGGTCGTTACCTTCGGCTCCCTCGGCTGCCATTTTGCCTTTCTGGCCGCAAGTTCCTCGTCGGAAACCGCAAGCTCCAGCTTTAACTCCGGGATGTTGATTTTGATGATATCCCCTTCCTCCACGAGGGCAATCGGGCCGCCGACCGCCGCTTCCGGCGACACATGGCCAATCGAAGCGCCGCGGCTTGCACCGGAGAAACGCCCGTCGGTAATCAGCGCCACGGAGGAGCCGAGCCCCATGCCCGCGATCGCGGAGGTCGGATTTAACATTTCACGCATACCGGGTCCGCCCTTCGGGCCCTCGTAACGGATAACCACGACATCCCCGGGATTGATTTTACCGCCCTTGATCGCCGCAATCGCATCTTCCTCACAGTCAAAGACTCTTGCCGGGCCCTCATGCACCATCATCTCGTCGCAGACCGCAGAGCGTTTTACAACGCTGCCGTCCGGCGCGAGATTGCCTTTTAATACCGCAAGTCCGCCTGTTTTGCTGTACGGACGATCCACCGGACGGATGACCTCCGGGTTCTTATTGACCGCATCCTTAATGTTCTCCCCGATGGTCTTTCCGGTCACCGTCATACAGTCGGTATGTAAAAGTCCGATGTCCGCCAGTTCCTTCATCACGGCATAGACGCCGCCCGCCTCATTCAAATCCTCCATATATGTAGGCCCTGCCGGGGCAAGATGACAGAGATTCGGCGTTTTCTCGCTAATCGGGTTTGCAAAGGAAATATCAAAATCAAAGCCGACCTCATGGGCAATCGCCGGAAGGTGCAGCATGCTGTTTGTCGAGCAGCCCAACGCCATATCCACGGTAAGCGCGTTTAAAATCGCGTCCTTTGTCATGATATCTCTCGGCCGGATATTCCTGCGGTACATTTCCATGACCGCCATGCCGGCATGTTTCGCAAGCTTAATGCGCTCCGAGTAAACTGCCGGTATGGTTCCGTTTCCACGCAGTCCCATGCCGAGCGCCTCGGTCAGGCAGTTCATGGAATTAGCGGTGTACATGCCGGAGCAGGAACCGCAGGTCGGACATACCTTTTCCTCATATTCCCGCACCTCTTCCTCGGTCATCGTACCGGCCGCATAGGAGCCCACCGCCTCAAACATGGAGGAAAGGCTTCTCTTTTTGCCCTGCACGCGGCCCGCAAGCATCGGCCCGCCGGAGACAAACACGGTCGGTACATTGATGCGCGCCGCCGCCATCAAAAGACCCGGAACATTTTTATCGCAGTTCGGCACCATGACAAGCGCGTCAAACTGGTGCGCCAGCGCCATACACTCGGTGGAATCGGCAATCAAATCTCTGGTCACCAGAGAATATTTCATGCCGATATGTCCCATGGCGATACCGTCGCAGACCGCGATGGCCGGAAATACCACCGGAACGCCGCCCGCCTCCGCAACGCCAAGCTTTACGGCGTTTACAATTTTATCCAGATTCATATGGCCCGGCACAATCTCGTTATAAGAGCTTACGATGCCAACCATCGGTTTATTCATTTCTTCCTCGGTAAACCCCAGGGCATTAAAAAGACTTCTGTGGGGTGCCTGCTGCATTCCCTTTTTTACATTGTCACTTTTCATACGCTTACCTCCATTCCCATTCCATCAAATCCGCTCACAAATCAGGTCACCCATCTGTGCGGTTCCGACCTGCGTAACGGCCGCCTTTTTCTCTTCCTCCTGCGGCATGATGTCAATCGTGCGGTAGCCGTCCTTTAACACTTTCTGCACCGCCGCTTCGACCGCATCCGCCTCATCGTCCAAATCAAAAGTATAACGCAGCATCATCGCCGCGCTCAAGATCGTCGCAATCGGGTTCGCGATTCCCTTTCCCGCAATGTCGGGCGCGGAACCGCCGCTCGGCTCATAAAGCCCGAACTTTGTGTCGTTTAAGCTGGCGCTTGAAAGCATGCCGATGGAACCGGTCACCATACTCGCCTCGTCCGATAAAATATCGCCGAACATATTCTCCGTTAAAATCACGTCAAACTGCTTCGGATCTTTCACAAGCTGCATCGCGCAGTTATCCACGAGCATATGCTCATAGGTTACTTCCGGATAATCCGCCGCGACCTCCTCGACGATTTTGCGCCAGAGCCTTGAGGAATCCAGGACATTTGCCTTATCCACGCTCGTGACTTTTTTTCTGCGCTTCCCTGCAATCTCAAATCCGCGCTTTGCGATTCTGCGGATTTCATTTTCATTGTAGGTCAGCGTATCCGTCGCCGTCAGGACGCCGTCCTTCTCCTCGGTCTTTCTCTCACCAAAATAAAGCCCGCCGGTTAATTCCCGTACAATCACCATGTCAAAGCCGCCGTCAATGATGTCCTCACGCAACGGACAGGCCTCCTTTAATTCTTCATACAGGCAGGCCGGTCTTAAATTAGCAAACAGATTCAGGGATTTTCTTAATTTTAAAAGTCCCGCCTCCGGCCGCAGCTCGGGCGGAAGCTGATACCACGGAGAGGTCGCTGTATTCCCGCCAATCGAACCCATAAGCACCGCATCGGATGCCTTTGCCGCCGCAATCGCTTCGTCCGTCAGCGGTACACCTGTCGCGTCAATGGAACAGCCTCCCATTAATATGTCTTCATAACAAAACGTGTGATGATATTTCTCACCGACTTTATCCAATACCTTTTTCGCCTCTGCCACTATCTCAGGGCCGATTCCGTCCCCGGAAATGACGCCAATCTTACATTCCATCTCTTACCTCCATTGTGCTGCCCGCAGCTTTCTATCCCCTTGCACTTTACCACATTAATTAAAAGCAGTATGTATAAATTCTATAATAAAATATCTTCGGAAACATTTCAACCTCTGGTCCTATTTTTCTTTTTCATACTATTTATAACTAAAACTTATGGATTCAAACGCCAGATATTACCAGATTATATAGAAAAGAAAAAAGCTATAAACCTTTTTCGCTCAGTCTATAGCTCTTCTTTCTCATTTATTTTTCCACTGCCTCCTCCGGCTTCTCTACCGCGGAGATTGCCGATTTCTGCATCGGGATACGGCAGTTCTTATTGCTGCCGAACTCTACGATCACCGTGTCATCCGCAATATCAATCACGGTGCCGTAAAACCCGCTCGTGGTAAGCACGGTATCGCCGACCGCAAGCTCCGAAAGCATCGCATTTTTCTTTTTCGTCTCTTTCTGCTGCGGACGAATCATGAAAAAATACATGAACACGAATAAAATAACTATCCACAGAATCATACCGCCCCAGCCTGCCGCTGTTGCCGCCTGTTCTGTTGTCGCTAAGATTGAAAACATCTTATTTCCTCCTAAACTTTTTCGACGTTATATTATATAATACACAAAATCCTGTTTTAAGACAAGCATTTCCGGGAATTTTTATTATTAATTTGTAACAACTTATGAGCTGAACGCCCGATTATGAGCAAAGATAGGTGCGCGCTCAGCCATTTTCCTGCTCCTTCTCCCGGTTGATCTGCCCCATGCCGTAAAGCTTTTCTTCCTTATAAGAGCGGAAGCACCCGGCATCCAGCGCGTCCCTGATTTCCTCCATCATCGTATTGTAAAAATAAAGGTTATGCAGCACGCAAAGCCTCATGCCGAGCATTTCCTTTGCTTTGAGCAGGTGCCGCACATAAGCGCGGCTGTAGCGTTTGCAGGTCGGACAGCCGCAGCCCTCCTCAATCGGGCGCATATCCTTTTCGTATTTGCGGTTGAACAGATTGATTTTTCCCTGGTTCGTGTACACGTGACCGTGACGCCCGTTTCTGGACGGGTACACACAGTCGAAGAAATCAATCCCGCGCTCCACGCCCTCTAAAATATTGGCCGGCGTCCCGACTCCCATCAGATAGGTCGGCTTGTGAAGCGGAAGATGCGGCACCGTCTCATCCAGAATATGATACATTTCCTCATGGCTCTCGCCCACGGCCAGACCGCCGACCGCATAGCCGTCCAAATCCAGCTCTGAAATTCTTTTTGCATGTTCAACGCGAATATCCGCAAAAATGGCCCCCTGATTGATGCCGAACAGAAGCTGCTTTCTGTTCACCGTATCCTCCTGTGCATTGAGACGCGCCATTTCATTCTTACAGCGCTCCAGCCATCTTGTCGTCCTTGCCACGGAAGCCTCCACATAGCTCCGCTCCGCCAATGCCGGAGCGCATTCGTCAAACGCCATGGCAATCGTGGAGCCAAGATTGGACTGAATCTGCATACTCTCCTCGGGACCCATAAAGATTTTTGCCCCGTCGATATGGGACTGAAAATATACGCCTTCCTCCTTGATTTTACGCAGTCCCGCCAGGGAAAAGACCTGAAATCCACCGGAATCCGTCAAAATCGGCCGGTTCCAGGACATAAACCGATGCAGTCCGCCGACCTCCTTGATCAGCTTATCCCCGGGTCTTACATGTAAATGGTAAGTATTCGATAATTCCACCTGGCATTTAATCTGCTCCAAATCCTCCGTGGAAACGGCTCCCTTGATTGCCGCAACCGTCCCTACATTCATAAATACCGGCGTCTGGATATCCCCGTGCACCGTATGAAATACACCGCGCTTCGCGCGTCCTTCCTGCTTTAATAATTCATACATCTGAAAATTTCTCCTTTTCCTCAGTCGTCAGACTCTCCAACAGCTCAAAATATTGCTCAAATGTTTTTTTACAACACCCCGGATTGTCAATCACAATGCCGTCCGCGCGCAGACCGAGCAGCGAAAACGCCATTGCCACACGGTGATCCTCATACGTCTCCACGACGCCGGGTTTCACCGTCCCCGGATAGATTGTCACGGCGTCGGCCTCCTCCTGACACCGGATGCCGCGCTTTCCAAGCTCTGCCGCTATCGCGTGAAGCCGGTCGCACTCCTGCCCCCGGATATGTCCGATATTGGTAATGCGCACCACACTGTCCGCAAAGGGAGCAAGCGCCGCCAGCGTCAGCGCCTGGTCGGAAAAATCATTCATATCCACGGTGAGCCCCCGAAGCCTGCCTCCGGCGGGGCCCTCCACCTCCATTCCCTCGCTGCGCTCCGTTACGGTACAGCCCATTTTTTCCAATACCGCAAGGAACTTCATATCGCCCTGGCTGTTACCCCGGTGTACCCGGCGCACCAGCGTTCTGCCTCCCGTCAGCGCAGCCGCCGCATAAAAATAGCAGGCCGCCGACACGTCCGGCTCAATCTGATAATGTTTTTTCCGGTAGACCGCGCCCGGCGCAATCCCGTAGCTTTTTCCGTCAAAATCAACCAAGACCCCCGCCTCCGCAAGCATCCCGCGGGTAATCCGAATATAGGAGCCGTCTGTTTTGCTGCTCGTAATACGGATGTGAAGCCCCTCTCCTATCATCGGGGAAATCAAGAGCAGCGCGCTCAAAAACTGAGTACTCTTGCTGATGTCAAGTGCAAGCGCAAGGGGTTCCTGTCCGCTTTTTGGGCTGTACGCCGCGCCCGGCGCAGACCGTTCTCCGGAATCCGAAGCCAGCTCCGCCGCAGTCCCGCAATTTCTGCCGCAAACGCGCACCGGCAGAAAGCCTTCCTTTTCCAGATAGGTAATCTGCGCTCCCGCGTCCGAAAGTAACTGAAACAGCTCCCTCATCGGACGTTTTTTCATCTGCTCCGACGCCTGTATGGTATAGAAGCCGTCGGAAAAACCAAGCATCGCCGTGAGAAACCGCGCCGCCGTGCCGGCACTGCCGACATTAATCTCCGCCTCCCTGTTTGGAATTATCCCGCCGCGTCCCAAAACGGTCACATGGCGCTTTTCTTCCTCGATTGCAACCGCAAAGCCAAGCGCCCGAAGCGCCGCCAGAAAGTGTCTGGAATCCTCCGAAAACAGCACACCGTCCAAATCAACTCTGCCGTCCGAGAGCGCCGCCATCAGAAGCGCGCGGTTTGTCATGCTCTTAGAGCCGGGGACTTCCACCACCCAGTCCACCGGCCTGTCTATTTTTTTCACAAGATACTGATCCTTCATGCGTACCTCCGTATCATTTCGCCTATACCCCGACATTTTAGCACATTCCTGTTGTCACGAAAAGTCAAATCTTTTATAATGTGATTTAGACAGTAACAGTTCAGCCATAAGCTGTATGACAAGCAAATCATGCTTGCAAGAAGCTGCCTGTTGTGCAGCTTATGAGCTGAGCGCCCGATAATGAGCAAAGATAGCTGCGTAGCAGCATTGTTTCATTGCACAAAATTTCTCTTGGAAAACTTGTTTTTCAGAAGCAATTTATGTGCAATTTTTACCTGCCATAAGATATGGCAGGTACTTTGGGCATTTAAAAATGCAGAAACTCATGCAATATTCGATTGACAAATTTTATTTACAGGAGGAGCATACATGGCCGGTTCATCATTCGGAACTGTTTTTAAAATTACTACCTGGGGCGAATCGCACGGAAAGGGGCTTGGCGTTGTCGTAGACGGCTGTCCCGCGGGGCTTTCTCTGTGCGAGGAGGATATCCAGCTTTTTTTAAACCGCAGAAAACCGGGACAATCCCGGTTCACTACGCCGAGAAAGGAAGACGATGCCGTCGAGATTCTCTCCGGTGTATTCGAGGGAAAAACCACCGGAACCCCGATTTCCATGGTTGTTTTCAACCAGAACCAAAAATCGAAGGATTACAGTGAGATTGCCTCCTATTACCGTCCGGGACACGCGGACTATACCTTCGATAAAAAATACGGTTTCCGGGATTACCGCGGGGGCGGCCGTTCCTCCGGCAGGGAAACCATCGGACGTGTGGCAGCGGGAGCCATTGCCGTAAAAATCCTTCATACACTCGGCATTTCCCTGACCACCTACACCAAATCCATCGGCCCTGTCTGTGCGGACCCACGTAACTTTGACGCCGAAGAAATCAACAACAATCCGCTCTACATGCCGGACGCGAAGGCTGCCGAAGAAGCCACGCGTTATCTGGAGTCCTGCATGAGCGAGTTAAACTCCTCCGGCGGCGTCGTGGAATGTATCGTCCGCGGGATGCCCGCGGGCATCGGAGACCCCGTCTTTGAAAAGCTCGACGCAAACCTTGCAAAGGCCATCATGTCCATCGGAGCCGTCAAGGGCTTTGAAATCGGCGACGGCTTTGCAGCCGCCCGCGCGACCGGCAGGGACAATAACGATGCATTCCGGCTCGGCGCAGACGGTACCGTCCAAAAACAGACCAACCATGCCGGCGGGATTCTGGGCGGCATGAGCGACGGCAGCGACATCATTCTGCGCGCCTCCGTCAAGCCGACTCCCTCCATTGCCGCCGTACAGCAGACGGTAAACAAGGCCGGGGAGGAAATCGACGTGAGCATCCGGGGCCGTCACGACCCGGTCATCGTACCGCGGGCCGTTGTCGTCGTGGAAGCCATGACGGCAATCACACTCGTGGACGCGCTGTTTTTGAATATGAGCGCGACCATGGACGGGCTGGAACGGTTCTACCGCTGATAAAGCGCCGCCCGGCGGCGGCGCTCTTAAGAGAATGCTTCGCATTCTCACTGTCTCACACTACCTGGCTTGCGCATTTTTCTTCCACCAGAAAAGCGCCGCCCTACCTAACAGAAAAACATCCGGCAGAACGGAAGCTGCAAAAAGCAGCGTACCGTCTGCCGGATGTTTTTTCAGCCAATCTCTCCTGCGCCACATCCCATGAAATAAAAATATTTCATATTTTCTAGCTTCTTCTAATATGCTGATGTGTAAACAGATGATCCTGGCAATATTCGTAATTCCCCTCACATTTGGAGCAGAAACGGAATTCCAGAGTCGGGTCGTCCAATTCCGTTCTCCCGCAGACCGCACATTTGTGCTTTGTAATGCCGGAGCCCGGACGCGGTTCTTTCATCTGAGACTTGAACTGATGACGCCGGTGAATCTCATGCGGTGTGTAACGGTTCAAATTCCTCGTGGAGAGGAAGAAAATGATAAAGTTCAGCAAGGACATAAAAATAGCAACCTTGCCCGACCAGCCGCTGACAAAGAACTCATAACCAATCAGTACGGCATATACGATTGCCATCCATTTCATCTTGATCGGAATGATAAAATACAGCAGTACCTGCATGTTCGGATACATCACGGCAAACGCCAGGAAAATAGACATATTAATGTAATTTGTGCTGAACCCCGACGCCACATCATAGGAAATGATCTGCGCCATCTCGGGATACCTGGAAATCACCTGAAAATCGACGGCATACCTGATCCCATACAGGAGAAACGCACCAATCACCGAGAAAATCATTCCTCCGAATATATAGACATTAAAACGGAAGGTTCCCCAGGTACGCTCCAGCGTCATTCCGAGCTGATAATAAAACATTGCCATAATCAGCAGGAAAATGATATTTGACTCCGTCGGCATAAATATCCAGGTCACAAGACGCCAGATTTGTCCGTGCAGAATATGATAAGGACTGAGTGCCAGATAATAGAGAATGGACGGGCTGATCATCTGAATGACAAAGCCGATGGTATAGGCACCAATCAGCCAGATAATCAGATTTGGGATAGCGAAACGCCCGAATTTCCGCTCTAATTTATTTAACCAGTTCATAAATGAAACCTTGCCTTTCCGATATAAAAACGCTGCTTTTTTCAGTATATCCGTCCGCCCTCTCTTTGTCAATCCGGGCTGATTTTATTCATAAAAAGTTAATACTTTTCCTTTATTTGCACATTGTGTTTTGTCACTTCCTGTCGTATAATGTACTGTGCTCGGCGTTTGCCCTGCACATTATAATAAGAAGAAACCTGTTTATATATGGATGAATTCCCCCGGCAGAGGCGCTTGCCGCGGCCGGGGTACTGACGGAATGGAGGATTTTATGGAACAGCATAATCTACATAAGCTCGGAATCGACATCGGTTCAACCACCGTCAAGGTTGCCGTTTTAGACGAAGCGGACAACCTGCTCTTTTCCGACTATGAGCGTCACTTTGCCAACATCCGGGAAACGCTCCGGGGGTTGGTGCAGAAAGCCTTTGACAAGCTTGGAGACAGATTGGTTGCGCCGATGATTACCGGGTCCGGCGGTCTGACGCTGGCAACACATCTGAATATCCCGTTTGTGCAGGAGGTCATCTCGGTCTCCACCGCATTGCAGCATTACGCGCCGCAGACCGACGTAGCCATCGAGCTCGGCGGCGAGGACGCAAAAATCATTTATTTTGAGGGCGGCAATGTAGAACAGCGTATGAACGGCATCTGTGCCGGAGGTACCGGCTCCTTTATCGATCAGATGGCATCCCTGCTTCAGACGGACGCTTCCGGTCTGAACGAATACGCCAAAAATTATAAGGCAATTTATCCGATTGCGGCACGCTGCGGTGTGTTCGCCAAAAGTGATATCCAGCCTCTGATTAACGAGGGCGCTACCAGGGAGGATCTTTCCGCCTCTATTTTCCAGGCAGTGGTCAATCAGACCATCAGCGGACTTGCCTGCGGCAAGCCAATCCGCGGACATGTCGCATTTCTGGGCGGGCCGCTTCATTTCCTTTCGGAGCTTAAGGCGGCGTTTATCCGCACACTGAATCTGGACGATGAGCATGCCATTACGCCGGAGAACTCTCATCTGTTCGCGGCAATCGGCTCGGCGTTAAACTATAAGCCGGAAAATACAACAAGCCTGACCGCGCTGCTGGAAAAGCTCAATTCCGATATCCACATGGAGTTTGAGGTTGCCCGGCTTGCACCGCTGTTTTCGGACCGCGCGGAATATGACGCATTCTGTGCACGTCACAACGGACACAATGTCAAAACGGCGGATTTGGCTGCATACGAGGGCAACTGCTATCTTGGCATTGATGCAGGCTCCACCACGACGAAGGTTGCGCTGGTCGGTGAGGACGGCTCCCTGCTGTATTCCTTTTACAGCAACAATAACGGCAGTCCGCTTGTCACCGCCATCCGCTCCATCCAGGAAATTTACGAAAAGCTTCCCCAAAAGGCCCGTATCGTACGTTCCTGCTCCACAGGCTACGGAGAGGCGCTCTTAAAGGCCGCCCTGATGCTGGACGACGGCGAGGTGGAAACGGTTGCGCACTATTACGCGGCAGCGTTCTTCAACCCGGAGGTAGACTGTATTCTGGATATCGGCGGCCAGGATATGAAATGTATCAAAATCAAAAATCAGACCGTCGACAGCGTGCAGCTTAACGAGGCCTGCTCCTCCGGCTGCGGCTCCTTTATCGAGACCTTTGCAAAATCCCTAAACTACTCCGTGCAGGACTTTGCCAGGGAGGCGCTGTTTGCCCAAAATCCGATTGATCTTGGAACCCGATGCACGGTATTTATGAATTCCAAGGTAAAGCAGGCACAGAAAGAGGGGGCTTCCGTTGCGGATATTTCGGCCGGTCTTGCCTATTCCGTTATCAAAAACGCCCTCTTTAAGGTAATCAAGCTCTCCGACGCCAGCGAGCTCGGCAAAAATATTGTTGTTCAGGGCGGAACCTTCTACAACGACGCCGTTTTGCGCAGCTTTGAGCTGATTTCGGGCTGCGAGTGCGTCCGCCCCGACATTGCGGGCATTATGGGAGCCTTCGGCGCGGCTTTAATCGCGCGGGAACGCTACGAGGAGGGACATAAAACCTCCATGCTTTCCATTGAGGAAATCAACACCTTAACCTTCGATACAAAGCTTGCGCGCTGCCAGGGCTGTACAAACCACTGCCTGCTGACCATCAACCAGTTTTCGGGCAACCGCCGCTATATCACCGGCAACCGCTGTGAAAAAGGAATCGGAGGAGAAAAGAATAAAGAAAATATTCCGAACCTGTTTGAATATAAGAACAAACGGCTGTTTGACTATACCCCGCTGACTCCCGAAAAGGCGACCCGCGGCACGGTAGGCATCCCAAGAGTTTTAAATATGTATGAGAATTATCCGTTCTGGGCCGTATTCTTTGAGAAGCTGGACTTTCAGGTTGTGCTTTCGCCTCAGTCCACCCGCAAAATTTATGAGCTCGGCATCGAGTCCATTCCGAGCGAATCGGAATGTTACCCGGCAAAGCTTGCGCACGGACATGTGACCTGGCTGATACACCAGAACGTAGATTTTATCTTTTACCCCTGTGTGCCTTACGAGAGAAACGAGTTTCCGGACTCCAACAACCATTATAACTGTCCGATTGTAACCTCCTACGCCGAAAATATCAAAAATAACGTAGATGAGATTACCTCCGGCCAGGTACGCTTTTACAATCCTTTTATGGCCTTTACAAATGAGGATACCCTTTCCTCCCAGTTAATCAAGATGTTTACCGCTCCCGAATTCGGGATTCCGGAATCCGAAATCAGAGACGCGGTATCGGAGGGCTTTAAGGAGCTTGCTGTTGTCCGGATGGAAATGCAGAAGAAGGGCGAGGAAGTCCTTGACTGGATGGAGAAGAACGGGAAACGCGGAATTGTACTGGCCGGACGCCCCTACCATGTGGACCCGGAAATCAATCACGGTATTCCCGAATTGATCACTTCCTACGGAATTGCCGTGCTGACGGAGGACTCCGTTTCACACCTGCACCAGGTGGAGCGTCCGCTTATCGTCATGGACCAGTGGATGTATCACTCCCGCCTGTACGCAGCGGCAAACTTTGTAAAAACAAGGGACGACTTGGACTTAATCCAGCTAAATTCCTTCGGCTGCGGCCTCGATGCCGTAACGACCGACGCGGTCAGCGATATTCTGACGAAATCGGGCAAGATTTATACCTGTCTGAAAATTGACGAGGTGAACAACCTGGGCGCCGCGCGTATCAGAATCCGCTCCCTGCTCTCCGCCATCCGCGTGCGCGAGAAGAAACAGGAAAAACGGACCATTGTACCGGCAAATTATGAGCGCGTGGTATTTACCGAGGAAATGCGCAAAAATTATACGATTCTCTGCCCGCAGATGTCCCCGATCCACTTTGAGCTGCTGGAACCGGCCTTCTGCGCCGCCGGCTACAATCTGGTCGTACCGGATATCCCGAGCCGCACCTGCGTGGACGTAGGCTTGAAATACGTAAACAACGATGCCTGCTATCCGTCCCTGATCGTCGTCGGGCAGCTTATGAGCGCCGTGATGTCGGGCAATTATGATATGAACAGAACCGCGATTCTGATTTCCCAGACCGGCGGCGGCTGCCGTGCCAGCAATTATATCGGCTTTATCCGCCGTGCCTTAGAAAAGGCGGGCTACCCGAATGTTCCGGTCATTTCCGTCAACTTAAGCGGGCTTGAGAGCAATCCTGGCTTTAAGATGACGCCTTCACTGATTCAGCGCGGCCTGTATGCGCTGGAATTCGGCGATATTTTCCTGCGCTGCCTCTACCGCACGCGTCCGTATGAAGCGGTGCCGGGTTCCGCGAACGCACTGCACGAGAAATGGAAAAAAGAAGTCATCGCCTTTGTTACGCAGGATAAGCTGCTCTCCCACCGCAAATTCAAACGCATGTGCCGGGAGATTATCCGGGACTTTGACCGGCTGGAGCGCATTGACGTACAGAAACCGCGTGTGGGCGTGGTAGGTGAAATTCTCGTAAAATTCCATCCTGCCGCGAACAATGATCTGGTTGGCCTGCTGGAGGCGGAAGGCGCTGAGGCAGTTGTGCCGGATTTGACGGATTTCCTGCTTTACTGCTTTTACAATACCGGTTTTAAAGCCGATAACCTCGGCTTCAGCAAAAAATCCAAGCGGATTGGACGCCTCGGTATTTGGTTTTTCGAGTGGCTTCGGAGTGCCGCGCGTGACGAATTGGAAAAAAGCAGGCACTTTGACGCGCCCGCCCGCATCGATGACCTTGCCAATTATGCAAGGGATATTGTCTCGGAGGGCAATCAGACCGGCGAGGGCTGGTTCTTAACCGGTGAAATGTTAGAGCTGATTCATACCGGCACGCCGAATATCGTCTGCACGCAGCCGTTCGCCTGCCTGCCAAACCACGTGGTCGGCAAAGGCGTCATTAAGGAGCTGCGCCACCGCTACCCGGAGTCAAATATCGTTGCCATCGACTATGACCCGGGCGCAAGCGAAGTAAATCAGTTAAACCGCATCAAGCTGATGCTCTCGACTGCAAATAAAAATTTACAGAAGCAGCAGAGCCGTTAAAGGGCCTGCCGCTTCCCGCAACAAAAATACCGGGAACCGCCGCGGCAGTTCCCGGTATTTTTCATATAATAAATATTTCTACTCTTCATTCGCTTCAACAAAATCGCAAAAATCTTTGCCGGCCTCCGAGGAAAACCGATACTCCTCCTCCACGCCCTGATAGGAAATGGAAAAGCTTCCCTCCATATCCAAATAAGACTGCGCCATCGCAACCGCATCCAAAAACTCAGCCATATCCATCAAAAATGCCTTTGCATCCTCCGGAGAACTGCAGCTTTCTTCCGCAATGTCTTCCTCTACGTAGAGACGCAGCGCAAACTCCTCCAAATCACTCTCATTATCAAGCTTTGCACTCTGAAAATAGCGGTTCGTACAATTCAAAAACAGATTGCTCACATAGGACGCCGTAGAAAGGATCCGCGACTGCGAAACATCCTCCGCTTCCATATAAATTTTATAGTTAATTTTCATTTTATCTTCTGCCATAATAACCTCCATTCCGTTCCCCAGTATAAAAAACTTTATTTTTTCTGTCAAGAACATTTCCCGGTTTTTTCCGTGTTTTCGTTTTCCGCCGTTTCTGTTTGCCCCAGCAAATCTACACACCGCACAAATCGGAAAGCGGCGCAAACGTATACCCCATTTCCTCCCACTTTGTCAAAAGCTCATCTAAAATTTCGGCGTTTGTAGAGGAAGTGCTGTGCAAAAGTACAATCGCCCCCGGATGAATCCGGCTTAACAGCTTGTCGAAGGCTTCCTCCTTCGTCGGCTGGTCATCTGCATTCCAGTCCACGTATGCCAGGCTCCAGAAAAAGGTCTGATAGCCAAGCTCCTTTGCCATCTCAAGATTCTCTGTGCTGTACTTCCCCTGGGGCGGCCGGTAATATTTTGTCATCTCCTGGCCCGTAATCTCACAGAAGAGCGCTGTCACGTCATCCATTTCCTTCTGAAACGAAGCGAGATCCGAAATGGAGGACATGTCGGGATGGTGATATGTATGATTTCCGACCGTATGCCCTTCCTCTGTCATGCGCTTTACGATATCCGGCGCTGATTCCAGAAAATGACCCACAACAAAAAAGGTTGCCCTGACATTATGTTTTTTTAGGGCATCCAAAATAGGCTCTGTGTTCCCGTTCTCGTACCCGCAGTCAAACGTCAGATAAATGACCTTTTCGTCCGGGTTTCCCACATAGTAAGCGTTATATTGCTTCAATTCATCCGCCGTCGCATTTCCGGTCGGCTGCGTGCCCTCCGCGCCAAACCCAAGGCCCCAGCTCTCCGCCTGCTGCTGGATGGATACCGTATCCACCGCCGCGCCATCGTTTTCCCGAATGGCCGCAATGCCTCTGCCCGCAAAAAACATCAGCCCAAACAGCAATATCGTTCCAAAAACTCTGATTCCTTTCTTTTTCATGGCTTTCCTTCCCATAATTCTTTACCATTATTATATGAACCGGAAAACATGTACCATGATGAAAAGGCTTATGTCGATTTATATATTTTTTCATATTTTTATGTCGTTTTTATTCCTTTTTCGTCTATCCTGGTATTTTGCATTTTACAATTGAAACGAATAGGAAAATAATGGGAGGTACTAATGAAAGACGAAATTAAAAAATTACTTTTATCACTCGGCATCCGTTCCACCTACAATGGATTCCAATACCTTTGCTACGCCCTGGAGCTCTGTCTTGAGCGGGAGGATTATCTGCTGGCAGTCTACAGTAATCTGTATGTCGATGTAGCCGAAAAATTTCACACCAGCCGAAATAACATTGAGCACTGCATCCGCACCGTCGTCTCCTATTGCTGGGAACGCGGCAACCGCGAGCGCCTTATGCAGCTTGCCGGCTACGAATTGAAGGACAAACCAACGAACGGCGAATTTATTGATATTTTATATCAGCATCTCGTCCTGCTAAAAAAGGACACCAGGTAACAGTGTCCGCAATTCAGCAAAAACCGGGTGCCAAAGGGGCAGCACACCCTTGGACACCCGGTTCCTTCTGTTTTCCTAAAACTCCTTCTTACTCATCACCTTACAGCTAATCCGATATGACAGTAACAATACAACCACTGCGAGCAAAACACCTGTCAGAATTGTCATGCCCATGCTTATTGCAGGAAGACGGTTGAGAACAAAACCCCAGTCTAAACCGAAGGTTTTCAAAACATTTGCGGCTATTGCGCTTAACGCCGCGATTCCTCCCACAACAGCGATAATTGCAATTCTTCCTTTTTCTGCCCCGAATTTCAACTGAAAAGGAATCATAATCGACAATAAAACCAGAATGATCGGCAGTATCAAAAGCGCCGACAGAAAATAATCCGTATACGAATCGATTCCCTTTGCCAGAGAGAAACATGTACTGATAATCACTCCAAACAGCCACGCACAGCCTCCAAGAATAAATCCGAAGGTGTATTTTTCCAGAACATAGCCTTTGCGTGTAATCGGCAGCGAAAACAGAAACGCGTTTCCGTTGTCAAATTCATCATAGCTGATGGAGCTTATGGTGAACAGGGAACCAACAAATCCCAAAAAAGCAATCGCAAACGTGGACTCCGCTGTTGCTGTCATGAAAACCGCCAGAACCAGAATCACCAAAAAGAAATTTTTTTGCCCCTTCATCAATCTGAAATCTTTCATCAATAATCCTTTCACAACGCAGTCCCCCTTATCATCATTGTTATCACATTGTCAACAGTGCCCTTTTCCATTGCAGCCGCCGGATAATTTTCCGCATAATATTGTCTTTGATCCGTCAGGCAGCTATAGCCATACGGCTCCTTTTTGAAACGCAGAAGATACTGTTTATCGAGGCCTTCATATTGTTCTTCATCTACCTTCAAAAGAGCATAATCGCTCAATAAAACGTCAGTATCCTCGTGCATGATGATTTTCCCGTCATGTATCATATAAAGGTCATCACACAGCGTTTCCAAATCACTGGAGATATGGGAACTGATCAGAATCGAATTTTCTTCATCCTCTTCCATATATTCCCGCAGCAGCTCTAATAATTCATCCCTTGTAATTACGTCCAGGCCGACGGTCGGTTCGTCGAGTATCAGCAGCTTTGCATGATTGCATATGGCCGCTAATAATTTCAGCTTCGCCTTCATTCCGGTTGAGAAATCTTTAATCTTCTTATTTGCCGGCAATTGGAATCTCTGCATCTGTCTCATAAAAAACGGTTTATCAAAATTTGCATAAAGATGCGAGAGAATCGGAATAATGTCGTTAATCGTTAAATATCCGCTGAATCCGGAATCCGAGAGCACGACGCCTATTTTCTGCCTGTCTTTTACGCTCAGCTCACGCACATCTTTGCCGAAAATTTTTATAGTCCCGCGGTCAACCGCTATCAGCCCTAAGATTGCCTTGAAGGTGGTACTCTTTCCGGCGCCATTTTGACCAATCAATCCGGTGATACGGCCTTTCCCGACTTTCATGGAACAATCAAGCGTAAAATCACCATAATTTTTCACCAAACCATTTATTTCCAACATTTACGAATCCTCCATAATTAAATCGAACAACTCCCGTATCTGTTCGTTGCTAAGACCGTATCTGCGCCCCTTTTCGATTGCCTTTTCCAGCTCTGTTTCCACCTCGCAGCGCTGCCCTTCCCTCAGTCTTTCCTGATTTGTGGCCGCAACATAGGTTCCCTTTCCGTGGACTGTGACTGTAAATCCTTTTTCTTCCAGGCTGTCATATGCTTTTTTCACCGTCAATGCGCTGATTTTCAATTCTTTTGCAAGCGTCCGAACAGAAGGAAGTAAATCATTTTCTTTCAGATTACCGGAGGTAATCTGTGCTGTAATCTGATCCACTATTTGTTCATAGATTGGTACCATCGATGAACTGTTGATTATAATCTTCATGTATTTCCTCCTTGCTATAAACAGTATATAACAGCATTTAACTGTTGTCAACTGTTAAATACTGTTTACTATCCATTTTTCTGTCCGGAAATCCTGTATCTCAGCGCAAATCTGCTCACAGGAAGTTTCCCGCAATACCATCAGCGCCGGGCTTCCATACATCCCGGCAATATAATAAACAATAAAAGAAGGGCGAGAAAAGCAGACTTTTTCATCTGCATCCCTCCCCCATCGACGATATTTCCACGGCTTCCATAATCTCCCGCCGTTCCCACCGGATTCTGGCGGCAATGACAAGTCTTCACCTTCCTTCCATTCCGTTTTTCACGGATATCCTCCCATGTCCGTCAGGAATCTCTCTCCGCCCGTACGGCTGCCGGCTGTACTTTGCGGAACGGAACAAGTCCGGTACGGTTCAGCGCTACCATAACGGCTGGAATTAAAATAAGCTGCACAAGGATGCCGGGGATGGCATTTAAGAACGCCCCTGCCATAAACATCTGCCAGGTAAAAGCGCTTCCGGACAGTCCCAGAAGAATTATCTGCGCTGCCCCCCAGACAACACGGCCCGCCAGCATAGCGGCAATCAGACAGCGGTACAGCGCCCGGATGCATTGCCAGCGGGAAATACCGTAGAGCAACCCGACCACCAGACCATAGGTCATCAGTTCAAAAGACATGGCGATGCCGTTCGGAAACAGAACGGGCATACCAAAAATGGCATAACGGAGCAGAGGCAGGATAAATCCGACAATTCCTCCATACTGCCAGCCGCAAATGAGTCCGCACAGGAATACCGGAATATGCATAGGCAGCAGCATGCTTCCGATTTGCGGGATTTGACCGGTGAAAAAGGGTAATACTAATCCGAGGGCCAAAAACATTGCCGCCATGGTCATATTTTTAATATTGTGTTTCATACTACGCTTCCTCCTTATTCGTCAATAGTATACCACTCCGTTTATCAAATCACAAATACTGATATTTTATGAATATTCATAGAAAAAACGAATACGTCATATAGCCATAACCATAACTGCTTTTTTACAGTCCCAGGCTCTCCACCCATGCCTGCACATCCGCCGCATCAGACCCGGAACGGAATCTCCGCCCCTCCTGCCAGTCGCCGGTTCCGGCCAAATCCGCAAGAAGGCTGCCGCTGTCCCCGATTTCGGAGGAAGAAGAAGTACAGAACGGGATTACTGTCTTGCCTGTGAAATCATTTGCCTCCACAAAGGTATCCACCGGCCATGCGGCGATTCCCCACCAGATAGGATACTAAATCGGAGGTCGTCTCCCCTAACCCGTGATTTTACTGGGCTCAACAGGATACAAAAGTGTGTTTTGTGTTCCCACATTCCCCAAGATAGTTATTCCAGGAAACCAATCTCCAGCAGTTCCTGAGCAATCTCCTTACTCTTCACTCTCATCAGACCATCTTCTTCCTTTGCATTAGACAGCAGATTCACACTTCCATACCAGACGATTTTTCTGTCAATCACAGCAAAATGTTCATGCATCCCCGTCTTCTCCAGCACAGTCACTCCCGATTCTATCAGTTCGGTGATCAGTCCTTTCGTCTTTTCAATTCGTTCTTGCGGGTAATTGTCCGCCGACAGCGTCAGTAGTGTGATCTTCACACCGCTATCATGTCGTTCTTCCAGAGTTTTTAAAATTCTGCTTACCCCCTTTGCACCGATTCCAGGGCTGGAGATCACAATCTCCGTATCGGCTTGCGCCACATCTCTTTCAAATACAGACGTATAGGATTTGCTGTCAAATATGGCATTAGTCTCCTGTTTTTTCTCTGCCTCATTCATAACGATCTCATAGCCGATTTTCTTATATGCTCTCAGTCTTTTATAATACATTTTATCCAACACGCGGATATGCGCATCCACATAGTCATATATGATGACATTCCGTTTGCCTTCATAATCCCTGTGGAGTCTTCCGGAACATTTTTCATATTCTCACGAACCTGCTCGTTTTCCTTTCTGCTTCTACCGCCTTTAAGCAGGAATACATGATCCGCCTTATCCTGAAGCTTAGCAAGCAATATATCTGCATGGTCTCTGAATTTTGTTAAAACGAGCGGAGTCCTGCCTTGTCTCAGACATTCTTCTACATCAGATATGATCTGCCTGTTTCTCACATCACTGCCGCGCACTGCGGCATATGCTTCATTGATCTTCCAGTCCTGTCCTGTAGTATTGATCAGCCTTGTAAATCTTGGATATACATAATGCGCAATTCCCTGAAGTTTCACTTTATCTTTTGCACTGAAACGATATCTGACTGGTCCGATCTGCATAAATATTTTTCGTTCCTGTCCGTCATCCCGTTTGGGAGTTGCAGTCAGACCATAAACATATCTGGCAGAGACTTCTTTCACTACTGCCTCTGCGGTATCCGAGGCACAGTGATGACATTCATCTATGAGTACCATTCCATAATCCTTCACAACTGTATCAATATTTCCGAATTTTCCAAGGGATGATATCATCACCACATCAATAATCCCTGTCATGGAATCATGGCCTGCATACCGGGTTCCAATCACGCTTTTTCTCCGTTTCACACGTCCCTTCGGCGTCGTATACTCAGGCGGTTCTTCGTTAATATCCAGGAATTTTTGAAGATCTTCCACCCAGTTATTCATAATTTCCTTATTATGTACCAATATAAGAGTATTCGTCTTTCTTGCTGCAATCAGATATGCACCTACTGCTGTTTTTCCAAAGGCGGTCGCCGCATGCAGGATTCCATTTTCATACCGCAGCATTTGCTCCGATGCTTTTCTTTGCTCCGGATAAAGTTCCGCAGAAAAATCCACATGGATACTTTTTCCTTTTTGTCTCTCATCGCTGACCTCATACGGGATTCCTGCTTCCTTCAGCTTTTCTGACAAGCTTTCCTTGAGCCCTCGCGGAATGCAGATATAATCATCAAAATCTTCAAAACATGCCACAATCCTCGGGTTATCTCTGTTAGAGAACCCCATCGCGTGATTTTTATAATATTGAGGATTGCTATACGCAGCCATACGACGTAAGGTGTTCTGCATCCTTGGCTG
>CALWHT010000049.1 GCA_944380515.1 uncultured Roseburia sp.
GTTCCGGCGGGGCTTATTAAAGTGCCTCTACTCTCGGTACTGCCATTCTGAATTTCTCAAAAAATCGGCAGATTGGTACTTTGGGTAGACATATCTATTTTTTTAGTGCAGTTTGCGGAAACTCAAGCTTTTTTTATTTTCTGGTATTCTGTAGTAACAGTACAGCCATGTCGCACCGTATTTATGGTGTGCAGCGGCAGAATGGAGGCAGAAAATGAACGAAGAATTGGAGCATTTTGACGCATGCAGACAGGTCATCAGAGAAAATATCCGCGTATACGAGGAAAAGGTAAAGAGCGGAAAAAAGGAGACAGAGGATTTGTATGCGGCGGTAGCTTCCGGCGATGTGGAGCTTTACAATCAGCTGATTGTCAGCAGGGATATTCTCACGCATACGGAAAATATGCTGCGGAAAAACAGGGCGGCGTTAAATAAGCCCTATTTCGGGAGGGTTGATTACACCGAGGAGGGAAGCGGTATAAAGGAAAGCATTTATATCGGAAAAAACGGAGTCTCAAAAAACAAAACCGAGGTTTTGATCGTGGACTGGAGAGCGCCGGTGTCTGCAATCTATTATGAAAACGAGTTGGGGGCGGGCAGCTACTTTGTCCCTGATACCGGAGAAATTAGGGTAGATTTAAGGCTGAAACGCACCTTTGACATCAGTGACGGTAAATTAAACGGCTACTATGACAATGACACGGCGGCGACGGACGAGCTTTTGGTGCGCTATCTCTCCCAGAATAAAGATGTGGTTCTGGGGGACATCATATCCACCATCCAGAAGGAGCAAAATGAGATTATCCGTGAATCTCCCTACTGCGACGTCATTGTACAGGGCGTGGCGGGAAGCGGCAAAACGACGGTGGCGATGCATCGGATTTCTTACATTTTATACAATTACGAGAAAAAATTCCGCCCCTCAGAGTTCTGTATCATCGGCAGCAACGACATGCTGCTGCATTACATTACAAGCGGCCTGCCGGAGCTGGACGTGCATGACGTGCGGCAGAAGCGTATGGATTTATTTTTCCGCGAACTGTTGGAGCTGGAAAATCAAAAGGAGCTTTTGAAAATCTTCGGAAAGCGCCCGAAAGAAACAGCAAAGAAGGGGGAGCAGGAAGCCGTAAAGAGCCGGATGGAATTTATTTTGGCGCTGGAAGACTGGCTTGCAGCGCAAAAGGCGGCGTTTGTGCCCGCGGAGGATATCCGGGATGAGAAGCTGGGCGTCATCCTCTCCGGGGAGAGCATTGCCGATACCCTGAAGGAAAATCCGGAATACTCCGTGGTGCAGCTTCAAAAGCTGTTAAATGAAAGAATCCAAAAACGGATCGCGTTTCTGATGACCGAGGAGGAGAGCGCGGAGAAAAAGAAAGCGGTAAAGAAGCGGTACCGGGGTTATTTTCAGATGGAAAAGGGAAAGAGCAGCATTGTCTTGCTTTATGCAGATTTCTTACAAACCAGGCAGTGTGAGCTTCCAAAGCCGGGGGAGTTTTCCGTATACGATCTGGCGGCGCTCACATTGATTTGGAAGCGGATTACGGCAAAGTCGCTCGTCGAGGAATACGGGCAGGTGATCATCGACGAGGCGCAGGATTTCGGAGAGTCGGTATATTATGTGCTAAAGCAGGTGCTTTTCGGCTGTCATTATACGATTATGGGGGACGTGTCGCAGAATATCAATTACGATACCGGCATGAATGACTGGGAGGAGCTGAGAAAACAGGTATTTTGCGGGGAGCGGCAGCATTTCCATATTCTTGCGAAAAGCTACCGGAATACGATTGAGATTTCGGAGTATGCCGGAAGAATCTTACAAAAGGCGTCTCTGGGAGCGTATCGGATTACGCCTGTGATACGGCACGGCAGAGAGGTGGAATTTTACCGGACGGGACCGGGAGAAGCGGCGCTTTCCGATCAGGTGCGGACGGTGCTTAACGAGGTGCAGGCACGCGGGTATGATACGGCTGCGGTCATCTGCCGGGACGAAGCGCAGGCGGCGCGTGTGAGACGGCTCCTTGGGATGCCGGAGAGCATCGAAGGCGGGGAAGCGGCATTTTCAAAAGGGGTTATGGTGCTTCCGATTCAGTTCACAAAGGGACTGGAATTTGACGCGGTTATCCTGTATAATCCGTCTCAGGCGGACTATGGGGAAAACGAGGCGGAGGCAAAGCTTTTGTATGTGGCGGTGACGCGGGCGCTGCACGAGCTGCATGTGGTCTATGAGAAGGAGCTTTCCTCGCTGTTTGATGAAAGAGCAACAAAAACGTGATTCCGTATTTGAATATCTATCGCTATACAGCAGAAAAAAATTGATACGCCGCTCTCAGGGCATGTGCTGGCGTTTTCCGAAAGGCGGTTCCCTGATGGCAATTCAGTCGAACGACCTGAAAATCACGCTGGTTGCCAAAGGCACGGAGGAACAGGACTGCGCGATTGCCGAGTATGTGGTTTCTGTCTTTGAAGAATTGGCAGGCAAGTAATGACAAAAAAAAGATATTTTTACACTCTGGGAATTATGATAGAATGAAAGAAACGGAGTGAGAAATTCAATCAAAATTTGTGGAGGTAAATATGAAAAAGAAGTACGGCACGTTGCCCGAATCGATGAAAAACATGGAGATGTACGGGTTTCATTGGATGGAGTTCGTTATCTCTGTCCCTTCGCCACTCTACATAATAACTTCATATAAAAGCAATGGGAAGCCTAACGCCTGTATGCAGTCCTGGACAACATTCACGGGTGGGAAAAGCGGCTACTTTGCCATTGTTTCCGCTGTCAGCAAATACGGACATTTGTACCAAACGCTTCATGAAAAAGGTGAAGCTGTCATCAATGTTATGTCTGCCGAGTTGTATGATAAATGTATGTCAACCTGTAAAAACAACGGTTTTGAGATAGATGAAATCAAAACCGCCGGTTTAACTTCGATGAAAGCAGAAATTGTGAATGCCCCTCTGATTGATGAATGCTTTATGAATCTGGAGTGTCGGTTCAAATGGGAGAAAGAAATTGTGGAAGGCGATGGCTATGTTTTGGTATGCCTCGAAATCGTCAATGTCCATATTGATGAAAGGCATATGGACGAGAACGACCTTGGAAGGACGGGAGAAACCGGAATTCTTTACAACATCCATCATCCTATCAATCCGGAAAGCTTCAAAGGGACAGCCCATGATTATGTCGGCACTGTCAAAAAGATACGGGATTATAGCGAGTATTGAGAGATGCGATTTTATAACACATAGAATTGTTATATGAAGGCTATAAAACGGCAGCAGAAAATGCTCGTCTGTTAATTCCTGTTGGCGGGGAACTGAGCAAAGCGGCAAATCGGAATTGGAGATCGACTATGAAAATATATAATGTAGGAAGCAGGGTTATCAATACTTATCTCTATCGAATTAAGGATGGATATGATTGTGGTAATCAACTGGCACTTTACAATAAAAAATATGATAGGAAGCTCTTAAGAGAATCGAAGGATATTCATTTTAATCAGGCATATATTGACGATTTTTTTAAAGAAGATACTGATAAAAAGAATAAAGTCATTGGGAATAGGAAATGTTTCGAAAATAATGTATGTGAATGTACATATGCCATATTACTACTTTAATGTAATCGATCCAGATGGCAATATTTTGGAAATAACAGGTAATATGGTGTAAACAACCAAACAGGCGGTATGCTGTCCTTTGCGGGAGCATACCGCTGTTTGTTGTCATCAGTCTGTTTCTCAGTCTGCGTGCACCTGCGGAGAACGGAAGGAAAAGCAGTAGGAAAATCGGACGGGATGTGTTAAAATCAAAGACAGTTTGAAAACGGGTGAAAAATCACTCTGATGAGGGGATTAGTGTGAAAAATAAGCTCGATAGCTTATTTTTCACACGGTTATTTGTGCCGGAGCGTCACAAATAAGCCCTGATGGCAGACGCAAATTGAAGATTTGCGTCGCCCCGTCGCGTAAAACGCTCCGGAATGGAGATATTATGCAATATTACGAATATGATTGGGAGCGCACAAAAGCCGGATCCGTCAGGCTGCTTGGCGTATACGGTCAGACAGAGGAGGCAAAGGTGCCGGAGTCTGTCTCGGGGCTGCCAGTGACGGAGCTTGCGCCCTATTGCTTTGCGCCGGACGGGCACTTGCCCGGGCAATCGCATGGGCATTTGCCTGGGCATTATGAAACAACCGCGTCTGTTTATGACGGGGAGCAAGAGCTTTGGCAGGAAAAATCGGAAGCCGGACATAGCAAGGAGAGGGGCTGCATGCGGCTTTGCGGTTCCCGCATAAAATGCCTGACGCTGCCCGATACGGTGGAGTCGATTGGAAATCTGGCATTTTATAACTGTACCGTGTTGGAGAAAATCGAGCTTGGAAGCCGTATGGAGCAGCTCGGCAGCGATGTGTTTATGAATTGCAGGAGCCTGCACGCGCTTGTGCTTCGCTGCGGAATCGGCGAAAAAAGCGGGGCGCGCAAAATTTTGGCACAGCTTCCCGGGGATGTTACGGTGACGTTTCTGGCTGCGGACGGGGAGAAAACCGTGGTTTTTTATCCGGAATATACCGAGCATTACGACGAAATCGCTCCCGCCCATATCTTCGGAAGGAGTATCGAAGGGGAGGGATTTCGGGCAAGGCAGTGCTTTCGGGACGGTGTTGCCGATTTGACACAGTATGATACGATTTTTAAAAAGGCCTGTGCCGAGGAAAGCGCTGACACGCTTCGGAAAATCGTCTGTACAAGGCTTGAGTACCCGGCCGGCATGACGGAGACGGCAAAGAGCCGGTATTTGGAATATTTAAGCGCACATGGAACGGAAATCTGCGTATGGCTGACGAGGCAAAAGAGCATTGAGACCATCGCGCGTTTCTGTGAGAACGGCTGGCTCCCCCGAAAAGCCGTGGAGGCGAGCGCGGCGGAGGCAGCGCGCGGCGGCTGGGCGGAGGGCGCGGCTTTGCTGCTGCATTTAAAGAAGCAGTATTTTCAGGCGCCCGCACAGGAGCGATATACATTTGATGATTTTTAGAAAGCATACGACGGAAGGGAGGACAAACGGTGCATATACAGACAGAGACGGAATGGCAGGAGGAAATGGCCGCAAAAATCATTGATTTTGTCCGCAGGGAAATTTATGTGGAGCTGCGTTTTCTGCGGCTTGCCCTCTTTGAGCTTATCCCCAGGACAGACGGTAATTTAAGAGCGTTTGCCACGGACGGTCGGTATCTGTATCTTTCCCCGGAATGGCTGATCGGGATTTTTAAGAAAAATACTCCGTATCTGAACCGTGCGCTTTTACATACGGTGCTGCACTGCATTTTTTCCCATCTGTGGATTGGCGGGAACAGGGAACGGGAGCTTTGGCACCTTGCCTGCGACATTGCCGTGGAGTACACCATCGACGGGCTATCCGCACCCTGCACGAAGCGTATTTTAAGCTGGCAGAGGATTCATTTCTATGGGAAGCTTCGGGAGAGCGGGCAGGGAATTTCGGCGGCGGTCATTTATCGGATGCTCACAGGGCTTGCGGAGGAAGAGCTTGCGTCTCTGAAAAAGGAATTTTATACAGACGACCACTGTTATTGGCCGAACGAAAAGGACGGGCAGGCCAGACAGGAGCAGGCAGCGGCGAGCCAAAAGCGCTGGAATCAGCTTGCGCGCCAGGCCAGGCTGGAGCAAAAGAAACGGGGCGACGAGCCGGAGGAGGGCGAGGAGCTGTTTTTCGCACAGGCAAGGGCAAAGCAAAGTCAGAGAAGCTATCGTGATTTTTTACAGCGGTTTTCGGTATTTCGGGAGGAACTGCATGCCGACCCCGAGGAATTTGACTTGAATTACTACACCTACGGGCTGCGGCTTTACGGCAGTCTTCCGCTGATTGAGCCGCTGGAAACCAGAGAGGTCAAAAAAATCCGGGAATTTGCGGTGGCGGTTGATACCAGTTATTCTACGAGCGGCGGACTGGTGGAGCGTTTTTTAAAGGAAACCTTTTCCGTGCTGACGCAGAAAAACAGCTTTTTCCATGAATCGGAAATTCACGTCATCCAGTGCGATAATCAGGTGCGCAGGGATGATGTGGTGAGAAATGAAGGGGATATTGACCGGCTGATGGCACAGTTTACGGTTACGGGCGGCGGCGGAACCGATTTTCGGCCGGTTTTTTCGTATCTTGAAGAACAGATGGAGCAGGGAGCGCTCAAAAATCTGGGCGGACTGCTCTATTTTACGGACGGAAAGGGCATTTATCCGAAAAAAAGACCTGGATACAAGACGGCGTTTTTGTTTTTGGAGGATTACGATGAAACGGCCGTGCCGCCGTGGGCAATCCGGCTTCGGCTTTCGCAGGAGGAATTTTTTGTGCCGGAGGAGCGGAAAAAGATTGGAAAATAAGAAGAAATGTATTAAGATAGTAGGCATGAGACAGAAGGGAAAGAACAGACGGCCATGAATATTAAGCAGGCAAAGGAAGAAATCAAGCATACCGTACAGGCATACCTGGCAAAGGACGAGGCGGGGGAATACCGGATTCCTGCCATCCGTCAGCGCCCGATTCTTTTGATGGGGCCTCCGGGCATCGGCAAGACGCAGATTATGGAGCAGATTGCAAGGGAATGCAGAATCGGACTTGTGGCATATACCATTACGCATCACACGCGCCAGAGCGCGGTGGGGCTTCCGTTTATCCGGGAGGAGGAGTTCGGCGGAAAATCCTGCTCCGTCACGGAATATACGATGAGCGAAATCATTGCCAGCGTTTACCGCAAAATGAGAGATACCGGTCTCTCGGAGGGAATTCTTTTTATCGATGAGATTAACTGCGTGTCGGAGACGCTCGCACCGACGATGCTGCAATTCTTACAGTGCAAAACCTTCGGGAATCAGGCGGTGCCGGAGGGATGGCTGATCGTGGCGGCGGGCAATCCGCCGGAATACAATAAATCAGTGCGTGAATTTGATATGGTGACGCTTGACCGCGTGCGCTATCTCAATATCGAGGCGGATTTTAAGGTCTGGAAGGAATACGCAAAAAAGCAGCGCATCCACAGCGCGATTTTAAGCTATCTGGAGCTGCGCCCGAAGAATTTCTACCGGGTGGAGGCGGATGTGGACGGCCTTTCCTTTGTCACGGCGCGCGGCTGGGAGGATTTGAGCAATCTGATGGACGTTTACGGGGAGCTCGGGCTTTCGGTGGACGAGACGGTGATTGGAGAATTTTTACATCACGCGGACGTGGCGGAGGACGCGGCAGCGTATTTTGATTTGTACCGCAAGTATCAGGATGATTACGGGATTCCGGAGATTCTTGCAGGGCGGGTGCGCCCTGAAGTCTTTGCAAGGCTCGGACAGGCGGAGTTTGACGAGCGTTTAAGCGTGGTGCATCTGCTGCTGGACGGTCTCGGTGCGTATTTTGAGGCTGCCGGACGGGAAAAACAAAAAACGGATGAATGGTACGCGTTTTTAAAGGAATACCGGGGGAGACTTGAGGACGAAGATGACCCTGCGGCCTGCTATTCTGACCTGCTTTCGGAGTGGGAACAGGCCTTTTTGCAGGAAAAGCAGGGCGGCTTTTATACCAGGGAGGAAGCGCGCAAAAAAGCGGAGCTGCTCGCGGGGATGAAAAACGGAATACCGAAGGAAGGGGCGGACAAAAAAGAGAGCTTTGCGCAGGCAAAGCTTGGATTTGACCTTCAAAAAGAGCGGCTTGAAGCGGCGGAGGCTTCTGCGTCCAACGTGCTGGAATGTGCGTTTGACTTTATGGAGCAGGCGTTTTCGGACGGAGAAGAGATGGTTGTTTTTGTCACGGAACTGACACTTGGCGCACAGTCCGCGTTGTTTTTGACGGAGCATGAATGTGAGCGCTATCTGCACTATAATGAGCAGTTGTTGATAGGTAAGCGAAAAAGGGCGCTGCTGTCGGAGCTTTCGAGGTAGGCTTACGGCAGTTTCAGAAATGGAGGTTACAAAAAATTATGAAACAGAATGAGAAAAGAAACCTGACCATGGTGATGGATCTTTATGAGATGACCATGGCAAACGGGTATTTTAATGACCAGGACAAAGACGCGCGTGTGGTGTTTGACGTGTTTTACCGCAAAAACCCGGACGGCGGCGGCTTTGCCATTTTTGCCGGGCTTGAGCAGATTCTGGAATATATTGAGAACCTCCATTTTGACGCGGAAGATATTGCGTATTTCCGCTCCCTGAATCTTTTTACCGAAGAATTTCTTACATATTTGCAGGAATTTTCCTTTTCGGGGGATGTCTATTCCTTCCGGGAGGGGACGGTGATGTACCCGAACGAGCCGGTGCTTACGGTGGTTGCGCCGTTAATTGATGCGCAGCTGATTGAGACGGCGCTGCTTGCGCAGATTAATCACCAGTCCCTGATCGCCACCAAGACGAGGCGGATTGTGAACGCAGCGGAGGGGCGGGCAGTTTCTGATTTCGGTGCAAGACGCGCACATAATATGGACGCCGCGGTTTACGGGGCGAGGGCTGCCTATATCGGCGGCGCGGTCGGGACGGCGACCGTGATGGCGGGGCAGATGTTCGGAATCCCGGTCAGCGGGACGATGGCCCACAGCTGGGTGATGTATTATAAGGACGAGTACGAGGCGTTCCGTCATTATGCGGAAAATTATCCGGACGGCACGGTGCTGCTGGTGGATACCTATGACGTGATCGGCTCCGGCATTCCGAATGCCATCCGTGTCGCGAAAGAGGTGCTCGCGCCGATGGGAAAACGGTTAAAGGGAATCCGCATCGACAGCGGAGACCTCGCTTATCTCTCAAAGAAAATCCGTAAAATGCTGGATGCGGCGGGACTTGAGGACTGTGCCATCATCGTTTCAAACAGTCTGGACGAATATACCATAACGTCGATTTTGCAGCAGGGCGGCAGGATTGACAGCTTCGGTGTCGGGGAACGTCTGATTACCGCGAAATCAGACCCGGTGTTCGGAGCGGTTTATAAGATTGCCGCGGTGGAGGAAAACGGGGTGTTTGAGCCGCGCATCAAAATTTCCGAGAATGTGGAAAAAATCACGAATCCCGGACGCAAAGAGGTGTACCGCATTTATGACGCGGCGGGCCATTCCGTTGCCGATTTGATTACGATGGAGGGGGAGACTGTGGATATGTCAGCACCCTACCGTTATGTGGACCCGGTGAAACCGTGGAAGAACCGTTATTTTGAGGGCTGTACGGCGGTGAAGCTGCAGCAGCCTGTCATTTCAGGCGGGAAGAGAGTTATGCCGAAGGAATCGCTTGACGATATCCGCGCCTATGTGGAGCGGCAGCTTTCCGATGAGGTATGGGAGGAAGAACAGCGGTTTGAGAATCCGCACGGACATTATCTGGACATGAGTCCGGCGTATTACGAGCTGAAAATGAATATGCTCGACGAATCCAGGACGAAGTAACGAGTCCAGGACGATAGAACGGGTCCAGGACGATAGAACGAGTCCCGGACGAAATAAGAGAAGTAAGGAAATTGACAGAGTGAAATTGATATACGATATCCCAGCGTCTTTCTGGGGGCTGTTCCGGTCGGTAAACCGGGACATCTACATGGAAGCACTTCTGACTATCAACGACGAATACCAGTACAATAATTATTTTTTGAGCAGGGAGGCATGTGTCCAGATTTTAAGCGACATGTGCTCCCTGCGCCGTTATGCCCTTGAGCCGGAGGAGGGAGAGACCGAGGAGGAATTAAAGCTTCCGATGCCGGGGCGGATTTTAAACTGGCTGATTCGGGCAAAATGGCTGCGGAAAATCGAGGATTACACGGCCATGACGACAAATATTGTGATACCGGACTATGCGGCGGTGATGATAGAAGCGTTCGAAAAGCTGGCCGAGGAGCCGCAGGATGAAACGGAACTTTATATTCAGAATGTTTATGCGACCCTGTTTTCTTTTAAAAACGACCGCCGCATGAATCTTGCCATGTTAAAAACAGCGCTTGTCAATACGAAAAAGCTCAATAAGGCGCTGCAGGATATGCTGCATAATATGAATCAGTTTTTCGAGCGGCTTTTAGAGCAGCAGTCCTACGGAGATCTGTTAAAGGAACATCTGGAGGGTTATGTGGAGGAGGTTGTAAAGCGCAAATACCACATTTTAAAAACCAGCGATAACTTTTATATCTATAAAATGGACATCAAGCGCTGGCTGAAGGAAATGCGCGAGGACGACGCGTGGGTTGCGGCCGTCCGCAGGAATCAGCGGGCGGAAACGGAAGGCGCGTCTGAACAGAAGAAACACGCGGAGACGGAGCGCATGTTTATCAGACGGCGGCAGCCGGAGGATGTGCTGGAGCTCATCGACCAGATTGAGCGGGGCTTTGACGACATCGAGCACCGGATTTCCAATATGGACAGGGAGCACAGCAAATATGTGCGCGCAACGTTAAGCCGTCTGAATTACCTGCTCAGTGACGAGACCGAGCGTCATGGCCTTTTGATTCAGCTTTTAAACCGGTTGGGCGCCTCCGGGGATGAAAAAACACAGGCCGAATTGCTGGGGCGGACGGCGGAGCGTATGAATCTTGCGTCCTTTGCGGTTTTAAGCGACAATCCGCTCTATAAAAGGCGCAGGAGAAAGCGGTTTGAGGAGGATTTAAAGGAAGCGCCCGAGGAGACGGAGCTTTCCAGGGAGGACGTGCTGCGTCTGAATAAAATCGAGCGCCGTTATTCGAGAGAGCAGATTGAGGAATTTATCGGGGAGCATATGAGAGACGGCGTTTTTGAGACGGAGCGCATGGTGCTTTCCGGGGACAGTGATTTTGAAAAGCTCATTCTCGCCTACGATTTGAGTACGCGCAAAAACAGCAGCTATGAGGTGCTTGTGGGTGACGGACAAATCTACAACGGGGAATATTCCTACCCGAGGATGGTTTTTATGAAAAGAAGAAAAAAAGAAAGTGATGAGAAATAAATGTTAGAAGAATACGGGGAATTGACGGGACAGGAAAAGGAGCGCATGCAGGAGGTCATCCGGCTTTTGCTCTCACAGACTTTTCTGCCTGAACGCAGATATGAGAAAAAGTACGGCCGCCTGATGCCGAATCCGGCTTATGATTTCTGTGAGCGCCATATGGAATTTCTGACGGACTACTTTTCCGTCGCTGGAATCCGGCTTAGCCAGGACAGCGAGCTTGGCACCATCTATATCCAGGGGGCGGAGGGCGTCGGGGAGAAGCTTCCGAAGCTGGCGACCATCTATATTCTGCTGTTAAAGCTTATTTATGATGAAAAAATGGCGGCGGTTTCCTCCAGTGTCAATATTGTGGCGACGCTCGGGGAGCTGAACGCGAAAGCCGGGGAATTTCGGCTGGTTCGGGGGCTTCCCTCGATGACGGAGATGAAGCGCGCGTTTGCCGCACTGAAAAAGTATCAGCTGATAGAGCTTTTGGACGCGGTGGAGGAGCAGAACGAGAATACGAGAATCCTCATCTATCCCTGTATCAATCTGGTGTTGCAGCGGGAAGATATCGCGGGGCTGTTGGAAAGCTTTGCGGAGGAGGAAAATGACGCCGAAGGAGGGACGGAAGATGGAGCAGGCGAAGCAGGCATATAAAATATTTACCAGAATCTGCCTCAACAACTGGCATTATATTGACAGGAAGATTTTAAGCCTAAGCGAGGGCATTAATTTTTTTACCGGACATTCGGGAAGCGGAAAATCGACGGTGATAGACGCCATGCAGATTGTGCTCTACGCCAACACCGACGGGCGCGGCTTTTTTAATAAGGCGGCCGCGGACGATTCCGACCGAAGCCTGATCGAGTATCTCCGGGGTATGATTACGATTGGGGAGAACAATCAGGCGGAGTATAAGCGCAATCAAAATTTTTCCACGACGATCGTGCTCGAGCTTGAGCAGTCTGTGACGGGAGAAAAGGAATGTATCGGCGTTGTCTTTGATGTGGAGACGGCCACAAACGAAATCGGCCGCTTGTTTTTCTGGCACAGGGGCGGGCTGCTTCCCGGGGAGTACCGCACCGAAGGACGGGCGATGACGACGGGCGAAATCCGTGACTATCTGCAGCACAATTTTGCCAGGGAGGAGCAGTTTTATACGTCAAACAACGAACGTTTCCGCCGAAATCTCTATGACGTGTATCTGGGCGGGCTTGACATGGAAAAGTTTCCGCGGCTGTTTAAACGTGCGATTCCGTTTAAAATGAATATCCGGCTCGAGGATTTCGTCAGGGAATATATCTGTATGGAGCAGGATATCCACATCGAGGATATGCAGGAGGGCGTGGTGCTCTACGGGAGGATGTGCCGGAAAATCGAGGCGACCATGCAGGAAATCGGAGAGCTGGAGCAGATACGGGAGCAGTACGGCGTTTTCCTGGAAAAAAAGAACAGCCAGGACGACTGCATTTACCGTCTGGGGCGGCTTAAAATCGGGGAGCTGGAACAGACGATTGACGTGATGCAGCAGCGTGTGGAGCACTGGAAGGAAGATGTCGTGCGGCAGCGGGAAGGCCTGGAGGAGCTGCTGCGGCGCAGGGAGGACTATGAAAACGAGTACAGTGAAATCAGCCAGCAGCTTGCGGGTACGGGGTACGCGAGGTTAAACGAGCAGCTTACCGGGCTTTCGGAGAGCCTGAAGCACTTAGAGCGCAGCGAGAGCAGATGGAGCGGAATCTGCGGGCGGCTTTCGGGCTGGGAGGACGTTGAGATTGTCTCAAACCAGATGCTCTGGGACATTGAGAAATTCCGGGACGGCAGCATTTCGGGAGAGGAAATCGAGCGGCTTAAGCGCAGCCTTGCCGGGGTGAAAAAGGAGGCCGAGCGGGATCGTCAGGACGCGGCGTCCGAAATCCGTACCGTCAGCCGGGAGGCGGATATCCTGGAAAAGGATTTGATGGAGTTAAAGCTCGGCAAAAAGGCGTATCCGAGAGAATTGGAGCAGGCCAGAACAGAGCTTGCCGGAGGACTTTACGAAGCGTGCAAAAAGCATGTCCCGGTGCGTATTCTGGCGGACTTGCTGGAAATTAAGGACGAGACCTGGCGCAATGCCATCGAGGGCTATCTCTCCTGGAATAAGCTGGCGCTCATTGTCGAGCCGAAATATGTGCGGCAGGCGATGGAGGTCTATGAAAAGCTGGATCAGAAGAAATTCTGGCGCGTTTCCATTGTCGATACCGAAAAGCTGACAGAGCAGCGGCAGCGTGTAAAGGACGGCGCGCTTGCGGAGGAGGTCACGGCAAAGGAGCCCTATGTCAAAGCCTTTGTTGATTTCCTGCTGGGCAATGTCATGAAGTGCGGTTCGGTGGAGGAACTGCGCGGGTGCAGCGTCGGCGTGACCGCGGACTGCATGCTTTATCAGGGCTATCAGCTGCGGCGCTTAAACCCGGATAATTATACGAAATTTGCCTACATCGGGGAAAAGAGCAGGAAGCAGCGGCAAAATGAGCTTGCGGAACGTCTTGCGGAACTAAACGGCAGCAAAGAGCATTACCGGGCACAAGAGCAGGAGGCAAAGCGCATCCTTTCCCTGGAGTTTTTGGAAGATACGGTAGAGGAATATCAAAACCTGTTTTCGGATTTGGAGGAAAAGCGGGAAAAGGAAAAGCAGAAAGCAAGGCTTAAGAAAAAGCTGGAGGAGCTGTCGGTTGGCACGGTGGAGGCCTTAAAGGAAGCGGCCGGCGAGGTACATGAAAAGCTAAGACAGCTCGAGAATCAAATCGACGACTTAAAATATCAGATCCGGAAAAAGGAGGACGACATCCAAAACGACAGCGACGGCGTTTTGCAGAAAAACGAGGAATTGCTTTCCATGCAGCGCCAGCTTTCCGGTTCCCCCGCAAATAAAGAGGCGTATGACGCTTATATGGCGGCACAGGGAAATACGGCATATGACAGGCTCATCGCCGGGACGCAGGCGGAAATGAAGCGTCTGGAAAACGAGTGCGCCGAGCAGAAGGAAAAGCTGTCCGCGGTGCGTCTGGAATATCTGAGGAACCATCCGAAGCGCGATTTTTCTGCCGCCGCTGCGGACAACAGCGATTATGATAAGCTTTTGGAGGAGCTGCGGTGCGGGGATTTGGAAAAATATAAGGAGGCGGCAGCCGAGCAGGCAAAATCCGCCGTCGAGCATTTTAAAGAGGATTTTGTATATAAAATCAGGAGCGCCATCCGGGAGGCTTATGTCCGCAGGGACGAATTAAACCGCATTATCCGCAACCTGAATTTCGGAAAGGACCGCTATCAGTTCCGCATCACCAAAAATAAGGGGGCGGACGGCGCGTTTTATGATATGTTTATGGACGAGGAATTGAGCGTGGACCCGTCCGCGCTGGCCGCTTCCGTAGACCATCAGATGAATCTGTTTTCCATGCAGCACGAGAACAAATACGGGACGCTGATGAGCGATCTGATCCATATTTTCATCCCGCCCGAGAACGCCACGCAGGCGCAGCTTGAGGAGGCGAGGCGCAACATGGAAAAATATGCCGATTACCGGACGTATCTTTCCTTTGAGATGGAGCAGATTGTGGAGGGAGACGAGCGGCTTGTCATCGGACTGAGTAAGATGATTAAGAAAAATTCCGGCGGCGAGGGCCAGAACCCGCTCTATATCGCCCTTCTGGCAAGCTTTGCCCAGGCGTACCACATCACGCTCTCATCCCGGCTTGTGAGGCGTCCGACCATCCGTCTGGTGGTTTTGGACGAGGCGTTTTCGAAGATGGACGCCGAGAAGGTGGCGAGCTGCATCGAGTTAATCCGGGGGCTTGGCTTCCAGGCGATTATCAGCGCCACCAACGACAAGATTCAAAATTATATTGAGAACGTAGACAAGACCTTTGTCTATGCGAATCCGAACAAAAAAAGCATTTCAATACAGGAGTTTGAAAAAAAGGATTTTTCTGCCCTTGTGATGGAGGAGGAATAGCATATGCAGTCGGCAACAGAATTAAGAAATATTTTACAGCGCATTGACCGCCGGAGCTATCCGGCTTACAAGGATACGAGGGGAGCCTATGAATTTCCGGGTTACGTGCTCTCCATTGACCATGTGCAGGGCGACCCCTTTGCGGCGCCCTCAAAGGTGAGTATTCATATCCGGGGAAAACAGGCGGGTTTTCCGGAAAATCTGTGGAAGGAAGCATGCCGGAGAATTGCGGTGCAGGATTATCTGCTGCGCCAGTTTGCCCGTCAGGTGGAGAGGGTTTCCTTTAAGGCGAAGGGCTCGGGAAAGAGCGGCCTGATGGCGGTCAGCCGCCCCGGTCAGGAGGTTTTGGAGCGCAGCGCCTGCCAGATTGACGCGGCAAACGGCGACATCGTCCTTCGGATGGAGGTCGGCTTCCCGGCAAACGGAAGGACGGTCAATTCCAGAGAACTGGAAAAAATCTTTTTTGATTTTCTGCCGGAGTGCGTGAAAGGAGCGCTTTATTTCCGTTCCCTCAAAAAGGACGCGGTGGAGGGCGCTGCGGATTTGGCGGAGGACCAGCAGTATATCCGCAATCAGCTCGACGGCATGGGCCTTTGCGCCTTTGTGGCGGACGGGGCGGTGCTTCCGCGGGAATCCGGCGTTTCGGGCCGCCCGATGAAGGAGGCGGTGCGTTTTTTGTCTCCGGAATCTCTTTCGGTAACACTGACACTGCCGCATCACGGCAAGCTGACCGGTATGGGTATTAAAAAAGGAATCACGCTGATTGTGGGCGGCGGTTATCACGGAAAGTCCACGCTGTTAAAGGCGCTGGAGACCGGAGTGTACAATCACATTGCCGGGGACGGCAGGGAGTATGTGATTACGGACGCGACGGCGATGAAAATCCGCGCCGAGGACGGAAGGAGCATCCGTGACGTAGATATTTCCATGTTTATCCGCGACCTTCCGAACGGAAAGGACACGGTTTCCTTCTATACCGAGGACGCGAGCGGAAGTACCTCGCAGGCCGCCAACATGGTGGAGGCCATGGAGGCGGGCACAAAGACCTTTTTGATTGATGAGGACACCAGCGCGACGAATTTCATGATTCGCGACGAGCTGATGCAGCGCGTGGTCAGCC
>CALWHT010000050.1 GCA_944380515.1 uncultured Roseburia sp.
TGTTCTGTAGTGTGTCAGTCTTATAAAAAATCATATCAGAAGGAAGATAGATTAGAAAAGCGAAAGTTAGCCAACATGTTTCATGACGCATTGGTGCCTTTCGCAGAAAGGCGGACTATAAAGATGATTTTGTTGCGTATTTAGCCAAACCGAATGTTGGCAATGCCAAGAAGATTTTCAAAATCACAAAAATCGAGGGCATACTAACTGCTTACAAATTGTTTTATGTGGGATGCTCACGAGCGAGAAAGAGTCTAATTATTGTTGTAGATGAAAACAAGATAGCTCGGTTTAAAGATGCTTTTATTGAAAAAGTTAAGAAGATTGGATTTTCTGTATAATGTAAAAACCGGGCACTTATCAGCACCCGGGAAAAAGAAAGATGTCCTCAATCACTGTGAGAGGCTCTGGGTTTGTAATGGATTTGCAACAAATTTCCATTGAAAACCTTGATTTTCCGCCATTCTCGGTTACCCAAACGTTAATCATACGTTTTGGGCGTATCATTTCAAAGAATGTTGCAAGCCTCTCAGAACATGGTTCTGGGAGGCTTTTATATACGATTAAGAAAATTCAGAAAAGGAAGAAACAGAGATGGTACAATTATTGTTGGTTATCATTTATTTGGCTTTTATCAGCCTTGGCTTACCGGATGCGCTGCTGGGTTCGGCGTGGCCTTCCATGTATTCGGAATTCGGGGTGCCTATTTCTTATGCGGGAATTATTTCCATGATTATTGCGGCCGGGACGATTGTTTCCAGCTTGCAGAGCGACCGTCTGACAAGAAGGCTCGGAACCGGAAAGGTGACGGCCATCAGTGTGGCGGTAACGGCGGCGGCGCTGTTTGGCTTTTCCGTCAGTCAGTCCTTTGGGATGCTTTGCCTTTGGGCGATTCCCTACGGGCTTGGGGCCGGGAGTGTGGACGCTTCCCTGAATAATTATGTTGCCCTGCATTATGAGAGCAAGCACATGAGCTGGCTTCACTGTATGTGGGGTGTCGGCGCGACTCTGGGTCCCTATGTTATGGGATATGCCCTGACCCGGGGAATGACCTGGAACAGCGGTTACCGGATTATCTCCATTTTACAGGTTGTCCTGACGGCAATTTTGATATTCAGCCTGCCCTTGTGGAAAGGGCGCCCTCAAATGACAGCCGAAGATGGACAGGAGGTTTCCCCGAAGGCACTTTCTTTACCGGAAATCATGAAAATACCGGGCGCGAAGGAAGTTATGCTCTGCTTTTTCTGTTATTGCGCGCTGGAGCAGACAGCCGGTCTGTGGGCGAGCAGCTATCTGACCCTTTACAAAGGTGTCCCTGCGGAGACCGCGGCGGGTTATGCAAGTATGTTTTATATCGGAATCACGATTGGACGCGCGTTAAGCGGCTTTATTACGATGAAGCTGAATGATGTTCAGATGATACGGCTGGGGCAGGGAATCATAGGCCTCGGGGTGTTGGTGCTACTGCTCCCCCTTGGAGAGTCCGTGTCTTTGGCGGGGCTTATTTTGATTGGGCTGGGCTGTGCACCAATCTATCCGTGTATCATCCATTCCACACCGACTCATTTCGGGGCGGATAAATCGCAGGCGCTCATAGGGGTACAGATGGCATGCGCTTATGTGGGAACCTGTCTGATGCCGCCGATTTTCGGGCTGATTGCAAACCATATTTCCGTTGCCCTGCTGCCGGTTTTCCTGCTTGTGATTCTGGTGCTTATGGTTGTCATGCATGAGGGGCTGACGAGGAAGACGGCGTAGCAAAAATGAATAAGGTGAATATGAATTTACAGCTGCGAAAGGATATAGCGGAGGCATATCACAGTAATCCTCAGAAAATAAGGGTGATGAATTTTTTTCTCACAGAAATGCTTGAAAAGCGTAAGCCATTAAGTGAGGGGGCCGGGCGTACAGGTCGGATTGGATGCAAGAGGCTGGATTTTGGATATTTTTCATTGTATAGAACGAATTCCCAATAAAGATTTTACTTTGGATGAGGTCTATCAGTTTGCGGATGAACTTGCAGTCAGGCATCCCGACAATCATCACATAAAGGAGAAAATCCGCCAGCAGTTACAGTTGCTGAGAAATAAGGGACTGATCCAATTTGAGGGCGGCGGAACGTACAGAAAACGGTAAATATTTGTTTATTATGATTACTATGGAGGAACCGCCATGATTTTAAGTGTAAGCAGGCGTACCGACATACCGGCCTGGTATTCCGACTGGTTTTTTCAACGCTTAAAGGAAGGCTTTTTATATGTAAGAAATCCGATGAATCCCCGTCAGGTAAGCCGTGTTTCGCTGTCACCGGATGTGGTGGACTGCATCGTATTCTGGACGAAAAACCCAAAGCCGATGCTTTCCCGGCTTGCGGAGCTGGATGCATATCCGTATTACTTCCAATTCACGCTGACCGGCTATGGAAAGGATTTAGAGCCGGGAGTGCCGCACAAAAGAGAGTACATGCTCCCTGTTTTTCGGGAGCTGTCGGAACGGATTGGAAAGGAGAGGGTCATCTGGCGCTACGATCCGATTTTTTTTACGGACAGATATACAAAAGAATACCATATGCATGCATTTGAGGAAATTGCAGCAGCGCTGCGGGGTCATACCGAAAAATGTGTCATCAGCTTCGGGGACATTTACGCCAAAAACCGCAAAGCGATGGCGCAGCTCTCCTGCCATATGGGGGAAAATGAGGCAGGGGACGGAGAGGAACTTCGTAATTTTGCAAGGGCATTGAGCGGCATTGCCGGGGAAAACGGGATGAGGATTGCGGCCTGCGCAGAGACGATAGATTTGTCCGACTGCGGTATAGCGCATAACTCCTGTATTGATAAAGAATTGATAGAAAAAATTACGGGCTGCAATATCCGGGCAGGAAAAGATAAAAGCCAGAGAGCAGCCTGCGGCTGCATCGAGAGCGTGGAGGCAGGGGCTTATGACACCTGTCCGGCCGGCTGTCGGTATTGCTATGCAAACGGCAGTGCGGGCCGTCTGGAGCAAAACCTTAAGAATTATGACGAAAAATCCCCGCTTTTATGCAGTGTGCTAAAGGAGGGGGATGTGGTAAAGGAACGGAGGGTAAAACGATGCGGAGTGAAACGGAAATGATGGAGTTGATTCTGGGTACGGCACGGGAGGATGCGCGCATCCGGGCGGTATATATGAACGGTTCCAGAACCAATCCGAATGTTCCAAAGGATATTTTTCAGGATTACGATATTGTTTATGTCGTGACGGAAACGAAAAGCTTTATCGAGGATAAGACGTGGATCGACCGCTTCGGGGATCGGCTGTTTATGCAGTATCCCGATGAAAATCCCGAATTTCCGAATGAAGCGCAGGATTTTTACGGCTGGCTGATGCAGTTTGCGGACGGCAACCGGTTGGATTTGCATGTGGAAACCGTAAGCCATGCCTGTGAAAATATCCAAAAGGACCGGCTGTGCAGGATTTTACTGGATAAGGACGGCATATTGCCGGATATGCCGGAAGCAACCGACGCAGACTATCACGTCAAGCGGCCGACCGAGACAGCATATCATTGTGCCTGCAATGAATTTTGGTGGTGTCTTGACAATGTGGCGAAAGGGCTGTGGAGAGAAGAACTTCCGTATGTGCAGGATATGCTTAATTTTCATATCCGTAAGGAGCTTGAAAAAATGCTTTCCTGGAAGGCGGGAATCCTTACCTCCTTTTCCGTAAGCGTCGGGAAGTCCGGAAAATATCTGTACCGCTGGCTGCCCGAAGAGGATTGGCAGGATTATCTTTCGACCTATTGCGCGGCAAACACAGAGGATTGCTGGGAGGCGGTAGAGACGATGTGCGGTTTGTTCCGGCGGACGGCAGGCTATGTCGGAGAAAAGCTGAATTACCGGTACGACGCGCAGGAGGGCGAGAACTGCATGAGGTTTTTGGAGCGTGTGAGGGCCTTGCCGAAGGATGCGCAGGAGATTTAAAAAGACATATTGCCTTTTTCTGAAGTTTTTATATAATAAGGTTACCGGATGCCTTTGTGCAGCCGTCTGTTGGAAAAGGAGGGATTACAAATGACAGGGGAACAGTATGTACGTGCAAGTAAAAAGGTTTATTCTGTCGTCATGGCACAGCTTATCGTGATGACACTTCTTGCGGGAGCTGCGTGCCTCACAGGATTGAAAGCGGGTACGGTGATACAGGTGCTGTCGGCAGTGGCAGGAATCATTTTGATTAATGCATATGCGAGAAAGTTTTTTGACTGTAAAAAGGGAGCGATGCTGCTTCTTGGAACTGCTGCGGGAGTATATTTTATTTTTATGATTTTTAATCAGTCGAATTATGTTTACGCCTATGCGTTGCCATTGATGACCGCAAGCATTATTTACCTTAACGTGAGGTTCCTGTATTACGGAGGAACTGTTGCGATTCTGGGGAATATCATTCATATTATCCTGCAGGTGATACGCGGCAAGGCGGATGCGGAGCAGATGATATTCAGCGTCGTTATATGGGCAATGATGGTATATGCCGTTTATCATGTAAGTGTTATGCTGACAAAGTTTCATGAGGAAAATCTTCAAAAACAGCGTTCCGCTTCCGGAAAGATGAGTCTGGTAGCGGAAAACCTTTTGAAGCATTTTGACTCAGCCAATGCTTCGCTTGAGCGGCTTGAGGAAGTCATTCACAATAACAGCGAGTCGATTTCCAACATTGCGGACAGTACGGGAAGCACGGCGGAAACGATTCAGCAGCAGGCAATGATGTGTGACGAGATACATAAGAGTACCGATGCGGCGGAAAAGGAAACGCAGGCAATGATTGAGCGCTCCAACCATACGCTGGAAAACGTGGCGGAGGGGTCAAGGCTGGTAGCGGGTCTGAAAGAGCAGGCAAACAGCGTGGAGGAGGCAAGCAATCTTGCCGCGGAATCCACCCGGCAGCTGAGCAACCGTGTGGAGGAAGTAAAGGGAATCGTTGCGACGATTTTAAGCATTTCAAGTCAGACGAATCTGCTGGCGCTCAACGCTTCCATCGAAGCGGCGAGGGCGGGGGAAGCAGGCAAAGGCTTTGCAGTAGTTGCGGATGAAATCCGGCAGCTTTCGGAGCAGACGAAGGATGCTACCAACCGGATTACAGATATTATCCGGGATTTGAATATGGATGCGGAACAGGCCATGCAGAATATGGAAAATTCCGCAAGATCAATTCAGGAGCAGAATGAACTGATTGAAACCACAAAGGATAAATTTGAAATGATAGACGGGGAGATGCAGACGCTGGCGGAGGTAATTGCGAGAATTGAGGATGTTATGAAATCTATTCTTACAAGCACGGATATGATTTCCGAGAGCATTTCCAATCTGTCGGCGGCAAGCCAGGAGGTCGCTGCTTCGTCTGCCGAGGGGCTTCAGACCGCAAACGGCGCGGTGGAGACCATGCAGAAGACAAAGGAGATTATCGAGGCCACTTATACGCTGGCGCAGGATTTAAAAACATATGCGGAATAGGCAGCAGGAAAAGCCTTTCGGGAGACCGAGAGGCTTTTCTTAAGTTTTGTTTAAAATTCCGGATAAGCTATGTATGGCGTGAAATTTGTGGTACAATCAGGGAAGATGGGGAACAGAGAAAGCTGTTTCCAAAAAACCGGGAGGGCAGAGTTATGGGAAAGAAAAGACTCGAATGGTTTAAGCGTGGTATCTGTATTGCGATGGCAGGAGCCATGCTCCTTAGTTCCGATGCAATGGCTTACGCGGCGGCAGGGCAGCCGGATCAGGCCGTGGAAGCAGAGGACCTTTTGACGGGAACACTGCCGGAGGATACGGAGACGGCAGGAGATACGGAACTGCCGGAGGATACGGAGACGGCAGGAGACACGGAACTGCCGGAGGGTACGGAGAATGACGGTGATACGCAGACGGTAGAAGATACACAGGAGATTTCGGAAACGGAAGAGGCAGAGCCGACCGAGGTGCAGGAGCCGGAGGGTGCCGGAAGCACCGAATTCACGGAGCCCACTGAAGCGGCAGAACCGCAGGACACCGAAGAAGCAGCTGAAACGGCGGAGAATCGTATCAAAGGTGCCGGTGCCGTAACTGGAATCAGTATCAATGCGAATCCCAAATATCAGGAAGTGAGTATCGGAGAGGTTATGGAACTGCCGGGATATACCATTTCCTATCAGGATGACAGTCAGCAGGGAGAAGAACCCGAGACAGAATGGGTCTGCAATGATACAGACATTGTTATGCTGGATCCGGTGCAGGGCAAGGTGACGGCCAAAAATCCGGGAGTCGCATATCTTCGTCTGCAGTTGAAGGATGATGATACAAAATATGATGAGTACCGTGTCATTGTAAAACCGGAATCGGTGGCGGGCGCGTCCGGCGAGGCCGCCAGCTATCATTCGGCACAGTTGAGATGGAATGAAGTCCCGACAGCCGACGGTTATACGATTGCGCGCAAAGAGGGAAATGCGGGTGAGGAGACGGTGCTGGCACATGTGAGCGGTGCACAGACTACGGTTTATCAGGACGACACCTTAAAAACCGGCGTGAAATATACTTACTATATTTATGCTTATATCGCATATCAGGATGAAAAGAACCAGACGCAGTATGCCGAGTCGGATACGCCGGCACGCATCATGATAACGGCGGAGCTTGGTAAGGTGGCGGCAAAGGGCGTGACCACGGACAGCTATAACAGGCTTACGGTGTCCTGGAACGGGCTGGACGGAGCGGACGGCTATGTGATTTTACGCGCATCCGGGGAAAGCTCGGCTTATGAGGAGCTTGCGAGCGTAGCGGGGAGCACGCTTACCTATACGGATCAGTCCGTCACTGCGGGCACTACATACAAATACAAAATAAAAGGCTACCGCATGACGGACGGCGCGAGAGTGTACGGAGACGAGTCAAATATTGTTTCCGGAAAAGCGTATCCGGCGGCAGCGGAATTAAAGGCATCGGTAAGCTACAATAAAGTAAAGCTTACCTGGAATAAGGTTGAGGGAGCAACCGGTTACCGAATTGAGCGAAAGGCAGCCGGTTCGTCCTCCTATAAAGAAATTGAGACGCTGGGCAAAGGCTCATCCACCAGCTATACGGACAAAACTGTAAAAACAGGCACAAAATATACCTACCGTGTAAGGGCATATACAAAGGCGGACGGAGAAACGGTGTGGGGCGGCTATTCCAATGAGAAAACGGTTACGCCGACTATGGCGGCAACCACAGTAACGCTGAAAAATACGTCCTATAACAGCATCGCCGTAAGCTGGAAAAAGGTCAGCGGCGCCCATGGCTATAAGGTATTACGTGCCTCCAGCGCAAACGGCAGCTATAAGACAGTAAAGACCATCCGTAATGACGATACGTTTACGTTTACGGATGAAGGGCTTTCGGTCGGCACGACCTACTATTACAAGGTATGCGCATATCGATCCGTGGGCGGTAAAAATGTAAATGGAACGAAGTCAGAGGTAATGTCGCTTCAGGCAGTTCCGACAGCGGTAGAACTGAAATCAGAGGCTGCGGGGGCCACGGCGGTCAAGCTGACGTGGTCAAAGGCGAAGCTTCCGTCCTCCGGCGGCGGATATTATATTTATCAGGTAGTCGACGGGCAGGAGAAGAAAATTAAGACCTGCAAGAAATCCGCTTCGTCCTATACGGTAAAAGGACTGACTGCCGGAGAAAAATATACCTTTAAAGTAGCGCCTTATGCGAAGAGCAAGAACGGGGAAGCAGTCAAGGGAGTAGTCTCCGATGCACTATCGGTTTCTCCGAAGCTTTTGCCGGTTACCATAGATGAGGTGAAGACAGGCTCCTACAACAGCGTGGAAGTATCGTGGCAGGCGACGGAGAACGGAGATGAGGACGCGTATGCCGTATTTCGTGCTTCCTCCAGGAAAGGAAGCTATAAACAAATCGGAACCGTAGCGTATAGAAGCGGAGTAAAGGATTACTCTTACAAGGACAAGAACGTTACTCTGGGCAAAAAGTATTTTTATAAGGTGCTGTGCACCAAGACGGCAGCCAACGGGAAGACCATGAAGTCGGCTTATTCCGGAGTAAAGAGCGTTACGGCGGCGCCCGGTACAACCACGGTAACGGTAAGCTCATCTAAGGCGGAAAGCCTTAAGATTTCCTGGAAACGGGTAAAGGCATCCTCCAGTAAGTATGTGAGCGGCTATGCAATTTACCGGAGCACGTCAAAGAATGGTACCTATAAAAAGATAAAGACGATTACAAACGGAAAGACCTCGTCCTACATCGACAGCGGTCTGGTGACGGGAAATACTTATTACTATAAGGTGCGGGCATACCAGAAAGCGGGCGGAAAGACGATTTACGGGGCATATTCTTCCGTCAAGTCAAAGCAGGTAGTCCCGGCGAAGCCTACGATTCAGGCGGTATCGGCAAACTACAATACGGTTACCGTCTCCTGGAAAAAGGTAGACGGCAGCAGCGGATATAAGGTTTACCGTGCGGCGGAGGAAAACGGCACCTATAAGGCAGTAAAAACGATTACTTCCGCGAATACGCTTTCCTACAAGAATACGAATCTTACGACAGGGCAGACTTATTACTATAAGGTAAGGGCTTACGTAAATAAGGGCGGCAAAAAAATTTACGGGGCTTATTCCGACGTGAAAAGCGCGACGCCGGTACTCGGAAAACCGACCGGACTTCAGGCATCGGCGACGGACAGTAATCAAATCAAGCTGACCTGGAACAAGGTAGCCGGAGCCGAAACCTATACGGTATTGCGGAGCACGGCGCAGAACGGACCCTATAAAATTGCGACCGAAATATGTGACACAAACTCTTACCTTGATACCAACATTAAGACCGGCACTACCTATTACTATAAAGTATTTGCGGTTCGGGGAAATGTGGTCAGCGAGACGACGGATTGTGTAACGGCGGTGGCATCGACACTGGAGCTTAGTGTTTCCAGTGTGACCATTAAGACAGGAAGCAGTATAAAAGTTACGGCAACCGTGAAGCCGTCGGGTCTTGTATCATGGACCTCCGATAATTCCACCGTTGCGGTGGTATCCTCTGATGGTACCATTTATGGTATGAAGGCGGGAACCACTACGGTCAAGGCCACTGCAAACGGTATTACCAAGCAGGTGGCGGTAACTGTAAAGGATCAGCTCGGCACTGAAAACAAGGGAGTGGACATTTCCAGCGATAACGGAAATGTAGATTTTAACGCCATAAAGGCAGCGGGTTATGAGTATGTCATGCTGCGCATTTCAAAGGGAACTGCGGAAGATAAAAACTTTGACAAAAACTTTAAAAATGCGAAGGCAGCAGGACTGAAGGTTGGCGTTTACTGCTATTCGCTGGCCCAGAATACTGCGGACGCGAAGAATGAGGGAGACAAGGTCTTAGAGATTTTGGGAGGACAGAAGCTGGATTATCCGGTGGTATATGTTATGGAGGATATCTCGCTGCTGTATAACAGCCTTACCAAGGAGCAGCGAAATGAGCTGGTGTACGCGTTCAAATACGAAATTATAGAGGCAGGAAAGCAGTATAATTTTGCACTTGGTATCAGCCAGGATCTGCTGACAAAATATCAGTATTTGGATACCAGTAAATTTACCGGACTTGACATCTGGGTGATCAATTATCGCTCCGAAAACCTGGGAAGCGGCTATCAGGGAAAAGGAAATGTCGCGATGTGGAGGTACACGAACCAGGGAACGGTAAGCGGTGTGAACGGAAAGGTAAATATCAGTATTCGATATAAAACCTATTAAAGTCAAAGGGCTGCCGTGTAAACGGCAGCCTTTTGGACGCCTGTTTTACGGGAGCAAAGATTATCAAACGGAAACGGAGAGCAAACATGAAAAAGAATTGGAACACATGGAAATGCCGTCTGACGGCATGGATTATGGCACTTCTTGTGCTGCTTGGAACCGTGCCGCAGGATGCGGCTGTCCTTGCGGCCGAGGGCAGCGCGCAGGCGGCACAGCAGCAGACGATTACCGGCTTTGCCGGGCTGTCCGGGGAACAGTCCGAAATACATATTACGGGGCGGGTGTCCGAAGACCGGCTGCTTGCCAAAATGCCGGCGTCTCTGGAGGTATATTTAAACGGTTCTTCCGAGCCGACATCCATTCCGGTTACCTGGCACAGTATCGGTGATTACGAGGGGACGAATTATTATTCCTACGGTTATACGCCGCAGTGGGATACGGACACCTATACCCTGGGCGCGGGGCTTTCGGATGAAATTCCGTATGTCGCAGTCTTTATAAAACCGGTTTCCAATTTTAAAGGAGCGTCTATTTCCAGCAGCCAGATGGCGGTCAATGAAAAGACGATTTATAATTTCCTGAAAAAAGAGCTAAAACTGAATACGGCGGCCGCGTGCGGCGTATTGGCGAATATCCAGAGTGAATCTGCCTTTAATCCGACAGTCAGCGTAATCGATACCAATGGAAAAACCAGCTACGGCATCTGTCAGTGGAACGGTCCCCGTTTTGAAATGTTAAAGGATTATTGCAGCCAGTACGGCTATGATTACAGGACATTGGAGGGGCAGCTTTATTTTCTGAAATATGAGCTGGAGCATACGGAGGCCAGCGCGTTTTCCAGGGTAAAAAATGTGGATAATACCGCGGACGGAGCCTATACGGCTGGCTATAACTGGGCGCGTTATTTTGAGCGCTGCGCCAGCGTATACCATGAATGGCGGGCAAAGCTCGCGAGAGATACCTACTGGCCGAAATACGTGTCGGACAGTATTGCGGAAGACAAGACCACGTATCAGATCACTTATGAGCTGTACGGCGGGAAAAATAACAGTGCAAATCCGAATACCTACAAGGCATCCACCAGTACGATTACACTCAAAGAGCCGACAAAAAAAGGCTATACCTTTCAAGGTTGGTATAAGGAAAGCAGCATGAAGACGAAGGTATCCTCCATTCCTTACGGTTCTTCGGGCAATCTGAAGCTGTATGCGAAATGGGAGGCGAATCAATATACCATCCAATTCAACGGAAATAAAGCGACCAGCGGCAGTATGTCCGCTATGAAGTCCAGAGAATATGACAGCAGCTATCGTTTAAGCGCCAATAAGTATAAGCGCAAGGGCTATCAGTTTGCCGGCTGGAATACGAAAGCGGACGGCAGCGGCAAGGCCTATGCCAATAGGGAGGAAGTCGAAAATCTGTCGTCAAAAGACGGGGCGAAGCTCACACTCTATGCGCAGTGGACGCGGGAAAGCTATAAGATTACCTATAAGACGAACGGTGGAAAGCTTTCAAGCGGAACGACAAAAAAGTATCATGTAAATACCAAAACCTTTACATTAAAAAATCCTGTCCGTACAGGGTATACCTTCGAGGGCTGGTATAAGGATTCGAAGTTTAAAAACAAAATCACCCAGGTAAAAAAGGGAAGTACCGGAAATCTTACGCTTTACGCAAAGTGGAGCATCAATACATATAAAATCAAATATCAGGGGAACGGCGCGACCAGCGGTTCCATGAAAAGGACACTGACCTGCAAATACGGAAATACCTATACGCTGGCGAAGAACAAGTTCAAACGGACCGGCTATGTATTTGAGGGCTGGAATACCAAAAAAGACGGTACGGGGGATTGGTATGAGGACCGCGCCGACATTAAGAATATATCAAAGAGAGACGGAAAAACCATCACGCTCTATGCGCAGTGGAGCAAAAAGCCCTATACCATCAGCTATGCATTAAACGGCGGAACCATGACAAAGAGCAACCGCAGCACATATTACGTTGATACAAAGACTTTTACGTTGAAGGCGCCGGAGCGCGAAGGCTACACCTTCCAGGGCTGGTACACGGAAAAAGACTTCAAGCATAAGATTACCCGAATTAAAAAAGGAACGCGCAAAAATTATAAACTTTATGCAAAATGGAAGGTGAATTCCTATGAAATTCAGTTTGACGGCAACGGAGCGGACAGCGGGAACATGGAAACGCTTAAGAACTGTAAATACGGAAGTACATACACGCTGCCCGGCAACGGATTTCAGAAAGCCGGGTATCAGTTTATCGGCTGGAGCACTCAGCCGGACGGCAGCGACAGCTTTTACGGGGATATGGCCGAGGTGACAAATCTGTCATTCGAAAATGGAGCATCGGTAACGCTGTACGCGCAGTGGGAGACGGAGTAAAGCAAGATGCAGCACGGATACGGAAGAACCATTACCGCCTGTTTTACAGGGTACATTGTGCAGGCGATCGTCAATAATTTTGTGCCGCTTTTGTTTCTTACGTTTCAGGAAAGCTACCGGATACCGCTGTCTCAGATTACGATGTTGGTCACGATTAATTTCGGAATCCAGCTTCTGATTGATTATCTGTCGGCGAGGTTCGTCGATAAAATCGGGTATCGGATGGCGGTTGTCGCCGCGCATGTCTGTGCGGCGGCGGGACTTTTGCTGCTGACGGTTCTGCCGGAGCTGCTCGGGAATGCTTTTATCGGAATTTTGTGTGCGGTAATCGTATACGCAATCGGAGGCGGACTTATTGAGGTGCTTATCAGCCCTATTATGGAGGCCTGCCCTACGGATAATAAAGAGAAGGCGATGAGCCTGCTGCATTCCTTTTATTGCTGGGGGCATGTGGGCGTCGTGCTGATTTCCACCCTGTTTTTTCAGATATTCGGAATTTCAAACTGGAAGGCGCTGGCGCTGCTTTGGGCAGTTATTCCGGCGGTCAATGCCTTTGTGTTCGCAAGAACGCCGATTGCCTCCCTGACGGAGGATGGGACGGCAGGGCTTACCATACGGGAGCTTGCCGTAAACAGGCTGTTCTGGTTTCTCATGCTGATGATGCTTGCCGCGGGAGCAAGCGAGCAGGCAGTCAGCCAGTGGGCGTCCACATTTGCGGAGCAGGGGCTCGGTGTCAGCAAAACCGTCGGCGACCTGGCAGGGCCCATGTCCTTTGCGGTAATGATGGGGCTGTCGCGCCTCTATTACGGGAAATACGGTGAAAAAATAGATTTGGAACGTTTTATGGCAGGAAGCTGCGTGCTATGTATTCTGTCTTATCTGATGATTGTATTTATCCCCATTCCCGCACTCGGTCTTGTGGGCTGTGCGCTTTGCGGCCTTTCGGTCGGTATTCTCTGGCCCGGCACCTTCAGCAAGGCGTCCGCATCCATTCGCGGAGGCGGAACGGCGATGTTCGCGTTTTTGGCGCTGGCCGGGGATTTGGGCTGTGCCGCCGGCCCGACGCTTGCCGGCGCGGTCTCAAGCTGTTTTGAGGATAACCTGAGAGCCGGAATCCTGGCGGCAGTGATTTTTCCCGTGCTTCTGCTTGTGGGACTTTATGCATGCAGAGCAGAACGGTTCTGATGTGCTGCGGACAAGGACGGTTGTTTGCCTCATAAAAACAAAAAATACTTGCAATCTTTATTTTCACATGCTATGCTACTGTGCAGTGGTACTTTTATACCGTATAAAACGAAAAGGAAAGAGGCAGGTATGTTACAGGCAATTGACGATTTCATATGGGGACTTCCCCTGATTATCCTGATTCTTGCAGTCGGGATTTTTTTGACGATTCGGCTTCGGGGACTCCAGATTACGAAGCTTCCGCTGGCAATCCGCCATATTATCGCGAACGAGAAGGATGGAAAGGAGGGCGAGGTTTCCAGCTTCGGGGCGCTGTGTACGGCGTTATCCGCCACCATCGGAACCGGAAATATTGTCGGCGTGGCGACCGCTTTAGTGGCGGGAGGACCGGGAGCGCTGTTTTGGATGTGGGTTGCCGCCCTGCTTGGGACAGCGACGAAATATGCCGAATGTCTCCTTGCCATCAAATACCGTGTGGTGGAAGAAGACGGGCATGTGGTGGGAGGCCCATTTTATTACATAGAAAACGGAATGGGGAAAAAATGGAGATGGCTCGGCTGTATTTTCGCGTTTTTCGGCGTAGGGGTCGGGCTGCTCGGAATCGGTACATTTACCCAGATTAACGGAATTACCAGTGCGGTCAATGACTTTTTTGACCCGCAGAACGCATGGACGGTTTCTTTGTTCGGCAGGGATTATTCCTGGACGGTTGTTATCGCGGGACTGGTTCTCACGCTGTGCGTGGCGCTTGTGATTATCGGCGGGATCAAGCGTATTTCCTCCGTGGCGCAGGTTATCGTACCGATTATGGCGCTTTTGTATGTGGGAGTGGTTCTGGTGATTCTGCTGACGCACCTGACAGAGATTCCGGCGGCGGTTGTAGAGATTGTGGAAAGCGCCTTCGGCCTTCGGGCGGTCGCGGGAGGAGCGGCCGGAGCGGTTCTGGTTGCCATGCAGAAGGGGATCGCGAGAGGGATTTTCTCGAATGAGGCGGGACTCGGAAGCGCGCCGATTGCAGCCGCAACCGTGAAAACGGATGAACCCGTGGCACAGGGGCTGGTTTCCATGATGGGAACCTATATAGACACGATTATCATCTGTACCATGACGGGGCTTTCCGTTGTCATCACGGGAACCTGGAATATAGGGCTCGACGGCGTTGCGGTGACGACAAGGGCATTTCAGCTTGGACTCCCGTTCCCGGAGCAGATATCGTCGTTTATCCTGATGGTGTGTCTTGTATTTTTTGCGTTTACGACAATCCTTGGTTGGAACTATTACAGTGAAAAATGTCTGGAATATCTGGTGGGCAACCGTCCCGGTATTTTAAAGGGCTACCGCTGGCTGTATATTCTTGCGGTATTCATTGGGCCGTTCATGACCGTTTCGGCGGTATGGACAATTGCCGATATTTTTAACGGCCTGATGGCGCTGCCGAACCTGGTCGCGCTCGTCGCCTTAAGCGGAGTGACCGTTGCCGAGACAAAAAAATATTTTGAGAAACAGAGAAACTGAAAAAAGCGATGTTTGTCAGGTGAAAGCGGGGAAATGGCATGGAACAGATGACGTTGTTTGATGACAGGGAGCAGTGGCTGGGCGAGCGGATGAGCGCACCGCTGGCAAGCCGGCTGCGCCCGAAGACACTGGAGGAGTTTGTCGGGCAGGAGCATTTGCTCGGAAAAGGAAAAATGCTGCGGCAGCTCATCGAGCGGGACCAGATATCCTCCATGATATTCTGGGGACCGCCCGGAGTCGGGAAGACGACGCTTGCCAGTATCATTGCGGGCAGGACAAAGGCAGATTTTATTAACTTCAGCGCGGTGACAAGCGGAATCAGGGAAATCAAAGAGGTCATGAATCAGGCGGAGAACAGCCGGAAAATGGGAATCCGCACCGTGCTGTTTGTGGACGAGATACATCGTTTTAACAAGGCGCAGCAGGATGCTTTTCTGCCGTTTGTGGAGAAGGGGAGTATTATCCTGATTGGAGCAACGACCGAGAACCCGTCCTTTGAGGTAAATGCCGCGCTTTTGTCCCGCTGCAAGGTATTTGTGCTGAAGGCGCTTTCGGAGCAGAATCTTGTTGCGCTTTTAAAGCATGCGCTGACGAGCCCGGACGGCTTCGGGGGACAGCGGGTGCAGATGACGGAGAAGCAGCTTTGTGCCGTTGCCGCCGTGGCGAACGGCGACGCGAGGACGGCGCTCAATACGCTGGAGATGGCGGTGCTCAACGGCGAGATTGGCTCTGACGGCTCAATCACGGTGACGGACGAGGGCATGGAGCAGTGTATCAGCAGAAAATCGCTTCTCTACGACAAAAACGGGGAGGAGCACTATAATCTGATTTCCGCGCTCCATAAGTCTATGCGCAATTCCGATCCGGACGCTGCGGTTTATTGGATGCAGCGCATGTTGGAGGGCGGGGAGAATCCGCTTTACATTGCCAGAAGGCTGATTCGTTTCGCAAGCGAGGATGTCGGGATGGCGGACAGCCAGGCGCTTTCGGTGGCCGTTGCCGCTTATCAGGCCTGCCATTTTAACGGAATGCCGGAATGGGACGTGAATCTGGCGCAGGCGGTCGTGTATCTTTCCATGGCTCCGAAATCGAACGCGCTCTACGCGGCCTGTGAGGAGGCAAAGCACGACATCCGCACGCGGAGGACGGACCCCGTTCCGCTCCAAATCTGCAATGCGCCCACGGAACTGATGAAAGAGCTGGATTACGGAAAGGGCTATGAGTATGCCCATGATTATGAGAATAAGCTGACAAAAATGCAGTGTCTGCCGGAGGCGCTTGCGGACCGGGAATATTACCGGCCCACGACGCAGGGACAGGAGGCAGCGGTGCGGGAGAAGCTTGATAAGATAAGGGCATGGAAAAAAGAGTAATGAAATGGAATAGGGGGTTCAAAAAGGACCGAATTTCCGGGAAATGTAAATGTTTCCGGAAATCCGGTCCTTTTTTTGTGGTGGTGCGCCTGGCGGCGCATGTTTCCGGGAAGCTGCCCGGGTTCATAAAATCTTCAAAAAGTCTTCATGCGGCGCCTGATTTTATCTTCATAATTATTCCATTAAAATAGAGGAAACAAAGAACAAAGCGCTGCGCGGAATGAATGGAGGATTATGATGAAAGATAAAAAGAAAATTGCCGTTTTTTTCGGGGGATGTTCCACAGAGTATGAGGTATCGCTGCAATCGGCTGCGGCGGTCATCGCGCATATTGATACGGAAAAGTATGAGACGGTTTTCATCGGACTTGACGGAAAAACCGGGGAATGGCTGTGGTACCGGGGTACGCCGGAGCTGATCGAAAAGGACCGCTGGCGCAGGGAAGGAGCATGTGTTCCGGTGTACCCGGCCATGGACCGGAGCGTGTCCGGGTTTGTGTACTGGGAGGCGCAGGGGATGAAAACCATAAGCGTTGATGCGGCGCTTCCGATTCTGCACGGAAAAAATGGGGAGGACGGGACGCTGCAGGGCGTGCTGGAGCTGGCGGGGATTCCGGTGATCGGCTGCGGTCTTTTATCCTCGGCGCTGTGTATGGACAAGGAGCTGGCGCATCGGATTGCGCAAATGGAAGGAATCAGGACGGCCGAATCTCTCACAGTACAAAAACCCTACGACGGGGAGAAATTAAAACTGGAGGCACAGAAAATCGGTTATCCGCTGTTTGTAAAACCCGTCAAATCAGGCTCATCCTTTGGCATCACAAAGGTAAGCGCGCAGGAACAGCTTTTGCCAGCGGTGGAGACTGCGTTTGCCCATGATGACAGAGTGGTTTTGGAGCAGGAGATCCGCGGCTTTGAAGTGGGGTGCGCCGTTTGCGGCACAGAGGAGCTTTTCATCGGAGCGGTGGACGAAATCGAGCTGTCGGACGGCTTTTTTGACTATACGGAAAAATACACCTTAAAAACCTCGAAAATTCATGTGCCCGCCCGTATCTCCGGGGAAAAAGCGGAGGAAATTAAGCGGACGGCAGCGGTGCTTTACCGTGCGCTCGGGTGCAGCGGTTTTGCACGTGTGGACATGTTTCTGACACCGGACGGCGAGATTTACTTCAATGAAATCAATACGATTCCTGGTTTTACCACGCACAGCCGCTATCCGGGCATGATGAAGGCTGCGGGCATTTCCTTTGCGGAGCTTGTGGAGCGCATTCTGGAAACCGCATGAAGCTTTTCGGGAAAGCAGACGGCAAAAAGAAAACGCAGTGACATACGGAAAGGAAGGTGCGGTATGGGAAACGTTGTTTTAAAGCAGGAAATGGCGTGCCGGGGACCGTTGATTTTAGTGACGCCGGAGTACCCGCTCCGTGTCCGTCCCGGGCGGGAGCAAATGCAGGCTCCGCTGCGGGAAACGCCCGAAATATTGCTGGCAAAAGAGGCGAAAGAGGCGTTGTGCGCTTTACTTGCCGAGACGGGCGGCGAAGCGGAAATCACGGGAGTGAGCGGCTTTCGGACGAGAGAGGAACAGGAAAAAATCTGGGAGGACAGCATTCGGGAAAACGGACCCGCGTTTACAAAAAAATTTGTGGCGCTGCCCGGCCACAGCGAGCATGAAACGGGGCTTGCCATTGATTTGGCGAAAAGACAGCCCGGAATTGATTTTATCTGTCCTGAATTTCCGAGGGACGGAAGCTTTGGGGTATTTCGGGATAAATTGCCGCGGTACGGCTTTATCGAGCGCTATCTGGAAGGGAAAGAAAACATTACCGGAATCGGGGCGGAGCCCTGGCATTTCCGCTATGTGGGATTTCCGCATTCCGCCATAATAGCGGAGCGCGGAATGGTACTGGAGGAATACATCGAATTTTTAAAGGAGGGGGCCTCCCTGCGAAAGCCGTATCGGTATGGAGGCATAGCCGTGTTTTATGTGCCGCTTTGCGGGGAAACGGAAAAGGCGGTATGCCTGCCGGATGCGCCCTGCTCGGTTTCCGGCACCAACGAGGGAGGCTTTGTGATTACTGTTTGGGAGGACCTGCCATGAAAACAAAAGAGTATGGAGCGGTGGATCTGTTCCGCCTGCCCGCGGCTTTTATGGTCGTGGCGATTCATACGGGACCGTTTGCCGCATGGAACGGGTTTGCCGATTTTTTGTTCAGCTACTGCCTTTGCAGGGTGGCGGTACCGTTTTTTCTGATAACGACGGGATTTTTTGTGCTCGGCCCCGGCCGCGGAGAAGCGCTCTGCCGCTATCTGAAAAAAACGCTGCTCCTGTATGCCGCTGCAACGCTCCTTTATGTCCCGGTGAGCTGGTATGCCGGCAATCTGCCCGGGAATGCGGCGGAGGCCTTTCGGCAGCTCCTTTTTGACGGGACGTTTTATCATCTCTGGTATTTTCCGGCGGCGCTGCTTGGCTGTGTTCTGACGGCGTTTCTGTTAAAACGCTCCGTGAAGGCGGTCATACTGTTTGCTGTCTGCGCTTATCTGGTTGGACTGGGAGGTGACAGTTATTACGGGATCGTCTGCCGGGCCGGCTGGATAAACACGGCGTATGACGGAATATATTTCGTCAGCAGCTATACCAGAAACGGCATTTTTTATGCCCCGGTGTTTTTACTGATGGGTACGCTTATATGCCGCGGCCGCCGGAATCGGAACAGGAGGCGCTATCTTCCGGTGTTGGCAGTGTTTCTGCCGCTTTTGTGCGCAGAGGGGGCATTCACCTTTTTGGCGGGCTGGCAGCGCCATAACAGTATGTACCTTTTGCTGCTTCCGGTCTGCTGGTGCCTTTTTTGCCTGCTTCTCTCCGCGAAAGCGAAAGCGCCGTCCTGGGTGCGCGGCGTCTCCATGCTGATTTATATCCTGCATCCGCTTGTGATTATTCTGGTGCGCGGGGCAGCGAAAGCGGCGGGACTGACTGCTTTGTTTGTGGAAAACAGTTTTGTGCATTATCTGACCGTTTGTCTGGTATCATTTGGAATTGCCCTTTTCGCGGTGTATGCCGGGGCGCGGTTAAAATGCTGCATTCGGGTAAAGAAAAGCCCGGAAAGCCCAGCGGCCCGATGGGAACAGAAGAAACCTCAAAATGCATCCGACCGGGCAGTCCTGACAACAGATAAAGAAAGCTGCCGGGCGTGGATAGAGCTGAACCTGAAAAATCTGGCCTGGAATGTCGGACAGCTTCAGGGACTGCTTCCCGCTTCTTGTAAGCTGATGCCTGCCGTAAAGGCAAATGCCTACGGCCATGGAGCGGTAGAAATCAGCCGGGCGCTGCAAAAGCTTGGGATTTCCGATTTCTGTGTCGCGTCGGAGGAGGAGGGAGCCCTGCTCAGAGAAGCGGGCATTACAGGACAAATCCTTGTGCTGGGATACACGCCGGTCTCAAAAATCGACGAACTGTGCCGTTATGATTTGACCCAGACCATTGTGGATTTGGATTATGCCAGGGACCTAAGCGCCTTAGGCCGGCGTGTTGCCGTTCATGTAGGGGTGGATACGGGCATGCACCGTCTCGGGGAGGACTGCGGAAGGATAGAAAAAATCCTGCGTATTTTTCATCTGCCGAATTTGAACGTGACAGGTGTGTTTTCCCATCTGTGCGCCTCGGATGGGGTCTCAGAGGAGGAGCGGGAGTTTACCGAAATGCAGATTGCCCGTTTCGCGGAGGTGGTTGCGGCGCTGCGCCAGAACGGAATCACCGGGTTTCAGACACATTTATTCGGAAGCTACGGCATACTCAATTACAGCCGTTCCTGCGGGGAAAGCTACGATTATGCCAGAGCCGGAATCGCGCTCTACGGTGTGCCAAGCAGTCCGGGAGACCGGGTGGAGGCTCCGGTTACGCTGCGCCCTGTTTTATCCCTGAAAGCAAAAATTGCCTGCGTAAAAACCTTAAAGAAGGGTGAGACGGCCGGTTACGGGCTTGCGTATACGGCAAAGGAGGAACGTATCATCGCCGTGATTTCCATCGGCTATGCGGACGGCGTGCCGCGGACGCTTTCCGGCAGGGGGCATGTTCTTATCCGGGGAAAAAGGGCTCCGGTCATCGGGCGAATCTGCATGGATCAGATGCTTGTGGACGTCACCGGTATTGCGGATGCCGTGCCGGGCGAGACGGCGGTCTTAATCGGAAGCAGCGGCGCAGAAACCATATCTGCCGCGGAGCTTGCGGCGGAGGCGGACACGATTTCCAATGAAATACTGAGCCGACTCGGCAGCAGGCTCACACGGCTTGTCCTTGAATGAGAACGAACGACGGTGTCACAGAACTTTCGTATTTTTTCGAGACAAATCGAGGTGATTATGATAGAATATTGCTGAATCTTCATACGCTAAAATGAAAAATACAGGAATACGGTCAGGAGAAAAGGAGGAGCGCCATGATGAATCCGGCATCTATTATGAAGCTTATGAATGCGAAAAATAAATTTACGGAAAACCATCCCAAATTCACCGCATTTTTAAATGCGGTATTTTCCGGCGGCATCACCGAAGGAACTATTATTGAGATTACCGTGACAAAACCGGGCGAGGAAGCGGTTACCACGAACATGAAAATTACGCAGTCCGATTTGGATTTATTTTCCGAATTAAAAGATTTGGCGAAGTGAGGGAGGAAGTGATGTCAGGAAAGAGGGTTTCCCATCGGGTAGACGGAAATAAAATCGAGATAACATTTGAGCAGGGGACGGCAGTTTTCTCCGTCCTTCGGGAGGATATTCTCAATGTATTTGTCCCACGCGAGACAAAGGAGCACCGCTCGAAGGCAATCGAAGGAGAAAAATGCGTTCCCGTGGAATTTACGGTGACGGAGGAAGCGGAGGCACTTGTCATAAAAACGCCGGCGCTTTGGGCAAAGGTATATGACGGTTTTTTTGTGGACTTCTATAAAAAGGACGGGACGCTTTTGTGCGCGGACTCCCGGCAGGGAAGAAGTTTTGGCAGCCAGCTCAGTGAAAAGTTTATTTCTTTTTTGGAGGCGGAGGGGCACGATGTGCCGGACGCGTCCGATTTCCATTATCCGGTCGAAATCGTAAAGCAGATGGACGGCGACGAGAAGTTTTACGGGCTGGGGGATAAGACCGGCTTTTTGAACAAAAGGGATTATGAATATGAAAACTGGAATTCCGATATTCCGCAGGCGCACACGGAAAGCTACCGGGCGCTCTATAAATCCGTTCCGTTTTTGATTACGTTAAAGACCGCGGGTGTATACGGCATCTTTTTGATAATACCTATAAGTCCTATATCAATCTCGGCAAGGAAAATACCGCGTACTATTATTATGGGGCGGACGGCGGCAATCTGGACTATTATTTTATCTCCGGCGGGCATATGCCGCAGGTTGTGGAGGGCTATACCTGGCTGACCGGGCGCACGCCGCTGCCGCAGCTTTGGACGCTGGGGTATCATCAGTCACGGTGGGGCTATGAATCAGCGGAGGACATCCGGGAGGTTGCAGGGCATTACCGTAAGCTTCGGATTCCCTGTGACACCATCCACTTTGATATTGATTATATGGACGGCTACCGTGTATTTACCTGGAATGAAAAAGACTTCGGCGCGCCCGGGGTCGTCATCCGGGAGATTGCGGACAGCGGCTTTAAAAGCGTATGCATTATTGACCCGGGCGTAAAGCTGGATCCCGGGTATGCGGTGTATGATGAGGGAATGGAGCAGGACTATTTTGCGAAAACACCGGAGGGGCAGACGTATGTCAACGCGGTCTGGCCGGGGGACGCCGTCTATCCCGATTTCGGAAATCCCGAGGTAAGGAGCTGGTGGGCGAAAAAGCAGTCTTATCTCACCGGGCTTGGGGTAAGAGGTACCTGGAACGATATGAACGAGCCCGCGAGCTTCCGCGGGGAGCTTCCGGCGGACGTGGTGTTTACCGACGAGGATAAAAAGAGCAGCCACGCGGCAATGCACAACGTCTACGGCCATCTGATGGCAAAGGCGACCTACGAGGGGTTAAAGCAGGCGGACGGAAAGCGCCCGTTTGTCATCACAAGGGCCTGCTATGCGGGAACCCAGAAGTATTCGACCGTCTGGACAGGGGATAACCAGAGCCTTTGGTCCCACTTGCAGATGGCGGTGCCGCAGCTTTGTAATCTGGGCTTAAGCGGCTTTGCCTTTGCGGGAACTGACGTGGGCGGATTCGGCGCGGACTGTACGCCGGAGCTTTTGTGCCGCTGGGTGCAGGTCGGGGCGTTCTCCCCGCTGTTCCGCAACCATTCGTCAAAGGGAAGCACACGTCAGGAGCCGTGGCAGTTTGACGAAACAACCATTGCCGTGAACCGGAAATTCATAGAGCTCCGCTATCGGCTGCTGCCTTATTTTTATGATTTGTTTCATGAATGTGAAAAGACAGGACTTCCGATTATGCGGCCGCTGGTGCTTCACTATGAAGATGATCCCGAGACCTTCAATTTAAACGGGGAATTTCTGGTGGGAGAAAAGCTTCTGGTGGCTCCGGTACTTGAGCAGGGTGCCGTAAAAAAGCTTGTTTATCTGCCGGAGGGTACCTGGTACGATTTTGAGACAGGCAGACCCTATGAGGGAAAGCAGTATTATATGGTAGACGCACCGCTTGATGTCTGTCCGATGTTTGTAAAGGAGGGCGGCATGATTCCGACCTGGGAGCTTTGCCAGTATGTGGGCGAGAAGCCGTATGATACCTTAAAAATGCTGGTATTTCCGGGGAACGGAACGTATCTTCATTACCGGGATAACGGTGCGGATTTTGCTTACCGGGACGGCGCGTATCATTTATATGAGTTTTCCGGCGTACCGGGACAGAAGGAGGTTTCGGTGAAGCTTCTGCATGAGGGCTATACGCCTTACCGGGAAATTGTTTTTGAAACAAGAGGCTTTTAAAATCTGCACCCGCGGTTGGCTGGCGCATATGATATAGTGATGTTATCTATAGGGAGTATAGAGTGGACTATAATCAGGAGCAGTTTTTCCGTATGCAGTTCGATGCGCCCAAAATGCCTTTTTATATGAGCTATCCGATGCAGAATCTGTATCTGACAGAAATGGAATATGAGAAAGACATGGAGCGCATGAAGGAGCTGTATCCAAGGGAAGTAAAGCGGATTCTCGAATTTGTGGAAGATGAATGTGATAAAATGGAATATGAGGGAAGCCTGATGTTCGACGAGTACCCGGACCGCCTGATGCTGGAGATGGTCGTAGACCGGATTTATCAGAATGCAGCCGGCGAGAAACAGGATATGGAGGCGGAACAGTACTGGGGCGGCATGACGCCTCCTCCACCGCCGCCGGGCCCGGGAAGGCCGCCGCAGGGACCGCCCAGAGGGCAGGGAGATCATTTAAGGAGCCTGATTGGCGTACTGTTAAACAACGAGATGTACCGCAGGCGCTGCCGGCACAGGCGGTGCAGGCGCTGGTGGTAGACGCTGTTTATTAAGAAAAAAGAAAGAATCGGAATTAGCCATTGCGGATTTTTCCAAAAATGCATACAATATAGCTATCGCGTCTGCGGTAGCTATTTTTATGAAGGAGGGACGATCGTGCGGAAGGGTGCAGTAAAAGCAATCGTCTTAATAATAATATTTATAGTCGGGCTTGTCGTATTCAGTGTTATGACAAACCATGTCAATGAGGATCTGACAACGGAGATGGAGGAAGCAACGCTTCCGGTTATCACATTGTTTCAGGGTGAAACGGAAATCAATGAGCTTTACGGCTATCGCACGGAGATGAATGCCGCTTACATGCGGGATACGATTACTCCAATCGGGGAGGACCGAAAGCTTCCGATTACGATTCAAAGCTATCAGACGGCGGTGGATGCCGTTTCCTACGAAATCAGAAGCCTCGACGGCGAGCGTCTGATTGCCAATGCGGATGTCAATTCCTATGAGGATAATAAGGGAATCATATCCGCGGAGCTTGAGATTCAGAACCTGCTGAAGGAGGATGAAGAATATCTGCTGATCATTATGCTGGAAAGCGGAAATGAGCAGATTTATTATTATACAAGGCTTGTGGAAGCGCCGGAAAGCCACGTGGAGGAAAGTATCGCGTTTGTAAAGGATTTTAATAATAAGACCTTTAACAGTGAGACGGTGGGAACGCTTTCAACCTATATGGAAAAAACGACCGGGGACAATACGACGCTGCAGTTTGTTTCGCTCAATTCGTCGTTAAAGCAGGTCTCCTGGGCGAATCTGCCGGTGGAGCGGCTGACCGCGCCCGTTCCTTCCATCAAGGAAATTACGGACACCTACAATGTGATCGTGCTCAATTATGTGGTTACGAGTACCGGGGAGAACGGGGAAAATGAATACTATAATGTCGAGGAGTATTACCGGGTCCGCTACACCAGCAGCCGGATGTATCTATTGAATTTCGAGCGCACCACAAACCAGATTTTCCGCCGGGAGAGTGCGGCTTTTTACGACAATTATATCCAGCTCGGCATACGCTCCGCCGATGTGGAATATCGGGCAAACGAGACAGGAACAACGGTTGCCTTCGTGCAGGAGGGGGAACTCTGGAGCTACAACGAGACGGAGAACACGCTGGCAAAGGTGTTCAGCTTCCGTGGCTATGAAGGGATTGACGAGAGGGAGAATTACGGCGAACATGATATAAAAATTGTCAGCATTGACGAGACAGGAAGCCTGGACTATATTGTTTACGGCTACATGAACCGCGGACTTCACGAGGGGGAGGTTGGAATAGCGGTTTACCACTATGACAGTCTGGCGAACACCAACGAGGAAATGATATTTATCCCGTCCGATAAATCCTATGAGGTAATGAAGTCCGAAATGGGACAGTTAATGTATGTAAACGAGGGCGGCGAGCTGTATCTTATGATGGACGGTACGGTTTATGGCATTGATTTGTCAACGCTTGAAGTAAGGAAACTGATTGAAGGGCTGGACAGTAAGGTCTTTGCCGTTTCCGCAAGCAACCGCTTCTTTGCGTGGACACAAGACGGAGAAAACAGTGAGATTGTCCATGTCATGGATTTTTCCGATGAAACCACAAGGGAAGTGACGGAGGGCAGCGGAAAATATGTAAGACCCCTGGGCTTTATGGAAGAGGACTTTGTGTATGGGGTCGCGAACGCGGCGGATGTTTCCACGGAGGCTGCGGGCAATACCATAGTTCCGATGTATCAGGTAAAAATAGCCGACGTGACCTCAGATACCATCGAAATTTTAAAAACGTATGAAAAAAGCGGATATTATGTGTCAGATGTTGAAATTGATGATTATACAATGTACCTAAACCGCATACAGTATAATGGGACGGCCTATGTGGAGGCGGATCAGGATATGATCATGAACCGGGAGGGCGACGGGGCAGCGTCGGTGGAGGTGCGCAGCAGCAGCTCGGACATAAAGCAGACACAGTACCAGCTTTCGCTGGCAAATCCGGTCAGCGAAAAGGAGCCCAGGCTTCTTACACCCAAAGAGACAATTCTTACAGAGGAGCGTAATGTCACGCTCACGCAGGATGGAACCGGGGAGCGGTATTATGTTTATGTAAAGGGTGACGTCATCTTTACCACGGATGATGTGACGGAGGCAATCGGCCAGGCAAACGAGAACATGGGAGTGGTGATAGGCGCCGACCAGAAATATGTCTGGAAACGATCCAGAAATGCGACCCAGCCGGCATTTTCGGATATCGCGGTCGGAGAGGAGGATATGGATTCCGGAAGCATTGCAAAATGTATCAATGCCATGCTTGAGAAGGAAGGAATTAATATCAGCGTGAACGCACTGATTGCCGGAGGTGAGACGCCAAAAACGATTCTGGGAAATACGATGAGGGACGCGCAGATTTTGGATTTGAGTGGCTGTAATGTGGAGGAGGTGCTTTATTATGTAAGCTGCGGAAGTCCTGTTTTTGCCATGACCGGAAGCGAGGAAGCTGTACTTTTGGTCGGTTATGATGCGGATAATGTTATCGTTTATGATTCGGATACCGGGACAAACCAAAGAATTAGCCTTGAGGAGGCGGATGAAGTATTTTCCGGTGCCGGAAACGTATTCTTAACCTATCTGAAATGACCCTTAAAATACGAGAAAAATGCATAAAAAATCAGACGTTGAGAAAAATACTTCGTTGAACTTTAACAGATTTTATTTAAGTGTATTGCAAATTGTACATGAATGGGTTATATTTTGAGAAGTACTTAAAAAGAGGAAGTGGAGGAATATGAGCAGAAAAGAAGTAGTTGTATCTAATGTTTCTGAGGAACACAATAATCCGATTGCAGAGCTTGTCCAGGTAGCATGCAGTTTTGACAGCGAAATTATACTGGAAAGCAACAACCGCAGAATCAACGCCAAAAGTATTATGGGAATTATGGCCTTTAATCCTTCTAAGGGGATGACGGTGAATATCGTCGCAGAGGGAAGCGATGAGGAGGAAGCGTTAAATGCAATGGAGAAGTTTTTAGTGTGTGAGTAGTTTGTTTTTTTAATTGAGGAGGGAGAGACTCATGATGGAAAAAAAGACGACAGCAAAAGTGGACGAGACCAAAGCAGTAAAAGCAGATGACGTAAAAGCAACCGTGAAGGAAGGCGCCGCGGCAGTAAAAGCAGCAGTGAAGGAAGCGGCAGCAGAGGTAAAGGAGCCGGCAGCGGAGGCGAAGGCGGCAGTGAAGGGAGCTGCAACAGAGACGAAGGCTGCAGTGAAGGACGTTGCGGCAGAGACGAAAGCGGCAGTGAAAGAAGCAGCACAGGAGACAAAGGCAGTTGTAAAAGAAGTAGCAGAGGAGACAAAGACAGCGGTGAAAGGTGTAAGAGGAAGAAAGCCGGGAAAAACGGCTGCGAAGAAGGCAGTGAAAGAGGAATTAAAGCCGGAAGTGTTCATTCAGTATCAGGGAAATGAAGCGATTGTGGCAGAGGTAATCGAGAAAGCGAAGAACACATATGTGGCAGAGGGACACAGAGTTTCTTCTATTAAGAGCCTTCAGGTATATTTAAAGCCGGAAGAATTTGCAGCTTACTATGTTATCAATCAGAAGGTTGCCGGGAGAGTAGATTTATTTTAAATAGAGAGGAACCGCATGGAACGGTCATGCATAAATATTTAAAATAAATATCAGATATAGAACAGAAAAGAGGGACAAATCCATTTTGGATTTGCCCCTCTTTTTCTATAGAGCGCCACCGCCGGGTGGCGCTTTTTAGAGCTTCGGGAAACTGCGCGAGCCAATTGGTAAAGCATCAGGGAGAATGCGAAGCATTCTCTTAAGAGCGCCACCGCCGGGTGGCGCTTTTTAGAGCGTTTCCCCGGCTTTGTACTTGGATACCAGGCGTTCGATTCGTTCATACGGATTTAACAAATCACTGATGGAGGAATCGTGGTTTAAGGTATCAATGATATAGGCGATATACTTGCTCATATCGCAGTTGATATAATAAGGCTTGGAGAGCAGCTCCGGTGTCTGATAGGTAAGGTTCGTGGTCACAACCTTGTAGATGATACCGTCTGCAACCGCCTTGTCAAATTTTTCAAGTCCGTTGGTAAAAAGTCCGAAGGTCGCTACGACGAAAATCCGGTTTGCTTTGCGTTTCTTTAACTCGGTGGCAACGTCAATCATGCTTTCACCGGACGAAATCATATCGTCGATAATAATAACGTCCATACCCTCCACGGAGGAACCGAGGAATTCATGCGCGACGATCGGGTTGCGTCCGTCTACGATTTTACTGTAGTCACGTCTCTTATAGAACATACCCACGTCAAGCCCAAGCACGCTCGCGAGATATACCGCGCGGTTGGTACCGCCCTCATCCGGGCTGATGATCATCATGTGCTTGGAATCAATCTTTAAATCAGGAACATTTTTTAAGATGCCTTTGATAAACTGGTAGGCGGGCTGAACCGTCTCGAAGCCTTTCAGCGGAATCGCGTTCTGTACACGCGGGTCGTGGGCGTCAAAGGTGATAATATTGTCAACACCCATGGCGGTAAGCTCCTGCAGCGCCAGAGCGCAATCCAGTGATTCCCTTGCGGTACGCTTATGCTGGCGGCTTTCATACAGGAAAGGAATGATCACGGTGATGCGGCGTGCCTTTCCGCCGACTGCGGCGATAATGCGCTTTAGGTCCGCGTAGTGGTCGTCCGGCGACATATGGTTTTTATGTCCGCAGACCGTATAGGTAAGGCTGTAGTTTGTCACGTCCACCATCAGGTATAAGTCATAGCCGCGGACGGATTCCTTGATGACACCCTTCGCTTCTCCGGTTCCAAAACGCGGAACTGACGTGGAGATAATGTAGGAGCTGCGGCGGTAATCACGGAAAGCGAGCTCGGATTCATGCTGATGCAGTCTCTTTTCCCTCCAGCCGACCAGATACTGGTCTACCTTACAGCCCAGTTCCCTGCAGCTCTCCAGCGGAATAAGGCCAAGTGCTCCGTCCGGGATGGTTTCTAAATTTCTTTCATCGTTTGGCATTGAATGTTCCTCCATAAAATAAAGTTAACATGTATTTCAATAGATTACTCTAATTGAAGACAGGGCTATCGGTTGCGTTTTAAAATGCGGATATCGTCTCCAAACAGCTTGATCAGCGTGTAGTAACTCGATATCCGGGAGAGAATACGCTCCGAATAAATGTCGGCAAGCTGGGTCATGCCGAGGTTTGTGGAAATCACAGTGGATTTTTTTCTCAAAATACGTTCATTCAGGCAAAGAAAAAGCTGTGAGGTCGTAAAGGAATTTGCAAGCTCGGTTCCCAAATCGTCGATGATCAGCAGATCGCAGGTAAAAATATTGCGGTGTGCCGCGACGGCGTCCTCGTCCTTTTCAAACACGCCTTTGCTTAATATATCAAATAATTGAAACGCCGTAAAGTAGATAACGGAATGACCGCTGTCCATAAGCTCCTTTGCCACGCAGTTGGATAAAAAGGTCTTTCCGATACCAGTATCTCCATAAAAATAAAGATTAGAGAATTCATCATCAAAATGACGGATAAAATCCTTGCATTTCGCAACGGCATCTTTGGCCGTTTCCAAAGAGGTTAACCCCGTGGCGGGATTGACCTGCGTATCGGAATAATATTCAAAGGAAAAAGTAGAAAAGTTCTCCTTAATCAGAATTTCTTTCAGGTTGGACTGCGCGTAGATCAGATCAATGGCAGCCTGGCGGAAGCAGTGGCAGCGCTTTCCGTCAATAAAGCCGGTATCCTTGCAATCCCTGCATGTATAGGACGGCTCAAAATAGTCATCGGGAAAATCATAGCGCGTTAAAAGCTCCTGCTTTTCGGCGCGGTAATTTGCAATCTGTGCTTTCAGATCCGAAAGGGCAAGCGCGTCACCGCCTAACATTTTTTTTGCCTGGGCCACGGAGCAGGAAGCGATGGCGTCGTCAATCTCCCGGAGCCGTGGAATCTTCTGATAGGCGTAGCGCAGTTTTTTCTCCTGTTCACGCTTGTTGCGAAGCTGTCTGGCGTCGTATGTTCGGATAATCTCGTCGTACTGGGTATTGCTTAATGGCATGGCTCATCTCCTGTTATGTATGGCTAACGCTGCGCATTGGTTGTCAGCAGCATTTTTTCGAGCTGATCATAATCGTAGGAACGCTGGTTAAAATTATTGAATTTATTTTTGGAGGCATTTCCCGTCTGGGAAGCGCCGGAAGCATTCCTTGACTCCCGGTGCTCACTGCCGAGCCGCCGGACGTCTTCGAGCGAGCGCACCTGCCGTTCTTTCCAGTTCTTCAAAATAGAGTCCGCATACTGGAAACTCGGCTGATGGATGGCCTGAATGGTCTGCTGGCATGCCTCTGAGATAAGCTCGGTGGAAAAACCGTATTCCGAACGCCAGCGCTCAATAAACTCTGTCTCGGACGGAACGAGGTTCCTGCCGGAAATTCCGAATGCGCGCATGACAGCGTAATAGGCCGCGCTGTGGATTTTGGCTTCCTGTTTGGCGGCGCTTACGCTCCGTATACCGGATTCCGCCCACCGTATGGCAGTCGTTTCGATATAGCGTATGGCGGTATGGTTCTTGCTCACACAGTATTCCACAAGGTATTCGATTAAATCGGCGGAAAAGCCGAGACCGTCATACAGATAAAGAAACGTGTTGGTATCGGTCTGACTTAACGGCCGTCCGAGATAGCGCTCGGCAATAAATAAAAGCTCGGCAATCTGGTCGTTTTCGCAGAAATCTTTCAGGTCGTCCGCCGTGTAGCATTTTTTCGGGGGAACGGAATCCGTTTCCTCCGGGGTCTGGACCTGTGCCGGAGAATCCCCGGCGGGAAGCCGGGAAGCTTCCGGATCCCCAGATAATGCCTCTTCCTCATGGCGGGGAACGGAGTCGAGCAGACAGATTCCGGTAAGGTTGTCCTCCGCATCATATTCCAGCTGCAAAAGCTTCATGCGCTCCCAGTAGCTTAAGGCACGCCGCACGTCTTTTTCCGTGTGCTCGAATTTATCGGCAATCGAGGAAAGAGAAAAGGCGGAGTCAGGCGCATTCATCAGGCGCAGCAGATACAGATATATTTTTACGAATTCCCCGTTCGCATCAGACATATATTCGTCAATAAAAATATTGGAAACACTCGTGGCAGAGGTATCGCTGTCACGGTGGATTCGTATTTTTGCCATAGCCCCAAAGCCCCCTCTTTCGCATGTAACGATTTTTGTACGCTCCAAATTATAGCACAGGCACAGAAAAAAGAGAAGCAAATTTTTTGCCGCAAAGCCTGTAAAATCGGGGGTTTCATGAAATGTGGACAATGTGGATAACCCGTGAAAAGGCATTTGGGGGAAAGATTATGGAAACCTGTCGGAGGTGGAAGGAAAACAGCTTTTTCCGTGTATAAGACAAAAATGGGCGAAAATATTATGTAAACAAAAAAATCCACATCTGAAAGTTGAAGTTTTCCCCAATCAGATGTGGATAATGTGGATAACTTACCTGTCGAGAAAGTGTTCTCCCACAGTTACAATATCTCCGGCCCCCATAGTTATCAACAAATCTCCGTTCATACAATTTTTTTTCAAAAATTCTTCGATTTCCCCGAAAGAAGGAAAATAGTAACAGTTACAGCCGCGTTTTTTGAGCTTCTCTAAAATATCGCCGGAGCTGACACCGTAGATATTTTTTTCGCGGGCGGCGTAAATATCGCTTAAGACCACCATATCGGCGAGGGAGAGGACCTCGGCGAAGTCGTCGAGAAAGGCTTTGGTCCGCGAGTAGGTGTGAGGCTGGAATACCAGCACCAGGCGGCTGTGCGGATATTTTTTTGCCGCGGTCAGCGTCGCCCGGATTTCCGTCGGGTGATGCGCGTAGTCGTCGATTACGGTGACACCGTTCTTACAGCCCTTGTACTGAAATCTGCGGTCTGCGCCTCCGAAAGCGGAGAGGCCCGCTGCGACGGCATCCTTCGGGAGCTTTAAGTCAAGGGCCAGGGAGATAGCTGCCATGGCGTTTAAGACATTGTGTATGCCCGGAACCCGGAGAGAAACGCGCATGACTTCATTTTTGCGGTACATGGCGGTAAAGGAGGCGCAGGCCTTTTCGTCGAAGGAAACATCTGCCGGATAGAAGTCGCAGGCGTCCGAGAGGCCGAAGGTAATCACCTGCGGCGCTAAGCCCCCGGTGATTTCGTCATAGCGCTCAATTTCGCCGTTGATGATGACGGCACCGTCTTTTTTTGTATTTTCTGCAAATTTGCGGAATGAATTGCGGATGTCCTGAATATCTTTAAAAAAGTCAAGATGTTCTGCTTCTACGTTCAGAATGATACTGTACTTTGGATAAAAATGCAGAAAGCTGTTTGTGTATTCGCAGGCCTCCGAGATAAAAATATCGGACTTGCCTACCCGCAGATTCCCGTCAATGGCTTTTAAGATACCGCCCACCGTGATAGTCGGGTCTGTCTCTGCGGCGAGAAGGATCTGGCTGATCATGGACGTAGTCGTTGTTTTTCCATGGGTTCCGGCCACTGCGATGGAATTTTTATAATTATCCATAATCTGGCCAAGCAGTTCGGCTCGGCTTAAGGCCGGAATCTTAGCAGCGCGTACCTGCATCAGCTCGGGGTTATCCTCCCGGATTGCAGCGGTGTAAACGACGAGGTCAATGTCCTCCGTGATATTGGAAGCTTTCTGTCCGTAAAATACGGTAATGCCCATTTGCTCCAGGTGCCGGGTAAGCTCGGATTCCCTGGAATCGGAACCGGAGACGGTAAAATGCTCATGTTTGAGTATTTCAGCAAGACCGCTCATGCTGATACCGCCGATACCGATAAAATGGATATGTATCGGGTTTTGAAAATTGATTTTATACATAGTCTGATTACCTGCCTGTTAATAGAATTTCAATTCATTAGAATCTGTATGATTTATTATACCCGTATCTTAATGATTTGCAAATTCTTTTGGCGTAAAATCTTTTCGACATGTTACGTGCACGGGCTGTCAATTGGAAAATATTTGTATAAAATGTCAAAAAAGATTATGGATTTCAAAAATTATTGTGAAAAATGATGTACATTTTATGGGCGGTATGGTATAATAAAAAGCGTTATAAGGAACAAAGTACTAAAAAGTGACGAGAGGTGATTGGCGTGATTCGTAAAGAAATGATAGCAATGCTATTAGCTGGAGGACAGGGCAGCCGTCTGGGCGTGCTTACGGCAAGAGTTGCCAAACCGGCAGTTGCGTTTGGCGGTAAGTATCGTATTATCGATTTCCCGCTCAGCAACTGCATCAATTCCGGTATTGATACGGTGGGCGTTTTGACCCAGTATCAGCCGTTGCGTCTGAATACTCATATCGGGATTGGTATTCCCTGGGATTTGGATCGCAACAATGGAGGGGTAACAGTTCTTCCCCCTTATGAGAAAAGCAACAACAGTGAATGGTACAGTGGGACGGCAAATGCAATTTTCCAGAATATGAATTATATGGAAAATTATAATCCCGAATATGTGCTGATTTTGTCAGGTGATCACATTTACAAGATGGATTACGAGGTCATGCTCGATTTCCACAAGGAGAACAATGCGGATGTCACGATTGCGACCATGCCGGTGCCGATTGAGGAGGCAAGCCGTTTCGGAATTGTCATTGCGGATGAGAATAAGAAGATTCTCGACTTTGAGGAAAAGCCGGCGCAGCCGAGAAGCAATCTGGCTTCCATGGGTATTTACATATTCAGCTGGGATGTATTAAAGGAAGCGCTCTATGCCATGAAGGATCAGAGTGGCTGTGACTTTGGTAAGCATATCATTCCGTATTGTCACGAAGGTGGAAAACGTCTTTTTGCCTTTGAGTACAACGGTTATTGGAAGGACGTCGGAACACTCGGCTCCTACTGGGAAGCAAATATGGAGCTGATTGATTTGATCCCGGAATTCAATCTGTACGAGGAATACTGGAAGATATATACCAAGAGCGATATCATTGAGCCGCAGTACCTGGCAGCGGACTCAGTTGTGGAAAAGAGTATTATCGGAGAGGGCTCCGAGATATACGGCGAGGTTCACAGCTCTGTGATTGGACCCGGCGTTACAATCGCAAAGGGCAGCGTAATCAGAAATTCCATTATTATGAAAGGAACGCAGATTGGCGAAGGCGTTACGGTAGACAAGTCTATCATAGCGGAGAATTGCAGTATCGGCAACAACGTAGTCCTCGGCGCGGGTGAGGAGGCGCCCAATAAGCTGAATGCGAGTATTTATTCCTTTGGTCTGGTCACGATTGGAGAGGACTCCGTAGTGCCGGACAATGTGACGATTGGAAAGAACACGGCGATTTCGGGTGTTACGGAGAAAGAAGATTACCCGGATGGAATCCTTGGTAGCGGTGAAGTAATTATTAAGGCAGGTGACACAATATGAAGGCAATAGGTATTATTTTAGCTGGCGGTAATAACAGCCGTATGCAGGAGCTATCCAATAAAAGGGCGATTGCGGCAATGCCCGTTGGCGGCAGTTTCAGATGCATCGATTTTGCACTCAGCAACATGAGTAATTCCCATATACAGACGGTGGCGGTTTTGACGCAGTACAGCGCAAGATCCTTAAATGAGCATTTAAGCTCTTCCAAATGGTGGGATTTCGGCAGAAAGCAGGGCGGCTTATTTGTGTTTAATCCGACCGTGACGGTGGACAACAGCTGGTGGTACCGCGGAACTGCGGATGCGATGTACCAGAATATCAGCTTTTTAAAGAAACGCCATGAGCCGTATGTAATTATTACCAGCGGTGACTGTGTCTACAAGATGGACTATAATAAGGTGCTTGATTTCCATATTGAAAAGAAAGCGGATATTACGGTAGTATGCAAGGACATGGAGCCGGGCGTGGATGTCAGCAGATTCGGTGTCATCCGGATGAATGAGGATTCCAGAATTGTGGAGTTTGAGGAGAAGCCGATGGTTTCCCAGTCAAATACCATTTCCACCGGTATCTATATCGTGCGCAGAAGACAGCTTATTGAGATGCTTGAGCGCAGCGCGGAGGAAGACCGCTGGGATTTTGTTACCGACATCCTGATTCGCTATAAGAATATGAAGCGGATTTATGGTTATAAGATGAAAGAGTACTGGAGCAATATCGCGACGGTGGAGTCTTATTATCAGACGAATATGGATTTCCTGAAGCCGGAGGTCCGTAAGTTCTTTGGGGACGAGCCGAGGATTTATTCCAAGGTGGATGATCTGCCGCCGGCAAAATACAATGCGGGCTCCGATGTGCGCAACAGCCTGGTTGCGAGCGGCTGTATTATAAACAGTAAGGTGGAGAACTCCATACTATTTAAAAAAGTGTTTGTCGGAAAGAATTGTGTGATTAAGAATTCGATTATTTTGAATGATGTGTACATTGGGGATAACACGCATATTGAGAACTGTATTGTGGAGAGCCGTGATACCTTAAAGGCCAACACCTATTATTGCGGCGATAACGGAATCAAGATTGTGTCGGAGAACAACGAGCGTTACGTGTTGTAGAAGCGCAGGGACATTTTTAGGATAAAGGTACGAACAACATAAAGGGGGACATCAGACATGCAGATAACGGACGTGAGAATCAGAAAAGTAGAAAAAGAAGGAAAGATGAAAGCGGTGGTATCCATCACAATCGACGAGGAATTTGTTGTACACGATATTAAGATTATCGAAGGGGAAAAGGGTCTTTTTATCGCAATGCCGAGCCGGAAAGCGGCGGACGGCGAATACCGCGATATCGCACATCCAATCAATTCGGAGACCAGGGAGCGGATCCAGAGACTTATTTTAGAGAAGTATGAGGAGACGCTGGCTGCCGAAGAATAAGGAGCATGCAGGGGATAGCAAATAATATATATAATGTAAGGGGAAAATAAACTGCCGTATCGGTGCGGGAAGGCGCCGGTACGGCAGTTTTTGAGTTCATCAGAAACAAAACGCTTGTAAAATCCCAAAACTACGGTAAAATGAAATTTAGACTGTAAATAACGATAATCACAGATAGACGAGGAGGCTTCCAATGGAGGAATTAAAAGCGGTGATTCTGGCGGCAGGCAAAGGAACCAGAATGAAATCGGATTTGCCGAAGGTTGTACACACGATAGAGGGGAAATGTCTGGTCGATTATGTCGTCGACGCGGCTATCGGAGCAGGAGCCGAAGATATTTGCCTGGTCGTGGGCTATAAATATGAAATTGTGCGGGAGTCCGTCCGGCATCAGGAGGTGCGCTTTGTACTTCAGGAGCAGCAGCTTGGTACTGGCCATGCCGTCAGATGCGCGAAGGATTTTCTGGGGGATGAGGGACAGACGATGATTCTGTTCGGCGATGCTCCTCTCATTACCGCAGAAACATTGCTGCGCTTAAAGGAATACCACGTGAAAAACAACAATACGGTTACGGTGCTCTCCGCAATGGTGGAGGATCCGACCGGCTACGGAAGAATCATAAGGGACGCGGAAGGGAATTTCGTAAAGAGTGTTGAGCATAAGGACGCGAGTGAAGAAGAATTAAAATCACATGAGATAAACTCCGGTATGTATATCTTTGATACCCGGGAGTTAAAGGAAGCCCTCGAAAAAATACAGCCGAACAATGCGCAGGGAGAATATTATCTGCCTGATACGCTGACAATTATTAGGGAAAAGGGAAAAAAGGTTGACGCGTTTGCGCTGGAGGACGATGAGGATATTACCGGGGTCAACGACCAGGAGCAGCTTGCGGCTGCGGCAGCCGTAATTCGCAGAAGAAATGCACAAAGGAGTACGTCATGTTTTTGATCGTCGGACTTGGAAATCCGGGCAGGCAGTATGAGCATACCAGACATAATGTGGGATTTGATGTCATGGATGCCATTGCGGAGAAATATAATATCAGTATCAGTGAGAAAAAGCACAAGGCGCTCTGCGGAAAGGGCGTCATAAACGGCGTAAAGGTAGTTCTCGCGAAGCCGCAGACCTTTATGAACTTAAGCGGTGAAAGTGTGGAGAGCCTTCTTTCCTATTATAAACTGGACCCGGAGGAGGAAATGCTTGTCATTTATGACGACATCAGCCTTGCGCCGGGAAATCTGCGTATCCGAAAAAAGGGAAGCGCGGGCGGCCACAACGGCATCAAAAATATCATCGCGCAGACAGGTACACAGAATTTTCTGCGTATAAAAGTCGGTGTCGGGGAAAAGCCGAAGGGCTGGGATCTGGCAGATTATGTGCTGGGACGTTTTGATGAGGACGAGCGGGCGGCTGTCGAGGAAGCGATTGGGCACGCCGTTTTGGCGGCGGAGCTTATGCTGCAGGGGGAAGTCGATGCGGCAATGAACGAATTTAACGCAAAGAAGAAGGAGCCGCGCGAAGCATAAGTCCGGCGGCGAAAACGTTTTGGAATGGAGATTGGCATGAAAACGTTTACGGAACCTCTGCTGGGGTTAAAAGAATTTGAAGACCTGCAGTCCATGCTGCCGAAGCTAAGCGGCATCGTACAGATATCGGGCTGCATAGACGCGGCAAAGCCGCATTTGATGTATAGCGTAAACAATGGTTCCGGCAGCAGAATCATCGTTACGTTTCAGGAGCAGCGTGCAAAGGAGCTGTGCGAGGAATATCGGTTTTTCGACAAAAAGGCCGCATATTATCCGGCAAAGGATATTCTGTTCTATCAGTCGGACATTCAGGGCAATGTACTGACGGCGGAGCGGATTAACGCCTTAAAGCTCCTTGCGGAGGAAAAATCCTGCACTATAATAACTACATTTGACGCATTAATGAACCCGATGCCGGAGCCGGAAAAATTCATTCAGGCGGTGACGAAAATCGCGGTCGGCGATACGGTCCATTTAGAGAAGCTGACCAGGCACCTCGTCGAGCTGGGATATGAAAAAAATTATCAGGCGGAGGCGATGGGTGAGTTTTCCGTCCGGGGAGGAATTATCGATGTATTTCCGCTGACGGAGGAAAATCCGATCCGAATCGAGCTGTGGGGGGATGAGGTGGATTCCATCCGCTCGTTTGACGCGAAAAGCCAGCGCTCCGTGGAAAATCTGAACGAAGTCCATATTTATCCGGCCTGTGAGCTGGTTTTAAGCCCGAAAGAGCGGGAGGCCGGGCTGCAGCGCATCTTAGAGGAAGCCGGGCAGGTGTCGGCAAAGCTGAAAAAGGAAATGAAAACAGAGGAGGCATACCGTGTGAAGGCGGCTGCGGAGCAGCTTGCCGAGGCGGCCGGAGAGCTTGGCATCAGCGCCGGGCTGGATGCCTACCTCTCTTATTTTTGCGGGGAGCGCGTTTCGCTTCTGGACTATTTTGACAGGGAGGGCACCGTTATTTTTCTGGATGAGGCCCTGCGCTGCATCGAGCGGGGAACGGCGACCGAGACAGAGTTTTCCGAGAGCATGAAGCAGCGGCTCGAAAAGGGATATATTCTGCCCGGGCAGATGCGCGAGCTGTTTTCCTGCAAAGAAATACTGGCGAAAATCCAGAACCGCAGATGTATTTCGCTGGCCGCGCTGGAGCGCAAGAGCAGCCACCTGGATATAAAGATGAAGTTCTCCATCGATTCGAGGACGGTGAACCCCTACAACAACAGTTTTGAGCTTTTAGTGCGCGATTTGACGCGATATAAGAAAAACGGCTCCCGGGTCGTTCTGCTTTCCAGCTCGAGAACGCGGGCAAAACGCCTGGCGGAGGATTTTCTGCAGGAGGGCTTAAATGCTTTTTATTCGGAGGATTTTGACCATGAAGTGAAGCCGGGAGAAATTATGGTCGGCTACGGCAAGGTCAAAAAGGGCTACGAGTATCCTCTGCTGAAATTCGCGGTTATCTCCGAGAGTGATATTTTCGGCGGGGAAAAGAAGAAAAAGAAGCGCCGCCGTACCTATGAGGGAGAAAAAATAGCAAGCTTTACGGATTTGCATGTCGGCGATTATGTTGTGCATGAAAACCACGGGCTGGGAATCTACCGGGGCATCGAGAAGATTGAGGTTGATAAAACCATCAAGGATTATATCAAAATCGAGTACGCGGGGGGCGGAAATCTCTATATTCTGGCGACGCAGTTAGAGCTGATTCAAAAGTATGCGGGCGCCGACGCCAAAAAGCCGAAGCTCAATAAGCTGGGCGGACAGGAGTGGAACCGGACCAAAACAAAGGTGCGGGGAGCGGTCAAAGAGATCGCGCAGGATTTGGTGGCGCTTTATGCCGAAAGACAGAATAAGAAGGGCTTCGTCTACGGGCCGGACACGGTATGGCAGAAGGAATTTGAGGAAATGTTTCCGTTTGAGGAGACCGAGGACCAGGAGCTTGCGATTGAGGCGACCAAACGTGACATGGAGAGCACGAAAATTATGGACCGCCTTATCTGCGGGGATGTGGGTTACGGAAAGACGGAAATCGCGATTCGTGCGGCATTTAAGGCGGTGCAGGACGGAAAACAGGTGGCGTTTCTGGTGCCGACGACAATCCTCGCACAGCAGCACTACAACAATTTTGTGCAGCGCATGAAGGATTTTCCCGTAAACGTAGATTTGCTTTGCCGGTTCCGCAGTCCCGCCGAGCAGAAAAAAACCATTGAGGGACTCAAAAAGGGAAGCGTGGATATCGTCATCGGGACGCACCGTCTTCTGTCAAAGGACGTGGCGTATAAGGATTTGGGTCTGCTGATGATTGATGAGGAGCAGCGCTTCGGCGTTGCCCATAAGGAGAAAATTAAACAGTTAAAGACCGACATTGACGTGCTGACTTTAACGGCGACGCCGATTCCGCGAACGCTGCATATGAGCCTGATTGGCATCCGTGATATGAGCGTTTTAGAGGAGCCGCCGATGGACCGTCTGCCCATACAGACCTATGTGATGGAATATAACGAGGAGCTTGTGCGGGAGGCAATCGCAAGAGAACTGGCCCGCGGCGGACAGGCGTATTACGTCTATAACAGGGTTCGGGAGATTGCCGACGTGGCGGCGAAAATCGCGGAGCTGGTGCCCGAGGCGAATGTCGCCTGCGCGCACGGCCAGATGAAGGAGACCGAGCTGGAAAATATCATGTATCGTTTCATCAACGGGGAAATTGACGTGCTCGTTTCCACGACGATTATTGAGACCGGTCTTGACATCTCAAACGTCAATACCATGATCATTCATGATGCCGACAATATGGGACTTTCACAGCTTTATCAGCTTCGGGGCCGGGTCGGAAGGTCAAACAGGACGTCCTATGCATTTTTGATGTATAAGCGGGATAAAATGCTAAAGGAGGTCGCGGAGAAGCGTCTTGCCGCCATCCGGGAATACACCGAGCTTGGAAGCGGCTTTAAAATTGCCATGCGGGATTTGGAAATCCGGGGAGCGGGCAATCTTCTGGGTGCGGAGCAGCACGGGCATATGGAGGCCGTGGGCTACGATTTATACTGCAAGATGCTGGGTGAGGCGGTCAAGCAGGCGAAGGGCATGCAGGTGGAAGAAAGCTTTGATACCTCAATTGATATTGATATCGACGCTTATATTCCGGCTGCCTATATCCCCAATGAGTTCCAGAAGCTGGATATTTATAAACGGATCGCCGGCATCGAGACGCAGGAGGAGACGGAGGAAATGACCGAGGAGCTGATAGACCGGTTCGGAGACCCGCCGAAATCCGTGGAAAATCTGCTTTCGATTGCAAAAATAAAGTCTATGGCGCACCGGGTATATTTTACGGAGGCTGCCCAAAAGGGCGACACCTTAAAGTTCACTTTGTATGGAAAGGCAAAAATCAATGTGGCGAAAATTCCCGAATTTGTGGAGAGCTGCGGTGCGGGCGTCACATTTACCGCGGATGCAAAGGCCCCGTATTTTACCTGCGTCCTTAAGAGAAATTCGCGTGACAAAAATGTGGATATCCAAAAGGTGCTGGAAGAATTTCTTGCGTCTGCGGCGGTCTTTTTACTCCCGGAGGAGCCGAAAAATACTTGCGGGTTCGACCAAAAGGCACTATAATAAAAAAAGCGACTGCCATGACAGGAGGAAAAAGAGTGAAAAATAAATTTTTCACTCGCAAGTTTGTGTCTGCGCGCTGCTTGACAGCAAACTTATTATGCGCAAAAAGCAGCGCAGAAATGAGGAAAAACAATGAACGGAAGAAAACATATGGCGCTGCTGCTCGGCGGTGTGATGGCGGTATCTGCACTTGCGGGCTGCGGCGGAATTGATAAGGATAAAACGGTGGCGACCTTAAACGGGGAGCCGGTGACACTGGGAATCGCGAATTTTGCGGCGCGGTTTCAGCAGGCGGGCTACGATGATTTTTATGTGGCCTATTTTGGCGAGAATGTCTGGAGCTCTGATTTATACGGCAACGGGAGCACCATGCAGGAAACGATTAAGGACAGTGTCATGGAGAGCCTTGAGGACATGTATGTCTTAAAGCTTCATATGGACGAGTACGATGTTGTGCTGACGGACGAGGAGGAGGCGGCCATCTCCGATGCGGCTGCGGCTTTTCTGTCGGATAACTCCGACGATGCGATCGAGGCGCTTGGTGCCACACAGGAAATCGTGGAGGAGTATCTTCAGTTATCCACGATTCAGCATAAGATGTATGACGCCATTATCGCGGACGCCGATACGGAGGTGACGGACGAGGAGGCAAAGACGAGCGCGTACAGCTACGTGAATATTTCAAAAACCTCCTACACGGATGACGAGGGCAACACAGTGGAATACACGGAGGAGGAATTAACGGAGCTTTCTGAGACGGCGGAGAGCTTTGCCGCCGATGCGGCTGCGGACGGGCTTGAGGAAGCTGCCGAAACCGCAGGCTATACGGTGAGCAGCGGAACCTTCACACAGGATGATTCCGGTCTGGATGAGGATGTCCTTGCGGCCTTAAAAGAGCTGGGAGAAGGGGAGGTTTCCGGGCTGATCGATACGGACAGCGCGTATTATGTCGTGCGTCTGGATCAGGAAGTGGACGAAGAAGCTACCGAGGAAAACCGCGCGAATATTATAGAGCAGCGTCAGTCGGATTTGTATGATGAAGTGCTCGAGGGCTGGAAAGAGGGCGTTGAGTGGGTGGTAGATACGGATGTCTGGGACACCGTAACCTTTGACAATTTATTCACCACTGTTGTACAGAGTACCGAGACGGAAGCGGTGGAAGCGACCGAGGAAGCAACAGAATAACGGCAGCAGGAAAGACGCTGGACAAGGTCCGGCGTCTTTTTGGTAAAAAACAGCAGTGGGAGAGAAAATGAATGAAAAAAGATAACATTGTATTAATAGGAATGCCCGGAGTGGGGAAAAGTACCATTGGAGTGGTGCTTGCCAAGGTTCTGGGCTATCAGTTTGTGGATGCGGATTTACTCATTCAGAGAGAAGAAGGAAAATTACTGCATGAAATTATAGAGGAAGCAGGGACAGAGGGCTTTATCGCGGTCGAAAACCGCGTCAACAGCAAAATTTCAGCGTCCCATTCCATCATCGCGACCGGGGGGAGCGTTGTGTACGGTACGGAGGCGATGACCCATTTAAAGGAAATCGGAACGGTAATTTATTTAAAGCTTCCCTACGAGGAGCTTGCGGCGCGTCTGTCCGATATCAGGGGCAGGGGAGTCGTATTGCGGGAGGGTCAGACCCTGCGGGATTTGTATGAGGAACGCGCGCCCCTGTATGAAAAATACGCCGACCTTACGGTGGAGGAGCGCGGTTTAAATGTGGAGCAGACAATTGATAAAATCTTGGAGCTGAAGGAACAATTCGGATGAAAAACGGGATATTTTCAAAAAAAATGCTGGCTCAGGCGGCAGCGGCGGCCTCTCTGCTGCTGCTGCTTTTGCTTGGCGTTTCGGCCTTCCGGGAATATGGAATCGGCCAGAAATACCAGCGTGTACTGATAGACGGGCAGGTAATCGGCTGCACATCGGCGGGTGTGAATGTGAAAGACGTGTTTTTGGCTGCGAGGAGAGAGCTTGCGGCCGAGGCCGATGAGCGGCTGCGCATGGATTATGAGTGGAGCGTGGAAACTGCGGACGAGCCTTTCGTCCGCCTGCTTGGCACGGAAGAATTAAAAGAAAGCTTAAAAGCTGTATTGACCGAAAAAATCATAAGCGGCGGAGAGCAGGCGTATACGGTGGCAATCGGCTCCTATCGCGGCAATTTCGCGAGCCTTGAAGAAGTGCAGCAATTTTTAAATCAGGTCAAGGCGGAGACGGACGGGGACGGTGCATTTACGACTGAGGTATCGCCGTTGGACGGGCATATCAGCGGAATACTGACCGCCGGACTCACGGAGAACCGTAAAGAGGCTTCCGGGGAGAAAGAGGAGAATGACGCGGCCGTTTTTGGCGGCCCTTATGCCGGTGCGCTTTCCAACATGGCCGTAACCTGGGACGGGCTTTTGGCGGAGGAAGCGTCGTCGCCCTCCGCGGGAGTCTTTCTTGGTACGGCGGACGCGATTGAGGGGGCCGGGACTGTGGAAAAATATCAGACCGGAATCCTCGATATGGAATTTGTCGAGTGTGTGGAGATCTATGAAAATTATGTGGCGGAGGACGAGCTGACGAATATCGGGGAGGCGGTCGCCGAAGTCACAAAAGAAAAAGAATCGAATAAAATATATGTAGTAGAGAGCGGCGATTGTCTCTCGGTGATCGCAATGGACAATAATACGAGCGTTTCGTCCATTGTGGCGTTGAACGGGCTTTCCAATGCGGATGACATCCGCGAAGGGCAGGAACTGATCATCGCGGTTCCGGAGCCGGATTTAAAGCTCCGCGTGACTGTGGGAGAGGTATACGAGGAGGATTACGAGGAAGAACCGGTAATCATAGAAAATGATTCCTGGTACACAACAAGGGAAGTGGTACTGGAGGAAGGAACGGTCGGACACCGTGAGAGAAACGATGTTGTCGTTTATGAGAACGGAATGGAAATCAGCCGCGAGCTGGTGAACCAGAGAGTGATGAGCGAATCGCAGGCAGCGGTGATTGAGCGGGGGACCGTGATTCCGCCGACTTATATCAAGCCGATTTCGGGAGGACATTTTACATCCGGCTTCGGTTACCGGTGGGGCCGTCTGCATAGGGGCGTGGACTGGGGCTGCCCGGTGGGAACTACGGTGTTCGCGTCCTGCGGAGGAACAGTCATCCAGGCGTCCTACAACGGCGGATACGGAAATAACGTTGTCATCAGCCATCCGGATGGCCGCATGACAAGATATGCGCATAACAGTAAGCTTTTGGTCAGCGTCGGCCAGACGGTAGAGCAGGGAGAGCCGATTGCTTTAAGCGGAAATACCGGGCGCTCCACCGGACCGCATGTGCACTTTGAGATATATATTGACGGAGTGGCAGTCAATCCGCTTAATTATATCAGCAATTAGCACAAATCCGCCGCCCGGGTGCGGAAATCATGGGAATATCTGTATATTTACAGAGAAACGCAATTTGTGATATAATTGCTTGACAAAAGCGCATAATAGCTACTATAATTACGTGTTTGTATGGAAAAGGTTCGTAGAGGTGTGATATGGAACAATATGTCATTAAAGGGGGGAATCCGCTGGTCGGTGAGGTGGAAATCGGAGGCGCGAAAAACGCGGCGCTTGCGATTCTTTCCGCTGCGGTCATGACGGATGAGACCGTTACGATAGAAAATATACCCAATGTGAGGGACATCAATGTACTGCTGAATGCGGTACAGGAAATCGGGGCTAGGGTGGAGCGTACGGACGCGCATACGGTAAAGCTCAACGGCTCCTTTATCCACAATCTTGTCGTGGATAATGAATACATCCGCAAAATCAGGGCGTCGTACTATCTGCTCGGTGCGCTGCTGGGAAAATATAAACACGCTGAGGTGGCGCTTCCGGGCGGCTGTGATATTGGAAGCAGGCCGTTTGATCTGCACCTGAAGGGCTTTCGGGCGCTTGGGGCTACCGTAGATATTCGCCACGGGCTTGTGGTGGCGTCTGCCGAAAAACTGAAGGGAACCCACATTTATCTGGATAAGGTTTCGGTAGGGGCGACCATCAATATTATGATGGCGGCCGTGATGGCGGAGGGAAAGACTACCATCGAAAACGCGGCAAAGGAGCCGCACGTGGTGGATGCCGCGAACTTTTTAAGCAGCATGGGCGCCAATATCAGGGGCGCGGGTACGGATGTCATCCGTATCGTCGGAGTAGAAAAGCTGCATAAGTCCGAATATTCCATTATTCCGGACCAGATTGAGGCCGGTACGTTTATGCTTGCCGCGGCGGCGACAAGGGGAGATGTGACGGTGAAAAACGTGATACCGAAGCATTTGGAGGCAATCAGTGCAAAGCTTCTGGAAATCGGCTGTGAGGTGGAGGAATTTGACGACGCGGTGCGCGTGGTGTCCGCAAAGCCGCTGCAGCATACACAGGTGACGACGCTTCCCTACCCCGGCTTTCCGACCGATATGCAGCCGCAGATTGCGGTGGTTCTTGGAATGGCGCAGGGAACCAGCACCGTGACGGAGAGCATTTTCGAGAATCGGTTTAAATACGTCGGGGAACTGGCAAGAATGGGCGCAAACATCAAGGTGGAGAGCAATATCGCCATCATAGGCGGCGTTGATAACTATACCGGGGCCCGTGTGAACGCGCCGGATCTGCGTGCCGGGGCAGCGCTTGTCATTGCGGGGCTTGCCGCGGAGGGGATCACCGTAGTTGACGATATATATTATATTGAGCGCGGCTATGAGGAATTTGAAAATAAGCTGGCCGCTTTGGGCGCTTTGATTGAGAAAGTAGGTACCGAGAAGGAAATCCAGAAGTTTACCTTAAAGGTTTCCTGATAAAAATAAAGACGGCATATCCGTAAAGCAGGAATGCCGTCTTTTTGTCCGTTATAAAATCGACTGAATATGTAAGTCCCCCGTGGTTGATAAATCAATGCAGGAGCCGTCGTCAAACTGGACAACCGGTTTTGACAGGCGGCTTTTGTTGAGCATAACGATATTGGCGCTCCGGCCGTCATTCAACAGGACGCGGTTGTTGCGGTAGGTGTCTGCGATGTGCTGCAAAAAGGTCAGGATAAACTTCGGATAATATTTCTGAAGTCCCTCCTGCTCAAAGGATTCGATGACCTGGAACGGACACAGCGGAGCGCGGTAGGAGCGCGCTGCTGTCATGGCGTCATAAACATCCGCGATTGCCACAATCATCGCGTATACATCCGTATCGTCTTTGGTGAGGCCGAGGGGATAGCCGGAGCCGTCACAGCGCTCGTGGTGCGACAGGGCGGATTTCTTGATATGGGTATTCAGCGGAAGATTTTTCAGCAGGTCGTAGCCGTAGCGGGTGTGGTTTTTCACCAGTGCAAATTCCTCGGCGGTATACTTGTCCGGTTTGTTTAAAAGCTCGGACGGAACCTTAAGCTTTCCGATGTCGTGAAGCAGGCCGCAGAGAGTAAGCGTGTCGAGGGCTTCCGAGTCAAGCTTCAGCCACTTTCCGATGCGCCGGCAGATTAAGGCTACATTGAGCGAGTGGGCATAGACGCTGTCCTTATGGGAACGCATATTGTGAAGCATGTCAAACAGCTCCAGAGAGGTTTTGCAGGAGTCAAACAACTCCGTCGTCTGCCTTAGCATTTCATCGGTTTCTAAGGTGCCGTCCTCGAATACATAATCTTCCATTGTGTTCTTGATGGAGTTTAAGACGAAGGAATGATCAAACTGAAAGGTTTGAAATTCTTTGGAAGTCTTTATTTTCTGCGAATAGATGGGGGCAGAGGCAGGCTTTGCCGCAGCAGGGGCAGCTTCCTCGCCGTCGCCCGCTACTGCAATCTCATTAACGCAGTAAAAAGAAAGCCGCATGATCAGCGGTCTGGTCAGTTCGACACCCCGCTCTATAATGACCTGCCCGCTTCTGGTTGTGACGGGCTCTGCCGTGACCATGCCGGCTTTCAGTTGATTGATATTTACCCTTCTCATAAAAAGACCCCCGTTTCGTAAGATTAGCGCTTATGGCTATAGTATAATTTTTCCATATCAGAAAGTCAATAAAAATGCTTGACATCTGTATGAAACGGGTGTATGGTAAACAGCGTAAGTTATACAACCGCATATAGCATAGAAATTTTCTTATTCAGAGTGATGGAGATACAAAGGATCTGTGAAGTCACGGCAACCCCTCTACGGAAGGTGCCAACCTGAGCGAATCAATTTACAAGTTCGAACAATAAGAGGATTTGAGCATTGGCAAAAGATGTCACTTCCACTTGTTTTCGCAGGTGGATTTTTTTTGCGCCGTTTTAAAAAAGAGCGGTGAAGGAACAACAGCAGGAAAAGGAGAAAATAAACGATGGAAAAAAGATTATTTACCTCAGAGTCCGTAACCGAAGGACATCCGGACAAAGTCTGCGATGCCATTTCCGATGCGATTTTAGATGCCTGCATGGAGCAGGATCCCATGAGCCGTGTGGCATGCGAGACCGCAAGCTGTACGGGCTTTGTGCTGGTGACCGGTGAGATTACAACAAAGGCACAGCTTGACATTCCGGCAATCGTGCGCAGGACGGTGAGCGAAATCGGCTACAACGATGCAAAAACCGGCTTTGACGCGAATACCTGCGCGGTCATGGTAGCGGTTGACCGTCAGTCTCCCGATATTGCGATGGGCGTGGATAAGGCGCTTGAAGCGAAAAACGGAGAGCTGACCGACGAGCTTGATACCGGAGCAGGGGACCAGGGCATGATGTTCGGCTATGCGACGAACGAGACGCCGGAGCTTATGCCGTATCCCATTTCCCTTGCGCATAAGCTTGCCCTGCAGCTTGCAAAGGTCAGAAAGGACGGAACGCTTGGCTACCTTCGTCCGGACGGAAAGACGCAGGTTTCCGTGGAATACGATGAGAACGGCAGACCGTTCCGGCTTGAGGCGGTCGTGCTTTCCACGCAGCATGACGAGAATGTAACGCAGGAGCAGATTCATAAAGACATCCGGCAGTATGTGTTTGACCCGGTGCTTCCGGCGGAGATGGTGGATGCAGACACGAAGTTTTTCATCAACCCCACGGGACGTTTTGTCATCGGCGGTCCGCAGGGAGACGCGGGACTTACGGGACGTAAAATTATCGTGGATACCTACGGCGGATATGCGCGTCACGGCGGCGGCGCATTTTCCGGCAAGGACTGCACGAAGGTGGATCGGTCCGCGGCGTATGCGGCGCGCTATGTGGCGAAGAATATTGTTGCGGCGGGACTTGCCGACAAATGCGAGATTCAGCTTTCCTACGCAATCGGCGTTGCGCAGCCGACCTCTGTTATGGTGGATACCTTCGGAACCGGAAAAATTTCCGATGAGAAGCTGGTAAAAATCATCCGTGAGAATTTTGATCTGCGCCCGGCCGGCATCATCCGCATGCTGGATTTGAGAAGGCCGATTTACCGCGGGACTGCGGCATACGGGCATTTCGGACGCACGGATCTGGCGCTGCCGTGGGAAGCGCTTGATAAGGTTGAGTGCCTGAAAAAATATCTGTAAAGCATAGCTTTATGAAAAGTTTAGATTCTTTTACATAAAATAAATGGGATTTCTGACTTTTCATGCTATAATGGGTCATAGGATAAATTCTTATGACCTGTTATTATATTTGGAAGGCAGAAGCGTTATGAAGTTTAGAAATAAAATCATTACTTCTTTTTGTATCATTATATTCGTTCCGATTCTCCTTGCAATCATTACCATGTTCGGGTTTCAGCAGATTCAGATAAGAGCGATTGAGAAAACCTACGGGATCGGGGATAACGAGTACAACTATTTTTCCAATTCCATGCAGCTTTTGAGCCGGATTACGAAGGACTGCTTTAAGGACATTTCCGATACGGCACAAAATAACCCTGCCCGGATGGAGGACGAGACGTATCTGGAGAATACCAATCGGGTGCTGGAGGGAAAAAGCTCGTATTTGATCGTGAGAAAGGATAAGGAGCTTGTTTACATCGGAAAGGACGCAAGCGTCACTTTGCTGACGCAGCTTCCGGAGTACGGCAATACGCCGATGGATGCCGACGGGGGCACCTACATCGACGGGGAGGAGCAGGCGCTGATTAAGCAGATTGACTTTTCCTATCCCGACGGAAGCGAGGGAAGCGCGTTTATCGTCACCATGCTCGAGGAGTCTGTCCCCGAGGTCAAAAGCCTGATGGTCGATGTGATTGTCGCGATATTGGTGATTTTAGTGCTGACCGCGTGTATGCTTTCAGTCTGGATGTACACGAGCCTGATCAACCCGATCCGCAAGCTGCAGGCTGCGGCGCAGAATATTAAGGAGGGAAATCTGGATTTCACGATTGAAGCGGAAAGCGACGATGAAATCGGAGAATTGTGCCGCTCCTTTGAGGAGATGCGCCAGCGGCTGAAATACAATACGGAGGAAAAGATTGAGGGCGAGAAGGAGAATAAAACGCTGATCAGCAATATTGCCCATGATTTAAAAACGCCGATTACCGCGGTCAAGGGCTATGCGGAAGGGTTGATAGACGGAGTTGCGGACACGCCGGAGAAGCAGAGCAAGTATCTTCGTACCATATACAACAAAGCAAACGAGATGGATACGCTGATCAATGAACTGACGCTTTATGCAAAGATTGATACCAACCGGATTCCGTACAATTTTGCAAAGCTGAATGTTTCGGAATACTTTGACGACTGCGTGGAGGAAATCGGGCTTGATCTGGAGGCCAAAAATATCGGACTGGCCTATTTTAACTATGCGGATGAGGATGTGCAGATTATTGCTGACCCCGAGCAGCTCCGCCGCGTCATCAATAATATCATTGGCAATTCCGTCAAGTATCTGGATAAGCAGAAGGGCTTTATCAATATACGTATCAAGGATGTCGGCGACTTCATTCAGGTTGAGATAGAGGACAACGGAAGAGGGATCGCGGCGAGGGATCTGCCGTATATTTTTGACCGGTTCTACCGCGCGGACGCGTCAAGAAATTCCGCGACCGGAGGAAGCGGCATCGGACTTTCGATTGTGAAAAAGATTATCGAGGACCACGGAGGCAAAATCTGGGCGACCAGCAGGGAGTCCATCGGAACGGTCATGTACTTTGTAATACGTAAATATCAGGAGGTACCAAATGAGTAAGGTGTTAATTATTGAAGACGAGGTGGCAATCGCGGACCTGGAGAAGGACTATCTGGAGTTGAGCGGGTTTGAGGTTGAAACGGAAAATGACGGCATGGTTGGATTAAAACGCGCGTTGTCCGAGGATTTCGATATGTATATTCTGGATTTGATGCTGCCGGGGATTGACGGCTTTGAAATCTGCCGGCAAATCCGGGAGGAAAAGAATACGCCCATTCTGATGGTTTCGGCAAAAAAGGATGACATTGACAAGATACGGGGGCTGGGGCTTGGCGCGGACGACTACATCACAAAGCCGTTCTCCCCGAGCGAGCTTGTGGCGCGTGTCAAGGCGCACCTTGCACGGTATGAGCGCCTGATCGGAAGCAATATGATGGAAAACGACATTATTGAAATCCGTGGCATCCGCATTGATAAGACGGCGCGCCGCGTCTGGGTCAATGGGGAGGAAAAACAGTTTACCACCAAGGAATTTGACCTTTTAACCTTTCTGGCGGAGCATCCGAACCATGTGTTTACCAAAGAGGAGCTGTTCCGTGAAATCTGGGATATGGAGTCGATCGGCGATATTGCGACCGTGACCGTTCATATTAAAAAGATTCGTGAAAAAATAGAGATGAACACCAATAAGCCTCAGTATATAGAAACGATCTGGGGCGTGGGGTACCGGTTTAAATTATAAAAGGAAGGAGTGTGAAAAATAAGCTTGATAGCTTATTTTTCACACGCAAACTTGTTTGCGTTGAAGCGTCACAAATAAGCCCTGATGGCATCCCGTCGCGTAAAACGCTCCGGAATGGAGATTGATATGAATATTCAGATATTATATGAAGATGAAGCCATCCTTGTATGCAGGAAACCCGCCGGTGTGGCGGTGCAGACGAGGCGGCTGGGAGAGCCGGATATGGAGAGCCTGCTGAAAAATTACCGCGCGTCGAAGGGAGAGCCGCCCTTCATCGGGGTGGTTCATCGGCTGGATCAGCCCGTGGAGGGCGTGATGCTGTATGCAAAGACAAAGCAGGCCGCGTCGGCGCTCGGGCGGCAGATTGCGTCGGCACAGGCGGATAAATGCTACTATGCGATGACAGACGGCGTGCCCGCACGAAGCGGCGGCACGCTGGAGGACTATCTGCTGCGGGACGGAAAAACCAACGTTTCTTCGGTGGTCACGAAAAGTACGCCGGGAGCAAAGCACTCGGAGCTTTCCTACGAGGTGCTTGAGCAGAACGGAAAGCGGGCAGTCTTAAAAATCCGCCTGAAAACCGGACGCCATCATCAGATTCGGGTTCAGCTTGCACACGCGGGCTTCCCCATTGTCGGGGACAGGAAATATAACTTTAAAGAAAATATTGCTCCGTCGGGCAGCGGGCTGGCGCTCTGCTCGTATCGCATCGCTTTTCGCCATCCCGTCACTTGTAAGAAAATGGAGTTTGAAATTGACAAGCCTTTCTGTTTATCATAGAATAAATGGAAAGGTTTTTATATTGTAAATGGAGGACTATCATGGCAAAGGATAAAAAAATGGTCGAGGCGATTACTTCGATGGAGGAAGATTTCGCTCAGTGGTATACAGATGTTGTAAAAAAAGCGGAGCTGATTGATTATTCTTCTGTCAAAGGCTGTATGATTATCCGCCCGGCTGGCTATGCAATCTGGGAGAATATCCAGCGTGAACTGGATCGGCGCTTCAAGGAGACCGGCGTGGAGAATGTATATATGCCGATGTTTATCCCGGAAAGCCTGCTTGAGAAGGAAAAAGACCATGTGGAGGGTTTTGCGCCGGAGGTGGCGTGGGTTACGCACGGGGGCTTAAATCCGCTTACCGAGCGTCTGTGTGTGCGGCCGACCTCCGAGACGCTCTTCTGTGATTTCTATAAAAATATTATTCATTCCTACCGTGACCTTCCGAAGGTGTATAACCAGTGGTGCTCGGTGGTGCGCTGGGAGAAGGAGACACGGCCGTTTCTGCGCTCCAGAGAATTTTTGTGGCAGGAGGGCCACACTGCGCATGCCACGGCGGAGGAAGCCGAGGAGAGAACCGTGCAGATGCTGAACCTCTACGCGGATTTCTGCGAGGAGGTTCTCGCGATGCCGGTCATCCGCGGGCGTAAAACAGAAAAGGAAAAGTTCGCGGGGGCTGAGGCAACCTATACCATCGAGGCGCTCATGCATGACGGAAAGGCGCTGCAATCCGGTACCAGCCATAACTTCGGTGACGGCTTTGCAAAAGCGTTCGGCATCCAGTTTACCGATAAGGATAACACGCTCCGGTATGTCTACCAGACCTCATGGGGCATGACGACCCGGCTGATTGGAGCTATCATCATGGTTCACGGTGATGATTCGGGCCTGGTACTGCCGCCGAGAATCGCTCCGGTGCAGGTGATGGTGATTCCCATCCAGCAGCAGAAGGAGGGCGTTTTAGAAAAGGCGCGGGAGGTATGCGCCCGTATCGGAGCCGTATGCAGAGCAAAGCTTGACGACTCCGAGAAGAGCCCGGGCTGGAAATTCTCCGAGCAGGAAATGCGCGGGATTCCGCTGCGCATCGAGCTTGGACCGAAGGATATTGCGGCGTCATCCTGCGTAGTCGTGCGCCGTGATACCGGAGAAAAGATCCAGGTGGCGCTGGAGGAACTGGAAACAACGGTTCCCAGGCTTCTTGATGAGATTCAGAGGGATATGTTTGCCCGGGCAAAGGCACACCGGGACGCACACATCTGGGATGCCCGCAATTATGAGGAATTTAAGGCGATTGCGGCGGAAAAACCGGGCTTTATCCGCGGAATGTGGTGTGGGGACCGGGCATGCGAGGACAAAATCAAAGAGGAGACGACCGCGACTTCACGCTGCATGCCGTTTCACGATCAGGAGCAGATTTCCTCAACTTGCGTCTGCTGCGGCAGGCCGGCGCATAAACTGGTATACTGGGGCAAGGCATATTAAGAATTCTCATGTGGTTCATGCAAAAAGCAGAATGAGAGGCGGACGGGGTGTTGCCCCGCCGCCTCCGAAAATAAATATTTTTTTGGCATAGATGGAAACGTTTCCGGTAGCGTTTTTTAGGAGGGGAAGCATGATAGAAAAATATTATAATGGGGCCGTGGAGCAGGTGCTTGCCGGTTTGGGGGAAGCGGCGCATAATTATCTTCTGGTCAGATACAGCGGGGATTTTTCGGTGCGTGATCTGACAAGCATACAGCAGGCGAGAGCGAGGGAGGACATTTTTTTTCGGGAGTATGAGTTTACGCACGGACAGGTGGCCGGCGCTTATGAGCCTTATCTGTCGATTTTGTGCGACGGCTTCCGCCGGTATATGAGCGGAAGCTTTGAGGAATTTTTGGAGGAGTGCGATGTCTATTATCTGCACCGCCCGGTGCTTTTAAGCTATTTTAATACGGGCTTTTGCAGGAGGGAGGAGATAATCCTCCTGGATGAGGCGGCCTATGAGCAGGAGCGCATGGCGGCGGCGCTCGAAAAAATGCTGCTTTCCCTTGCCGAAAAGCATCCGCTGGTTATTCTGTTAAACCGTTTTCAGCTTGCGTCAAAGAGCACGATGGCTTTAACCTACCGTCTGCTGTGCAGGGAAAATAAAAATATCGGCCTGCTGCTCGGCGTCAGCGACATTCAGTCCATGCCCGAATTTTTAATTCCCGAGTGGGAGATGATTTATGAGAAAATGGATGACGGAAGCCGGGTGTACCATATCGGAAATTCGGGAAGGAAAAAGGCGGAAGGTTTCGGCGGAGGTCAGGAGACGGACTATGCCAGCAATGAATTTTACCGGAAGATCAATAACCTTGTGGAGCTTTTGGATTTCGAGCAGGCTGCCTGTCTGCTCGGGGAGATGGAGCGGAAAATCAAATTTGATAACCTGGTGGTGGCCGATGAGATTCGGTACCGCATGTGGCTTTTGTTCGCGAATGTCTCAATTTTGAGGCAGGATATGTCCAAGACTCTTGAAATCTGCGAGGATTTGGAAAACATCAGCCTTCCGGGAAAAGAAGGGGAGTGCAGGTTCGAGCATGATTATATGCTTGCCAGGGCCTATATGTATCAGGGAAAGCTAAAGGAGGCGTTAGAGGCCGCCAAGGCGGCGGGAAGGGCGGCCGGGGAGCTTTCGGATGAGTTCCGGATTTTTCTTGTGGAGCTGCTTGAGGTACAGATTCAGATGTCCGGCTGGTATAATATTTTTTTCTGCGCGCAGGATATCACGATCAGCGATTCCCTGATTGAAAAGCTGATTCGGTATAATTTCAGAAATCATCTGGCGCATATTTATGTGTATGCCTATGACAATAAGCCGGAAATCGTCGCGAAGGCGTACCGCTCCGAGGAGCTTTTGGTTTATTTCAGCAAGGGTGTTAAAATTGCCAAGGAAATCGGAAACGAGCAGTTTATCAACACGGCTTATCAGAAAAACATTATGCTGGCGTCCACCAACGGCATGTATGAAATATCGCTTCTGTATTCCGTGCGTACCTATGAGGCGCTGCGGGACAAGACATCGGTGGAGGCGGGCAGGATTTATTCGGGTATTGCGTATAATCTCTGCGCGGTCGGGGAAAATGAGCGGGCAATGCAGTATTATGACCATGCCATCCGTCTGTTTTACCGGCTCAGGCGGTCAGAGGACATTGCCGAGGTTCAGTATAACATGTCGTTAAACTGTATTATGTGCGGGGATTATCCGAAAGCGGAGATGTATCTGACTCAGTGTATGAAGGCGGTCGAGAAGCTTCATCTGAACAGCCTTCGGGTCTGCAATCTCTCCAAGCTTTACGGTCTGCTCGCATTGGTGTCGATTTTGCAGAGCAATCGGTTTAATTGCGAGCGGTATCTGCATAACTGTAAACAGTTTTTGAATTATGTACTGGAGAAAGAAAAGCTCGGGGATGATTTGGGAACGGTACACGACTATGCGAAGATTGACGACGATATGTTTTTGTATACGTTTTCCAATGCGCTTCTGGCGCGCCATGACGGCGAGGAGGCGCAGGCTGCAAGGCTGTTCGAGGAGGCGGAGGAATATTTAAAGCACTGCGAGGGTAACCAGTTTTTCAGCTATGTACTTTTCCGCAGAAGCCGGATGGAGTGCTATCTCGCGCTGGGAAAAAGGCAGCTCTGCGAGGAGGAACGCGCCTGTCTCATGCAGTATGAGGAATCCCACCGCAGTATGTTCGGCGGGCTGGTAAAGGAAATTCTAAAGACGCTTCCCCCGGTGTCCGGGCAGGAGACGGAAAAGGGCGAAACCTCCATGCAGAAGCTGGATGAGCTGATTTGGCAGGAAAGTATGGTCCTGGCATATAAGAGCAAGAAGCGGCAGCTTGATTTTATCTCCACCTGGCAGAAGCTCATTGATGTGACCGGTATGCACGCGTCGGAAATGATGGATATGGTGATGAAGACGTTTCTGAATCACTTTAATGTGGACTGTGCAGTCTATGTGCGCTGGAACGAAAAGCAGCCGCAGGTACTTTACAATAATACCGGAAAAAATCTGACGCGGGAAATTTTAAAGCAGATTGCCGAATCCCTAAAGCAGAATACCGGCGGCTTTGCGATTTCAAAAATCAGCAGCAATTATGCGGAGCATCAGGATATTACCTCTGTTTTCGGCGACGATGATGTTTGCTCGATGGTGGCGGTTCCGTTTTTTAACAATGCCAGAATCGAAAGCTTTCTGATCACGTATGTCCTGATGAAGGATAACTGGCATTCGTCCGTCAACCGTTATATGCTCGATGAGGACGATTTGAATATGTACCAGCTTTTGTTCCGCGAGGTAAGATATTCTTTGAACCGGCTTGACGCTTATGATAAAATATATGAGATGAACAATAAACTGTATCTTTCGGCGGTGACGGATCAGCTCACCGGGATTTATAACCGTGAGGGCTTTTATCAGCAGCTGAACAGCCTGTTAAAGGAGTTTGAGGCCGGAAGGCGAAGCGCCGAGCTGGGGCTGATGTTCATTGATCTGGATAATTTCAAACACTATAACGATACCTTCGGCCATGACGTCGGAGATTTGATATTAAAAGAGATGGCGGAAATCTTCGAGCACCTTGCGAGACAGCGCGGGTTTGTCTGCCGCTACGGCGGGGATGAATTTATCATTGTGCTCTATACCGCGGATAAGACGGTGCTTGAGAAGACTGCCCGTGATATTTACCGCTCGATTGACGAGTGCGGCGGGTTTGAACGGCAGATTTCCAGAAAGCTGGGAAAAGCGGTCTCCATTGATGAGAAGCAGCGGATATCCTGTTCGATCGGCGTTGTTGCGGGAGAGAATATCAGAAATGAGGATGAAATTAACCAGATGATCAAACGGGCCGATGACCTGCTTTACACAATCAAGACGTCTACAAAAGGAACCTACCGCATATGAAAATTGTTTTGCCGGAAAAAGTAACCTATATTATCGATACTCTCTGGGCGCATGGCTACGAAGCGTATGCGGTCGGCGGCTGTGTGCGTGATACCGTGCTTTCCCGTACGCCGGGAGACTGGGATATTACGACCTCGGCGAAGCCGGATCAGGTAAAAGAGCTGTTTCGCCATACGATTGATACGGGAATCCAGCATGGGACCGTCACAGTCATGCTCGAACATGAGGGCTTTGAGGTGACCACCTATCGGATCGATGGGGAGTATGAGGATGCCAGACATCCGAAGGAGGTGCAGTTTACCGGAAACCTGTTAGAGGATTTGAAGCGCCGTGACTTTACCGTAAATGCGATGGCGTATAATGACAGGGACGGCCTTGTGGATGCCTTTGACGGGCTTTCCGATTTAAAGCGCGGCATTATCCGCTGCGTCGGCAATCCCAGGGAGCGGTTTTCCGAGGATGCCCTTCGCATGCTGCGCGCGGTGCGGTTTGCGGCGCAGCTTAACTTTGTGATTGAGGAGGGAACAAAAGCGGCAATCCTTACCCTTGCGCCAAACATTGCGAGGGTGAGCGCGGAACGGATACAGGCAGAGCTGTTAAAGCTCCTTGTGTCCGACCATCCCGAAAAGCTTCGGATTGCATACGAAACCGGTCTTACGGCGGTTTTTCTTCCCGAGTATGACGCGATGATGAAAACGCCGCAGAATAATCCCCACCATTGTTATTCCGTAGGCGTGCATGTGACGGAGTCCTTAAAATATGTGGAACCGGATAAGGTGCTGCGTCTGGCAATGCTGCTTCACGACGTGGCAAAGCCGGCGTGCAGGAGTGTGGACGGCGCCGGAGTGGATCATTTTTACGGGCATCCGAAGGAGGGCAGCGAGATGGCGCGCGCGATCCTGCGGAGGCTCAAGTTTGACAATGATACGACGGACCGGGTATGCCGCCTCATCCGCTGGCACGATGATAACCCCGGGCTGAACGAAAGCCTCATCCGTAAGGCGGCAAACCGCATCGGTACGGAGCAGTACCCGGCGCTTTTTGCGGTAAAGCGGGCGGATATCCTCGCCCAGAGCGCTTACCGCAGGGAGGAAAAGCTTGCTTATGTGGACGGCTATGAGGCAATTTACGATGAAATTCAGAAAAAAGGACAGTGCCTGACGGTAAAGCAGCTCGCGGTGACCGGAAATGATTTGATCACGGCCGGTATGAAGCCCGGAAAGGAAATCGGTGAAACGTTAAGAAGGCTGCTGGAGCTGGTGCTTGAGGACCCTTCCTTTAACACAAAAGAGAAATTACTCGAACAGGTTCATAAATAAAGATTCCCTCTCATATGATGAATAGACGCGGTGGAAAGACCGTAAATCAATCATATTGGAGGGGGTCTTTTTGTATAATCGGCCGGAACAGATATTAGAAAAATATGACCTGGAAATAAAGTCCGTTTCCAAGGGTCGTGACAGTTATAATTGTGAGACGGACCTGGGGCAGAAGGTGTTAAAGGAATACAGGGGCTCCATGGAGCGGGCGGAATTTCTTGCGGATATGCTTTCCCATCTGAAGCGGGAGGGCATGCGTGTGGAGACGGTGGTGCGGACCGCGGAGGGAACGCCGTTTGCGGTGAATGAGGACGGCGTGAAATACATGCTGGTCGATTCCTTTGCCGGGGCGGAGTGCGACACGAAAAGCCGATCGGATATGCTTGCGGCGGCACGCTTTCTGGCGGATTTACATAATGCGTCCATGCGCTATCCGGGGGAGGTTCCGGAATTTGTCCGGACGGAAAACTATGCGCTGCTGCATTTGTATGAGAAGCATAACCGTGAATTAAATAAGGTAAAAAATTATGTGCGCTCCAGGAAAAAGAAAAATGAATTTGAGATGATGTTTGCCGGGCAGTATTCCGGTTTTATGGAAAAAGCGCTGAGTGTGACGGAGCAGTTAAAAAGGATGGAGCAGGGCGAGGAGCTGTTCGGCTTCTGCCACGGGGACTATAACCAGCATAATGTCATTTTTGCCCAGCAGGGGCCCTGTGCCGTGCATTTTGAAAATTTTTCATATCAGGTGAGGATCAGCGACCTGGCGAATTTTATTCGAAAAATGATGGAAAAAAATAACTGGAATACGGGACTCGGACTGGATTTGATACGCGCCTACGACGGAGGGCGAAAGCTCTCGGACACGGAACTGCGCTATCTCTATCTTTCCCTTGCCTATCCAGAAAAATTCTGGAAAATTGCCAATCATTATTATAATTCGCACAAGGCATGGCTTTCCGGCAGGAATATCGAAAAGCTGGAACGGGTTATTGCGCAGGAGGACGCAAGGGAACAGTTTTTGGAGCTGTTGTTTCACTTTACCGCTTGAGAAATTTGTTATATACTGAAAATGCGGTAACAGTGGAATGAAGATAAAGGACACGGGTGAATACATGAAGATAAAAAAGGGAGCATGGATTGTTGTATTGGCGGCTCTGCTTGCAGCGGCAGGCTGCGGAAGGGAAAATACGGTCGTGACAGGACGGTATTATTATCCGGAGAACGGCGCGGCTGAGACAGTGGCGGCGACGGAGCAGGAAGCGGCTGCGGAAGGGGAAGAACAAAAGGCGGATACCCTCGGAACGGACCAGTTCATGATCCTTTCCCATGACATGCAGGCGGAGTGTCTGACGCTTGAGCAGATAGCCACGGGAAAGGAGTATATTTATTATTATACCCTCTCTACCAGATTCCTGGATAAGTACGGCAGCCGGGCAGCGGCATTAAGCTTTGAGCCGGGACGTGTCGTGACGGTCGGGGAAAAGGACACAAGCGGCAGAATTACCGAGGTGCGTTTATCGGACGCCGTGTGGGAGTATCCGGATGTGACGCGATACTCCGTGGATATGGAGCGGGGGATTTTTAAAATCGGTGAGGACCGCTATTCCTTTGAGGCGGATATTTTTGTCTGCGAAGACGATGAGGTAAAGAGCATTTCGGATTTGACGGACCTTGATACCCTCCGCGTTGTGGGCGTCGGGAAAAAGCTGATTTCGATTGCGGTCACGACGGGACACGGAGAGCTTGCGCTTACCAATACGGAGCTGTTTGACGGAAGCTACATTCAGATAGGCAGCAGGATTTTCGAGCAGATCAACGGGGAGATGACACTGGAAATTCCGGAGGGCACCTACACGGTCACGGTCGCCAACAACGGCTACGGGGGCAGCACGGAGGTGGAAATCGCGAGCGGAGAGGTGACGGAGCTGGATCTTAATACCTTAAAGGGCGAGGGACCGAAATTCGGCAGTATTTTATTTGCCGTGGACGTAGAAGGGGCAATCATCCAAATCGACGGGGAGATTGTGGATTACAGCGAGGCGGTTTCCCTGCAATACGGCGTGCATACCCTGACGGTGACGGCGGAGGGCTATGAGACCTACAGCAAAAAGCTGTTTGTCAATTCCAGCGAGGCGACCATTGTAATAGGACTTTCCGGGGAGGATACGGATTCCGGTACGGGGTCGACGGAGAGCACAGAGACTTCGGAGAGTACGGAAACTTCGGAGAGTACGGGAACCTCCGGGAGCACGGGAACCTCAGGCACCGCCGGAGGACAGGCGGGCTCTCTTGCGGGAAGCCTTGCCGGCAGCGCGTCTTCGGACAGCAGTACCTCATCAGGCAGCAGTACGTCGTCGGGAAGCAGTACGTCAACGGAAAGCTCGCTGACTGACGAGCTTTTGGATTCGGTGCTTGGTTCCGATTCCGATACCGGCACGGATTATTTATCCACTCTGTCGGAACTTTTGAATGCCCTGGCGGGTGATGACGAATGACGGCTTTCAAAAGTACGGAATGGGTCTTGAAAAAATAGTAGCGGAACGTTAATATAAAAATAGAAAACGCAGATATTTGGGAGGAGACGCAGATATGGGATACAAAGAAAATTATGAGAGCTGGCTGAACAATCCTTATTTTGATGAGGATACGAGAAACGAGCTGAAGGGAATCGCCGGAAATGAGAAGGAGATTGAGGATCGGTTTTATATGGATCTCGAATTCGGTACGGCGGGTCTTCGCGGTGTCATCGGAGCCGGCACGAACCGCATGAACATTTACACGGTGCGCAAGGCGACCCAGGGACTCGCCAATTACATTGCCAGCGTGAACGGACAGGACAGGGGCGTAGCTATCGCCTATGATTCCAGGAGAATGTCGCCGGAGTTTGCGGATGAAGCGGCGCTTTGTCTTGCGGCAAACGGCATTAAGGCCTATGTTTTTGAATCCTTACGTCCGACGCCGGAGCTTTCCTACGCGGTGCGTAAGCTGGGCTGCATTGCGGGCATTAATGTGACTGCCAGTCATAATCCGCCCGAGTATAACGGCTACAAGGTATATTGGGAGGACGGCGCGCAGATTACGCCGCCGCACGATACAGGCATCATGGACGAGGTAAAGAAGGTGACGGATTACGCCGCGGTTAAGACCATGGCGCTTGAGGAAGCAAAGGCGGCCGGGCTTTATCAGACCATCGGTGCGGACATCGACGACGCCTATATTGCGGAGTTGAAAAAGCTTGTCCTTCATCAGGACTGTATCGATAAGGTCGGCGCGGAGCTTAAAATTGTCTATACACCGCTGCACGGCACGGGAAACATTCCGGTACGCCGCGTGCTTGCGGAGCTTGGTTTTAAGAATGTCTATGTAGTACCGGAGCAGGAGCTGCCCGACGGCAATTTCCCGACCGTAAGCTATCCGAATCCGGAGTCTGCGGAAGCGTTTGAACTGGGACTTGCTCTGGGCAGGAAGGTGGATGCCGATTTGATTCTTGCCACCGACCCGGACGCGGACCGTCTCGGCGTTTATGTGAAGGATTCCAAAACCGGGGAGTATCACAGCCTTACGGGAAATATGTCCGGCTGTCTGATTGGCGATTATGTCATCGGTCAGAGAAAGGAACTGTTCGGACTTCCGAAGGACGGCGCGTTTATCCGCTCCATTGTTTCCACCAATATGGCGGATGCCATTGCGGAACACTACGGAATTCAGCTTGTGGAGGTGCTGACCGGCTTTAAATTCATCGGGCAGAAGATGCTGGAATTTGAAAAGACCGGAAACGGAACCTATCTCTTCGGAATGGAGGAAAGCTATGGCTGCCTGACCGGAACCTACGCGAGGGATAAGGATGCCGTTGTGGCTTCCATGACGCTGTGTGAGGCGGCGGCTTACTACAAGACGAAGAACATGACCCTGTGGGATGCGATGCTTGCGATGTACGAGAAGTACGGTTATTATAAGGACGACGTGACCTCCATCACCTTAAAGGGAATTGAGGGTCTGGCAAAGATCCAGGAAATCATGAATACGCTGCGTGAAAATGCTCCGGCCGAAATCGGCGGTTACCGGGTGACGGCCGTGCGTGATTACAAAAAAGATACCATTACCGATACCACGACCGGCGCGGTGAGTCCGACCGGGCTTCCGTCCTCCAACGTGCTCTACTATGAGATGACCGACGGAGCGTGGGTGTGCGTGAGACCTTCCGGCACCGAGCCGAAGGTGAAATTTTATCTCGGCGTGAAGGGAGACTCTTTAGAGGATGCGGACAACAAATCAAAGGATTTGTCCGAAGCGGTGCACGCCATGATAGACAAAATGTTGTAAGAAAAATTCTTTTTGCAGTTTCTTTGGAAAAATCCCCGGAAATCGGGGATTTTTCTTGACAACAGGGATAAAAACAAGTATAAATAATGAAGTAGGTATTTTGAAGAAAACCTCGACATTAAATTTACTGTGAAAATCCAGAGGAGGAATTTTTAACATGAACAAAGCAGAATTAGTTGCAGCAATGGCTGAAAAAACGGAATTGAGCAAAAAGGATGCGGAAGCAGCATTAAAAGCATTCACGGATGTTGTTGCAGAGGAATTAAAAAAAGGTGAGAAGGTTCAGTTAGTTGGATTCGGAACATTCGAAGTATCCGAGAGAGCAGAGAGAACGGGAAGAAATCCGCAGAGCGGAAAAGAGATGGTAATCCCGGCTTCCAAGGCTCCGAAGTTCAAAGCAGGAAAAGCTTTAAAGGATATGATTAACGCATAATTGACGAAGAGTTTACGCGGGCGGGTTCCGGCAAGGGAGCCCGCCCGTTTTGTACGTGCGCTGTGCGGCAGAAGCTGAAACGGCAGAAATGAAAAACAGGGGGAAATGTAAAATGAGATTGGATAAATTTTTAAAGGTATCGCGCCTGATTAAGCGGCGGACGGTTGCCAACGAGGCATGCGACGCGGGACGAGTGACTGTAAACGGCAGGCCCGCAAAGGCTTCGGCGAATGTGAAGGTCGGCGATATTATTGAAATCGCCTTCGGGACAAAGGCTGTGAAGGTAAGAGTTCTTGCGCTTATGGATACCACAAAAAAGGAACAGGCAAAAGATTTATTTGAATATATAGCATAAAAAGGGACACCTCCTAATATATTTAGAAACAGCTATCAATGGCAGTTAGGAGGTTTTGGGTGATGGATGACAGAAACGGCAGTACGGCGAAAGCCCACAAGGTTCTTTTGGCGAACCGCACAAGCGGGGCATTTTCGGGAGTTGTGGATGTGCTTTCCTTTGATGTGGCGGAAATTCTTCTGGAAACGGAGCTTGGCATGCTTCTGATTAAGGGACATGACCTTCATGTGAACAGGCTGACGCTGGAGAAGGGGGAAATCGACATCGAGGGGCGCATTGACTCCCTGACATATTCGGACGTAAAGGGTGCGGGAAAACAGGCGGAATCATTTTTCGGAAGGCTGTTTAAATAATGACGTCCATTTTGGCGGAAATTCCGACAGTCAGCGAAACCATCAGTCAGCAGGCGGTATTTTTGGGCATTTCCATACTGCTTGGCGCGCTGCTGTTTTTTCTGTACGACATCCTGCGCATCTTTCGGAGAATCGTCCCGCATGGAAATATCTGGATTGGTGTGGAGGATTTTATTTACTGGATGGCCTGCACGGCGGCTGTGTTCGTCATGCTGTATCAGGAAAACGACGGGATGGTCCGGGGGTTTGCCATCGGCGGCATCGTTCTTGGAATGGCGGTCTATTACGCCCTGCTCAGCCGTTTTGTCATCCGTATCAACGTACTGGTGCTTAAGACAATACTTGGCTTCCTGGGAAAAATTCTTGGCTTTTTGTTCCGGCCCCTGTGGAAAATCTGGAAAAAAGTATGGGCATTTTTCAGAAAACAATTGAAAAAAATCTTAAGAGCGGTTAAAATGGGCTTATGTAAACTTTAGCCCGACAGAGGGGGGAGGGACGGATATGGCAGGTACAAGACGTCGGAGAAAAAAGAATAACCGAACCGGAAAGTTTTATATAGGTATGATTGTCCTTGCGTTTGTAGCGGTAATGTCCGTTCAGATTGTGAAGGTCTATCAGAAGGACCAGGAGTACATAAGCAGACAGGAGGAGCTTGTGCAGCAGCTCGAGGACGAGAGTGAGCGTGCCGAGGATTTAAAGGAGTACGAGGCGTATACAAAGTCGCAGCAGTATGTGGAGGATACCGCCAAAAGTAAGCTGGGACTGGCCTATGATAACGAAATCATATTTAAAGAACAGGATTGAGTATAGAGGGACAAAAATGCAGGTGTCTTATCGGAAGATAGGATACCTGCATTTTTGCGTTTAAAAGTGTTTCCCGGGTCGGTAAAATGTGACCGATGAAAAAATCAGCCGACAATATCGTCGATTTTCTGCAGCTCCTGCGCAGTGAAATCGGTGTGTCCAAGGATGCTTAAGTTTTCCGTAATCTGTTCCGGTTTAGATGCGCCGATTAATACGCTTGTCACTTTTTTGTCCTTTAAGACCCAGCTTAAGGCCATGCCGGCAAGCGTTTGCCCTCGTTTGGCCGCAAGTTCATTTAAAGCATGAAGCTGTGAAAGACGCCCGGGAGTCAGCGAGGACTCGTTTAAGAAACGGCCGTCTTTTGCTATGCGGCTGTCTGAAGGGATTCCGTTTAAATAACGGTCGGTCAGCAGGCCCTGTGCCAGCGGGGAAAATGCGATGATGCCCTTTTTAAGCTCGCAGGAGGCATCCTTCAGCCCGTTTTCCTCGATGCCCCGGTCAAGAATGGAATAGCGGTTCTGGTTAATGATGAAGGGGCAGCGAAGGTCGTTTAAGAGGGCTGCGGCTTTCTTAAGGGTCGGACCGTCATAGTTGGAGAGGCCGACATAAAGTGCCTTACCGCTCTTGACGATAGAGGCTAAGGCACCCATGGTCTCCTCAAGCGGAGTTTCCGGATCCATGCGGTGATGGTAGAAAATATCGACATATTCCAGCCCAAGCCGCTTTAAGCTCTGGTCTAAGCTTGCGATCAGATATTTGCGGCTGCCCCAGTTTCCATAAGGGCCTTCCCACATATCGTAGCCTGCCTTCGTGCTGATGATAAGCTCGTCCCGGTAGGGGTGAAGGTCATCCCTTAAGATTTGTCCGAAGTTGCGCTCCGCGCTTCCTGGCGCGGGCCCGTAGTTGTTGGCCAGGTCAAAATGTGTGATGCCGTGGTCGAAGGCGGTTCGGCACATCGCCTTCATGTTGTCGTAATTTCCGGTATCTCCGAAGTTGTGCCAAAGTCCGAGAGAGACTGCGGGGAGCTTTAGGCCGCTCGCGCCGCAGCGGTTGTACTGCATGGTCTCATAGCGGGTATCTGCTGCCTGATACATGGTAAAAACCTCCTGGTGAAAAATTCTGTTTGCAACATTGTAACATACGCAGCGGGAATTGGAATACGTGAAGCGAAGAAAAGGTTCTTAAAATGGCTCAATGCTTTCTAATTCCCTCGAAAAGACATGGAAAAAGGGATTTTGGCGAAAAGTTTTTTTTCTGAGGTCGTTCCTTTGACAAACATTTTTAAAACCGGCTCCTATAATTAGATGCACTGACCCGGCAGGAGACTTTGCCATCGGGACAAAACCGGCCGGGAAGGCAAAATCTAAATAGAGAAGGCAGGAGAGAAGTCATGAAAAAAGCAGATGCAAAACAAATGATGCTCGGAGTGTTGGGGAGTCTGGTCTGCGGGGGAAGCGTTTTAGGATGCTATCCGCTGGTGCCGGCATATTTTGCGGCGCTCTATCTGGAGCATATGAACGGTATGATACTGTTGGGATTTATGTACATAGGAATGGCGTTTTTTATGCCGCTGACAGCGGCGGTGAAATACGGTGTCGCGCTGCTTGTGATTGCGGGCGCAATCCGTCTGGTGGAATGGGCCAACGAGGGCTGCCCCGCGTTTCTGGCGGGAATTTTGGCGGCGCTCTCCACCATGATATTGTCCTTTTGCGGGGGGCTGCTGGAGTGGAAAAATCAGCCCGAGGCTGCCGCCGTCTTTTTAGAAGGAATTTTTATCTTCGGGGCGGTGATTTTGCTGAGCAGGGCGCTGCATGCCGTCATGGAGTGGAAGCCGAAGGAAAAGCAGCCGGTCGAACGGACGGAGACCGGCAACGGAGAGCGCCTGATGAATTATGCGGAATCCTTCCAGGGGCTTTCCCGGATTTTTCATACCATGAGCGTGAAAAAGGAAAGCTATACGGCGGAGGAGCTGGGGCAGGTGCAGAATGAACTGACGGGAAAAATCTGTGCCTCCTGCGAGTCCTGCGCCGTCTGCTGGGAAAGGGATTCCACACCGCTTTACGGTATTTTGTCCTCGATGATTTCCTCGATTTGGCATGTCGGGGAGCCGGGAAAGGAAAACGAGGAGCAGTTAAGCCGTTACTGTGCCAGAAGCAGGGATATGGTGGAGGAGGCTGTGCGGGTCTTTGAACGCGTCAATTTAAACCGCGCCTGGTATAACCGGCTGTTGGAAAACCGGGAGGTGATTGCAGAGCAGCTTGACGCCATGGCGTACATTATGCAGGACTGCGCCCGGGAGGAACGGGTGCTTGATACGCAGGAGCGGCGGGCGCTCGCGGAAATAAGGTACCGTGCCAGGGAGTACGGGATTGTCATTGAGGAAATGCATCTGATTGAAACGCTGGACGGGCGGCTGAAGCTGGAGGTGACGCTTAAAAGCAGGCTGGGCGGCTGCATTTCCATGAAAACCTTCCTTGCGGCGGCGGGACATGCCCTGGGAAAAAAGCTGCGTATGACGGCGGATTCCAAAACCTTCATTTCCAGGGAGCCGGCTCCCTTTGTCCTGTATGAGGACACGGTTTACCGGAATGTACAGGGCATCGCCCGCATGACAAAGGACGGGGCGGGGATTTCCGGGGATAACTTTTCCTTTCTGGAGCTGGAGCGCGGCGAACTGCTGCTGGGGCTTTCCGACGGCATGGGTTCCGGGAGCATGGCATGCAAGGAGAGCGAGATGGTACTGGATTTGGTGGAGCGCTTCATGGAAGCCGGTTTTTCGGTCGAGACGGCAATCCGCATGATGAATTCCGCGATGGTGATGAAGGGGGAGGACGACCTTTATTCCACGGTGGATCTGTGCAAAATCAATCTGTATACCGGGAAGGCCTGTCTGTATAAAATCGGTGCGTCGGCGACCTTTATCAAGCGGGAGGATGAGGTGGAGTGCATCACCTCGTCTTCCCTCCCGGTGGGCGCCAAAGCGCAGATTGAGATAGAAACCAGTGAGACCGTGCTCAAAAACGGCGATTTTGTTGTCATGGTTACCGATGGTGTGTTAGAATATTTACATGTTCCCAAACCGGAGGAAACAATGCAGGAAATCATAGAGAGCATCCAGACCAATAACCCGGGTATTCTTGCCAAACGGATTATGGAGCGGGTGATGCTGTTTACGGGAGGAAAAGCGAGAGATGATATGACCGTGCTTGCGGCCTGCATCTGGGAGAAGTAGATGACGGATGAAGTATTAAAATGGATCAGACAGGAAAAACTTATCGAGAGGGGAGATACCGTGCTTGCGGGGGTTTCCGGCGGGGCGGATTCGGTGTGTCTGCTGCTGGTGCTAAGGAAGCTGCGGCAGGAAATCGGTTTTACGCTCTCGGCGGTGCATGTGGAGCACGGGATCCGCGGGGAGGAGAGCCGTGCGGACGAGGCGTTTACCGGGCAGCTCTGCGCCGGGCTTTCCGTGCCGCTGCGGACGTTTCGCGTGGATGTGCCGGGCTTTGCGGATCTAAACGGGCTCGGGCTCGAGGAGGCGGCAAGGACAATGCGCTATGATTGCTTCCGGAAAGCGGCAGAGGAAGCGCGGCAGTCCTCCGGGCGGGTAAGAGTCGCACTCGCGCACCACGCCGATGATAATGCGGAGACGGTTCTTTTTCGGATGATACGCGGCAGCGGGCTGGACGGACTTTGCGGTATGCGCCCGAAGCGGCGGCTCATGGAGGGGGCGGATGTGATCCGTCCGCTGCTTGTGGTATCGAGGGCGGATATTGAGGCGTATTTGAAAGAAAATGCAAGAGAATACCGGACCGACCGCACGAATTTTGATATGGAATACAGCAGGAACCGCCTGCGCCGCGCGGTTTTGCCGGAGCTTGAGAAAATCAACCGGCAGGCAGTTTTACACATCAATCAATGTGCCGGTTATCTGTGCCGGCTGGCGGATTACATGGAGGAGAAAACCGGGGAAGCGTTTGCGGACTGCTGCATGCAGAGGGAAGACGGCTGCTGTATCGGGATGGAACGCTTTTTTACATATCCGGAGCTGATCCAGACGGAGATTGTGCACCGCGCGCTTACGGAGCTGTCGGGCGGAGGCAGGGATGTCGGGCGCGTGCATGTGGAGGCGGTCATGAAGCTGTTCGGGCAGCAGGTCGGACGAAGCGTAATGCTTGCGCACGGGATAACGGCAAAACGGACCTACGGGGGAGTCGTGCTGCGGCGCGCGGAGGAAATGCTGTCAGCACGGCAACTTGCCGGGCAACTTGCCGGGCAGGACGCTCTTGAAAATCAGGTGTTTTTTGTCGGGGAAGAGGAACGCAGGCGGCTGGAGGCGGGAGAGTCGGTCGCGGTCAGGCTGCCCGGCGCTTCCCTGTACCTGAGAATTTTGCCAAATAATCGGCAAAATAGCAAAATTCAAAAAAAGAAGTATACGAAATGGCTGAATTATGATAAGATAAAATGTGATTTGCAGATTCGAAAACGTGCGTCGGGAGATTATCTGACCGTGGACGAAGCCGGCCACAGAAAAAAGCTCAAAGACTATTTTATCAATGAGAAGGTGCCGCAGGAACTGCGGGACAAAGTCTGGCTTTTGGCGGAGCAGTCACATATTGTATGGGTGATTGGCGGACGTATCAGCGCCGCTTATAAGGTCACAAACGATACAAAACGCATTTTGGAAGTACGGGCAGACGGAGGAAATTACCTTGAAGATTAAAAAGATCAATGTGCATATTTCGGAAGAAGAAATTGAAAAGCGGGTGAGGGAGCTTGGCGCGGAAATCAGCGCGGCTTACGGCAGCGAATCGGTCTGCCTGATCTGTATTTTGAAGGGCTCTGCATTTTTTACCTGCGAGCTTGCAAAGCGGATTACTTCTCCGGTAGAAATTGAATTTATGTCGGTGTCAAGCTATGGCGCCGGAACCTCCTCAAGCGGGGTGGTAAAAATAGTCCAGGATCTCTCGACGAGTATCGAGGGCAAGAATGTGCTTGTGATTGAGGACATCATTGATTCCGGAAGGACGCTCAGTTACCTTTTGCAGAATTTGAAAACAAGAAATCCAAAGAGCATCAGGCTATGTACGCTGCTGGATAAGCCGGAGCGCCGCGTTGTGGATGTGAAGGTCGATTATGTGGGCTTTGAGATCCCTGACGAATTTGTCGTGGGCTACGGGCTGGATTACAATCAGCACTACCGGAACCTGCCGTACATTGGATTTGTAGAGATAGAGGAATAAAGGAGAAGCAGATTGAATAGTAAAAGAAACGGTTTTAGAGGATTTGGAATTTACCTGATATTGATACTGGCAGTGATTGCTATCTGGTATTGGCTGGACGGCAATACGTCCACAAACCATTATACGAGACAGCAGTTTGAGACAGCGCTTGCCGAGGGTGAGGTGGCGCAGGTGAATATCGTGCCTAACCGCGAGGTGCCGACGGGAAGTGTCTATATTACGTTCCGCGATTCCAGCACGGAGGTGCTTTTGGTCTCCGATGTGAATGAGATTGAAGAATACATGCGGGATCAGGATTTTAAGACCTATACCGTACAGAATCCGCCGGAGGAGAGCTGGCTGTTGACGCTGCTGCCGTATCTGATTATTTTCGCGGCGATGTTCATCTTCTTTATGATTATGACGAATCAGGCGGCGGCAAGCTCGGGCGGCGGAAACAAGATGATGAACTTCGGCAAGAGCAGGGCAAAGATGATGACAGATGAGCAGGCAAAGCGGGTGACCTTTGCCAATGTTGCCGGATTGAAGGAAGAAAAGGAAGAATTGGAGGAAATCGTGGATTTCCTGCGTGCTCCGAAAAAATATACGCAGCTTGGCGCGAGGATTCCGAAGGGCGTGCTTTTGGTCGGACCGCCCGGAACCGGTAAGACTCTCCTGGCAAAGGCGATTGCAGGCGAGGCCGGTGTGCCGTTTTTCAGCATTTCCGGTTCTGATTTCGTGGAAATGTTTGTCGGCGTCGGAGCCTCCCGTGTGCGTGATCTGTTCGAGGAGGCGAAGAAGAACGCGCCCTGTATCGTGTTTATCGACGAGATTGACGCGGTTGCGAGACGCCGCGGCACAGGTATGGGCGGCGGGCACGACGAGCGCGAGCAGACCTTAAATCAGATGCTTGTGGAGATGGACGGTTTCGGCGTCAACGAGGGAATTATCGTGATGGCGGCGACAAACCGCGTAGATATTTTGGACCCTGCGATCATGCGTCCGGGACGCTTTGACCGGAAGGTGCATGTGGGCTGTCCCGATGTGGGCGGCAGAGAGGAGATCCTTGCCGTTCACGCAAAGAACAAGCCGCTCGGCGATGATGTGGATTTAAAGGAGATTGCCCAGACAACGGCGGGCTTTACCGGGGCTGATTTGGAGAATCTTCTCAATGAGGCGGCAATTATCGCGGCAAAGGAAAACCGGGTGTATATCGTTCAGGCGGATATCAAGAGGTCCTTTGTCAAGGTTGGAATCGGCGCCGAAAAGAAAAGCCGCATTATTTCCGAGAAGGAAAAGCGGATTACGGCCTTTCATGAATCCGGGCATGCGATTTTATTCCATCTGCTCCCGGATGTCGGACCGGTATATTCCGTTTCGATTATTCCGACCGGAAACGGGGCGGCCGGGTATACGATGCCGCTGCCGGAAAAGGATGAGATGTTTAACACCAAAGGAAAGATGCTGCAGGATATTATTGTTTCCCTGGGCGGACGTGTGGCGGAGGAGCTGGTGTTTGATGATATTACGACCGGAGCTTCTCAGGATATTAAGCAGGCGACCAGGATGGCAAAGGCGATGGTCACAAAATACGGCATGTCTGAAAATATCGGTTTGATCTGCTATGACAATGATGACGATGAGGTGTTCATCGGCCGTGACCTTGCCCATACCAGAGGCTACAGCGAAGGGGTGGCAACTGAAATCGACCGGGAAATCAAGAGCATTATCGATGACTGTTACGCGAAGGCAAGGCAGCTCATTACGGAAAACAGGAGTGTTTTGGATGCCTGTGCAAAGCTGCTTTTGGAAAAGGAAAAAATCGGACGCCAGGAGTTTGAGGCATTATTTGAAGCGTGATTGTGCAATATTTGCCGGTGCGGGAAAATGTGGTTCAAAGGTACTGTACAAAATGTATAAAATGAGAAGGCAAAATTTGTGAAGTTTGTGCACACTTGTTTGCGGTGGCGTGGTATTATAATAACCGTAAAACCCCCCAATACATTATATATAGTTTTTGCTATACCCCATAGTAAAAATACCTTCTCCTAAAAATGGAACTGACTCGTCAGTTTCATTTTTTTTGCTTTTGCAGGAAAAATAAAGGTATTGGCTTTCCCATCAAATCAAAAGCCCGCCGCAGGCGGTACGGGACAGAAATTTTAAGATTGGGAGGAAGGTACTGTATAAAGTGCACAAAAACAAATATGAAAATTTGTGAAGTTTGTGCACACTTATTTGCAGAGGCGTGGTAATATAATAACCGTAAAAACCCCCCAATACATTATATATAGTTTTTGCTATACCCCATAGTAAAAATACCTTCTCCTAAAAATGAAACTGATTGGTCAGTTTCATTTTTTTTGCGCTTATTATTAGATAAGAATCTAATAACAATGTGTTGACATTTATCTAACAATTTGCTATATACAATATTAGATATATATCTAATTACATACGAGATAATGGTTAAACAAAGGAGAAGAGGGGGGGGGAACAGGAAATGAAGAAAGAAAAAGCGAAAGAAATCAGTTACAGAGACGTATTTTCTCAAAAGGAGTATGTCAAAATCATTTTTTCCAATATGATTAACCGTTTTGGGGATTCCATAGACGCGATAGCCTTTACCTGGCTGGTGTATTCCGTGACGGGAAGCGCTTCCTGGTCAGCGGTGATTTTTGCGCTGAATCAGCTTCCGACCGTATTTCTGCAGCCCTTTGCAGGGGCGCTGGTCGAGGGTCTGGATAAAAAACGGGTGATGGTGGCCGCAGATGCCGTGCGGGGTGTGATTACGGCGGGGCTTGCCCTGCTTTATGTGACGGGACAGATAAATCCCTGGGTGCTTGCGGGCTTTACGCTGTTAAATTCTTCGGTCGAGGCGTTCGGGCTTCCGGCGGGGATGGCGCTGGTGCCAAAGCTTTTGGAAAAAAAATATTATTCCTACGGTACCTCGCTGAATAATACGGTGTCTACCGTGGTCCAGCTTATCGGACTTTCCGCGGCAGGTGTTATCATTGCTGCTCTTGGAATCTGGTCCGCAATTCTCATCGACGCGGCTTCGTTTTTCGGCTCGGCGCTGATTCGGTCGAGGCTCCGGGTGAAAGAGGAAGATTTGCACAGGGAGCCGTTAAAGCTCGGGGAATATAAAAGGTCATTGGCGGGCGGTGTGCGGTATCTGAAGGAAAAGCCTGTGATCCGGAATTTCTGTATTTTGGGCGTGGTGATCAATGCCGTGATGGTCCCGCTGAACAGCCTGCAAAGCCCGCTGACGGATGAAGTGTTCGGGCAGGGAAGCGGGCTTTTAAGCGTCTTATCCATTGCCTGTATGGTCGGAATGGGGTTTGGATCTGCGGTATTTCCCGCCGCGGACAAAAGGTGCTCCGTCAGAAGCGTGATAGTCACCGGAGGGATTTTGGCGGGAGCGGGTACCTATGCCTACAGTCTGGGTACTTTTGTTCGGGGAAACGTTATGGTCGGCTGTCTTCTGGCGGCAGCGGCAAGTATCCTGGTGGGATTCGGCATAGGCCTGATTTCCACGGCGCTGAATGTGCAGTTTGTAAAGGTTGTGGAACAGGATTATCTGGCACGTGCAGGCTCTGTTTTTAACGCGGCGGCATGTGCCGCAACGCCGGCTGCCTCGGCGGCGGTCGGAGCGCTTGCCGCAATATGCCCGGTCCGCCAGATTTTTGTAGTCAGCGGGATGCTCTGTGTGGTATTATTTGTCTATACGGCGCTGCGCAGAGTGCAGTTCGAATGATGAGCGGAAGGGTGCGGACGATATGCAGGGAAATATCATACGGAAAATTGATTATATATCGGAGGCGTTTAGCCTGCTCGTGCTTCTCGCAAGTGACGAGGGTGTTGCGGAGCTGGAAAGGAGCCTCGGGAAAAAGTATGATTTAAGCGGGACGCAGCTGCGCGGGATATTTGACCTGTTAGGGCAGATTGAGCAGGAGGCGCACAGACAGCTGGATGACAGCAGGGAAGAAATCAAATACTATTTTTATGAAAAGGAAGGGGAGAGAGAGGCGCTTGCCGGGTTTGTCCTTTTGGGAGAGTGCTGGCATGGGTTTATTGGCGACAGCACAGAGGGTATAGAGAAAAATCTTGCGTCTATGACGGAGGAGGAATATTGCAGAGTCTTCGGGGAGCGGCTTTTTCTTTATGGAACAGGAATATTAGACAACAGCGAGATTGAGAAGGACAGGACGCCGGGGGACGTCATGCGGCGGATTTTGCGGATGAAGCTTGCGGACGCGGAAAAGCTGCGGCTGCAGGAGGTGTTCTGGGAGCCGGAGCGTCACCGAAAGTGTGTGTTTGGGCTTTTGGAGCGCGCGGCAGGCGTCCTTCGTCATTTCGAAACGGAGCTGCTTCACTGGACGGAGCAGTTTTACGATTATTGGAGGGAATATGGGGAGAGCCGGGATTTACGTTCTTTTCTCACAGAAAAGTGGGGCATCAGCATCGGCGAAAACTCTTACGGCTATGAGGTTTATCCGGCGTTTATTGCGGCGAATGCCGCGGGCTTTTTCTGTGACGTGGACGATAACGGTGAATTTCGCAGGGCGGATGTTTATCGGCTGGGCATACTTTTTTCCGCGGGCATTCCGCTTGGGGCGGGAAGCGGCAGGGTGGGCGCGGCGATGGAGGGCCATGCCCTTGAGGTCTTAAAGCTGTTAAGCGACCGCAGCAAATTCGAGATTCTCTCCTATATCCGTGATAAAAGCGCTTACGGCAGCGAACTGGCGAAGCACCTGGATCTGACCACCGCAACGATTTCCCATCATATGGGAGGGCTTTTGGGAAAAGGCCTGGTGGAGCTGGAAAAGGAAAATAACCGTATTTTTTATCGTGCCAATACGGAGGAAATTGCGGAGGTGCTTTCCTGGTGCCAGCGGGTTTTAACCGGAAAATAGAGGGGAAAGAGATTGCACAAAAGCAGATTTGTGATATAATAGCCATGTATTTTCGTAAATTTTCGAAAGGGAGTATTTTCTATGAACAAACAAGATTCTGTTTATGAGTTTAACCGTATACAGCGCTATATCATGCAGATGCGCCCGCTTTTGCGGAAGGAAGCGCTTTTTTCCGACGGGACGGCCGACTACAGACAGCCTGTGGAGCCGGAGGCGGGGGAGGAAGTGACCATCCGTTTTCGCACGGCGAAAGACAATGTCGATATTGTATGGCTCTGCACCGGGGAGCAGCAGTATAAGATGAAAAAAGCCGAGACGGCGGGAGAATTTGATTATTATGAGGTAAAAATCACGCTTGGGGAAGAACCGTTCTGCTATTATTTTAAGGTTGTGACGGGGCTTTTGTGCGTATATTATGACCGTTACGGCGTCAGCAAAAAATCCCGTGAGCAGTACTGTTTCCGCATCATTCCGGGCTTTTCCACGCCGGACTGGTCGAAGGGGGCGGTGATGTACCAGATTCTGGTGGATCGGTTTTACAACGGGGATACGTCCAACGACGTGCTGACCGATGAGTATTTTTATATCCGCACGACCAGTCAGCGGATGGAGGACTGGGAGCAGTGCCCTTCGGATTTTTCCGTGGCAGAGTTTTACGGGGGAGATCTGGAGGGGGTTCGTCAAAAGCTGGACTACCTTCAGGGGCTTGGCGTGGAGGTTATCTATTTTAATCCGTTGTTTGTCTCTCCCTCCAACCACAAATATGACATTCAGGATTACGATTATATCGACCCGCATTACGGAGTTATTTTAGAGGACGACGGGATGCTGCTTTCGGACGGGGTGACCGATAACCGCAGGGCAACCCGCCATGTGAACCGCGTGACAAACCGGAAAAATTTAGAGGCGAGCAACCGCTTTTTCGCAAAGCTCGTGGAAGAAATTCATGCCAGAGGTATGAGGGTGATTCTCGATGGGGTGTTCAATCACTGCGGTTCGTTTAACAAATGGCTTGACCGGGAGGAAATTTACACGCTCACCGGAGATTATGAGAAGGGAGCGTTTATTTCGGAGGAAAGTCCGTACCGCAGCTTTTTTAAGTTCCGCGATGAGCACGCATGGCCCTTTAATACAACCTACGAGGGCTGGTGGGGGCATGATACCCTTCCGAAGCTCAATTATGAGGACTCCGAAAAGCTGTACGACTATATTATGCGCATTGCCGCAAAATGGGTGTCCCCCCCTTACAATGTGGACGGCTGGAGGCTGGATGTGGCGGCGGATTTGGGCCATTCGCCCGAGGTGAATCATAAGTTTTGGAGGGATTTCCGCACGGCGGTAAAGACGGCGAATCCGGACGCGATTATTTTGGCGGAGCATTACGGGGACCCGAAGGAATGGCTCGAGAACGGGGACCAATGGGACACCGTAATGAATTATGACGCGTTTATGGAGCCTCTGACCTGGTTTTTGACCGGCCTGGAAAAGCACAGCGACGAGGCAAAGCCGGAGTTGCTTGGAAGCGAAAAGGATTTTGAGGGAGCAATGCGCCATTACATGGCAAGCTTCCAGACTTCCCAGCTATTATGCGCCATGAACGAGCTTTCCAACCATGACCATTCCCGTTTTATGACAAGGACAAACGGAAAGGTGGGGCGCGCGGCGGTGCTTGGAACCCATGCCGCGTCGGAGGGAATCCGTCCTGCGGTATTCCGGGAGGCGGTAGTCGTTCAGATGACCTGGCCCGGAGCGCCGACCGTTTATTACGGGGATGAAGCGGGGCTCTGCGGCTTTACCGACCCGGACAACAGGCGCACCTACCCGTGGGGAAAGGAAGATGTGGTATTGGTGGATTTCCACCGGGACATCATCCATATCCATAAGGAAAATCCGGCGCTGCGCACGGGTTCCCTGAAGTTTTTAAAGGGTGGGGAGAATCTGCTCTGTTACGCAAGATTTAACCGCAGTCAGCAGTTTGTCGTACTGCTTAATAACGGCGAGTCGGAGCGGAGTATCGAGCTGGAGGTCTGGCCGGCGGGCATCCCGAGAGAAGCCGTGCTTGAGCGCATTATGATCACAAACGAAGCCGGATATTCGCTGATGCCCAGGCGCTACGAGCTTAAGGACGGTGTGCTGGCGATTGAGCTGCAAAAGCAGTCTGCCGTGATTTTAAGATGCGAAATCGAGCCGCAGAACGAAAAAACGGTTGCGCGATCAAAGGCAATGTGATATAATCAGATTCTGTCAGGATGCCCTGAGGTGTTCCTGACAAATGGGCAGATTCCCGAGTGGCCAAAGGGGACAGACTGTAAATCTGCTGCAAATTGCTTCGGTGGTTCGAATCCACCTCTGCCCATTGATTTGCCGGCGTGGCGGAACTGGCAGACGCGCAGGACTTAAAATCCTGTTGTAGAAATACAGTACCGGTTCGATTCCGGTCGCCGGCAGTGTTTAAAAGTAGGAGAAACGTTGATTTTACAGCGTTTCTCTTATTTTTTAGACTTGTAATGATTAGTATTGGTTGGTATAAAAAGGCAAAGTGTGATAAAAAGGTATTTAAATATATGGAAGAACATGAAGATTGAGTGGGAAATGAGTAAAACTGGTCCTTACTCCATAATGGCACTTCCATGGGTAGAATTTACGGCAAGGGTTCCTGTCTGGTGAAAATTACGTCAAATCGAAAAAATATTTGTCACTCTCTCTATAAGTATGATAAAATAAGTAATATACCAATGAAAGGAACAGCCATTTCCGGAAGGATTTTAGCGGCTGGAAGGGATTTTATATGGAAAAAAGGGAGAAAGTATCAGTCATTCAATCGATTTCAGCGAAGGTGATGTTTTTAACGGTTGTAGTTGTGGTGCTGGCGGTTGCGGGTACCTTGGTAAGTGCAGCAATGGGGTCAAGCAGTGTGGTTTCGGATTTGACCTCGGACTATATTCTGACCATAGCCCAGATGGGAGCACGGACGATTGATAATATTCCGGAAGAACTTGCGAATACGGATGAGTATGCGGGAGTTATGGCGGATATGAAGATGAACGGCGTCGATTCCTCCTATGCGTATCTGGTAGCGGAGGATGGAACCATGCTGTATCATCCGACAGCGGATAAAATCGGTCAGCCGGTGGAGAATGCAGTCGTAAGCGGTGTGGTCGAGCAGCTGGCGGCAGGGCAGAAGCCGGAGGACGCAGTAGTCGAATACGATTTCAACGGAGCAATTAAGTACGCGGGGTACGCGCTCACGTCACAGAATATGATTGTTGTGGTGTCTGCTGACCAGGATGAAATCATGGAGCCGATTCGCAGCATGATATTGCAGATGGCGCTGCAGGCTGTTGGGATTCTGGTGGTTTGCGTGGTGCTCGGATATATTGTCAGTCGATTCTTTATCTGCGCGCCGATTAAGAAGCTCACTGAAATTATCGGTAACACGGCAAATCTGGATTTCCGGCAGAATGAAGAGGGAGAAAAGCTGTGCAAAAGGAAGGATGAGACCGGCGTTATGGCGCGTGAGGTTCGCCTTATGCGCAACAATTTAAGAGATATGGTGACCGGCATTAACGAGGCCAGCAAACAGATTACGGGAAATGTAGACGGGTTGCAGGAGGTCGTTGAGACCGTGGATCATATGTGTTCCGACAACTCCGCGACCAGTCAGCAGCTTGCGGCGGGCATGGAGGAGACCGCGGCGACGACGGTCAACATCAATGAGAATGTAGGCAGTATGAAGGAGGGAGCTGAGGCTATCAATTCCCTCGCGGAGCAGGGGGCGAGTACCTCGCAGGAAATTATGCAGCGTGCAAAAAATCTGCGTGATAAGACCGTTCAGGCAAGCACCCGCACCATAGAAATGTATGACAACGTGAAAGTGAAGGCAGAAAAGGCCATTGAAGGCTCCAAAGCGGTGGAGCAGATTAATGCCCTGACAAGCACGATTATGGAAATTTCTTCCCAGACCAGCCTTCTGGCCTTAAATGCCAGCATTGAGGCGGCGAGGGCAGGAGAGGCCGGCAGGGGCTTTGCCGTGGTTGCTTCTGAAATCGGAAGTCTTGCCGACCAGACCTCAAAGGCAATCGCGGATATAAGCGAAATTGTAAAGGCCGTCAACGAGGCGGTTGCCAATATGGCGGACTGTCTGGAAGAAACGACGACCTTCCTTGAGCAGACAGTATTAAGTGATTATAAGGAATTTGAGCAGGTGGGCGATCAGTATCAGGTGGATGCGGATACCTTTGAGACCAGCATGAACGGAGTCAAGGATTCCATGCTGCAGCTCTCTGATTCCATTGAAGCGATTGCTCAGGCGCTCAGCGGAATTAACGATACCATCGGCGAATCGGCAATCGGTGTTTCGGATATTGCGGAAAAGACAAGCAGTATGGCCGAAAAGACGGGAACGACGCATGATATGGTTTCGGAATGCTACGAGTGCGCTGCAAATTTAAGAAAAATCGTAGATCAGTTTGTTCTTTCCTAAAATAATGAATAAAACGGCATAAAAACGGGCCTGTCCTCATAAGATGTGTTAGTCGCATATCAGAGTGAGGCAGGCCTTTTTATTGTGGCGTCGGTATGAGCCGTCCGCCGTTTCGCCTGCGGGAAAAGGGAGGACGAGAAGACATGGAATATTCCGGGAAGCCCATGGAGCGCGGAAAGAACGTATTAGAGAAGGAAGAAGGGAAATCCGTATTTGCCAGTTTTCTGGAGCAGCTAAACGACCCGCTCATTTTTATTCTGTTTGTGGCGGCGGCCATTTCGCTGCTGCTGCGGGAAATCGGGGATATGGTGATTATCCTCGCGGTGGTTTTGGTAAACGCGCTTGTCGGAGTGATACAGGAGGGGAAGGCTAAACGGGCGCTGGAATCGCTTGAGAAGATGACAAGTCCGCACGCGCTGGTTCGGGAGGGTGGGCATATCCATGAAATTCCCGCGGCCGACCTTATTCCGGGAGACATTGTCTGTCTGGAGGCCGGACGGCAGGTACCGGCAGATTTGAGGCTCACCTCCGCCGTGAATTTAAAAATCGAGGAGTCGGCGCTCACCGGCGAATCCGTACCGGTGTCGAAAAATACCGCCGAGAAAAACGCGGCATATATGACGACCAATGTCACTTCAGGACGCGGGGAGGGCGTCGTCGTCGCAATCGGCATGGATACCAAAATCGGAGGCATCGCCAGGCTGCTGCAAAATGCCAAAACAGAGCTTACGCCGCTTCAGAAGCGGCTTGCCGATTTGGGAAAGATTTTAAGCACGGTATCCATCTTTTTGTGTATTCTGCTGTTTTTTATGGCGGTGCTGCAAAAAAGGGATATCGGGGAAATGCTCATTACTGCTATATCGCTCGCGGTGGCTGCGGTGCCCGAGGGACTGCCGGCGATTGTCACGATGGTGCTCGCGCTCAGCGTATCGCGTATGGTGAAGGTACATACGATCGTAAAACGTTTGCCGAGCGTGGAGACATTAGGCTGTGTCAGCGTCGTGTGCTCGGACAAGACGGGAACACTCACACAGAACCGGATGACGGTCACGTCGTGCTATACGGACGGAAGGGTATGCCCGCCGGAGCAGCTTGACGCCGGGGAAAACGGACACTTCCTCCGGGGCTTTGCCCTCTGCAATGACGCGTCGGTGGAACAGGAGCGCATCGGGGATCCGACGGAGCTTGCGCTTCTTGATATGGCGGAAATCTTCGGAATCCACAGGGAAGAGCTGGAGCGCCGGTTTCCCAGAAAAAAGGAGCTTGCGTTTGATTCCGCACGGAAAATGATGACAACCCTGCATATGGGAGAGAGCGGCGGAATTTCCTACACGAAGGGCTCGCCCGATGAAATTATCGAGCGCAGCAGCTTTCTTTTGCTTCACGGGGAGCGGATGCCCATGACGCCGGAGCACAAAAAAAGAATTTATGAAGCGCTTGCGGGTATGACGCAGAATGCGCTGCGCGTTCTCGCGCTCGGAATGCGGCAGCATGCGTCTGATGTGGAGGAAAACGGGCTGACGTTTATCGGCATGGCGGGTATGGCGGATCCCATCCGTCCGGAGGCAAAGGAGGCCGTTGCGGAATTTTTCCGGGCGGGCGTAAAAACGGTGATGATAACCGGCGACCGTATGGATACGGCGTTTGCCATCGCGAAGGAACTTGGCATCGCCTCGGAGGAACAGGAGTGCATTTCCGGGGAGGAACTGGAGCTTTTGAGCGAGGAGGAGCTTACCGCGAGGCTCCCGCAGCTCTCGGTGTTTGCCCATGTCTCACCCGAGCATAAGGTACGCATCGTGGCTGCGAGCAAAAAGAAGGGGGAAATTGTTGCGATGACCGGAGACGGAGTCAATGACGCCCCGTCCTTAAAGTCGGCGGATGTAGGAATTGCGATGGGAAAAGCGGGAACGGATGTTGCCAGAAATGCGGCGGACATTGTGCTGACTGACGATAATTTCGCGACGATCGCGGGAGCAATCGCACAGGGAAGATGTATTTATGAAAATATCAGAAAATCCGTCATTTTCCTGCTGTCCTCCAATTTCGGAGAAATCATTACGATGCTTGCCGCGGTGGCCTGCGGGTTTGCGGCGCCGTTAAAATCCAGCCATATCCTCTGGATCAACCTGATTACCGATTCGCTTCCGGCGCTGGCTTTGGGCATCGATGAGGAGGAAAATAAAAGCTATATGGACCGCCCTCCGAGGGGAAAGGAGGAAAGCCTTTTTGCCGGCGGCGGCTGGAGCTGTACCTGCTTTTACGGCGTTTTGATTGCAGTCATCAGCACGGCGGCGTTTTTACAGCTTCCGACGGCATTGCTGCTGGACTCCGGACGCAGCGTAACGCTTTCCGCCATTGGGGAGATGCTTGCGCGGGAGGATATCCTGCGGCGCTGTCAGACCTATGCCTTTACGGTGCTGGGAATGTCACAGCTTTTTCACGCAATCGGCATGCGCGATGTGGAGACCTCGCTGTTTCGGATCAATCATCTGGAAAACCGGCTGATGGTGCTTGCGTTTTTCATCGGGCTTGGGCTTCAGGTGCTTGTAACCGAGGTGCCTTACTTTGTAAATCTGTTCGGCACCTGCCGGCTGAGTATTTTAGAATGGGTAAAGCTGCTGGTGCTTGCATCCATGCCGCTTTTGGCGCATGAGCTTTTAATCCTGCTGGCGTATGCGAGGGAAAAGAGCGGCCGCGGCATTTTGCAAAAAAGGCCCGTGCGTGCGGGAAAAACCGGGGACAACCGCTGGCATTGAGAAAATATTTTTGATATTTTGGAAGAAAAAAAGGTTGACAAAGAGCATGGGTTGTGGTTATACTACAGTCAATCAGAACCGAAACGTCCAAAAGGGAGTAATAGAAAATGCATTGTCAACATACGCGGTTCCATGGAACCTGGTGATGCATACCATACTGTGAATGGTTATGAGACTTTTGACGCAGAATATACAGACGGCTGTATTTCTGCGTTGGGAGTCTCTTTTTTATATTAAGGAACACCATGTCACATTAACTGGTATAAAAGAATGTGTAAGCCTGGTGAAAGCTGCAAAGAGCTGCCCCGGGGCGCCAATATTTACTTTCGGACGCGGTGAGAGGATGTCATAAATCGGGTGCACAGTTTTCACTCGTGTAACAGCGAACAGGGAGGAAAGGCAACATGAATGAATGGTATCAAAAGCCGGCGGAGGAAGCATTGCATAGCTTTGAGACAACGCAGGCAGGGCTGACGGAGGAGGAAGCGGTAAAACGGCGCGAGAAATACGGCGAGAACCAGCTTTCCGAGGGTGAGAAGAAAAGTCTTTTCCAGGTATTTCTCGGACAGTTTATGGATTTGCTGGTTGTGATTCTAATCGTGGCGGCAGTTATCTCCGCATTTTCCGGAAATCTGGAGAGTACGGTGGTAATCCTCGTGGTGCTGGTACTGAATGCGGTGCTTGGAACCGTGCAGTATGCCAAAGCCGAGAAGTCTCTTGCAAGTTTAAAGGAATTGTCTGCGCCGAATGCAAAGGTACTGCGTGACGGCAGAAAAACGGAGATTCCGGCGGTAGAGGTAGTGCCGGGCGATATTCTGCTTCTGGAGGCGGGAGATTTAACCGCGGCGGACGGACGGATCATTAAGAGTCATTCGCTGCAGGTCAATGAGAGCTCGCTGACCGGAGAATCCACCAATGTGGAAAAAGTGGAGGACACGCTGACAGGGGAATGTGCGCTGGGTGACCGGAAAAATATGGTTTACTCCGGCAGCCTTGTAACCTATGGGCGTGCGGAGGTCGTTGTGACCGCAACCGGAATGGATACGGAAATCGGACGTATCGCCGGACTGATGAACAATGCGAAGGAGCGGAAAACACCGCTGCAGAAATCATTGGATGATTTCAGTAAAAAGCTTGCGGCATTGATTCTGGTAATCTGTGCGATCGTATTCGGACTGAGTCTTTACCGCGATATGCCTTTGGTGGACGCTCTGATGTTTGCGGTTGCGCTGGCCGTGGCGGCTATTCCGGAGGCGCTCAGCTCGATCGTGACCATCGTACAGGCGATGGGAACGCAGAAGATGGCGAAGAGAAATGCCATCATCAAGGATTTAAAGGCGGTGGAAACGTTAGGCTGCGTATCGGTTATTTGCTCGGATAAGACAGGTACCTTAACGCAGAATAAAATGACGGTGCAGAAAATTTATATTGGTGGAGAGACGATTGAGCCGCAGCAGCTTGACGTCAAAAACCAGCTTCACCGTTATCTGATGTATGATTCGATTTTAAATAACGATTCCCGGATCTCCGAGGGAAAGACGATTGGCGATCCGACGGAATCCGCGCTGCTTGAAATGGTGCGCAAGGCGAAGGTGGACGATGAATTTTTCCGTGAGGTCATGGAGCGTCTGGAGGAAATTCCGTTTGATTCCGACCGGAAGCTGATGAGTACGAAATACAAGCTGCACGGCGTGCCGACCGTTTTGACGAAGGGAGCCGTGGATGTGCTCTTAAAGCGTACGGATAATATCCGTGACAACGAGGGCATCCGTCCGATTACGGACGAGGACATCCGCGTGCTGGAGGAGAAGAACCGTGAATTTTCTGAGAACGGGCTTCGTGTGCTTGCCTTCGGTTACCGTGAAATGGCACCGGATGAGACGCTTACGCTCGAAAATGAAAACGGCTTTACCTTTGTGGGCCTGATAGCCATGATTGACCCGCCGCGTGAGGAGGCCAAGGCGGCGGTGGCGGATGCCTTCCGTGCGGGAATCCGCCCGGTTATGATTACGGGAGACCATAAGATTACGGCGACCGCCATTGCAAAGCAGCTCGGCATTTTCCGGGAGGGAGATATCGCTGTTGTAGGAACAGAGCTGGATGCGATGACAGATAAGGAATTGGATCAGTTAATCGAGAAGATTTCTGTTTTTGCCCGTGTGTCGCCGGAAAATAAGATTCGGATCGTGGAGGCATGGCAGAGAAAAGGAAGAGTTGTTTCCATGACCGGAGACGGTGTCAACGACGCGCCCGCGCTTAAGAAAGCGGATATCGGTGTTGCGATGGGTATTACCGGAACCGAGGTATCGAAGGACGCGGCTTCCATGATTCTGGCGGATGATAATTTTGCGACGATTATCGGTGCTGTCGCAAACGGCAGAAATGTATACCGCAACATCAGGAATGCGATTCTTTTCCTGCTGTCCGGAAATATGGCGGGAATCCTGGCGGTGCTTTATACATCCATTATGGCGCTTCCGGTACCGTTTGAGGCCGTGCATCTGTTGTTTATCAACCTTTTGACGGATTCGCTCCCGGCGCTGGCGATCGGTATGGAGCCGATGGACGGGGACGTTTTATCCGAGAAGCCGAGAGATCCGAAGGAAGGAATTTTAACCAGAGCGTTTTTGACCAAGCTGCTGGTGCAGGGCGGCTTTATAGCCATTGCGACGATGGCTGCATTTTATATGGGATTAGAGACAAGTGCTGCTATGGCAAGCACGATGGCGTTTGCGACGCTGACGCTGGCAAGACTGTTCCACGGCTTTAACTGCCGCAGCAAACATTCGATCTTTAAGATTGGCTTTTCCGGCAACTGGTACAGCCTCGGGGCGTTCGTGCTCGGTGTTCTGCTTCTGGCCGGAGTAGTATTTATTCCGTTCTTCCAGCGGCTGTTTTCGGTAGAGGTTATGAGCGTGGCGCAGCTGGGCTATATTCTTCTGTTCGCCGTATTGCCGACAGTACTGATTCAGGCCTATAAAGTAATTTCCGATATTATCAGAAAGTAGGAAATTTCCTCGAAGGTACAAAAAGGTGTGCTTTAGCACACCTTTTTTCGGTGTCTGCACTGCCGTCGTGCTTTTGTCCGTGCTTGCGCTTGCTGCCATGACGGTTCTTATTGTGTTTCCGGCGTCGGAGAATCGGCCGGTGTATGAGGCAGTGCGGAAGTAGCGGGGGGATCCTGCTGTTGTTCTTGCGTGCGACTGGAAGCGTGCGTTTCCGCCGGAGCCTGGTATCGCGCCGTGGATTCCCGCTCAATCAGCTTTGCCCGAATCTGGGTGCGGCAGAACGGGATATGGTGCACCAGGGAGTTTAAAACGACGTAGGCGCAGCGTCCCAGCTCATTGCGTTCCTGGCGCACGGTGGTAAGCGGCGGGTCTAAGGATGCGGCAAGCGGAAGGTCGTCAAAGCCGACCACGCTGATATCCTCCGGCACCCGAAAGCCCCGCAGCTTACATTCGGCGATGACGCCCGATGCAATGAGGTCGTTACCGCAGATGATTGCCGTGGCCCCCGCTCCGAGAAAGGTCGGTACATGGTATTTGGCGCTGTCCGCCACATAATAGCCGTAGGCGGTCAAATCCTCCTCCACGTCAAGGCCATGGGCGCGCATGCTTAAAAGCCAGGCCTCCTGGCGCTGCTCCGACACCATAGAATGGAGCGAGCCGTTCAGGAAGGCTATTTTTTTGTGTCCAAGCGTATAAAGATGGTCCACCGCGGCGTCGATACCCTCATAGTTGTCGGTTCCCACGTAGCAGACATTGGGATTTTTTCGGATATAATTGTCAAACAGGACGGTTGGCATGGTCGTGTGCGAAAGCTGCTGCATCCATTCGTCGTGCAGGGCAAAGCCCACCAGAAAAGCGCCGCAGAACCCGTTTTTTAACATATAGGTATCGTATTTTTCCGCAAGCTGAAAAGCAGGCGTAACCGGTATTACCGTCACATCCCATTGATGGCGGAAAGCGTTTTGCTTAAAACCGAGTACAATTTCGTAACCGAACTGATCCGCCGTTTCATATTCCATATTTTCCACGAAAATCGCAAGCTTGCGGTTTTCTATTTTCTTTGATTTCTTGGTAGCATATTCCATTTCGACCGCAGTATCAAGCACCATCTGACGCAGCTCTTCGCTGATGTCGCTTGCGCCGTTTAAGCCCTTGGAGACAGTGCTGACGGAAACGCCGAGACGGGTTGCAATATCTTTGATTGTTGCCATAACAGCCTCACTTTGTAAATAAAAAATAAATTGCTGACTTCATTATATCGGACAATGAAATGCTTGGCAAGATGTCTGTCATAAAGGTTTCTAAAATTTTCGAAAATTATTGCCGATTTCATGGTTAAAATACATAAAAAGGGATGGATAAAAACAGCAAAAACAGCAAAAACGTTGTTAAAAGCCGCAAATTCGTTGACAAAAAACGTTTTCAGTAATAAAATTGCAACAGATACGAAAAAAAGCGAAATATATAAAGGAAACCGGGGGGATTAAATTGGGGGCAAAACGGATGGAAAGGGGAGCAGGAATCCTCTTGGCGGTTACAAGTTTACCTTCCTCGTACGGTATCGGTACTCTGGGAGAGGCGGCTTTCCGTTTCGTGGATGTTCTTGTGGACTTAAAGCAGAGGTATTGGCAGGTTTTACCGATAGGACCTACCAGCTTTGGGGACAGTCCCTATCAATCCTATTCCGCATTTGCAGGAAATCCTTATCTGATCGATTTGGACGATTTGGTGAAGGAGGGGCTGCTCTTACCCGAGGAAATACGGAGCTTTCACTGGGGCAATGATGAGGCGGATATCGATTACGGAATGATTTATGAAAACCGTTTTGCGGTATTGAAAATGGCGTTCGAACGTTTTGATACGGGAGGGGAGGCGTTTTGCCGATTCTGCGGCGAAGCGGCGAAGTGGCTTGATGATTATGCGCTTTATACGGCATTAAAGGGATATTTTGGTGACCGTGAGTGGCAGAGCTGGGAGCCGGCGCTTAGAGACCGTGAAGAGGCCGCGCTTTGCGAGTACCGGGAAAAGCTGCATACAGATATGATGTTCTGTAAGTTCTGTCAGTACGAATTTTTCCGGCAGTGGAAGGCGTTAAAGAGATATGCAAACAGCCGGGGTGTCTCTATCATCGGGGATTTGCCGTTTTATGTGGCGGCGGACAGTGCCGATGCCTGGGCGCACCGGGAACTTTTTTTATTAGGAGAGGACGGGACGCCGGAGGTCGTCGCGGGAGCTCCCCCCGACGCATATTCTGAGGACGGGCAGAAGTGGGGAAGTCCGATATATGACTGGAGCCTCATGGAGGAAAACGGGTTTGCGTGGTGGCAGGCGCGGATTCTGGAAAATGCTGAGCTTTTCGATATGATCCGGCTGGATCATTTTACGGGAATCGTAAAATACTATACGGTGCCGAGTGAGGCCGAAAACGGCAAAAACGGAAAGTGGCGCAGAGGACCGGGGAAAAAGCTTACAGACGCCATTGAGCAGGCGGCGGGCGATATACCTGTGATCGTGGAGGATGTGGGGGCAAAGAACCCCATGCCCGGCGTAAAAAAATTGATGGCGAAAACCGGATGGGCAGGAATCAAGATTCTGATGTCCGCGTTTGACGGCGATACGGCAAACGACAATCTTCCGCATAATTATACGGACGGGAATCTGGTGGTTTATGCGGGAACGCATGACAATGAAACGATCGTCGGGTATTTTCGGGATAAGACGGATTATGAGCTGGCTTATCTGTATGAATACCTGAATATCAAATATAAAGAGGAAATACCGGATGCACTGATCCGGGCCGCGTACGCGAGTGTCGCAGACGTGGCGATGATACAGATGCAGGATATTATGAAGCTCGGGAACGAGGCCAGGATGAATGTACCTTCCACCGTCGGAAGCAACTGGAGATGGCGGATTGGGACAGACGGTCT